>JAKAOM010000005.1 GCA_021812145.1 Microcaldota archaeon
TAACGATTTGAGCAAAATTGATGGTAAAAGCGTTGATGTTGTTTTTATGGCAAACTCATTCCACGATTTTGAAGACAAAAAAACCGCGGTTACAGAAATCAAAAGGATTTTGAAGGATGACGGCAGGGTTTTTGTAATCGACTGGGAAAAGAAAAATACCAATTTCGGCCCTCCGCAAGAATTAAGACTTTCAAAAAAAGATTATCTTAAATACTTTAATTGGATGAAACTAGAAAAGGAATTCAACGGTGGAAAGGACCACTATGGAATAATTCTTAAAAAATAGCAAAATTTAAAATTTCAAAATGTTTGATAAAAATATTATTAAACGTTTAACCCTATTCATAAACGCTTATGGCTGATTCAAGCGCAAAATCAAAAAGCATAACCGACGAGTCAACTGTGTTTGACGAAAAAGGCTTGTCAGAAGAAGATGCTGGAATTAAGCTGAAAAAATACGGATTCAATGAAATTAAGACAGAAAAACCAAACTACCTTCTTTTGTTTGCCAAAAAATTCACAGGCCCTGTAGAGCTCCTGCTTTGGGCAGTTATGATACTATCTTTCTTTTTAGGCAACATGAGGGACTTTTACATAATACTCGCGCTTTTGATATTCAACGCAATCATAAGCTTTTTCGAGGAGTATCGAGCGGATAAGTCAATGGAAGCTCTTAAAGAAAGGCTTGCCCCAACCGCAAGGGTTCTTAGATCAGGCGAGTGGAAGGAGATCCCTGCAAGAATGCTTGTTCCAGGAGACGTTATAAGGGTTAGAGCAGGAGACATAATTCCAGCCGACGCTAAGATATTCACAAACGGAGAGGTTGAAGCCGACGATTCTGTCATTACTGGCGAATCTCTTCCGAAGACAAAAGGCAATGGCGATGTTTTGTACAACGGCTCGATTGCAAGAAAAGGAGAGGCAAGCTGCGTTGTTGTTGGAACAGGGTACGAAACGCTTTACGGCAAAACTGCAAAGCTTGTGGAAAGAGCAAGGCCAAGATCACACCTGCAGGACGCTATAATGAATATCATAAAATATCTTGTACTAGCCGACTCAGTAATAGTAGTTTTGATGTTTGTTTACGGCGAATTAGTGGTTCACGCAGAAATCATGACACTTGTTGAATTTCTTCTTGTCTTGCTTATAGCGTCAATCCCAGTAGCGCTGTCTGCGGCTTTCACAGTAACCATGGCGTTGGGAAGCGAAAGACTTGCAAAAAAATCCATATTGGTTACAAAGCTTGAATCAATAGAAGAAGTCTCCACAATGAACGTTTTATGCGCAGACAAGACTGGAACTCTAACCGAAAACAAAATTTCAGTAAAAGAAGTTAAATCATTTGGATTAGATGAAGAAAACGTCATAAAGTACGCTGCTGAAGCTTCAAGAAGGGAGGACAACGATCCCATAGACAACGCGGTTTTGGACAGGGCAAAAAACCTCACATTAGAAAACCAGTTGAGCTTCTCGCCGTTCGACCCTTCCACGAAAAGAACTGAAAGCGTTTTAAAAGGATATTCAGTTTCAAAAGGAGCTCCGCACGTCATTTTCAAATTATGCGATTTAAGCGAAGCTGATGGAAAAAAAGCAGAGGAGGCAGTCCTTGAATTTGCAAAAAAAGGCTTCAGAACAATAGCGGTGGCAGTTAAGAAGAACACTAACTGGAAACTTGCAGGATTGATAGCCCTGTACGACTCTCCAAGATCGGACTCAAAAGAATTGGTTAAGGATTTGAAAGAGATGGGGGTAGAAGTCAAAATGATAACAGGAGACAACATAGCAGTTGCAAGCGAAATAGCCGAAGAGCTTGAAATAGGAGGCAACATAGTGGATATTACAAGCGAGAACGAAAACGAAAATTTAAGCAATTTGATTGAAAGCGCAAACGGATTCGCCGACGTATACCCTGAAAACAAATACACTATAGTAAAGGCATTGCAAAACAAAAATTATATAGTGGGAATGACAGGAGACGGAGTCAACGACTCTCCCGCCTTGAAGCAGGCGGAGGTGGGAATAGCGGTTGAAAACGCAACAGACGTGGCAAAGAGCGCTGCCGACATGATACTCACAAAAAGCGGAATAGATGTTATAATAGAAGCAGTAAAAGAAAGCAGGCGTATTTTCGAAAGAATGAAAATCTACACCATGATTAAGGTAATTAAAGTTTTTGAAATAGTAGGATTCGTGGCTTTGATGTTCCTGCTTTTCCACGACTTCGCCATAACCCCATTCCTCCTTATTCTCTTAATGTTCACAAATGACATTGTAACCGTTTCTATTTCAACAGACAACGTAGAGTATTCTGAAAAGCCGGCAAAGTGGAACGTCAAGTCTATAATGAGCGCTTCGGCCATTTTCGGGGGGTTCCTCATAATTGAGGCGGTAATCGTTTGGTTATTGAATTCTATTTACCTAGGTTTGAGTGTTGCCGCTCTTCAGACAGTTGTCTTCCTGCTTTTCGACGTTGACGACAAACTCGTGCTGTTCAATATTAGAACACCTAAAGATTTCTGGAAAACCAAGCCAAGCAAATATATAGTAATTTCAAGCGTTATTGGGATAGTAGCGGGAGTTTTGATTTCATACTATGGGTTTTTGATAACAGCTATACCCCTATCCTCAATAATTCTAGTTTTCGCCATTTCAATCATATTCTTCTTATTAATGGACTACATTAAAAAACCGCTATTCAAACGGTTTGGCGTTTAGAAAACAAGAACGGCGTTTTTTAATTTTAAAAGAAAGTTTTAAAAGACTTTATTGCAAATGCTTCTAAAAATGAAAAACGGCTTGAATAAAAGTTGGTTTTGGGTTGGACTAGCTTTGCTTGTTTTTTCTATACTTCCCTATTTTGTTAAAATTATTCCAGATTCATTATACGAAGTATATTTAGGTTTAATTAATCTTCTTTTCTCAAGCTTAATAGTATGCGCGCTTCACTTCAACGGAATTACTGAAAAACTTAAGAGCTTGAAAGCGCTGAATTACTCTTTTATTATTTTAGCGGTTAGCGGGTTTTTGATGATACTTGAAGGAATTGGATTTAACGTTCTTGGATTGGATGACACGCTGCTTCTTGTAGCTTATTTTTTGTTTATAGTGACGCTTTATCTTCTTTTTGAAGACGTTTACATAAGAAAAACACCATTGAAAATAGCTGCAAGCGTGATTTTAACTCTTTTAGTTGTTTTATTGTTTAGTGGAAATATTGAATTAGTATTAGCATCAAAAGTAGGTTTTATAACCAAGCTTTTAGCAATAATCCCGCCAATTATAGACGTTATTCTACTAGCAGGCTTGATTTCGATTCTTATAATGGTTCACACAAACCTTTTCTTTAAAACATACGGATTAATGCTAGCCGCAGTTTTTTTCATGTTTTTAAGTGATTTTTTGAACATTCCCATAAACGCGTCTGGCGCTATAATTCCATTCAACTTCGCTGACATATTTACAATTATAGCGTATTTCTGCGCGTTCCTATTCATTTTAAGGCAGAGTTTTAACTTGAAAAATTTAAAACCAACTAAAAAAGTTTGAACAATATAATATAAAAAATTAACTAAGAAACGCTATCCCCACGCTTCCATGTCTATATTTTCCTCTTTAACCCCCATCTGCATCAGCATTTCCTTCATCGCCAAACCCATTTTAGTAGGCCCGCAAATAAAGTACTTTTTGTCTTGTACGTCGTTTATGAACTTATTGACCATTTCAGGGCATATTCTACCCTTCAACCCTACCCAACTCGGCACTTCATCAGTTAAGGTAATGCAAGTTTTGAGGTTTTGGGTTTTGTTGTAGTTATCAAGCTCATCCTTGAACAGAATCAACGAAGGGTTTCTTACGCTGTAGAATAGAGTTGCCTTTCTGTCAAGATTTTTTTCTTTTATTTCCCGCATCATTGAGAGAAAAGGCGCTATTCCAACCCCGCCAGCTATGAAAATCATTTCAAGTTCAGGTATTCTCATTTTTCCGAACGGCCCGTTAACCTCAAGAATTTCACCCACGTTCATTTCACTTAGCTTCTTTGTCCTCAAACCAACAATATTTATGGTGAATTGTAGTTTGTTCGACCACGCAGGCGGAGAGGCGATTGAGAAAAACGCGGGTTTTGCGCCAAATCCAGGGATTGATATTGACGCAAACTGGCCTGCCTCGAAATTGAATGGCCCGCCGTCTTCGGTTTCTATTGTCAGTATTAGAATATTCTCCTGTATCTTCTTTTCAATTATTTTGAATCTTCTCATTAATTCATCAGAGGTTATCAAAGGCAATAATGTTTTAAATATTTATCCCTAAATCTTGTTTATGGAAGTTGAAGTAGACCCATGGGGATCCAACTTAGTAAATCAGGATAAGATTATAAAGAATTTCGGCTTGGAACTGCTAAACGCAGGAGAGTTCGAAGAGCCTACAGATCAAATGAAGAGGGGAGTGTTCTTCGGAGGAAGGGATTTGAAGATTATAAGCGACGCTATAAGAAAAAATGAAAAATTTTACGCCTTGACGGGAATTCAACCTTCAAGCGAAAACCTTCACTTAGGCAACAAGATGGCGGTTGACAATATAAAATATTTTCAAGATCATGGCGCAGAGACTTTTTTCGTTATAGCAGACCTTGAATCACTGTCAACAAGAGGGGTCAGCATTGAAGAAGCTAGGAGGAGGGCAATTGAAATTCACATTCCCGCGTACATCGCAATGGGGCTAAACCCTAAAAAAACCACCTTTTACTTCCAATCTGAAAATACCACCGTGCTTAAAACCGCTTACGAGTGTTCTAAAAAAGTGACTGAGAACGAGTTTAAGGCTATTTACGGTGACAACGATCCGGGAAAAATGATGGCTGCTTTCTATCAAATGGGGGATATTTTTTACCCTCAAACAAAAGAGCCAGCCCCAACGATAATTCCATGCGGGGTGGATCAGGAACCGCACATAAGGCTTTCCAGAGACCTTGCTAGAAAATTCAAGGAAAGAGGTTACTTCAGCCCAAGCTCACTTTATCAAAAGCTTCTTCCAAGCTTGAGCGGAAAGAATAAGATGTCAAAGTCAGAACCACTCGGAGTGATAAACATTCCAGATTTTGAACTTAAAAAAAAGATAATGAACACTCTCACAGGTGGAAGGGACAGCGTGGACGAGCAGAGAAAGCTAGGAGGCGACCCTGACAAATGCATGATTTTCGAGTTGTACAAAGATCATTTTCTCAACGATGAAAGCCTTGAACAAGTTTACAATAACTGCAGAAAAGGAAAGCTGTTGTGCGGCGAGGATAAAATCAACGCTTTGAGGATCATGGAAGATTTCATGGAAAACTTCAAGGATAAAATGGAGAAAGCAAGAAGCGCGGTAGACAAGATAAAGTTCGCAAGGGACTGAATGATTATGAAAGTGGTAATAACCGGAACGCCTGGAACCGGAAAAACTTCAATTTCAAGGCAATTGTCAAATAAAACCGGGTGGGAATTGATAGAACTAAACAAAATAGCAAAGCCCTACGATTCTGAAGGAGATGTTAACCTTGGCGTTCTGAAAAAAACTGTTTTAAAAAGGATAAAAGGCTTGAAAAGCTTTATAGTAGAAGGACACCTGGCATGCGAATTCAAGATTCCATGCTCAGTGGCTGTTGTTTTAAGATGCAAGCCCGAAGTTTTGAAACAAAGACTTGAAAAAAGGAAGTATTCACAAGACAAGATAATGGAAAACGTAATGGCTGAAGCGCTTGACTATTGCTTTATAAAAAGTGGCAACAATTACAGAAAAACAATTCAAATAGACATGACAAAAAAGATTTCCGCTGAAACAATGCTTGGAAAGATAAAAAACATTAAAACCGACGACGTTGACTGGGTGAAAAGTCTTAAAAAACTGGCGTTGAAAACATTCTGAAATTGATTTAAAAAAACCAAGCAAAACATTTAAAAGCTTTAAATCAAATCAAAAATAAAATTTTTAAAAGGTGAAAGTTAAATGAAGTTTGAGTTGGCCAAAAAAAGGCCTGAGGAAGAAGACGAAGAGGACGAAGACGAAGAGGACGAAGACGAAGAAGGCTGGGATTACGACGACGACGAAGAGGACTAACCCCGCTTTTGCTGTTCCTCTATCATCTTTGAAAGCTGCAGAGTTATCAAATCAGTTTCAAGTATCTCCGCCGGATCAATTCCCAACGCGTGTAAAATTTTAAGCAAATTGCTCTCAGCAACTTTTCTGGCATTTTCCAATTTTGTTTGAGGCAAAGTTACTTCAATAAAATCCCCGAAACCATCCACGCTATACACGTTTACTGGCAAGCCGGCATAGGAAAAACTCCAAAGGGTTATGTTTCTCTCAAACACCTCGAAATAGCCCATCCTTTCAAGGTTGGGCATTATCGAGTAAGAACTTGAAACGTCAAAGTTGAGTTTTTCATCCTCCTCAAGCATGTACCCGTCAAAGATAAGCTTCTCCTCCTCTGTACGCGCATCGGTTCTTATTATGAAATATGCAAAAACTGTATCTCCGAACTGCTTGGAATATATCACGTCTTTGAATTGCCCTCCGCTTAAAAATTTTGCCTTTACCTTGAGCGTTTCAATAGCTTGGTTAACCTCTTTAAGTTCAGCAGTCTTTCTAGCTTCAGGAATGCTCCATTTAAGCGAATGTTGTAATTGTTTTTTCTTTTTATCGAAGAACATTACATAAAGCAAAGCGGCTCAAACTTAAAAAACTTTTTATAAGACAAACCGTTACTTTGAACGCTTTTTATCCGACCGCTTTGTGTTGAGGTTCTTGAAAAGTTTTGAAAACTTCTCAGTCTTTGACACGAATGCAAATGCAAGGTAGGTCATGAGAAGTATTGAAAAACCAAACAGTGCTGTAGCCAGTTCAAAATAAATATCCAATGGCGATTTTTCAACAAGCAAGAATATTAAATAAAGGCTTGAAAGCTCGAAAAGCACAAATGATATTGTTAGCTTGATTTCAAGACTTGTGACTGAATGCAGAATACTTCCTTTATTTACCCGCTTAATTAAAATAAACTCCTGCACCAAATCAATCAGATTAAGCACTATAACAAACACGCCAATTAAAAGGATGATTCCAAGCTCAATTATTGAATCCATAGTTATTCGCCAAATCGTTAGTTTTGAATATGAAGCGTCTTCCAGTTATAACAAGCAGTATTGTTCCTATAAAAAACAGTAAAAGGTCGGGATACACTATAAGTTTGCAAATTCCAACCATGAAACCTGCCGATTCTGACAGAAATAATATTATGAAAGCACCAACCGCTATCTTTATGACAAGTATTGAAAGCGAAACGTTGCGCATAAGTTCGTGCCACTCCCCTATTTCTGAATGAAACTGAGTCTTTAGGTAGTTAAGCTTTAAAGTGAAAAAAACGTTTGAAGCAAAAGCCAGAATCAAAAACGCGGCAAATACAAAAAAATACACAGTAATCAAATCCATAAATAATTAAAAGGGATTATTTATTAATAATTTTTTGGTTGTGAAATTGCATCTTAAATTTATTTTTTTAAAGGAAACAGCTTGCTATTTTTGCAGTTTTTCAAGCTTGTTTGTGAAGTTTTCAATCTGCTTTATTATACTAAACGCAATGTAGGATATCGCTATTGTGGACATGGCAAACAGGGCGGTCGTAACCGCAAAAACCGAGCTGAAAGATCCGTTAGCCGCCAGTATAACAAGATACAAACCGGATATTTCGAATATTATGAATGCTATGGTGAGTTCCGCATCCAGCTTCAGCATTTTGTACACCCAACTTTCAACGCTCAGCCTCCTCATAGAGTCAAGCATTATGTAGAAGTCCAAAAAATTGAACACAAGCATCGCGGCAAATAAAGCATAGATTAAGGTTATCTCGTTATCTAAAACCATATTCAGTTGTCATCTCTTTTGTTTTTGAAACCGCCCTGTAGCCTGCAAAAGCCACTAGCACAACGCCCACCAGTAAAATCACAAGATCTAAATCTACCGCCAAAACGCCAAGCTCCTTAAAATAAATAAGGCTTGTAATTAAAATTATCATGAATCCGCTTATGGCAAGTTTTACGACAAGGAGCGAGGACGCGACGTTTCTTTCCTTTTCAAGAAAACTACTAATCAATTTAGACTTGAATTTCTTAGATATTTCAGTCATTTTGAATATAAAAAACAAGTTAGACCCTAAAGTAAACAGGAAAATCAGAGAAAAAACAATTTCATAAAACAAAAGCAAGTCCATTAAAACAATAGATTAAGCGTAAAACTTAATAAACTATTTTATCAATCAAGAAAAGTTGACACGGTAGGCAGTTGCTCTGGCTCTCCCTTCCTCTTCCTTATGCTCAGAATAACCTGGTTTTGAAGGTCCGGCGGAAGCTTCTCGTAGCCAGCGTACTCTACATACCAGGCAGCCCTTCCCTGCGAAGCGCTTCTGACTTCTGAAGAAAATCCGAACATCTCGCTTACAGGAACTTTTGCGTTTATTATGACAAGCTCCCCCTCCTGTTCTATTGAAGTTATCTGACCCCTTCTGCTCTGAACCTGACCTATGACCCCGCTCATGTAATCGCTTGGGCAGGTGACAACCAATTTCTGCTTAGGCTCAAGAAGAATGCATCCAGCGTAGAGCATTCCGGCATATAGAGGCCTTTTGATAGCAGGGATTATCTGCGAAGGCCCTCTATGGGCAGGGTCCACGTGAATAAGAGCGTCTTCAAGCTTGACTTTGACTCCAACGGAGTTTTCTTTTGCAAGAGGACCCTCCTTCATGGCCTCTTCAAAACCCTCAATCAGCAACTCCATAACGTCCTGCAAACCCTGAACTCCCTTTGTAGCGTCAACGAAAAGGTTTCCCCTGAAAACGTCAAGCACTTTTCTTCCCTCAGGTCTTGGAAGACCTGCCTTGATAAGCCTTTCCTGAAGGTCCTTTCCTTTCATCTTGTCGTCCACTTCCCCTTCCTCGAACGCTTTTATAACCCCCTCTTCAAGAGGTTCAACACTGACCTTGAACTTGTTGTGCTTGTTAGGACTCTTTCCCTCAAGGGTAGGTCCCTGTCCGGTTATAGTCTCGTGATAAACTATTATTGGCTTGCTGGTTACGATTTCTATTCCCTTCTCCTCTTTTATTTTGGTTTCAATTATTTCAAGGTGAAGCTCTCCCATACCGCTCAACAAGTGCTCTCCAGTGGTTTGGTTTATTTCAACTCTAAGCGTAGGGTCTTCCTTTGCGAACTTGTGCAACACTTCTATAAGCCTTACAAGATCTTTCGGATTTTTAGCCTCTATGCTTTTAGTTATGACCGGCTCGCTGTGATGCTTTATCTGCTCGAACGGCGTTATCTCATCTGAAGAAATAGTTTCCCCGGCAGTAACGTCTTTAAGCCCAACCAACGCTACAATGTTTCCGGCCGACGCCTGATCAAGAACAACTCTGTCCGGACCCATGTAAATAGCAACCTGCTGTACTTTCTCCTTTTTGTAATGCGATGAAAGGTAAACCTCGTCCCCCTTCTTCAAAACACCGCTGTAAACCCTCCCCACAGCAACCTCCCCTGCATGCGGGTCTGTTTGAATAGCGGTTACTCCGAAAGCCAATTGCCCCTTTGAATCACATTCAAGCATGGTTTTCCCTATCTCGCTTTCAAGTTCTCCGTGCCATATGACTGGAACTCTGTATTTCTGCGCGTGAAGAGGGTTAGGCAAATGGGTTATTATCATTTCAATTATAACATCGTCAAGCGGGGCGAACTCCTGAAGGGTTGAATGATCCCCTTTCTGACAGAAATCGTACATCTGCTTGAAGCTTATGTTCTTTTCCTTCATTACGGGATAGGATATGGCCCACTTGTTGAAAGCGCTTCCGAACGCCACGTTTCCTTCTTCAACTTTTATCTGCCATTTCTCCTTGAACTCGTCGCTTGCAAAATCTTTTATAAGCTTGTTTACCCCGGTTATTATTTTAAGGAATTTCTGCTGCATTGCATTGGAATCAAGCTTCAATTCTGTTATGAAACGATCTATCTTGTTTATGAATAAAACAGGCTTCACCTTCTCCCTCAAAGCCTGCCTTAGGACTGTTTCAGTCTGAGGCATTATACCCTCAACGCAATCCACCACCAGAACCGCTCCGTCAACCGCTCTAAGCGCCCTTGTAACGTGGCCTCCGAAGTCAACGTGACCTGGAGTGTCTATAAGGTTTATAAGATAATCCGTGCCCTTGTGGTTCAATGGAATTGAAATGTTAGCCGCTTTAATGGTTATTCCCCTCTGCTGCTCAATCTGCTCGAAATCCAAAACCCTCTGCTCCCCTGCAAGCTGCTTTGAAATCAAACCTGCCTTAGCTACAAGCGAGTCTGAAAGGGTTGACTTGCCATGGTCCACATGAGCCACTATGCCGATGTTCCTAATGTTCTCCTGGTTATTCATCAAACCAGCAACGTGATGCACTACGTTTTCCTTTGTCGCCATTTTAAAATCATCTCACGCTTTTAGCCATTCTCTCAATTTCATTCTTTTTCTTGACAGCATAAGAATCCTGCGAGTTTTCGCTTGCTTTCAAAAGCTCGTCGGCCAACGCGCCGCTCATTGAAAGCTTTTTGTTGAAAGAGTTAATTATAGCCGCCAGAGTCAAGTTTCTAAGCGAAACGTCAAGCCTTCTTAAAGCTGAAATATCAACCGCGTTTTGATACGCCACGCCCCCAAGCCTTATTCTTGTAACGTCTTCCCTAGGAGCGGAGTTCTCAATAGCAATTATTAAAATCTGAAGAGGGTTCTTTCCCTTCTTGCCTATTTCTTCAAAGGCGTTTTTAACTATTTTAAGCGCTTTCGCCTTTTTGCCCTGAAGCTTTCCATGGGTTCGTATAAGCTTTCCTCCAACCTTCTCACCGGTACCGCCTCTCATAAGCTTGTTTACAAGCCTTTCGACAACGTTTACCTTTCCCTTGCTGAGATGCTTATTCGCGGTCCTTGCATGCGAGTGCGGAGTGATAACTGGAGTAAGCGCTATGTATTGCGCAAGCGTTTTGTCTTTTATTTCAACGCTCCATTCGTACTTTCCAAAAAGTTTTGCATCCACTTCAAATCATCTCTTAGGTTTTTCTTTTCTCTTCGATCTCAACTCTTCAAGGTCAACGCCGTTTACCGAAACTACCTTGTATCTTACTCCTGGAATTGAACCCATCTGCCCTCTTTGAGACCCTCCCAATCCAACTATGACTACCTCGTCGTGCTCTTCAATATAATCTATCGCCTTGTCATTTGGACAGTGGGCTGAAACCTTCTTTCCATTTTTTATAAGCTGAACCTTCACGCATTTTATTATTCCAGAGTGAGGTTGCTTCTGCTCTTTTCCCTCCTTTTTAATAACCAGTCCTGTAGCGCTTGGAGCTCCTTCAAGAGGATCGTATTTTTCCTTTAGGCCAAGAGCCTTCCTCTTCCACCATTTCTTGAGCCATCTTTTCTTGCTTCTGCTTCTCTTGAGCAATCTTCCAGCAAATAAACCGTTAGCCATTTTTATCAAACCACCTTAGCGGAAACCCCGAATTTTTTTTTAAGCGCTGCGTTTAGCACTGAAATGTTCCAACCAGCCCTGCCTATTGCAGCCCCCCTCTTGCTGTCCTCTACTTTTACAAGTATCGTGTTTCCAGAATCTTTAACTTCAATAAGATTGAAGCCAAGCCATTTTTTTATCATTTCAGCCGGAGTCTCGCAATCCTGAAGAAAAACAACCTTTCTCTTGAAAATTGAGTTTAACTCTGGAGTGAATTTCTTTATGTCTTCTGGAACCACAAGAAAAATAAGATTCTGATCAAAGGATATCACATCCTTAGCCTTCACGCCTGTTTTCATCTGAAGGTCGCTTAGAATCTTGAAATCATCATTGCTCCATGAAACCATTTTTTTAAACCTCTTTAAGAATGTCGGAATTCCCCTCTTCTATTACGGCTAATGCGCTCACAGGAAAAGGCTTTCCGCAAGCCACTCCAAGATTTATGCTTGAACCGTCAAAAGTTATCAGCTTTATTTCGCTCAAAGAGCAGAACCTTTCAACGTCGCTTTTAACTTCAGTAGGGCAGTTCTTCGCCACCACCACCAGCTTTGCTCCTCCGTTGAGGCATATTTTCCTTACGCTGTCCTTTCCGAACGTAACCTTGCCGGAATCGACTGCCAATCTAAGCGATTTTGTGAAGTCCATTAAAATTTCAACTCAGTTTAACTCAACACTTTAATTCAAATTATCAAAGGTTCTCAACCCGAAGGTTACTCCCCTGTCACAAGAAGTGATTGAATGTATATGTTTAAATGTTTAAATTCATTTCGGTTTGGATGCAGGCTTTGATTCTGCTTTTGAATGCTCAATCCAAACGGCGTTTACAACACCGTCCTGTCCGGGCCTGCTGCTTACCTTAACCTTTCCGCCTTCAACTTCAAGAACACTTCCCTTAACTATTACGTTCTCCCTGGCATATAGGGCGTTGCTTGGAGTTGAAACCACGTTTATTATCTTAAGCTTGCTTGTTTTTCCCTTTCCATCCGAAACGTTTGCCATTGCGATTTTCTGCGCCTTGACCTTCAAACTGCCTCCTCTTACTCTTACTACTTTTCTCAATTCCTTGTCTTTCACAAGTTTTGTTTCAGAAAAGAAACCTCCTACCGCACTCTTCCTCTTGTCTCTGAATGTCTTCTTAACTCCTCCAGAACCGCTTCTTTTGGTGTTGCTTCTTCCATGATACTGAACCAATTCTCAAATCACCATTTGTTTGAACTTTTAATTATTGCTTTATTTCTTTTAAAAAAATTTAAAATCCTTCTCTTTCATTAATTAAAAATGAAAATCTATTTCGTAGAGCTTTTGAAGCCCCTGCCTGAAGCGATTGAAAAACTTGTAAAATTTCACGCCATACTGACAAAACCGGAGCTCGGCTATTCCGAAAAACTGCTAGATTATAGTCACTTCATAGCTTATAAATCTTTCCGAAAAAAAAACCACGCCAAAACATTCGAACTTGAATGGCTTAGCGCGCTTGCATGCACTAACAACATCCAAAAGGCAGTGGAATTCACAAGACCTGGAAAAACAGCGTGCATAATTTCCCCAAACAAAATTGAAAAAAACGTTTTGAAAAGCATTGGGATTGAACGCAAGGAAAAGAAAAACCTTCAAAAACTCGCAGCGATTTACGGAATAAAAACCAAAAAAAACATGATTGAAACCGCCTTGGAGCAGAAAATCTGCATTGCAAAAATGCTCGACTGAAAAAAAATAATATTGCTCTTTCAAAGCGTTTTAAAAGTTTATTCATACAAAAATACAACTAATGGAAAGACTTCAGGAATTGAGAAACGATCTGCTAAAAAGAGGATTCAAAAACCCAGATGCTGTGATTTCAATGACTGGTTTAAACCAGTACAAGATAGATGAAATTAAAAATGGCGGGCCCAACGAGGTTATAAAGAAAATAAAAAAGGCGGTTAAAACTGAAAATCAAAATTTAATTTATAAAGCAGAATACTTCGGATACAAAAATTTCGGCTTAGCAGGGCACGTAATGAAAATGCACGGGCCAAAATCAGAACAACTTTTAAAGGAAGCATATCCCGACAATTTTAGGAGAGTAGCGTTTGCAATTGAAATGGAAGGTACTGAACCTGTAAAGCAAGCGCTAAGCATTGGAATACCTAATTCTAGTGTAGGAGCGGTGGCAAAAGCTATAAACGCAGTAGGGTTTGAAAAGACAAAGCAGGAATTAGCCAAGGCCAAAACAGAGAAAGAATACCGGAATATAGCGCTAGGACTTGCTGAAAAGGAAAGAGAGCAGTCAGGAATAAAACTTAACCTCTATGACGGCGTGATTGCAGGACAAAAAATTAACCGCGAAAATTTCAAATTAATGCAAAAATTGATAAAAAAAGCCGAGAACAAAATTAAAACAGAAGGGTTAGATTCAATATCTAGCGAAAAATTATCAAATCTAGCACAAGGTTGGAAAGTCTACAACAATAATATTGGAAAATTAATAAATGAAAGGGGCCGCTACTCACTGAATGAATTTAATATTTTACGTGAAAAATTGAAAGATTCTCTGGCGGCTGAAAAAATAAGATCAATGGGAATCAAGGTTTTCCCTGCCTTATTCAAAATTTCAAGACTAGAGGGAATAAATTCAACCAGTTTTGTGCTTGGGCTTTACCCCTCTGAAGAAGATTTGAATGAAATAAAAAGACAAAGCGCAATGCCAAAAAAACCGCTGGAAAAACACTTTGAAGGCACTATATGCTATGCAAGATTCAGGGTTTCAAAAGGAAAGCTTATAGTGTCCAACATTCAAAGCAACATAGCCAACAGCAAGCTTAAGTCAGGCCTAAGAAAAAAATATGATGATTGGGGCAAAATGCTTATTCTCACTCTAAACGACTACGCTCTTAAAATGGGATTGAATGAAATTTGGATTACGACCGCAGAACATCAGATGAAGCAATGGAGTGAACTGCACCCCAAAACGGCTCTTGAGGTTTATGGAAAAATACCAAGTGAAATGGGATTCAAAATCAGGGAAGAAAAATCAACAATGGTTGAAGGAATAAATTCCAAACTGTTCTGGACAAAGAGAATCAACCTCAGTGAATCGTCAAAGTATGAAGGATTTTTCAAAGACAGCGAAAAAACAAAAATGGCCAGAGTCAAAGAAGATTTACTTCAAAAGAGAAACAAACCACGCGTTTAAGGGAATATTTAATAACATTAACAGGTAAAATAAAATTTTATGCAAAGCGAAATTAACATAATGACTGCAGGTCACGTGGACCACGGAAAGACAACCCTTGTACAGGCAATAACAGGAAACAAGATCAGCACGCACTCAGAAGAATTGAAAAGGGGAATAACTATTAAACTAGGATATTCAGACTGCGTTTTCTACAAAAATGAAAAGGGAGAATACAATTCAAAGGAAGGAAGCGAAGTGATGAGAGTCTCCTTTCTTGACGCACCAGGACACGAAACGCTCATGGCCACGGTAATAGCCGCAAGCAGCATAGTGGATGGGGCAATTCTGGTGATAGCAGCAAACGAAAAATGTCCGCAACCGCAGACTGCAGAGCATTTGGCAGTCATAGAAGCGGCCGGAATAAAACAACTGATAATAGTTCAGAACAAAATAGACCTTGTTGACGAAAAACAGGCAATGCAGAATTACGAAGACATTAAAAAATTCCTGAAGGAAACTCCATACGAAAACGCTCAAATAATACCGATTTCGGCTAATCTGGGATTGAACATAACCTATCTTATAAGAGCAATAGCAGAGAACTTCAAGCCAATTGAAAAAGAGAAAGGGGAGGCCATTTTCTACGTTGCAAGAAGCTTTGACGTAAACAAGCCGAGGACAGAAGTTGAAAAAATAAAAGGAGCGGTTCTAGGCGGAAGCGTGGTAAGGGGAGTCATAAAAGTAGGGGAAGAAATAGAGATTCTTCCAGGAATTGCAATGAAAAAAAAGGAAAGAGAATACTACCTTCCTTTGGAAACAAAAATAGTCGAAATAGAAGCAGGAAGGGAGAGTGTAAGCGAAGCGAGACCCGGGGGGCTTGTTGGAATTTCAACGCTTCTTGATCCAGCGCTTTCAAAATCAGACTCGCTTGTAGGATGCGTTGTCGGAAGAAAGGGAACTCTTCCCAGACCGGTACAGGAAGTTAAAATGATTGTAAAACCGATAAAAAGAAGCCTTGTTTCGTTTCCTCCGTTCACAAGCCAGGAACCGATAGTTCTAGGAATAGGAACTGCAACAACACTTGGATTCATTAAAAGCCAGAAGAAAAGCGAATTCACGCTTGAGCTAAAGAAACCAGTGTGCGTATTCCCAAACCAGAAAATATCAGTAATGAGAAGAGCCCAAAACAGGTGGCACCTATACGCTACCGCGACCGCCGTTTGATTTTAGTATTTTCTTTAATTATTTTTTCTATTTTTTTAGCGATCGCCATACTGTTTCTTCCCTTTATAGTGAAAAGTTTTTTTCTTTCTCTGTAAAATTCTAAAACAGGAATCGTTTCCTTTTTGTATAGTTTTATTCTCTTTTTAACAACCTCTGGCGCATCATCTTTTCTTTTTGTCAATTTATCGCCACAGTTTCCGCACAAACCATCTTTTTTAGAAACAAAATCGCAGGAAGGGCAAACATACCTGTTTGAAAGCCTTTTAATCGATTCGCGCACGGTAATGTCAAGGAAAAAAACCTCGTCAATCCCCCCCAATCTTTCAAGATTTTCAGCCTGATTAAGCTTTCTTGGAAACCCGTTTAAAATGTACGATTTAAGACCAGAAGTCTTCTTAGTTAAAATCCTGTAAATTATCTCGTCTGGAATGAAATCCCCTCTGTCAAGCGCCTTCCTCCACTTTCCCTTCAAATAGGATCGCAACAAATCTCCTAGGGATATAAGCGGGATACCGGTATCTTCAGATAATATACTTCCAACAGTGTCCTTTCCACTTCCGGGAAGTCCTATAAGAATCGCACGAGTCATCTGAAAATCGCCTTTATTTCAAAAAACAGCAGTAATTAACCCGCAATTGTTTTAAAGTTTATCTTTTGAAAAAAAATGAAAATAAATAAAAACATTCGTTCTTAAAATAATTGCACAAGGGCTCGTAGCTCAGCTTGGCTAGAGCGTCTGACTTTTAACTCTTTTGAAGGAAATCAGAAGGCCGTGGGTCCGAATCCCACCGAGCCCGCTTATTTATTGCAATTTTATGCAGTTGACTTTACTGAATTAAACACGCGGTATGCAACGTAGGAAAGGTTTCCGACAAGAAGAGAAGCCAGCAACGCGTACGGAACAGAATAAACCGACAATGCAAAGAAAACCAGCGCTATAAAAGCGCCGAAAGCAATCTGCTGATTAAATTTATGCGGAGAAGTTTTTGGATCAGAAACCATTGCAAAGGCAAAGTAATAATTCAAACCAATCAAAGCGCTGGCTATAGCAGACAGCTGAAACGAATTTGAAACAAAAGAGAGAATCAAAACCATTGCAATGAATGAAAGACTTTCAACAATCCTTTTCGCTTTGTAGGCGGCAATAACAAGAATAAACGAAAGCGGTATCGCAAGCGAATAAAAATTAAACGACGGTGCGGCCCACCAGCTGTCTCCCACTGAAAAAACTGCAAGAGAAACCAAAAGCCCAAAAGCCGCAGGGTTGAAAATGTTAGACCCTTTGAACCTTATAAAGAATTTAGACAGTTCAGCCAAAAGAACAGCAAGTATTACCAGAACAAAAGAAGCGTTTATTGGAGCTATAGAACCTATTATCAAACCAGTTATTACTGCGGAAATAGGAATTTTGCACGTTTTCTTAAAATATTTATCCAGCAGAAGATCTACCACAACAGCGGTTATAATAGAAACTAAAAGAGCTAACGGAATCTGACCCAGCATGTAGGCTGAAACCAACACAAGAACAACTATAATAGCTGCGGTGATCAGATGGTTTGAGCTTATTTTCTTGTTGAAAAGGTTCATTTCAATTCATTACGGCTGCAGGCTTATGGTCTGAATAACATAGCCTGTTGAGTTAACTTCAACAAACTGATCGTCGCCTAAAAACGAATCGTGATTAAAACCATCATCACCATAACTCGCCTCTATTATGTAAAGCTTGTATCCTGATGGAAGGTTTACAGTAGAAGCTGAGCTGGTTCCGCTTAGCGATATTGTAACATTTTCAGATCCATCTGAAAGAGTTGAATTTGACAAAGTAAAACCAGTCAGCGCCGCAGCAGCCTGCTGTGAAAGCTGGCCTGGGAAAACCTGATATGAGTAAGAATAATAGGGAGTGTCAGCAAAAAGAACGGGTGATTGATTGGATACTTGTTGACTTGGCTGATAAGCCGGAGGAGCTGAAAAAGAGTTTGACTGCAAGCCAGTTTTAACAGGCGTTGAATTAGACAAAACCGCCCGAGTTGAACTTGTATTGCCCATAACTACAAAAAAACTTACCACTGCAATTACAAGTACGGCTAAAACGCCGGCTATTAATATTTTTGGCTCCATATAAAAAATCCACCTCAGGTTAATTGTTCAACTCGACTCTTTGAGCTAAGGTTGTTTATTAACTTTTGCTTTTTCAAAGCTTTAATTTTAAAGATATGAAATAAATAGGGTTAAAGAATAATATTTATAATTTAAGAGAAAAAATCGTATAAACACAAGGTTTTTTAATACATTAAGCAAATGAAAATATAATGGAAGGAAAAACAAAGCACAACATAGGCATGCTGATGGGAGCAGTAATCCTAGTTCTGGACGCTTACTGGACTTATCTGGCAAGCGCGATAGGATACTCGTCAGTACCGTTTATGCTCGGCGTGGTAATATTCATAGCCACGCTTGTATGGCTGTGGGCTGACATTTAACTGCAACGTATAAACTACGCACAGTTATACTAGTGTAAGTAATCATCTGCAAAATTCAAAAATAAAACATTACCTGTTTTTTGAATTTTTATTCTTGAACTTGCAGAAAACGCTAGCAGGACATCCTTCGCAAATCGGTTTTGTTTTGCAAAACCTTTTTCCCAACTCAACAAACTGCGCGTGAAAATCCTTGTAAAGCGATAACCGCCTTTCAATTCTTGATTCTATTAATTTTTGAAGATCATCATAATCCATCTTAAAACCGTAAATTCGTTCAACTATTCTCAAAGTGTAGGCATCTATAACAAAAACCGGCTTTTCAGCAGCATATAACAGTATGGAGTCTGCTGTTTCCTTCCCAACCCCCTCCAATTCAAGAAGCTCGAGCCTTAACTCTTCAGAAGTTTTATCAAAGAAATTATCAAGA
The DNA here is from genome assembly GCA_021812145.1 of Microcaldota archaeon. Lineage (GTDB taxonomy): Archaea > Micrarchaeota > Micrarchaeia > Norongarragalinales > UBA8480 > DTNV01. The sequence continues at coordinate 18,837 of JAKAOM010000005.1, forward strand.
GTGTGATATTTTTTGTATACGTGATTCATGAAATTTTTAAGCCTTCTCGCCTTTTGTCGGTAGAACCCGCTTGGCTTTACCAATGATTCAAGGGTTTTCAAATTTATTTCAGCCATCGATTTCACGTTTAAAACATCTGCATTCTTAAGGTTTTGAATTGCTGTTTCCACGTTTTTCCATGAAGCCTGCTGAGTTAGAATGGCCCCTGCAACCACCTCCTCTCTTGATTCTGCAGGCCACCAATTGAGAAATCCGAATTCGGCGTTCAAAACAGTATACAACCCTGAAAAGTCGCATCCGGAAGTGTCTAATTGCATTATGGAGGTATATTGTCAGGGGAAAGAATTAAAACAAGTCAGTTTTAAAAATTAGAATAGTGCAAGTTTTGATTGATTCCAGCGTTTTTATCGCTGAATCACAGTATAAAATTAACGTTTTCGGACAGTTGAACGAATTGATTGACGGCAAAAAGGAGTTTATAACCCTTTCAACCGTGAAGGGGGAACTTGAAAGGCTCGGAGAAAAGGACAGCGTAAGGGGGTTGAATACAAGGATAGCGTTGAAATTGCTTAGCAAAGTTAATATTGTTGAAGTTGAAGGCTTCAACGTGGATGATTCAATTGTCAGCTACGCAGAAAAAAACAAGTGCGTTGTCTGCACTGATGACCGCGAATTAAAGAGCAGGCTTTTGAAAAAAGGGGTAAGAACGATTATAATAAAAGGGAGAAGAAGGCTTGATTTTGCCTGAAAAAAAAGCGAAAGTGTTAAAAAACATTAGAATGATAAAACAGGATTGATACAACTCTTAGTTTGTATAATGTTCAGGTGGATTAAGAGCAAGGTGGATTTTAAATGTTTGAGCTTGTGACTTTTAAGGATGTTGTAAAGATACCTCCAAAGCTTTTTAACGAAAAGATCTCAAAGGCGGCGAGAACCGCTTTAAGGGAGGAATACGAAGGAAAGATCTCAAAGAACTACGGAGTTATAATCTCCATTCACAAAGTTAAGGTAGAATCAAAAGGCAAGATTTTCCTAGGGGATTCTGCAGTATACTGCGACGTGTTGTTTGAAGCGCTTACATTCAACCCAACCGTGAACGAGATTGTCGAAGGAAGGGTGACTGAAATTTTAAACTTCGGCGCGTTCACAAGACTCGGACCGGTAGACGCTCTTATTCACGTTTCTCAGATTGCAAACGACTTCATGACCTTTGACAAAAGGACAGGAATGCTTGTGGCTAAGAATTCAAAAAAAACGCTTAGAAAAGGCGAGCTCATAAGGGCCAGAATTGCAACTATAAGCTGGAAAGACACAGTTATAAACAGCAAGATAGCGCTGACAATGAGACCACCTGGAATGGGCAACAAGGGAGAGTAAAAATGGAAAGAGCTTGTTTGAATTGCAGGTATATAACCGCACAAGAAAAATGTCCAGCATGTGGAGGGGAAAAACTTACAAAGCAGTGGGAGGGATACATAATAATAATGGATTTAAACGGAGACGTAGCCAAATTCATAGAGGCAAAAACTCCAGGAAGATACGCATTGAAAATCAAAAAGGGTGCTGAGCATGAAGATTGAAATTTTGAGCAAGAAAGATAACAAACTTTTGAACAGGGTAGAAGTGAAAGCAAGGCTAAGCGATTTCGCATCCACGCCTAAAAGAACGGAAGTTATGGAAGAATTGTCCAAAAAGATTGAAGCTAAACCAGAGGTAATTGCAATCAAAAAAATAGGACAGGAATTCGGGAAGAAAGAGGCTATAGTAACAGCAAACGTTTACGATTCAGAGGAACATTTGAAAAAAACAGAAACCTACACAAGAGGATTGAACGAAAATGGCGGAGAAAAAAAAGAAGCTAAAGTATGAAAAGAGAAAATCCTGCCCTAAGTGCGGGTCCGGAGCCAGGCTTGCAGAGCACGCAAACAGGAGAACTTGCGGAAAGTGCGGATACACTGAAATGAAGTAAAAATCTTCATAAAAAAATTCAACACAGCAATTAGCAGGGTTTCTTTCTCACAAACGTTAAAATAGATTTAACTTTATCTTTTTAGGGTAATTTTATGAACACTCTGCTCTTCATTGCATTTTTAATCGCAGGCTATGCGTTGATTTTAAAAGTAAAACTTAAAAAACCGGCATTCAAGCAATTTTTAATCAGTTTTGTAGCGGCGGGGGTGGTTCTTTTCGTTTCCTCCGTATTTTCCTTTGCAAACCTTGGCTTTTCAAATGATATCCTTATTCCCTTCTTCCTTATTCTTGCGATCAGTGAAGAGGTAATTTTCAGGGGAGTGCTTGACGATCTGATTGGCTTGTGGCAGGTGCCGCTTTTCGCCCTTATAATGCCTTTCGTTTACTCTACCCCTTACCTTTTAACTTTCATCGCTTTGCTTGTTGAAGGGGGGGTGGCAACAATAATAAAAAGAAGGATAAACTTCACTTCGGCGGTTTTTTACAGAGTTTTGCTCTTACTTTTTTTTGTTACAATCCAATTTTCAAATTTCCTTGTTCAGGAAAGTTTTATACTCGCGTTGGCATTGCTGCTTGGATGGCAGGGAAGTAAGACTCTTCAGGGATTGAATTTCACAGGCTTTAAAAAAAAACATCTGCTTGAAGGCGCCTTCGTTTTTGTAATTCTTTTTTCAGCTCTTTTGATTATGGCTTTCGTACTTTATCAGTTCAACCTTCTTGACACGCAAAACGTTGCAAACGTCATTCAAAACCAGAGCGGTTTCGATCTTTTCATAGCAGTAACCCTCGGACCTATAGCAGAGGAACTTTTCTTCAGAGGATTTCTACAAAAAAGGATAGGAGTGGTTTTGACAAGCGTGGTTTTCGCCATTCTTCACACAGGCTACGGTTCGATAGCAGAGGTTCTAGGCGCTTTCATTGCCAGCATGATTTTCGGATGGTGGGTCAAAAAACATGACGATGTCGCCCCAACGATTATAGCACATGTTTTTTATAACCTGCTTTCCATTCTTTCAATAATTTAATTAATGATTTTTTTATTAAAGTGGTTCACAATGATTTGCATTGGGATTGAAAGCACAGCGCACACTCTTGGATTAGGAGTGGTTGAAAGCAGAGAGAAGCGAATAAAAGTTTTGGTCAACAGGACATGGAAATACCCCTCTATTACAGAAGGATACGTTCCATTCAAGCTCGCTGAACACCACGCTGACAACGCCGGAGCGTTGGCAACCGAACTCAAAAATACTGGTCTGAAACCAGATTTGGTATCCTACTCCCAAGGTCCGGGAATAGGACACTCGTTGCACGTTGGTTTTATAATAGCCAAAACCATTTCAAACACCTTCGATGTACCGCTGGTTCCAGTCAATCACGCGATCGCACATATAGAAATCGGAAAATCAGAGTGCAGGACAAAAAATCCGCTTATAGTTTACGTTTCCGGAGGAAACACGCAGATAATAATTCAAAAAGACAAATATGAGGTTGTTGGAGAGACCATGGATATGGGTTTGGGAAACATGCTTGATCAACTTGGAAGAAAACTCAACTTGGATCCTCCTGACGCTGTCGGCGTATTGAAGGAAGCTGAAAAAACAAAAGATTTCACAAACCTGCCCTACACGGTAAAGGGAATGAACTTCAGCTTCACAGGACTTTTAACTGCGGCGCTAAAATCCAGGGAAAAAAAGGATAAGATATGCTTTTCAGCCCAGGAAACAGCCTTCAGCATGCTCGTAGAGGCCTGCGAGAGGGCATTATGCCATTACCATTCAAAGGAAGTGCTTCTTGTTGGCGGAAACGCCAGAAACAGAAGACTCAGGGAAATGCTCAGTATAATGAGCGCATCTCATGGAGCGCGATTCTGCGCACCTTCAGACGAATACTGCGGGGATAACGCTGCAATGATAGCGCTCACAGGACTTGTTTCATGGAAAGGAGTGGAATTCAAAAATGCTGGTCCAAGACAAAAAATGAGAGTCGACGACTCAAAGATAATGAAAAACAAATATTATCTCGCTAAATAACGACTGATGAGTGGTTGTTTACGTAAAATACGCGCAAACGTTTAAAAAGGTTTAAGTGCTAATATAAAATTGTTTTATAATAATATTATGCTAGCATAATAAAAAAGTATATCCCCCTATTAACTAGGATATAACCAACTAGTAAAAACGTGAAGTTTAAGTGTTTTTTGACAAGGAGAAGAAAGATCAAAGCAAGGCAACAGTACTTAGAGGGCTATTGGAGCTTTTCGTTATGAACGAGTGCAGGGATTGGGCTTCACCGAAGAGCATTCTTGAAAAAATTAAAATTGAAACAAACGACAATTGGACCCCTAATCTTGCGGCATTCTATTCAACCTTCAGAAAATTTGAAAGAAAGAAAATTACAAACGCAAGGCTTTCAACAATCGGAGACAAGAAAATAATAGAATATAAACTCACAAAAAAAGGAGAGGAAGAACTCTTAAAAAGAAAGAATGAATTGAGAGAAGGGGTAAAGAAAAACGCTTTTGTTATGATTAGAATAACAAGTTACATTTTATGCGACAACAGAAATAAAAGAAACAAATTGATGGACGGGATAATAAAAGAATTGGGCGAAGCATATGAGTGATAAAATAGAGGTAAGAGTTGAAAATCTCAAAAAAACATTCGGCGAGTTCACAGCAGTTAATGGAATAAGCTTCCAGGTATACAAAGGCGAGATTTTCGGACTCCTCGGACCAAACGGGGCGGGCAAAACAACAACAATCAACATGCTTACCACGCTTCTGAAACCAACCGCAGGCAGAGGCGAAGTTCACGGCTTTGACATAGAAAAAAACAGCACTGACGTTAGAAGAAACATAGGCGTCGTACCGCAGGAGTACAGCCTCTACGATGACCTAACGATAAAACAAAACATAGCGCTTTTTGGCGATCTTTACGGAATTAAAGAACCCGAACTTGGCAAAAAATCAAAATACCTGATAGAAAGAATGGAACTACAAAACTTCCAGGACACTCTCGTGGAAGACCTTTCAGGAGGAATGAAAGAACGGCTTTCAATAGCAACAAGCCTCCTTCAGGATCCTGAAGTAATGTTCATGGACGAACCAACAACCGGAATAGACCCCCAGAACAGAATTAAAATAAGAGGGTTAACAAAAGAACTTTCAAGAGAAGGAAAAACAATAATATACACCACGCACGACATGGAGGAAGCCGAAAAGCTTTGCGACAGAATTGCAATAGTTGATCACGGCACGATAATGGCGTTAGACACGCCAGACAAATTGAAACAGGGAATAAAAGGAAAGTCTTTTACAATAACAATTCAAACAGAGGACACCAGCGTTGACGACAGGCTTAAAAAATTGAAATTCATCGACTACGTTATAAGAAGCGACAGCGAGGTTGAAATATCCTTCATTGGAAAAAGTGAAAAAGACATAAACGAAGCTTTGGGAAAGTCTAAAATAATTAAGGTAGAGAAAAGAGACCCTAACCTTGAAGACGTTTTTATCAAACTTACCGGAAGGGCTTTGAGGGATTGAAAAATGAGCGCTTTAACTTCTATAACAAAAAAGAACTTTCTAGTGCTCATCCATGACAAGCCAAGAATAATAGCAATGTTCATGTTCCCGCTGCTTATGATGGTGCTTTTCGGATACAGCAACAACAACATATCCACGCCGTACTTCAGCACCGCGGTTGCCGGAAGCTCTAATCAAACAATGGTCTTCGCCCAAATGCTTCAAAAATCAGGTTATTTCAACGTTGAATACAGGGTGGGAAGCTACAGCGATATAAAGAACCTTCTTGACAGTGGAAAGATAACCGACGGCTTTCTCCTGCAACCAGGAAACAAAATTTATTTCTACGTGGACGAAAGCGACGTTTTCGCGGCGCAGCAGGCTAGTCAAGCGGCAAACGCCCTGATTGCAGCATACAACGCCAATCTTGCAAAACAACAGGCTCAGGAAACAGCGCAATCCATTCAACAGGCTTTTTTTGAAATCCAAGCAGCCCAAAAAATGCTTTCATACGAACCGCAAACAACAACCCAAACAACAATAACAACAAATGTCAAAACACTGAATTTTCAATCCCAATCACCCGCAGCGATTCAACAGGCTGCGATTCAGGCCAACAATCTAGCCACCGAACTTACAGGGGTAGATACTACCTTCAGAAACTATGCATACCAAAACAGTATTTTGCTATATAATTTATATTATGCAAGTCTTCAACAGCCAAAAAGTATTACGATTCCTGTGACAAGCACATCAAGCTCTACTGTTACAACCGTCCTTTTGAATGCCCAGCCGGCTGTTCTCCAGCTTGAAAACGCAGAACAAAGCCTTCAAGTCCAAAATTCAACGCCTGCAACGCTTGTGCAAAAACCTGTTTACGGAAGCAACCTGAGCTATATAGACTTTTTAATTCCAGGAATACTAGCGTTCATAAGCATAATGGGGGTTACAATGAACCTTGGAAGAGCAATTGCAGGCGAAAAAGAACAGGGCGTTTTAAAGAGAATTTTCCTCACACCTATTTCAAACGCAGACATCATTCTTGGAAACGGAATCGGATTCTGGCTAATAGGAATAGCCCAAACACTCATCATTCTTTTCATAGCAATAGTTCTTTTCGGATTCACCCTTCAAGGCGACATAGCACTTTTGCTTTTCACTATAGCGCTGAACAGCATAGTAGCGGTGGGGATGGGATTGCTTATTTCAAGCCAGACTAAAAGCAGCGACCAATTCCAACAAGTGGCAATGCTTACTACTTTTCCAATGATGTTTATAAGCGGAGTTTTCTTTCCACTTCAGGCAATGCCCGGATGGCTTCAGTTCATAGCACAATTCGTGCCGCTAACCTATGGCGTCCAGATTTTCAGGCTTATAATGGTCAAAAGCTTCACTTTCACACAGGTCCTTCCACAACTTGAAATTCTGGTTGGCTTCGCAGTGGTATTCCTAGCTTTGGGAATTTTAATGTTTAAAAGAGAAATTTAAGGTGATTTGCAAATGAAAAAGATTTTATTGAGTTTGGCGATGATTTTCGCCGGTTTAACCTTGGTTGGAGCAACCCCACAGCTTTACCTTTCAGCAGGAGCTAGCAATCCTAACCCGGTTATGGCAGGACAGAACTTCTGGCTTCAATTCAACATAATGAATTCAGGAAACACAGACGCGCAGGGAGTTACGATAACAATGAACGCCCAACCGCCTTTTTCAGTTGTAAACCCGAATCCAACCGCAGTTTCCAACATTCCCTACAATAGCCAGAGCGTTCAATACCCTTATCAGGTATCTGCAAACAGCATGTATGTTCTTCCAATGGAAATTGAAATGCACGCCGCAGACAACGCGCAGGCCGGAGTTTACGCCTTGCAAATGACTTTAACCTATCACGACACTCTGGGCAACCCATACCAAACTGTTCAAACGATTAACGTTCAAGTGGGAGGAGAGCCTAATGTTTCAATAAGCGCTTCAAGCCTCAATCCAGTACAAGTACAACCTGATCAAACCACCACTGCAGAACTTTTAGTGCAAAATACAGGGGCAGACGTTGCGCAGAACACTGAAATTTCATTCCAATTTCAAGGAGTGGCTTCAACTCCAAGCTTTAACGCAGGAACAATACAACCTTACACGTCAACAACAATTCCAGTCTCTTTCAAATTCTACAAGAACGCAACCGAAGGCGACATAAACGCGATTGTATCCTACTCCGACTCTCAGGGAAACAACTTCTCTGAAACCATTCCAATAAACGTCAATTTCGAGCTTAAGCAACCTGAAATTCAGATAGAGTCTGTTTCTTCAAACCCTTCAAACGTATACCCAAACCAGTATGCAAGCCTGAACGTTCTTTTCGACAACAATGGCGACGTCGACCTTAGAAACGTCGACCTGATTGTCTCGGGAGGGAGTGGAGCCCAAGTTCAAAAATTGTCTCAGAACATATTCCTAGGAGACGTTCCGAGCAAAACCAGCCAAGACTTTCAAATAAGCTTCTACACCCCTAAGAATTCAATTTCAGGTTCAGAAACATTTACAGTAAACGCCACGTTCGACTACTACAACCAAAGCAGCTCACAGATTTTTGAAGTTCCTTTTGAAGTAATGCCGCTCGCATTGTTTCAAGCCCAGACATTCCAAACCAACATATATCCAGGATACAGCAATGCAAACGTTATTGTTCAAATAACCAACGTTGGAAGCGACGACGCAAGGAATTTGATTATAACAACTAACCCCAACTTCCCATTCACCACCGACGCAGGAACAAGATACATAAACGATTTAAAGCCAGGCCAAAGCGAAAACGTAAGCTTCAGCGTTAGTGCAAGCTCCACCAGCGCGCCTGGAAAGTACCAATTGGAAATCGACTACCAATTCAAGGACGCGCAGCAGAACATTCACACAGACTACAACGATATACCCCTTAACATTGAAAACATGACGCTGGGGCAGGAATTATGGAACTACTCCTGGATTATTGCAATAGTTGTGATAATAGGCGCGGTTTATCTTTCAAGAAGGAGAAAGAAATGAAGATTAGCCTAATCATCCCTGCTTGCAATGAGGAGAGGCGAATTGGAAAAACCCTTGAAAAAGCAAAGCAATTCAAAGGAGTGGATGAAATAGTCGTTGTCTCAAACGGTTCTGACAGAACCGCTGAGATAACTAGAAGCTTCGGCAAAAAAGACAGGAGGATAAAGCTCGTTGACTTCAAAACACCGTTGGGAAAAGGAGGAGCGGTAATTGAAGGGTTAAAAAAAGCAAGATTCAACGCGATAATTTACGACGCCGACGGCTCAACACCCCTTTCAGAAATAGAAAAAGTCAAGAAAAAACTTGACGAAGGATTTGACTTTGTAATCGGTTCAAGAAACCTTCAAAGCAGTAAGACAAAAAGAAGCCTTGCAAGGGAGATCAACAGCAGGTTTTTCAGCAGTCTGGTTCGCCTTGTTCTAAGCGTTCCCTACCGCGACACTCAATGCGGTTTCAAAGCGTTAAACAAAAAAACAGCCAAACTGCTTGCAAAAAAAACAACATATAAAGGATGGACGTGGGATTTAAACGCAATATTAGTAGCCAAAAAAAACAATTTGAAAATAATAGAAATTCCAGTTGAATGGAAGCATGAAAGCACTGACAATTGGAGGGGTTTCAAAAAACTTCAGCTTTTGAAAATGCTTTACGAGCTGCTTGAAATGAAAGTAAACCTAAACTGACTTGCTTAACAATTATAAAACGCGAACGGGCCCGACGGGATTCGAACCCGCAACCTTTTGGTATCTCCCCTTTATTACAGCCAAGACCGAAGCTTCGACTCCCGGCTGAATCAGACCGGAACCAATCGCTCTATCCTGGTTGAGCTACGGGCCCGAATAATGAAAGGCGGTTAATGATTAAAAAAAGTTTTGATTGATAACCCTTGTTTCTAATAAGCTATATTTTAATCAAGATGAATAGAAAAACAAAAGCCACCACCTTGAATACAATTATTAGAAGCGCCAGAGCCGCAAGTATGGAAAGGGCAGTTATCAACGCGAAATTGTTTTGAAAAATGTTGAATAATGGAAGGGATGAAAGCGCAGACTCGACAGATTGATTTGAAGGCGTTTGAGTGGAAGTATTGTTTGAAATAGCAGTTTTCAAACCCTGCAGGTTAAGGTTTATCGCGTTTACAAAGCTTTGCTCGTAAAGATTAGCTATGCTCTGCTGCTGAGATGAATTTAGAGTTTCAAAAGTAGGAATCAGTGAAGATATTACTGTAGAATTGTTCGCGCCTGAAATTATTGCCTGCCTATTTGAATCATAGAAAGTCTGGGCGGCAGACATAACCTCGCTTTGAGAAATGTAGTTGGAATAATTAACGTTGGAAAGCGCGTTTACGCACATTCCCGCCACGCTTCCCGCAGCCTGAGGCGCAAGCGAAGCAGTGCTGTTAATGAAGTAATTGAAATAATACGCCTGATTAGAGGAGGTTATGATGAAAGCAGCTATAGTTCCCAGTATTAAAATAACATAAAGGCTTCTGCTCACGCTGTTATAAGAACTACCAAGCTCAAGCTTTTCAGATTTGCTGTTCAAAAAAGCAGCTATAACAGGAGCTAATGAAAGTATAATGAAGGCAGAAATATATGAAGGGTAAACAACGGAGAAAATCAGACCTATAATCACAAACACAGCGCTGAAAAGGGTTTGCATTGTACTAAGTTTGTAAGAATAGAAGCTTGATAAAGCCAAAACCAACCCATAAGTTATTATGAAAAGTATAAAGGAAACGCTGTACAGTTTTGGAATCAGCAATTGTATTGAAGAAAGATCAAATAATTCTACAAAATGAAAGTCAGATGCTTGAAACAACATCAATGACACTGCGAATATCAGCACTGCAACTCCGAGTATCACTAGCTTTGACTTGAAATTGTCGTCAAATTTAAAAGTTGAATCCATGTTAAAGTATAAACGTAGTTCGTGTTAAAAAACTTTTCTTTGATTTTGACCGCCTGTTTTTCTGCATTATTTTTAAATTCCAATATTAACACACGCTAAATCACCTGTTGAAAGGTTTTTAAACTTTAAAACTCCTCTCTTGTAGTATGAAGTTTAACGCACCAAACATTGAAAGCATTTTGGCTTTTTACATAAACAAAAAACCAGGGTGGGAGAAAGGCACAAGTTATGAGGGAAGCCAAAACACGATTCCAGTAGACGGGCAAATCCACAGAAAAATAGGCATCACTCCTGGAGAAAAAGTGTTATTTTTCGCTGGTGGAGGCGGAAATTGGGCAGAAAGTATTGCAAATAAAACAAGTCTAACCTTCAGCGATTTAACTAAAAGAATAGTTGAACGCGTTGGTAAAAAACGCGAAATCGGAGAAAAGCAAATTACAATAAACGCATTGAGAGTTCCAGTCAAAAGGGATGAATTCGACTGGAGCGTAAGCTTCGAACCCGTCCCGCTTGCAGGGCAAGCGCTGCCATTGGCGGTTTTAAGGGGATTGCTTAACAGGAGGGGGGTTAAAATAATCAGGTATGACATGTATTCTGGGGAAGAGCGTATAGCAAAGGTTTTAGGTCAGGTATATGGGACTGAAACAGAGGAAAAGAGGGTTGGAATAAAATGCAAGGCTAAACCCAGACTTGGAAATCGTTTCACAGGAAGGGAAACAAAAACGCATTTGATAACCACTATCTATTCCAACGACAAAATCAAAAATAAGGTTGAAAAGGATTTGAAGATAATGATGCTTGTAGAAAAATTGAAAGGGAGGGGTGGAAACTTTATTCCGATAAAGAAAATTGTAGACAATGCAGTTGAAAAAGGAATCAAAAAAAGCGAGGTTATTGAAAGTCTTGGGAGAATCAACCAATTTTCAGAACTTATCCCAGAAGAGAAGAGAGTTACTTTAGTGAGTTGAAAAAAATCTTTTAAAGTTCAGGATTCAACTTTTTTTTCATCCATTTTATACGCTACTATAAGTAGGACTAGTATCAAGGCAAGCAAGTACGGCGCTATTGACATTGAGGTCAACCCCGTGAAAAAACCGCTTACGTTTAAGTTAGAAGAGGTTGAATTCGACTGTTGAGACTGATTTGAGACAGTTTGAGAGGTAGTTATTAATCCGTTTGCAAGCTTACCTCCAATTCCTTCAGTAATCGGAACCGGCTGGTAAACGTTTACGGTAATTGTTGAAGACAGGTTTGAGTAGTAGGCAGTTATCTTGTACAACCCTGTTTGTGAAGCGTACAGCACATTGTTGGTTATAGGGAGTGGCGAATTCCAGCTTGCAGTCAAATTGAATTTATTGCCCAATCCATCGATGGCAGTAACGTTAAGCGGGAGTGAAGAATATAATTTTACCGATGGATTGACAGGTTGTATTTGAATTTCCACAGGCGACCCGGGATACACTGTTGAAACAGCGCTTGCAGTCAAACCGTCGGAAAAAGCCTGTATTAAAATCGAACCGGCACGCTCTCCAAAAATATAACCCCCATAGATTACCGCGCTTCCGTTTATCGAAGTGGTTATAAACGTTATATTAGCATTTGTCAATTTGTTTCCAAGAGTGTCGTAAACAAAAGCGTAAAGTTGCTGCGGAACACCAGCAGTAAGAGAGTAAGCAGGAACTATGATATAAGCAGGCACTGCAGGGGTAACGGTAATAGTAAAATTCGCCGTAAGACTATTGTAATAAGCGTATATTACGTAGTTTCCAGTAGTGCCAGAAGTAAAGTTTCCGTTTTGAGCGTTTCCACTCCAAGTGGCGTTGACTATAGCGCAGGTGGTGTTGCAATACACCGCCTGGTATTGAGAGGTGTTTCCAGCAGTAACGTTGGAAGGACCTTGAATGTAAAAAGTCTGGTTTAATATTGTAGCCAGAGAAGTATTTGTAAGATTTTGAAAAGTCGCAGATACAACGCATAATCCTGGGCTTCCGAAAGTGACTGTGTTGTTGGAGTTGAAACAATTTCCAGCCGCACTCCAGCTTGCGTTAACAATCATCGAATTGTTATATATATCAAAAGCAGTGGCGGTGAAAGAAGTGGTTGAGTTAGATTGAACAGTTGGATTTAACGGTTGAATCAAAAGAGACTGGAGAGGGCCAAAATTAGAAGGCCCAGTTATTGTCACGTTAGCAACACCAGTTATGTTCCCAATTGAAGCGGTTACCTGCAGAGATCCAGCCTGAAGCCCAGAGGTTAAAAATCCTGTCTGGTTTATCAATCCAAGAGAATTTGAAGCATTCCAATAAAAGCCGGTTGTTTGAATCACATTGCCACCCACGTCAAAAGCAGTGGCGGTGAACTGCTGCGTTGAATTTACATTCATTGAAACAGGGTTAGGCTGAATTGTTATGTATGAAAAATTGCCTGGAATAACAGTTACTGCTGCTGTTTGAATTTGCGGAGGCGAAGAATACGAAAGCAAAAGATAGTCAACCCCATTCACTGTTTTTTCAAGGGTAAAATTAACCGAATTGTATACAACAGTTTGGCTCACATTTAGAACAATCCGGTTTTGCGGCCATGAGTTAACTAGCAAATCAATTGAAGTTGAATTCGTATTCAACACAGAAAAAACGACAGGCCCGAATTGATAGGAAGATTCAGTCCAATTCGTAGATAACGGAAGTTCAGCGTATGTTTGAGCCCCGTTAGATAGGGATATGGTAGCAGTTCCTTGCATCCAGCCTTGAATTGTAACGCTGGTCTGGTTTTGGCTTATTATCCTAGCAATTGTTGAATTTGAAGAGCTCCAAACCCCGCTTCCCTGAGACACGCTAAGGTTTTCTGTTTGACCGCTTGCAATTGTTGAAAAAGTAGGCTGTATTTTTGAAATAAAAGCTAATTCCTGATTTTCATAGAATTCCCCCTTACTGCCGCTAGAACCGATCTTTGCAGGCACCGGATAGCAGGATGAATTTAAAACTCCTTCACCTCCCCTGCCGAAGTTAAGGTTAAGCAATCCGTCAAATGAAAGGTTTTGAAAATATATCTCAAGATTTCCACCGCTTCCCCCAGCGCCACCGTTACCAGCTGTTTGCGAAATACCATTGCAATAATTACCCCCATTACCTCCTTTACCACCTATAGCGATTATGCTTCCTGAAACATTTACGTCACTTCCGTTTAGTATTATAGTGCCAGCAGCTTCTCCATTTGAACCTGAAGTGCTCCACCAGTTTCCAGCGCTTCCGTTAACCCCATCTGAACCACTCGCGTTTATTGTTCCCTGAATGCTTATGCTAGGCGCGTTTATTTGCAGAATACTGTTTGCAGACGGGGATAGAGTTATTGAAGCGTTTGGCAGGATAGTAAAAGAATTCCCATTGAAGGCATTAACGCCAGTTAATGTTAGGTTTGCTGAAATAACACAGTTTGCTCCGCATTGATCGAAAATTCCTGCACTTGAAAAAGCCGGAAGCAGTGCTAGTAACGCCAAAAGAGTTGAAATGAACAGAATATTTTTGCCCATTGTTTTAAGATAAGAACAAAACACCTTTTTAAATCTTACTATTTTGCAGTGGTTACAATAATTAGTTTTAAAATAGTTGGCTATGCAAGGTATAAAGAAAAACTATGTTTTGGGATTGCAAAGTACTTTAACCCCCTCTTTTTCTATCACAACGGTTGTTTCAGCCTGCGAAACCAACCCATTGTCAGAAAGCATGGGATAGGAAGTTCCAGCGCCATTTTTTATTATCTCACCCAAAGCCAAATCTATTTGAAGGTCTGAATAAGGAAGCGTAAGCCACCTTTTCGCAAAAGGAAGCGTTTGGAAATCGTTAATTGCAAGACTAAGCACTTCCCTAGCTGTTTCTCCTCTAACCTTTCCTCCGAATAAAGAATATATCTGGCAGTAATTCTGCTCTGTAACCCTTCCCCGGCCCATTGTGGCAAACGGTTCCACCGCGAAAACCTGCCCTTCCTGCAGAACATTACCACTTGAAGGGGTATTTGGAAGATCAACGCCAGCGTGAAGCAAATACCGTTCTATCAAATGGCCGTTTAGATTATCTATGACCTTAAAACCAGCCTTTTTGATTTCTTCCTCTATAGCGCCGCCAACTACCCTGAAGCTTGCCCCGCTTTTCATCACGCTAAGAGCGCTTTCAAGAGCATTTTGAGACGCTTCTAGAAGCTTTCCGTTTTCTTCAGAAAAATCAAGGGTCAGCGAAGTATCGATTATAAAACCTTCAACCTGAACGCCAATATCTATCTTAAGTAGATCCTTGTCGCCAATTACACTTTCATCGTTTATTGAAGGAGTATAGTGGGCGGCCCTTTCGTTTGCGCTTAAATTGACTGGAAATGCAGGCCTACCCCCGTTTTCGGTTATAAAAGATTCTATTTTTTGAGCGATTGCAAGCATTTTTTCACCTGGCTTTGCAATGCTTCTGGCAAGGCTTCTTGCCTTTTCTGCTATAGCGCCTGCCTTAATGTAAAATTCAATTGATTCCATTTTTTATTCAACACCAATTAAGTTTGCTCCGTAAAGGTATTTAAAGGGTTTCAGGGCTTTTCAACAACACTTTCTCAGCCAGTATTTTTTTAACTTCAAAAAGGTTTTTTGCCTTGAAATCAGCTCGAGTGCGATTGTTTTTTGAGTATTTTCCCTGAAGCACGCGTATTGTTTTAAAACCTAGCTTTTTCATAGGAAGCACGTCAACATCCTCCCGGTCTCCTATCATGAAGCAATCTCTTCGTTCAAAACCAGTTTTTTCGTAGAAATTCAGAAATTTCTCCAACTGACTGCCGTCATGCTTGTCTTCAACCACGAAAACCTCGTCAAAAAAATCAGCTATCCCCAAAAGATTAAGCTTGTCCCACTGTTTTACAGGAACCCCTCCTGTGAGAAGAAATATCTTAACCTGTTTTTCCTTTAAAAAAAGCAGAAGGTCAAAACAACCCGGGGAAATAAAATAAGAAAGAAGATTCTTTGCGGCGTGATGAGCTGAAACCCCCGCGCTTAGTATTTTATAATCGTTTTTATGCCCAAGCCTTTCCATCAGAATATTGTAGTGCCCTTCGAAATTTGAACCGAATTCCTTGTAGATTTGGTCAAGCATTTTCCACTGCTTTACTGCCGGAGCATCCAATCCCCTAAGCTTCATCGCTTCTATAGCCTGTCTTCTTGCAAATAGGTTGAACCTTGTAGACAAATACAGAGTGTCGTCAAGATCGAAAACAACTGCTTTCAACTCCAATCACCGAAGTTTTTTTGCCTGGAGTCATTTAAAAGGTCTTCCTTTCGCACGCCAAGCTCGCCCAATATTTTCAAAACAGCCGGCAATAATTGGTTGTTTATGTAATAATCGGGATCATAGTCTTTAGCATATTCCGTAAACTCTGATTTTTCAGATATGCTCTCTCCCCTTTTTGAAGCATTTTTCCCCTTTGTTATAATATAGCCAACGCTTTGTCCAGCCTCGATTTTAACCCCCCTCTTTTCAGCTTTCAAGGCAGCGCTGACTTCAGGGCTTAGTATTTCATAGCTTTTCAGGCTTTTTGTTATGGTGGAGTGAATTTCAAGGTCCTGAATATCTGCCTTCCCTTCTTTAAGCATAGAAACCGACTTTCTAACCTCTGCAATCGCTTCCTGCAAATCCCCTTTTTTAAGAAGGGCTTCAAGCACTTTCCTCTGCGTTTCCCGGGCAATCCTGCTCCAATCCCTTCTCACCAGTTCAAACCCTCTTATTTTTATGACTCCCTTCTTGTTTATCAAAGCGTATTTCTTCTTTGCCCCAGCGATTCCCTGCTTTTTTGACACGAATATTCCCCGGTCATAGAAGTCTTCCAACTCCAGCTCCATTTTCTCGGGAAGGCTTTTATTAACCGTTTTTCTGAACTCCTCTACTCTCTCCTCATCTTCAGTCTTGAATTGGAGGAAGACTGAATCAGTGTTATGAAGTAGAACCCCCCCGCAGGCATCCACGAACATGTGAGATTTATCTACAGTTAAGTCGTAAACATAGTCGTCATATTCTTCTTTTATTATTTTTGTTTTTATTCTATTATTAGTCTTTGTGGGCGTT
>JAKAOM010000023.1 GCA_021812145.1 Microcaldota archaeon
AATTGGTATTTTTCTTTTCCCAGTCGATTACAAAAACCCTGCCGTCATCCTTCAAAATCCTTTTGATTTCTGTAACCGCGGTTTTTTTGTCTTCAAAATCGTGGAATGAGTTTGCCATAAAAACAATGTCAACGCTTTTACCATCAATTTTGCTCAAATCGTTAAGAATGACTGCTTTTTTGAATTTCTTTCTTACAATATTCAATGATTCGGGGTCAATATCTACGCAGTATAATTGTTTGGAGTGTTTTTCAAGAATTTCGCAGTACCTTCCGGGACCGCACCCGTAGTCGACTATAATCAAATCTTTTTCATTAATTTCTTTCTCCAGGCTTTTAAGCGACTTTTGAAATTCAGGGCCTTGGAAAGAGAGCATGTGCGCGAAGCTTTTCACTTCAACCATTATGACCGCTTTATTTTTTTTAAGTGCTCCGATCGGGATTTGAACCCGAGTCTTAGGCTTGAGAAGCCCATATCCTTGGCCGGACTAGACGACCGGAGCCTAAGCAATTTTTAAGCGAAAAACCTTTTTATTCTTATTGAATAAATTTGAATAACATGAAAACTGAAGAAGGAGTTGAATCAGTTAAAATAGCCAGGAAGAGCGTGGAGGATTTTTTCAAAGGTGTTAACGAGATTCCACCGCGCTCTAAAATCGTGGAGGGGGTTTTCGTTACAATAGAACAATATCCCTCGCTTGAATTGAAGGGTTGCATTGGGTTCACTTCAAAAATTGATTTAAATCAAGGGGTTTTTCAGGCGGCTAGAGAAGCTGCTTTCAACGACTATCGTTTTGAAAATATTAGAAAAGAAGAGTTGAACAAAGTGGTTTTCGAAGTAAGCGTCTTGTCAAAAAGAACTGAACTAAAAAATCCTGAAGAGATAAAAGTAGGAGTTAACGGCTTGATTGTTGAAAAAGAAGGAAGGAGTGGCCTTCTTCTGCCCCAGGTTGCTGTTGAGCAGGGATGGAATTCAAAGCAGTTTTTAACGCATGCTTTTTTAAAGGCTGGCATTGATTTAAACGAAAAACCAGATTTGTATATTTTCCCAGCTTTGGTTTTTAGGGAGGTTGCGCCTAATGGAAAAATTGTTAAAGTAAAATTGAAAAGTGAATGAATAAAATGGTTGAACTAGGATTTAATGAATTATCAAAACTTCTTTCAAATCAAGTTCTAGATTATTCTAAACCTGGGTTTATAATTACGAGATTTGGTGTTAATGTTAGCAAGCGGGATTTAATGGCTTGTGAAGATTTTTTATGTCTACTTGAGCAAAATGTGATTGAAAGGGAGGGTGAAGAGGGTAAAAAATTTTTATATCTTGTTGGAAAAACATTTGGTTATAATTTTGGCATAATATCTTTTTTTCCTAATATTAAAAATAAAAATTTCTCAAGAGATGAAGCAACTTCTATATTTTTAGATTTTTTAAAAATGATCAGAAATATATGGGGTGAAGAATTAATAGTAGATAAAATGGATTTAGATTCTAAAAAAATTAAATATCTTTTTAAAAATTTTATTGTTTTTAGAAAAAACGGCTTTGGCTACTCTATTGTGGATGGTTCTGGAACAGGTATTTTCGATTTTTTTGTTGATGATGATAGATGTGAAGGAGTTAGAACTGTATTAAATAAAAATGAATTTGTAGTAAACATTTCACATACTAATTTTTATCTACCTGTAGAGAAATATGATTTTGATCAAAAGGAAAACCTAATTTTAAATGAAGTTACAATGATAAATAAAAGAAGTCTTAAGGATTTTATTGATTCTGGTATACTTGAATATAAAAAGAATAGTTTTTTTATTGGTAATTATTGTTTTTTTCAATGTGAAATTAGTTTTTTCTATATATTAGAGTTTGAATTTAATAAAAAAGCATGGAATGATTTACTTTTTGATTCTGCATTTGCCTTTTCTAAAAATTTCTTTGATGATGTTTTAAATAAGTTTCCAATGATTGATGAAAAATCAGCTTTTGCCTCCAACTTTTTAAGTGCTTTGGGTTTAGGTGATGTTAATTTTTTCACAGATAAAGTGGTTTGTAAATTCTTACCATTTCATCCTCTTGCTAGAAAAATTGATTTCATGTTTTTTAAAGGCATATTTTCCGGTGCTTTGTCATCTATTAATGGTAAAAATATCTTTTTGAGGAAACATAAATACTTTATAACTGATAATTTAACTGTTGAATTTCAAGTTGATTAATAACAATGAATTTAATTAAAAAAATTCTTATAGGTAGTAATGCTAAAATACTCCCGCTTGCAATTGCTATAACCCTATTTGGGGTTGTTATTTCTAATAACTATCAAAACATAATTTTAGTGTTATCAGGTCTTTTTACAATCGCATTTATTTATCTATTAAATACTTCTTGTGATATTGAAGAAGATAAAATAAATGAGGTAAATAATATTCAAGATGATGAACATTTTGCTATTAAAATTTCACTCTTTATATATCTACTTCTAAGTTTATTATTTTCTTTTATTTACAATATTTTATCATTTTTATTTGTTATTGTTATTTTATTGTTAGGCTTTTTCTATTCCTTTAAAATTAATAATTTCAGGTTTAAAAATATATTAGTAATTAAAAACTTAATAACCGCTTTAGGTTGGTGTTTATTAATTTTCGTTGGTTCTTCAACTATTAACGCTTTAACTATCTCTTCAGCTTGCCTTGTATTCATGTTTATATTTACTGCAAGTACTATAGCAGATGTAGAAGATATAAAAGGAGATTTGAAGGTAGGTATAATAACAATACCTTCTGTATTAGGTATTAGAAGGTTTTCTTATTTCATACTGCTTATCCAATGTGTTGGATTACTTTTAATCTTATTTTTAATTTTATATGGATTACCTTATTATCTTTTTTTTATATCGCTTATTTTTTTTATTAACATATTTTTCATTTTATATAATCTAAAGTATTGCGTTAAGAATAATGATATAATTGTAAAGAGTTGGCGTAAAACAACTGCATACCGTCTTTTGATCACTGCATTGATTATCTTTATAATGGATTTTGTTATTATTTTGGGTTGATTAGAAATAAAGTTTTATTTTGTTTTATTGTTATACTCTATTTCAATTCCTGACTTTGTAAATTTCATATTGAAAATACCTGCATTTATTTCAGTCCTTCTCATCTTTACTAGTTGCAGTGTTCTTTCAGCCTGAGCGCCTATTGTTATTTTTTTGAGTCCTATCAAGCCATCGCATAGGAACTCAGAAACCCCATCCTTTGAGTAAATATTTGAGTTTTCCTCCACTTCTGAAGTCAAAAGCCCTGTTATCTTTTTGGACTGTATTGCCCTAATTAAGTCAAGTATTAATCTTCTGAGCATTACTCCATCCCACTCAAGTGGAATGTTAAGTATCTTGTCATTGTAGAAAATGCTCTCTTCTGTAGGAATCTTTTCTAATCTTGTTATCTTCTGAATCTGGTGAGCGTACAGTGCGAAAGTTGAAAGAGAGTCTATAACCAGCCGGTCTGGGTTAAAACCATCTATTGCTTTATTTATACCATCGTATATTTGGCCAAGGGTTTCAGATTGTTCTATGTTCCTTACAAGCAGCTTTTTCTCTTTTTCAAGTTTTTTCAAATCCCAGCCAAACTCTCTTGCCTGATCGTAAATTGCGTCCTTTTCCTCTTCAAAAGTAATGTAAAGTCCCTTGTCGCCTTTTTTTATGCCATTTATAAGATATTGAAGGCAGAGAATTGTTTTTCCGGTACCTGGGCCTCCAGAAACAAGAACAACCGATTCCTCAGGTATTCCTCCATTCATCAGTTCGTCCAAACCCTTAACATAAGTTTTAATTCTTTCCATTCAAAAATCATCCTCTGATTTGTTGCATATTAATTTAAACAATTGATTTAAATTAGTTTTCATGAACTAGCTTTTAATGATTGTTCCGCCCCTTCGTATTGAGATATGCTCTAATAGAGTATTTTTACTAAGAGTTCTGTGGTAAGGGTGGGTTAAATGATTTAGCGTTAATATTAAATAATTGCGCGTTCACTCTTTAAATATAAAGTTGAATTGAAAGCCTAAATTTAATTTGGCTGATAGGTGGATGAAAATTGCGTTTTTTTAAGCATGGCGATGTTCTTGCCATAGTGCTGCCTGAGGAGCTGAGAAAGTCCAGCGGAGTCTCCGAAAACGACGAGTTCGAGTTCTTCGAGCTTGAAAAGGGGTTTTTCGCACTCGCAAGCAAAAAAATAGTTGGGGATAAAATGAAGGGGGAAGCGCTCTTGCTTCTAAAACCTTCTGAAAAGAAGGAGTTTAAATCAGCTGATTTCAGCTTCAGCATTCTAACCGACCAGGAATTGAATTTGCGAAAGCAGTTCTTCGAGATTGGAATCAAAAAAGGAGAATTGATTGGCGTTAAAGACTTCGACGGTAAGAATTACGTTGCTTCTAAAAAATTCTTTGACTTCGCATGCAAGAAAGTTTTGAGGATGAATTCAAGCTTCACTCTAGAGAACGCGGCAAAAGAACTGAACATAAGCATTGATGGGCTTAAAGTTGCGTTGATGATATTAAAGGAGAAGGGAGAAGTAATAGAGAAAAAGAAAAATCTGTTCTCGCTTGTTAAATAATTTAAGATAATGGCGATGCTGGCTTGAAGTATGTTTTCGTTCTGGATGACTGTGAGAAGGACTCGTCAAAACTCTTAAGCCTTGAAGAAGGAACGTTATTCCTATTCATACCTGTTGAAACTGAAATAATAACAGTCAATCTTGATGAGGTATTGAACAGCAAGATAAGAAAGGCGGAGGAGATTAAAGCAGCTGTTTCCGGCAGGCTTAACTGCGAAATTGTCATAGGGTGGGGGGAAAACGTGGAAAGCGTTCTCAAGAGAGAAGACGCGATTCTTGTCTAATTAGTGTTTTAAAGACTTATTTGGAGAAGCAGTTCAACTACTATGAGTGCAACGCAAATGCCTATTACCACTTTTGGGTCAAGCTGAATCTTGCTGGTTTTAACGTCATAAAATCTGGTTATGCCGGCCATAGATGGCGGGCTTGAAATCTTCTCAGGCATGAGGTTTTTTTTATGAAAAGCATTGTATTTAAATGTTTTCGTGCTTAATTCTCATTCATGAAAAGCAGCGACGTGGTAGGTTTTCTTGTTTTCTTGTTTTTGGTTTTAGTGCTGTTATTTGTACTGACCAAAACAAGAGTTATATACCCGTCTTCAATCCCGTTTTGGCAGAATGTTTACTGCAATGTTTTCGTTCAGCATAATGGGAGGATAGCTATAATCTACGGTCCTGATGGAATTGGAAACATAAATAATTTAACCACCATGATACAGCAAGTTAATCCTAACCTTGTGGTCGAGCCTATAAGCGTTTCAAGCCTGAGTACAGGCCTTCTTTCAGACTATGATTTGGTTGTTCTTGACCATGCAAAGACTGTTTCATTCACAAGCGTTTTGGACGTGGAGAACTATCTTAATTCTGGAGGGCAGCTTTTATGGATAGGGGATGCTTTTTCAAACCAGGTTTTAACCGCCAGCGATTTGGCTTATGCAAAGCTTGTGAACCAAACGCAGCCGTTCTACTACGAAAATCTATCAGCTCAGGCAAAGAAGCAAATTGGTTTTGGATCGTTTGGAAGTAATTACTTGTTTGCTTCTTTTCTAGGGGTGAATTTCTACAACGTAACTTTCAACATAGACGCTCCAAATAATTATTTGGTTAGTGGGTTGAAGTCAGGAGAGAATCTAGGGTTGGATTCTGCTTTGATTAATCTTTACTCTTCACCCGCCCAGACTAGAGTAGCCGACATCGCTATTGGAAACCAAACCTACCCTGCTGTAATAATAGAGAAAAGCGTTGGGTCTGTCATAGTATATACTGCATTTCCGCCTGAAGAATACAACAGCAGTGTTTTCATGAGCAATATAATTAACTACCTTGTTCCGTGCTGAATTGAATTCAAAAAGTCTAAAAGCAGTTATTCAGAAAAAGACAAAATGTTTTTAAATAGTATGCTTCCTATAATCTACAGTGATTTTTTATGAAAAAAGGTCAAAACAAATTTAATTGGGAAAACTCTATTCCATTGATTCTTATAATATTGTTGGCAATATTTCTTGCCGCGAAATTTGGTTTGATAAATCTAAGTACTGTTCCGGTAGTTGGCGGATTGTTCCCTCAGCCTTCTATAAGAATTGGAATAATTGGCCAGGGGAGCTCTGGCTTGATAGCAATGCTTCAGGGAATGGATTTCGTTCAAAGGGGAATAACTGTTTATCCTAACATAGACCCTACGACCGCTCAATACACTCTGAACAACTTTCAGATTTTAATACTTCAAAACACTATTCAATGTGACTACGGACTAAGATTCGCACTCGCGAACTGGGTTAGGAATGGAGGCAAGCTTATTGTTATTGGAGATGCTTGCACTCAGGTTCCAAACGATCCTACCAGCATTGGCTGGAATGTGGGTGTCAACAGTCTTGGCAGCGTAATGCCTGTGACTTATGGTGGTTTGACTACAAACATGGTTTACACTCCAACCTATTTTACTAATGGAATTATGACTAACTTGAATCCTTCAAGCCCTATTTTCGGAGGGGCTGGAGTGGAAGCGCCTGGAACTAAGAATTTTGCTTTCAGCGGTCAGGTGACGCCTGTATTTCCAACCGCTCAGAACAGCCAGGTGGACGCAGTGGTTAACACTGGAACTGGAGGTCAGACTCTTTACGCTATAGTTGAAACTCAAGGGCTTCTTCAGCTTGGCAAGGTTATCTACTTCAGCTTTGATCCTGGAACAACCAGCGAAAGTCTTGTTTACCAGACTGTTTTATACCTTTCACAATCCAGTGGTTGAAAATTGGAAGCAAAGGAAGTCAAGCCTGAATTTGTGGTAATAGCGATTATTGTCATAATTCTTGTATTGGCCGGTCTGGGAGTTGTGAATATTCCGTTTTTATCGCAGTCAAAAACTATAAGAGTGGTTGTGATCGGAAACGATTCAAATCTTTACAATGTTCTAAGCAATTCAACATTTACCCTGAATCATATCTACGCTTTTCAAATATCTTCAGAAGGAGCGGAGTATTCGCTTAAAAATTTCGACGTTGTCATATTAAGTGGAACGCCTTATTGCAGTCTTTCTTTAAGACAGGCTTTGGCTGCCTGGGTTATGAATGGAGGCAAGCTTATAGTTGTAGGAGATGCTTGCACTCTTGTGCAGGGCGATTCAAAGGCAATAGGCTGGAGCATTGGAATCAACGGGCTTGGAACCGTAATGCCTGTCAGCTATGGCGGGTGGAACGGCACTGGAACAAGTTATGGCGACGTTAATTTAAGCAACGCTGGCTTTCAAATTCAGGATATTCAAAGCCCTATTTTCGGAGGGGGCGTTCCAGGCACAAAGAATTTTCAATTTAGCGGGAGCGTCACTATGATAACTCCCGGAGCTAAGAGCAATATCATCGCGTTAATAATCTCTTCAAGTGGTGGGGTTGAGTACGATGGAATGGTTGAAAGTCAGGGCATGTTTCAGTTCGGGAAGGTTATCTACTTCAGCTTCGACCCGCTCTATTCTCAAACACTCCTATACAACACTTTGCTGTACATTTCAGGCCATAATGGATAAGAAAAGGAAAAGTTTTTTAAGCGTTAAAGCATAAAATGAATTCAATTTTAAACAATGCAAATATAGAGGTGTCGGAAAAAATGGAAGAACAAAAAGACGAGAATACAATCTACGTTGGAAAGAAGAGCGTTATGAGCTACGTTCTTGCAGTGGTTACTCAATTCAACCAGGGTGCTCCTGAGGTAAAGCTCAAGGCAAGAGGGAGAAGCATGAGCATAGCAATAGATGCTAGCCAGATAATAAAAAACAGGTTCATTCCAACCCTGCAGTTCAAGGAGATAAAGCTAGGAACTAGAT
>JAKAOM010000006.1 GCA_021812145.1 Microcaldota archaeon
GATCTCTTTATGCTCAGGCGCCTAGCGGGGTTAGCCAAACCGATTTTAACAATATCGCAAAGTGCAGTGGAGATAATTGGTGCGATCAAAAAGACCTTCAGGCTGCTGAAACTTCAATAAAGAATATAGTTAACGCTGAAATGAAAAAGCAGGTTGATTATATCGAAAGGTATGACGCTGAAGGTTTTATGAACAATATGGGCGACGCTTTGACTAGTTGTTTGACTGACGTGTTGAACGCTATGGTTGCTAACTGGGCTCAAATGCAGATGTGCAACGTGATGGCTCAGTTTTGCGGCACTCAAACACTTGGAGTTCCATCTCAATACATGACTGTGCAGCAGGGAGAGAGCATGGGCTGGGGCAACGCTTTGAATCCCAGCAATCTTTTGTCTCAGTTTAGCGGGGTTTTGTCCGATGTTTTCTGTCATGAAACCCAGCTTGGCGCTAACATTCAATACCTTTCAAGTTTGACTCAAACCCCGCAGGGCAGGGCTTACCTGACTGACTTGTTGATGAAGCATTTGGCATCCAACTCCCAGCAGGTTAAGACTGTTTTGTCTCCTGTCACGCCTGAACCAACCCCTGTTTTCAGCTTCATTCTAAAAGGCGCTGCAGATGGTGTTACGAATTCAACCCACCCTGGCTTTAACCTTTACGCCTACGCCTACAACCCTCAAACCGCTCTGCAGAACAACAACTATCAAGCCACCTTCATTAGCTTTGGTAGTGGAGGGTGGTTTTTGCCTGCAGCTGAAGGGACTATTCAGAACATTGCAGGAGTTCCCACCGCAACTCTGGGCTTTGTTTTTGAAACCATTCCTTCCGCGATTTACACTGCAGCTACCGCTAAAAATCCAATCTATCCTAACGCTTCGCTTAAAAGTGGGGCTATGCCTTACCTTGCCTGTTCAACCACATCGCCAGTGCAATGCACGGTTAATTATACCCAAAGCGATACCGACGTCAACCTTTACACTGTTAATAAGTATCAGTTCCAGACAGGCAGCGTATGTCCAACAAACGCTATTACCAGCGGCGGCGTTGACTGCAGTAAATTGCTTATAGTTTCGCCGCAGCAGTCAAAGACGCAGAGTAATCCAACGCAAACAACTGATACTACTAATGCAGCGCAGATGCCAGGTGGCAATTTAGAAAACACTTTAAGTTCTTTAGGCGCAACTTCTACTCAGAATAAAGTCACAATCCCCCCTTCAATAATACTGTCAAAAGCTAATGGCTACACTTTAACAGTAAATCCAAGTTCATCAAACACTGCACTTACCATAAAAGGTAATCAGAATTGTTTGCCAGGAACTCTGAATTTTATCCTAAATTCTTTGACTCCTCAATCATCATCGCCTAGCAAAGGTGGTAGTTTAACTCAAACTGATGTAAATTCTTTGACTTGCTCATCCTCTAGATAAGTGGGTAAAATTAGAAAATAATTCAACCAGTTAAAACACAACAAACCACAGTAGTAGCTGCAAAAATTTGTAATCCCTCTTGTTCGGAAGGTCAATTCTGTAGTGGGGGAAACTGTTATTCTATTGCAGGTGCCACTTAAATCTATTTGATTTTTTGTATTATTCTTATTATTGTGAGTGGATTTGGGTGGATTATCGTGTAATTGTTTCTTTTTTGCGAGATTCGGTCAAGATCAACGCTTCCTGTTTTCAAGTGCTTGCTGTCTTCCTTGCTTATTATCGCTTTTATTTTTTCCATTGCTTGTCTTTCAGGGTTTTTGAGTTTTACATAGTAGAATTTGTTTTCGGCTGTTTTTCCTATTTCTTTTAGTGTTGGGTGTTCGAAGATAGCGTAGACTTTGTGTATGTCTGTTTTTACTTTAGGTAGATTGTATCTTCGTGATACTTTTTGATTGATTCTCTGTTTTGGAGTTATTTTTGCAAATAAGTCTTCATCCACCCTCTTGTTTTCTTTTAGTTTTTTTGCGTTTTCATCAAGCCTTCCAAGAAGGTTTTCAATGCTGCATTTACCTTTAACCTGTTGTATTCTCCACTTTGTTCTTTTTATGTTCCATTTCATTGTTCTTATTAGAGATTTTCATGTTTTTAAGTTTTAGTGTTTTTTGATTTCAACGCTAAAATTGAAAGCGTGAATATTAATAGGTACATTATTAACCCGTACACGCAAACTGGAAGTCCAAGTATTGTAGAATTGGTGCCTATGGTGCAGGAAACGCCTGTTTTTGCAAGATCCTGATATGTTAGATACCCTGAGAATAAAACACCTATAATTGAAACGCCTAGGATTGTTTTTATCAGGCTGTTCTTTTCCATTTGATTTTACTTCATGTTTTGGATTTTTTAAACTTTCGTTTTTATTTGTTCTCACTTATTAATCCTATCCAAATTCCGTCAGGATCTTTTATATACCCCATTGTAACTGTTTCCCCTTGCCACAGCGGCATTGCTATTTTGTATCCCTTTTTAACCAGCTTTTGGTAGAGTGTTTTAGCGTTTTTAACTCTGAATGTCAAGTGGTCCATTTCATCCCCTTTTTCGTATGGTTTGTATAATCTGCAGTTCTTTTCATAGTGTATCAAGCGCAAGTTTTGGCCTGTGTCTTTGCTTGTTAGTGTTATGACGGTCTCACCGGGCATGTAGCTTTTTCTGTCGGTTATTTTCATTCCCATCTCTTTTGAATAGAATTTTATTGACTTCTCCACATTTCTTACTCTTATCGTCGTGTAAAACAAACCCATTCCAACCACCTTTTTTAAAATGCTTAATTGTACGTTATGCTATTTAATGATTTCTGAAGTGCCCCCTAAAAAACCAGTGTGGACCCTAAAAGTTAGGGGGCACAGACTTATAAATATAGGGGCACTTTTTGTTGGGTCTTATTTGGAAAATCAGTCCGTCCGTCAATCATCACAATCGCTCCGCCGAGCTCAGATTATTTAAAACATTTTCATCATTGTCGTTAATTGGGTGAAACATACTTTTTAATGCTTCGTCTTGCCTTTTGAGAGTAAATTGAAGGGTTGAAGATTATTTTCCTGAGAGTTTTTTGATGAACGTGTTGATTCCTGAAAACAAGCTTTTAGTTTCCTTTTTGGTTTCCGGGATTTCTTCATGAGCGGGCTCTGAGCGTAATAGTTCAAGCAGGTTTTTTGATGTTTTAAGTTCGTTTTCAAGAGAGGTTTTGGAATACTTTTCAAGCTCACTCCTTTGTTTTTCTATCTTCTCTTTTTTTTCATATTCTTTTTTGCCAGCCTCCTCGTCTTTTTTGAGTTCAATTATGCGCTCGACTATCTCACTAGCCCCCTTGATGTTTTCTTTGTAAAAATTCATTGTTTTTTCGTTGTTCTCGTCAACCGCCAAAAAATCTGTTTGTTCCAAAGACGCGAGCGTTTCAAACATTTTTTTGTTTTCAAGCACGATTTTTCTGAACCTTGATACTTCGGGGCAGATGTAGGACAGCTTTTTTTCACTGAGGTCAAGATAGTTGCCTAGTTGAACTACTGTGCATTTTCCAAATATTGGATATTCTAAAAGGAAGCTGTTCAGCTCATTCAAATACTGCTTTTCCAGAATGATTTTATGGTGTTCTTTAAGCCTGGGCTCGCTTAACTCTTTAATTAAATCCCTTACCTGCTTTGAAAGCAATGAGTGAATATACTGGGTTCTGATAATTTTCAATTCTTCTATGCTTTTTAGCAGTTCCTCGTACCGCTCAACTTTTTTCTGATTTACAACCTCTTTTTCCAAAGCTTCAATGCTATTTAGCGCGATTTCTATTTTCATCTGCTCTGCCTTCACGTCTTTCTCGGTCTTTGCGATTTCATCCTTTGTTTTTTCATAATCTTTTTCAAGATCAACCATGCTTTTGAAGTGATTCAACTCTTCTTTTGCTTCTTCGATTTTGTTTATTCTTATAAGCGTTATTATCGAGCTGAATCTTCTTGCATTGTCGTCGGATAGTTTTTGAGATTTGAACTCCTTTTCCACTTCGGCATCAAAACTTATAAGTTCTTTTACAAATGACCTCCCCTTTCTTGCCAGTTTTATTCTAGTTGCCATTGCCGGGTTGTGCTGGATTTTTTCCTTGTTCTGTATTAATTCGAGATCATCTATTATCCCGGAAAGTTGCCGGTATAATCTTGCAATGATTGGTTGCTGTTTTTTGTCTAGCTTTTCTATTTTAAGCTCTAGATCGTGTTCTGTTTTTTTAAGCTGCATTATTTCTTCCGAGCTTGTCATAGCCATATATAATTTGTTGATTATTTAATAATTTCACTGTTATTGATTGCAGAATATTTTAAAATAATTAGTATTGCTCCTTCTCTCTTATTATCAAAACGAAAATGCCTATAATTAATATTATTATGATTGCAAGTTTCCATGGGAAAACGCTTGAGAGAACCGCTCCGGTTAGTGGTGGAATGTCGGCGGTTTGTGGCGGGGTTGAACCGTTGTTTGACTGGAGTTGAACGGTAACGTTCTGTTCTGGCTGCTGGCCGTTTGATGTTAGTGTCAAGTTTAGCGTTGCTGTTTCGCCAGGGTTTAGGTTTATTGAGTTTGTCGAGTAGGAATATCCTCCGTTTAACAGAACTGGTTGAAGGTTTGACACAGTTTGGTTGCCTACGTTTGTAACCTGTATTGTAACTGTAGCTTGCGATCCCTGGCCTTCAACATTGGTTATGGCGTAGGTTACTGCCGGGGCGGGTAAAACATCTAGGCTTGCGTTAAGTGTTGAATTTCCATCGCTGCTTGAAACAACTGCTGTTATTGGATAGGAGCCGCTAACTCCAAACGGTATTGTAAGAACA
Organism: Microcaldota archaeon; assembly: GCA_021812145.1. GTDB lineage: Archaea > Micrarchaeota > Micrarchaeia > Norongarragalinales > UBA8480 > DTNV01. Next base: position 4,796 of record JAKAOM010000006.1, read on the forward strand.
ATGTTTTGATATATTGTTTGTTGTGGTTTAAGCGTTAGAAGGGTTGGCGAGTACCATGTTTGCGGGATTCCTTGAATAGTTATTTGAGTGTTTTCTGTTTTGGGTGCGTTGTTTTCAACGCCTATCTGAAGCGTTGTTGGAGTTCCAGCAGTAGCCATTGCCTGGCCTATCGGCTGTATCGTGAATAGGTTTGAGCCTGAAATGCTTGTTATATTGAAATCTATCTCCTGCGTGTAGTTTTGTGAGTAAAGATATATGGGATACGAGAATTCTCCTTGAATTGTAGGTGTTGTTGAAAGATAAAAAATCATTGTTTGGCTAGGTAGTATCTGGGTGGAGGTTGGCTGCAGGCTTATTATCCCAAATTCAGGATTTGGATTATAGTCAAGCTCTACATTTTCAACTTGGCTTCCGGTATTTGTCAGGGTGAAGTTTGTTGTAGTTGTTAATCCTGTCAAAGCGGTTATTGGCGTGGTGTTGACTGCCAAGTTTTGAAGTGGTTGAATGTTGACGCAGAATGTTTGGTCGAAGAATTGATAGTTGTTGTAAGAACCGGTTAAGTCGAAGAAGTAGGTGTTTAACGGTGTTGAAATCGTAGGGTTTATCGAAATGGTGAATGGTTGTTGTTCTCCCTGGTTTATCTGAAATAGGTTTTGACTTAGGGTTATTACGTTTTGTATTCCCTGGGGCGCGTTTATCGAAAGGTAAAACGGTCCTGTAACCTGACCTGTGTTTGAAAGGGATAGGTTAAGAGTTGCAGGGTTGTTGTAAGATGTTGTAAGGCAGTTTTGCGCTAATGGCATTCCCAGCACCTGAACGTTTAATTCCTGAGAGTGTATTGTTAGGCTTACGGGTATTGTTATGGTTGTGGTTCCCGCCGCTTGACTTGCCTGAAAGTTGAAAATCCAGTTGTAAGTGCTTCCTGGTGTTGAGGGGGGAATTGTAACGCTTGCTGTTTCTTGCTTTTCCTCTCCTGGCTGAAGTGAAATGTCATTTGAACTGTAGGTTGTTGTTGCTTCAAACGGGTTGGTTGCTTGGCTTGAAATAGTCACGTACTGTTGTTGGTTTAAATTGTTCTGTATTATGAAATTATATATTACCGTGTCACCTGGCCTTGCTATTTGCGGTTGTGTCGGGAAAATTGAAACGTTGATTGGATTTGTGTTTGTGCTTTGGCTAGGCAATACGTTTAACTCCACTGTCCCTTCCACGTCGCAGCTGGCTGATAGATCTCCTCCTCTTATCTCTATTGGTATTATATAAACCCCTGCTTGGCTTGGAGTTGCTGTAAAATGGAATGCTGTGTTTTGGTTTGGAGCCAGGTAGAAAGGTATTGACAAGTCTGGGAACGAACAGGTCATTGAAGGGTCGCACACGCTGCTTGCCCTTATATTTTGTATTGTAGGTCCGTTATTTACGACCGTTATGGGATAGGTTGCGGTTTGCCCTGCTATTACCGTTTGGTTTACTATCGTGTTTAGGCTTAAGTATTGACATTGGGCTGAGGTTAGTGTTAGTAGGAATAGCATGCTTGTTATTATAGTGGCTATTTTGACGTCCATTGCTGTATTATTAAGAAATGCAATTGTTTAAAATCCTTTTTCATAAAGCTTTTTGGTCTGTTTTTGGTTTTTTTTAGGTTTTGTTGTTTTATTTGTGGCGCGTAAACAACCTAAATTTCGCTTTTATATTATCGTTACGTTTGCTATGTTTTTGAAGTCGTAGTCTGTTGTCAGTATTTGTTGGTTGTATTGAAGCGCTGTTGCTAGTATTATTGAGTCCATCATTCCCAATTTTTTTATTGTTTTTTTTCTTTTGAAGTTTATTTCTCCTGCAAGTTTTGAGGTTTCTTCATTTATGTCTAGTATAATGCTGAGTTCTTTTATTTTTCTAATTAGTTCATTGTGGTTCTGCGCTTGTTTAAGCGCCCAGTTGGTTGTTTCGGCTATTGTTATGATGCTGGTATAGGCTGTTTGGCTCTCGATTGCTTGTTTTACCTCCCGCCCTTTTTCAGTTCCTCTGAAGAACTCTATCCATGCTGAAGTGTCGAGAAGCGTTTTTTCACCACCTGTCTTCCTTGCTTCTTTGAAATGGTTTTGCTTCCTTTGTGATGCCAAAGGCTTTTTCTATTGTTTTAATCTTGTTTTTTCTAAGGAGGATTAATTCTATATCTTGCTTGTTTTTGATTTGATTTTCTTCAATTATCTTTTTAGGCAGCAACACTCCAAATGATGTTCCTATCTTTCTCACTCTTGTTTTTATCACAGGGTTGTACATAATTATAATATATTATAATATATTTAAAAGGCTTTTTGTTTATTGGATTTTGAATGTTTCGCCGTTTTTTGGCGCCGTAGCGTTGAATCCTTCTCTTTTGAGTGTTTCAGCGAAAGCTATGCAGCTTTCCTCGTTTCCGTGCACGCAAAATATTTTTTCAGGGTTTGTTTTTTTTACGTAATTCACCAGCTCTGTTTTTCCAGGGTGGGCGCTGAAGTCAAAGAATTGGTATGGCGTGTCAACTTCTATTATCTGATTGTTGATTTTTATTTTTCCCTGTTCAATGAGCATTCTTCCGTTTGTTTCTTCAGCTTGATATCCGTTTAAAAATATTTTAGAGTTTTTGTTTATCTTGGTTATGTAGTTTAAAACAGGGCCTCCTTCGAGCATTCCTGCTGTTGTCACAACAATACTTGAATCTAGCGTTTTAGGGAATGTTTTTTTGTTTACCGGTGTTGTTTTTTTCAATGCTTTTATGAACGCTCCTGGGTTTGGAAGGTAGTTTGAATAGTTTTGGTATATCTCGCTTACCTTCAATCCCATTCCTGCTACGAACGGTTCAAAACCGTTCATGCTTAGCAGCGATATCATTTCCTGGGTTCTTCCTATAGCAAAGCTAGGTATTAACGCAACCCCTCCGGTTTCCACTGTTTTTTCCACTTCCTTTATGAATGTTTTTTCCACTTCAAACCGGTCCGGATGGTCTTTTTGTGCGTAGGTACTTTCTATTATGAGAATATCTGTTTTTTCTGGTTTTGCTGGTTTGTTCAGCATCATTGGAGTGGTTTTCAAGTCTCCCGTGTAGAGAATTTTTTTTTCAGATTCTATCATTGTTTGCGCGCTTCCAAGTATATGACCGGCGTCGGTTAGAGTGAAAGTGGTTCTTTTGGACAATTGGTACCTTTTTCCATACTTTGTCTTCACAATATTATTGAATAATTTTTGCACGTGTTTTTTTCCGAAAGCCGCGTCTCCTATTTTTATAGAGTCTTTCAAAAGGAGGTTTATCATTGGAATGGTTGGCGGGGTTGTAAAAACTCTTGGATTTTGATTTTCGAAAAGTAATGGCAGGCCGCCGCAGTGGTCAAGATGTGCGTGAGAAAGGATTACGTTTTTTGCTTTTGGATGATTGAATGCGTTTATAGGGTATTTTTCTTGCAGTGGCGCGTTTTTGTATTGTTTATATCCATAATCGAGTAAGATTTCAGTGTCTGTTTGGATTTGTATTGCACTTCTTCCAACTTCCCTTCCAGCGCCTAGAAATGTTATTTTCATTGTTTTACTTTCTTCAGATAGGAATATTAATCACTCTGTTTAAATTTTTTGTTTATGAAAATTTTTGTTACCGGTGCTAACGGAAAGCTTGCCAGAGCGTTGATTCCAGCTTTAAGAAAGGGTAACAAACTTATTTTGACTTCAAGGAACGCTGTAGAGACAAGACAGCTTTTTGGTAATGATTTTAAAATAGATGAGGTTGATTTGGAGAGAGCTAGCCTTTCAGCTTTGAAGCGGTTGGTTAAGGATGTTGATGTTATTGTCCATACTGCTGGTCTTGTTGATTTTAACGCTTCAAAAGACAAGCTTTTTGCTGCTAACGCCGAAGTTACAAGAAAGCTGGCCGAAACAGGCAAGCCAATTATCTACATTTCAAGCGTTTCTGTCTATAGAACTAGAGGCGCTTATGGAGAAAGCAAACGATTAGGCGAGTCCTATATTAGGAAGGGTGGGGGCAACCTGATTTTAAGGCTTGGAATGGTTTATGGAGGGGATTTCACTGAAGGTTTCAGCAGTGTTATTAAACTGATAAACAAAGGTTTTGTTTTCACTTTAGGAGATGGTCTTAATCAAATTCCGCTTGTTTACTACAAAGACGCGGTTAAAGCAGTAGTATTCTCCGTGAAAAATTTTAAGAAGTTAAAAGGAGGTGTTTTTGACGTTGTTTTTCAGCCTGAGCCTACGCAAAAAGAATGTATTAACGAGGTGGCGGGTTTGCTTGGTGTTTCCAAGAAGCGTTGGAATTTGAATTTGACTTTGGCGCATTCTTTTGCTGGTTTTTTAGGCAAAAAGGATTATGTTAGAATGCTTTCAGAAAATAGAGTTTACGCTAATACCATTAAGGGTTTTAAGTTTGACTACCCCTTGAAAAAGGGTTTAAGAGAATTCTTGCCTATTTTGGGTTTTAAATAATTAGAGATTTCCATTGAATCCTTTGAAGAAAACGTATAAGAGGTAACTTCCTGTTATGAACAATAGCAGGTTTGCAAACGTCAGAACTCCTATTATTGTTAAAGCAGCTGCTGCGAGTACTACTGTGGTTAATATATTATTCAACTTTTTTTCACGGTTTGGATGGGTTTTTAATAAATAAATCTAGTTTTTATTGGAAAAGAAATATAAGGTTTTCCCGCGTTTTTACGATTTTTTTTGTGTTTTACAACATATTTGCTATTATGAAAATTACTGCAAAAATTATTATTACCGGCGTGATTATTGAAAGTACTGCTTCAGTGTTTGAGTATTCATGGGTTGCTTTAAGTGTTATAAACAATCCATATATTGAATACAACGCCAGAATTATTATAAGCACTATACTTACTATTGCTATTGGAACGAGCATGAATACTGCCGCTAAAATATTGACTGGAGCGGTGTAAATCGAGGTAAGGTAGTATTGCTTAAGATACGTTCCTTTTCCCTTGAATATTTTTGAGAAAATCCAGAATACCAGCGTGTTTATTAGACTTGACGCGAGAAGCATTGCCGCCCATATTATTGGAATGAGTATTATAGTTGAAGGTATTAACGAGACTGGGTTTGAAGGTATAAGCGACGCTTCAGATCCAAGCGCTGCCGGATAAAAATATATTATTATCAAAAGGGCTATTCCTATTATAAGCCCGCTTACAACTCCGCTTATACTGTAGTTTAGCAGTGCGTTACGCCAGTTTTCGTTTTGCCTTTCTTTTATTATAGTTTCAACCGGTTTTGTAAGCACTTCAAGCCATAATCCGAAGTTAAGTTTTTGATCTTCTTTTTGATTTTCTTCCTTTTCTGTTTCAGGTTGTTGGTTTTTTTTTGTTTTATCATTTTTCATTTCTTTTTCACTTTTCCTATCCTAGGCAACCTCACGTGATATATCCCGTTTGATGTTCTTATTATCAACGGTTTTCCGCTAGCGAGGCTTGAAACGTCTATTATATACGTTCCCTTGTTTTTTACCGTTACGTTTTCTATTGGATCGGCTTCCACTTCCAGGCTTAGGTTTTTGGGAAGTAGTTTTTCAAGAAAGTTCAAATCTGTTTTTGGAGTGCTTCCCTCTTTCATCAACAGAAATATCCTTGAACCGCACGGGCAGCCAGCTAGAAGCTCTGAAGCGTTGTTTTCATATATTTTCCCGCATTTTATGCATTTGTGCATTTTCTTCACCTGACGTTCAGGTATATTTTGTTCGGGTCTTTTTTAAGGTCTTTTACAAGATTTGAAGGGCCTATCACAGTCAAACCCACATTTCCGCCTAGCATTTTTATTAACGTTTCTTTGAACCCTTCTCCCCCGCCAAGGCTGCTTACTTCTATTCCTGGAAAGTCTTTTGATATAAGATTCATAGTCCTTTCAATCAACTCCTTCTCTTCTTTTAGCGTCAGAGGTTCTTCCAGTACTAGTATTTTGTTTTTTTTTATATTTGATAGAATATAATTTATTTTCTGGTTTTCTTCAAGCGATTTGATTGTCTTTGATGACACGAATTCTATTTTTGCCACTTTTCACTTCACCTTTCCGGCAATCGTTTTGTAGAGTTGCTGCATGCCTTCTCCTTTAAGCGCGCTTATAGCCACTATAGAGTGTTGTGGAAAGGCTTCTTTTATTTTTTCAAGGTTGGATTTTTTAAGATCTATTTTATTCGCCACTATTATAACTGGAATGTTTCTAGCTTCAAGATTGCCTAGAATTGTTATGTTTACCTGCGTGTATGGATCCTGTGTTGAATCCATGACAACTAAAGCAGCGTCTACATGTTCAAGCCATTTTATGGCTTCTATTATTCCTTTGGTTGCTTCTCTAGCCCTTTGTTGGGATTCTTCCACGCTCATTCCGTAGTCTACGAAGTCGCGGTAATCAACCTTTGTGGCTATTCCAGGCATGTCAAGAATGTTCATTATCAATTCTTTTCCATCAACCTTCACCACTACCTTTTCCTTCTTTTGAACGGTCCTTGTTTCGTGGGGAATTTCAGATACCTTGCTTATCGGTTGGCCAGTCCACTCTTCACATATTCTGTTTGCGAGAGTACTCTTTCCAGCGTTTGGGCTGCCGTAAAAGCCTAGGCTTATGACTTTCTTTTTTTTAAAAAGTCTGGTGAACCATCTGAAAAAACCATCTAGCAATTTAATCTACCTTTTTCTTGAATCTAAGAATGAAGGAAAGTTCAACATAAAACAATAAAAACCTATCTAAGAAAGTTTTGTTGTTCAATCAATAAGCAGTTTTGAATACCATTGTTCGTATTGCTTGTGATCGCCTACGAAGTGAATTCTTTTTATGTTTAAAGCTGAATCCTCAATGTAGGCTATTCTATAACCTCCAACCTCCTCTATTCTATATCTTGATGAGTGTAATCCCCTTCCTTGTAATGGAAGTTTCATCTGCTCAAATTTTTTAATTATCTTTGTTTGAATTGATTTATCAAATTTTTTAAAATGAACGTCCCATCCTTCCTTGAATTCTAGCTTCCATTTTATCAGGTCCAACTAAACTCACTTGTATTTTGACAATGCTTGCTCTTCTGTTAGATACTTTTTGCCAGATTTTTTCATTTCCTCCTCTTCTTTTCTTAGTGCTTTTTCGCCCATTTCTTCCTCCACATTATTAATCAATCCATATTCTTTGTTTAAAGCAAATATTCCCATTCTAAGAGCATCTGTTTTTGAGCGCGCCAGGCCAACCCTAACTGCTTTTTCAAGTATTATTTCAGGCAAACCTTGAAATCTTAAAGTGGTATGCATAGTTAAATCACCTTTTATTAACACTCTATTTATAAGTCAAATAGCTATATTAATGTTTACGTGCTTAAATAATTAGGTTTATTTCTCGCCCGCATTTAGGGCAGAACGGTTCGGTAAGTACGTTTTCAATTATATCCATTCCCCTTCTTTTTATCAATGTTTTTCCGCATTCAGGGCAGTGCGTGTCCTCTCCCCCTTTTATTGAAGCGTTTCCTGCATATACATATTCCAGGTTTTCCCTCCCTATTTTTAGCGCTTTTTCCAGAGTTTCGTCTGGCGTTGATGGCACTCCCTGCATTTTGTAATAAGGATAAAATCTTAGGAAGTGGAGGGGTATTTTTTTGTCTATTCCCTTTATCAATTCGGTTAGTTCGGTTATCTGCTCTTCAGTGTCGTTGAATCCGGGAATAACTAGGTTTATTAACTCAATGAAAACTTTGCTTTTTGCCAATCCTTTTATGTTTTCAATCACTGGTTTTAATGATGCTTTGCATACTTTTGCGTAATTTTCGTTTGATACGAATTTTAAATCTATTCTTGCCGCGTCGAGTTTTTTTTCTTTCATTATTTCGTTTAGCAATTGTTTTGAGTAGTAGCCGTTTGAAACCCAAACGTTGAACTTTTCTTTCTTCTCCTTTATTTGTTCTTCAACGCAATCCTTGAAATACTCGTAGAAAATAGTTGGTTCAGTATAAGTGTAGGCGAAGCCGTCGGCATTTTCTCCTGCAGTTACTATTTCCTTAGGCGCGGTGAATTTTACTTCTCGGTACGCGTTTTCTATTTCCTTTGTGCTTTGGGACATGAAGTAATTTTGACAGTTCAGACAGGAGAAGTTACATCCTGGCGTTCCAAAGCTCAATACTTTTGATCCTGGCTTGTAGTGGTAGAATGGTTTTTTTTCTATTGGCTCTATGCTGTATCCATACGCTCTTCCATAGCTTAGCGCGTAAAAAACACCGTTTTTGTTTGCTCTTGTTTTGCAAATTCCCATTCTTCCCTCTTCAACAGTGCAGTGGAATGAGCAGAGGTTGCATTTCACTCTTTTGTTTTCTAGTTTTTCGTACAGAGTCGCTTCTTTAAGCTTTTCCACTTTATTTTATTAGTTTGTTTATATTAAATTATTTTTGTTTTGTTTCTTCTGTTTTTGGTTTTTCAGGGAAAACAGTGTTTAGCTCTGTTGAGCCTTGCGTTGTTATTTTAAGATTAACCTGCATTGTGTCGTTGTTTATTGTTTCCCCAGCTATTCTTCTCTTTATCTTTTTGTTTTTTTCAGTTTTTACCCCTACGCTTCTCCCGGTTACTATTGTTGTTCTTTTTGCGTTTATTCCCTTTCTGAGCGGGAACCCGCTTTTGTCGCTTCCCCCTGTTATCATTAACTTGTATCCGCTAAGGCTTATTATTCCCCCGTCTATTTCGTCACCTATTTTTTTTCCAATAAATTGCGGGGTTTCAATTTCTTTTTGATATGATTTTCCTGTCTTTGAGTCGTTGACTATTATTTTCATTTTTTACATTCACCTTTGAATTGTTAAAATTTGTTTTCACGTCACGCTTACTATTCCTTCCATGTATGGCGTGGTGAATTCGCTTAGTCGCGAATGAAGTATGTTTAGTGCTGAAGATATATTAAAGTATGCTTCGAGGTCTTCTGGGTTTTTTGTGTTTTGCGGGTTTACGCTTTTTAGTTTTTTGATTAAATTTACTAATTTTATGTGCTCTGACACGAAGAATTCTTTGGCTTTTTCGTCTTTCTTCAGGAGATTTGGGTTTTTTTCATATTTTTTTATGTTGTGGTATTCGGAGTATATCTTTATGAACTCTCTAGCTTTTTCGTATAGTATCTTTCCTTCAACCTTTTTTCCACCTCCGTTTGCAAGGTCTTTCTTTACTCGGGTATAGGATGTTTTGCCTTTTACTGTTTCTTTTTTGAAGAACGTTTCTAGGAATAGTTTGATTGAAGGTTCTTGTGGGGGGTTTGTTTCTTCTGTTTTTGGTTCTTCATGGGCTTGTTGTTGAATTTCTTGTTTTTCTATTTTTTGCACGTTTTTAATTTCAAGCAGGTCTTCTATTGGCAGGTTTAATTTTTCAAGGGTAAATTTTTCCTCTTCCTCTTCTGGTTCTTCAGAGGTTTGCTTTTGAGGTTCCTGTTGTTTAATTTCTGATGTTTGTTGTTTTTTGAGTTGAATGCTTTTGTTTTTTATAATTGTGTTTAGTATAGCAATTTCATTCTGCCTGTCGTCCAAGTTTAGTTTGGAGCTCATCCACCCAGGTACTCTCGCGTTGTTTTGTATTTTATTGTTTATTTCTGATAGTTTAATATTGTAGTCATGGCTTGCTAGAATTGAAGCGTTCTCCCTGAATTCCTGTATTATTTTGTCTTTTATTTCCTTGTACAACATTTCGTTTCCGCCGGTTTCTATCGCTTTCCTAAGTTTTTTATTCATTTCATCGTTGAATACCCTGAAGAATATTCCGGCAGTTATAGTTTCAGGGGTTTCTTTATTTTTATATTCTATTTTTTTGAATAAAGGTTGCATTTCTCCAGAAACCATCTTCCGTTCCAGGTATTCTTGCACGTGTTTTTTGATTTCCGGGTTTGCTTTTTCAAAGTGTTCTTCATATTTTTTTGAGAATTCGTCGTAATTTAATAAGTTGAATCCGATTTTTTTCTTTTCATTTAGAGTGAACAGCGCGTTGTCTATGCTTACTTCGCTCATTTCTTTGGCTTTTTGTTCCACTCCTTTTGAAGCTATGAAGTTTATTGTTTCTATAGGCGGCAGGTTGTCGTTTACTGTGCGGTTTAATATTTCCCTTCTTTTTTCTTCTGATAGCTGCTCCATAGGTTAAAGATGTATTTTTTTAAGTATTTTAACCTTTTTAATTTTTTAGTGAGTTCAAGCGTTGAGATTCATTTGAACTTGAACGTCGCTTGGGAATCGCATCTTCATTATCTCGTAAAGCACTTTCTCGTCGCTGACACTTAGTTCTATCAGTCTTTTATACACTCTTAAATCCCACTTTTCATAGGTGTCGCTCCCGTCCCCGCAGGGTGTTTTTCTTGTAGATATGTGAAAGTGCTTTGTTGGAAGAGGTATCGGCCCGTGCATTTCAACCCCGCTTTTTTGGGCTATGCTTTTGATTTCAGAGCATACGCTGTTCAAATCGTCCTTGCTTTTGCTTTCAAGTTTTATTCTTGCCTTGCTCATTTCTTTTCCTTCACTTCAAGCACGATTCCCGCAGCCACGGTTTTTCCGGAGTCTCTTACTGCGAATCTTCCAAGCGCTGGAAATTCCGAGTATTTTTCGACTACTACTGGCCTCGTTGGTTTTACTCTTACTATTGCAACGTCTCCTGTCTTTACGAAGTCTGGATTTTTCTGAAGAGTAGCTCCTGTTCTAGGGTCTCTTTTTTCAACCAGTTCGATTATTGTGCACGCAACTTGCGCGGTGTGTATGTGGAATACAGGAGTGTAATTTTTTCCTATTGCAGTAGGGTGTTGCAAAACAACCATCTGCGCTGTGAACTCGTCGCATACTTTAGGAGGGTTTTGAACGCTTCCGACCACGCTGCCTCTTTTAAGTGCTTTTTTGTCCACTCCCTTTACAACGAATCCTACGTTGTCTCCGGGCACTGCCTTTGCGAGTGCCTGGTGGTGCATTTCAATGCTTTTAACCTCTGCGGTTATAGCTTCGGGCATTATAAGAATGCTGTCGTTTGGTTTTAAAACTCCGCTTTCAACTCTTCCCACTGGAACAGTTCCCTGTCCTGTGACTGTTAAAACGTCTTGTATTGGAAGTCTTAACGGCTTGTCTATTGGCAATGCCGGAACTTCAAGCATGTCGAACGCTTCAAGAAGGGTTGGACCAGTGTACCATGAAAGCTTTTCGCTTTTCTTTGTTACGTTGTCTCCTATATACGCGCTTACTGGGATGAATGGGATTTTGTCAACAGCGTATCCCATTGGTTTTAGCTTGTCTGACAATTCCTTTTTGACCTGCTCGTATCTTGCCTTGTCGTAATTTACCAAGTCCATTTTGTTTAATGCGAAAATGAATTGCTTGACTCCAAGCACTTTCAAAAGGAAAGCGTGCTCTATTGTCTGCTCTTGTATTCCCTCTTTAGCGCTGCATACCAGCACTGCCGCGTCGGCTTGACTGGCTCCTGTTATCATGTTTTTAACGAAGTCTTTGTGTCCTGGCGCGTCTATGATTGTGAAGTAGTATTTTTTGGTGTTGAAATCTTTGTGTGCTAACTCAATTGTGACTCCTCTCTCCCTCTCTTCCTTCAATTGGTCCATTGAGTAGGCGAACTCAAAAGTTGCTTTTCCCAGTTTTTCAGCTTCTTCTCTTAATTTTCTAAGATCGTTTTCTGATAAAGCTCCGCTTTCATAGAGTACTCTTCCTACAAGAGTGGATTTTCCGTGGTCCACGTGCCCAGTGAAAATCAAGTTTAAGTGAGGTTTCTCAGCCATTCCAAAATCACCTTTAAAATAATGTTTTTTTTAAACCAAATAAGAAGGTTTAGAGTAGATTTGAACAGTTTAAAGTTTTTAACCCTTTCGCTTGAACTTTTTTTGTTTTAAATCTTGTTTTTCGCTTTCTTTTTGTTTTATTTTATCGCTCCATTTTTCTACCAGTTTTGCATGGGTTTTTTCGCTAATCCTTCCTTCAGCCAATGCTATGTCGAACCGGTCTATGATATCTTCTGGTTTTTTATCGTTTTTTGACGATAGTATCATTGCTGAAATGAAGATTAATACTATTAATATTATAATTATCCCAACCCATAGATAGTTGAACGAGGTTAGAGGGGTGTAGGCCGCGATTGTTTCTACTTTAATCGTGTTGTTCGATTGGTTTGAGTTTTGAGGCTCGTTTATCTGAATAGGTGTTGAAAAACTTTGAACCACCAGTCCCGCGTTTCCGCTTAAAAGTTTTGAAAGCAAATTTAAAAAAAGATAGTTGCTTTCGCTGTTTTGGCTTTTTGTTAAATTGTAGAACTGCTCGTTGTAGTACCCCTGTGCACCGTAAACTTCTGACCAAACGCTTGGATAGGTTGTTGTAAAGTTGATTGAATTGTTTGAATATGCGAATACGAAAATGGAGTCCATTGTAGATGCGACGTAATAGCCAGCGTTGAATTCTGCTAGTGCGCTTGTATAGTGGAAGTAAGCATCGCTGCTTGAATTTTCAAAAACCTGGCTTTGATTTAGCATTTTTAAAGCGTATTGTCTTGTGTTGAAGTCGTTGACATTACTTCCGGAAATTCCTTCCGCCTGCTGGTTCAAATCTATTGCAGCCTGCATCCAGTTTTCCGCTGTAACGTAATCGCTTACAAGGTATGAGGGGGTTTGAAGAGCTGAAAAGGTAGTGTTGATTTGGTTTAGTTCTTCCAAAGCCCAGAAATATCTTAATTGCGCTCCAGCAACCCATTCGAAGTTGTTTGAATTCATTTGCGTGAAATTAATTTTATTGCTTTCAGCGTATAAATTGTTGATTAACTTTTGAAATTCTGAAGCGCTAACGTTGCTTAGAACCTCAGAATCTACTGTGTTTTGCACCAGAAATGCCGTGTTGGCCGCGGTGTAGAAATACCCCTCGTTTAGATATACTTGTGCTTGTGACAGGGTTTCGTTTAGTGAAGCTATTGCAGCTTTTTGCGTTGTGTTTAGCGCTAGTTTTTGCAGGTCACCTTCCGCCCCGTTTATTTGAAGCAGCGCCACTTGCTTCATTGGAAGTGTATTGTTAGAATAGTTGAAGGGAAGCGGATTTAAATTTGCAAGCGTGTGATTTGGAGCGTTTAAAGCACTCCCAATTGGAGTTAGCAGAAATTCTACTGCCTGGCTTACGTTTGCAACTTCAACCACTTGAACTGGCTTGCTTAATCCTTCTCCTAATTCTGCATAGTCTACTCCGTCAAGAAGACTCTGTCCGGAGGGTATAAGCATTATGTTTACCTGCCCGCTTGCAGCGGCTATTTTGTCGCTAACCCCTCCCACCGCGCCAACGCTTCCGTCGGGATTGATTGTTCCCGTTACCGTGAAGTCTGTTCTGAATTTTTTTGAATTGTTTTCTATTGTGTAGAAGTCCTGCACGATTCCAAGAGTGAAAGCTAGACCTGCTGAAGGCCCGTCTATTTCAGAAGCGTTTGCATCAACCGTGAAATAATAATTGTAATTTTTGAAGTTAACTCCTACAAAGCTTGCGCCTACCTGAGCGGCTGTTTTCATTGATGTTTCAGTGTCTGTGTTCACAAGAGAGTTTTCTATATTGGTGAACACCATTCCCGTGCCGTTTACCACTTTAACTGTTATTAATGAGATTACTCCGTTACCAGATGAGTCGACCGCAGGCGCTTTTATTGTGAAACTTGCGGAAGCTGCAAGAACCGCAAGAATACTGAAGATTATTAACTGCTTTAACATTTGCCTTCCCTTTTGGTTTTTCACTGCAGACTTTTTTCTAGTACTTTGAAGTCGTTGCTGTGAATGTCAAAAGTCAATTCGTTTCTGTCTCCGAACATGTCGTAGAACACTATTGAAGCGGTTATCCGGTCTAATGGAAGGGTTGCTATCTTTGAAATGTGGTCGACCGATGTTTTTTTGAAAGAGTGATTTTTGTCGTTTATGAAAACCTTTACGTCTTCACCTTCTAGTGCTATGAATCCGCTTTTTCCTGACTGGAAGATTGAAACTTTCATGAATATTAAAAAAGTTTTTAATATTTAAAACACTTTCCCTGAATGTTTTTTTGAATTTGCTTTCGCCTCTTGTGAAAGAAAGCATTAAAAATAAAGAGGTGTTTAAAAAGAAAGTATGAAGCCCCGTCGTCTAGCGGTTAAGTTCCCTACGCAGGAATGGGAAGGCCAAGGATAGCAGGCTCTGGACCTGTTGACAGCGGTTCGAATCCGCTCGGGGCTAATTTTTTGATAAAATTTGAAAATGAATTGAAATGGCTTGGAATTTGAATTGGAAGAAGTTAAAGCTCAAGCTTGCAGACAGAAGAGTCATTCTTGTCATAACTTTGTTTGACTTGCTGCTTTTCGCCACTCTCACCTTCATGCTTGAAGAGCATTATAGTTTTTATAATGCGGCGTACAATAGTTTATGCGATTTAACGTTCGCACACTGCGACAACGGTTACGGTCTGTGGACTAAAATATCAAGCCTGACTACGATTATTGGAACGTGGGGCGCTTTGGCTTTCATAGCCGCAATGGCGTTGCAGGCTTTCATGGAAGGTGGTAAGAGGAAAATGGAGTCTGATATAATGAAGATGAAGGATCACTATATAATCGCTGGTTACGGCGCTTTGGGGAAGACCGTGGCAGAGGTTTTTCAGAATCAGAGTTTGGATTACGTGGTTATCGATTTGAACGCTAAGGTAGTTGAAAAACTTAACATGCAAGGGGTTAAGGCTATTGAAGGCGACGCCCTTGAACCCGATATTCTTAAGAAGGCTGGCGTAGCTAAGGCTAAGGGTTTGATAGCTTCTCTTGGAACTGACTCAAACAATGTTTTCATGACCTTGACTGCCAAGGAGTTGAATCCTAACATTATCATTTCAACAAGAGCTTTCACTGAAGGGGCAATTAACAAGCTTCATCGCGCCGGAGCCGAGCTGATAGTGGTTCCGGAAATTATCGGGGGTTTGGAGCTTGCCAGAACGCTTCTCAATCTTGAGGAAAGCCACATTCAGAATTTGATCAGCAAGAGCAAGATTTACGACAGGAAGCAGGTAAAGAAAGTTTGAGTTTTAAGTGCAGTCGCCGGGAGTCGAACCCGGACATCCAGCTTGGAAGGCATATTCCCTTTTTCTAAAAGGTTGGAATCATACCGCTAGACCACGACTGCATGGACTTATTTAATTCAAATCAACGCTTTTATTTTTTTCGTTTAGTTTTTTTGCAAAACTATTTAAATTTTGCAATTCATTTTATCAACGTGAGAATTGGAATAATCGGATCAATGCAGTTTGTTGACAGGATGATTGAGATTCGAGACGAACTGGTAAAGCGAGGTCATGATGCTTTTTTGACAAACCTTCACGACTCGTTGATTGGAAAAACCGAAGAGGAGAGGGAGAGAATAAAGCTGTATCAGAAGTATGAGAAGGACGCGATAAGGGTTTTTTGGAGGGCGATGCAGGGGGCTGACGCTGTTCTTGTTTTGAACTTAGATAAGAATGGGATTAAAAACTACATTGGTGGAAACACGCTGATGGAGATAGGTTTCGCACATGTTTTGAATCAGAAGATTTTCTTGTGGAATCCCGTACCTGATATTTCTTATTACAAAACAGAAATAGAAGCTATGAAGCCGGTCATAATAAACGGAGACTTTTCTAAAATAAAGTGAATCTCAAACGCCGGCGGGGCAGGGTGTCAAGGTTTTTAAACTAAAAAATCTCGAATATTATTGAAAAGCTAATGATAGACTACATAATTGAAAAACTAGGCGTCGTGCCGAACCCGATGCAGAAGGATTTTTTTGAAAAAGGCTTCCACGATAAGGAAAGAGTGGTGGTGAGCTCTCCAACCGCGTCAGGAAAAACGCTGCTTGCAGAGATTGCCATGATAAAAAATCACCTAGCCGGAGGTGGAAAGTCTGTTTACATTGTTCCGCTTAAAGCTTTGGCTGAAGAGAAATTTAGGAGTTTTTCTGAAAAATTAGCTCTTTTTGGCATGACTGTTGGTGTTAGCACTGGCGATTATGATTCTTCTCCTTTTGCTGTTCAGGCATACGACGTTTTGATTGTAACCAGCGAGAAGATGGATTCCTTGCTCAGGCATAATGTTAGCGTTAAGGGAATTGGGCTTGCTGTTGTTGACGAGGTTCACCTGATAAATGATGAAGAGAGGGGGGCGACTCTTGAAATGGTTGTTACCAAGCTAAAGCGTGGAGGTTGCAAGATTCTTGCTCTGAGCGCTACCATTCCGAATGGTAATGAAATTGCGGAGTGGATTAGCGGGAGTTTGTTTGAAAGCGATTACAGACCTACAAAGCTTTTGAAAAGTGCCGGCGTAGAGGGCAAGGTTGAGTTTGAGGATTTTGCTTTGGATTATGACGACGCTGACGATCTTGTTAGCAGAATTTTGGGTTTGAATCCTAAAAGTCAGATTCTTATTTTTGTTTCTTCAAGGAAAAATGCTGAAAGTTTGGCTTTGAAGTTGAATTTGACTTCTTTTTTGACGGAGAAGGAGAGGGCTGAATGTACTGAATTGGCTGAAAAGTCACTTAAAACTTTTTCACCTCCCACCGTTCAATGCAGGAGAATTGCAGATTCGCTAAAAAAAGGGGTTGCGTTTCACCACGCGGGTCTTGAGAGAAAGAAGTTGAAGTTGATAGAGGAGGGTTTCAAGGAGTTGCGCTGCGTTAAGGTTATTGTATGCACCACCACCCTTGCTATGGGTGTGGATTATCCTGCAAGTTGGGTGATTGTTAAGGAGATTAAAAGATTCAATGGTATGGGCGCTGGTTTTATCCCTGCTTTGGAGGTTTCCCAGATGAGCGGCAGGGCTGGAAGGCCTAATTACGACAAGGAGGGGAGAGTGGTGATAATGTGCTCAGAGAGGGATTTGCCCATTGTGGAGGATAAATACTTGAGCGGAAAGCTTGAAAGCATTTTTTCAAAGCTCTCTTCCGACCGAGCTTTGTTGACTCATGTTCTTTCCCTTATATCTTCTAATGAAGCCAACAGTCTTGCTGAGCTCGAAGGTTTTTTCGAAAGCACTTTTTATGCTGTAAATTATGGCGATATTGAAGGGATTAAAAGCAAAATTGAAAGGATTGTTTACATGCTTCAGGCATGGGGTTTTGTTACCGATTCTTTTAAGGCTACAAAGATAGGCAAGAGGGTAAGCGAGCTTTACGTGGATCCTTTCACTGCTCGTGGTTTTCTTGATTTTTACGGAGGAGGCGTTTTTGATTATTTGACTCTTCTTGTTAATTCTGGCCAGATTCCACTATTACATTCAAGGAGGGGTGAAAGCGCGGAGGAGGCCTGGAGTTTTTTCCCAGATGACCAGTACGGAGTTGAGAAGTATCGTACTGCCAGAGCCTTGAACGCCTGGATTAATGAGTATTCTGAGAACAAGCTTTTTGAAGAGTTTGATTTCGCCCCGGGCAATGTTTTCTATTCAACTAAGATTGCAGAATGGCTTCTGTACTGTCTTTCAGAACTTTCCTTTCTTCAAAACAAGACCAGCGTGGTAAAGGAGGCCAGAAAGCTTACTATTAGGATTAAGTATGGTGTTAAGGAGGAGTTGATTGACCTTGTTTCGATTAAGGGTGTCGGTAGGGTTAGGGCTAGACGCTTGTGGAAGATGGGGGTTAAGAGCGTGGAGCAGTACGAGAAGATGAAGTATGAGGCTAAAATTAATTTCAGAGTCTGATAGGCCTGTCGAGAGGATTGAGTCCAAGGGAGTTAGGGCCTTGAGCTCTGTTGAACTTTTGGCTGTTTTAATAGGCAGCGGAACTAGAGATTTGAATGTTCTTGACTTGTCTGCTTTGGTTCTATCCGATTATCCTGTTGAAAGACTTCAGAGCGTTTCAATAGGAGAGCTTGAAAAGATTAAGGGGGTGGGTCGGATGAAGGCGGCAAGAATTCTGGCTGCTTTTGAATTGAGCAGAAGAGTCGGCGTTTCGGTCGCAAGCTATGTTAACAGTGCTGCTGATGCTTTTGAACTGCTATGCGACATGAAGGCGTTGAATGTGGAGGAGACTAGAGGTGTTTTTTTGAATTCTAGGAATAGGGTTTTGTCTGTTAAAACTCTGGCTACAGGTACTTTGACCGCAAGCATAATTCATCCAAGAGAGGTTATAAAAAGCGCGATTAATTCAAACGCAGTGGGAGTTATAGTCGCGCATAATCATCCTTCTGGCGACCCAACGCCAAGTCTGGAGGATGTTAGGGCAACTAAAGTTTTGCTTGAAGCGTGCGGAGCGGTGGGATTGCAGTTGGTTGATCATGTTATTATTGGAGAAAGTTATTTTAGTTTCAAGGAGAAAAAGATTATTTGATTTTTTTAAGGGTGATTTTGTGATTTTGAAGGATTTTTACGGTTCGTTTGAAGTGGTTGAGCCTGTTTTGCTGGATTTGATTGAATCCCAGCCGGTTCAGAGGCTTAAGAGCGTTTCGCATCAGGGGATTATAAAGCCCGCCAAGCTTTTTTATTCGCGTTTTGAGCATTCTATAGGAGTTATGCTTCTTTTGAGAAAGTTCGGGGCTGGTTTGGAGGAGCAGGTTGCAGGTCTTCTTCATGATGTTTCCCACACTGCTTTTTCTCATTCATCAGATATGCTTTTTGGCAGTTATGAGATTCAGGGTTTTCAGGATTCGATTCAGGCAAAGAAAGTAGAGAGCGGTGTTGTTTCAGAAATTTTGTTGAGAAATGGTTTTGATCCAGCAAGGATAGGGTTGCCTGAATTGTTTCCTCTTTTGGAGAGGGAGGCTCCGGATTTGTGCGCTGATCGGCTTGACTATTCCTTCAGGGATATGACGGCGCTTGGTGTTGACGTGAGCCCTGTTTTGAAGCATTTAATTATTTTCAGGGAAGAGTTTGTTTTCGATTCTAAGCAGTGGGCTGGATTTTACGCTAGAAATTATGTGTCTCTTCAGATGGAGCATTACGCTTCATTGAATGATATGACGAAGGTTAAGATTTTAATGACTGCCCTTCAAATCGCTTTGAACCGCGGGATTATAACAAGAGAGGATGTGATTGGAGGGGTTGATGAAGAGGTTATTAATAAGATAAATGCTTCCGGCGATGAGGATTCATGGAATTTGATTGACTCGTTGAAAAAGGGAGACTATAATGTCTTAAGCGGAGGTGACGTTGTTCTCAAGGCTAAGTTTAGGTTTGTTGATCCTAAGTTTGTTGAGAACGGCGGACTTTTGAGGTTGTCTGAAGTTGACTCTTCATATAAAAAATTGTTGGAATCGGACAGAAAGAAGTGCAGCGAGGGTTTTAAAGTAAATATTATCGTTGGAGGAAAGAGTTTGCCTTCAACTTGATTACAAGTGCTTTCCCAGATTTTCAACGTCGTTTAGTATTATTATTCCCTTTTCGGTTATTGCATATCCTACTTTTTTTCTTTTTCCTTCCATCACAAGCGTTTTGACCAGAGCGTGTTTCATAAGTTCTTTGAGTCTTTTTGATTTTGTGTCCATGTTTCCAGATATTTGCGTGAAAGATTTTGGCGATTCTTTAAGCGCGTATAAAATTTCAATAGCGTCTTTTTTCGAAACTATTTTTACCTTGTTTTCTATTTCCTTTGATTGCATGCTTTTAAGAATTTAAGTTCTAATATTTGTAGTTTGCGCAGTTTAATCGTATTAAAGTATGTTTTTGCGTTACATTAATTTATTGTAATTTTTGTGGGTTTTTTAGCGTTTGAATTTATGCATTTGCTTTGCGCAACTGTTTTTTATTCAAAGAAAACAGGCGATAGGGTTAAATAACTTGATATTTTAATTTACAAGCACGAATTCAATTTGGCTAGTATTATTCAGTCATTTGAAGGAAATTTAATTTTTAAGTGTGATTTATTTGGGATCCAGACCTAGAAAATGGAAGAAGAAGGGCCAGATGCGCTGGAAGTGGATCAGAAAAAGAAGAAGGAGGATGAAGAGGAAGACCAAGAGAAGGGAGGGCAAGCTTTAGGTCATTTTTCTTACCACGTACCTTCCTCTTTTTTCGATTTCGCTCATTTTTTTAAAGACGCCTGAGGCGTTTTTTTTAATTTTAGCGTACGCTCTTGTGAATTCTTTGAAGTTTTCGCCTGACGCGCCTTTTTTAAACAGAAGCAGGTCTGTTGCCTGCTCTTCTGCTATTTTTGAAAAGTCGCTTAATCCGAAGTCTATCACGTAGACCTTTCCTTTTGAAATCATAAGATTTGAGGTTGTGTAGTCCCCGTGAATCACTCCCCCTTCGTGCATTAGGGCCAGCTGTTCCCCTGCCTTTTTGAAAAAGTTTCTTTCTAGTTTTGAATTTCTAGCCAGCTTTCCCTTTATGATTGAGAAGTATATTTCGTATTTGTTTGGGTCGCAGAATATCAACTTAGGACAGTTTACCCCTGAAAGATACAAGTTTGCAAGGATTTTAGCTTCTTTTTTTGTTCTTTCCTTTCTTATTGCTTCGTCAAGCGCTTTTACCCTGTATTTTTTTTCTATTCTCCTTTTTACCATTACTTTTTCTTTGAAAAAGGTGGTTTGATATATTTTTGCCTCAGCGCCTTCTCCTGCTAGCTTCAATCAGCCCCGCCTTTTTATTTTATAAGCCCTGCTCTCTTTAGTTGGAACGTGATCTCGGAGAATGAAACTGGCCCTTGTCTTAGAAGTTCAGGGGGGTTTTTGCGTACATCCACCATTGTAGACGGGATTATCGGGGGCAAGTTGCCGCTGATTACTATCATGTCAACTTTTCCTGAAAAGTTTTTAACTAGGGCGTCAGCGTTGTATATTGGGTCTTCTCCCGAAATGTTTGCGCTTGTAGCGGTTAATGGTAATTCACTTTCCTGCGAAACGTATCTTGCGAACGGGTGTCCGGCAATTCTTATAGCCACTCCGTCTATTGAAAGAACGTCAGGAGTGGTTGGTTTTTTCTCAAGAACGATTGTCACAGGCCCTGGCATGAAATTGTGTACTATATTTTCGCCTATTTCGTTGAGTACTGCGTAGTCTTTTATCATTCTAACGTCCGCAGCTACAACCGGCACTGGCTTGCTTTTTGGTCTTTCTTTTATTTTGAATAGTTTTTCAACTGCTTCCTTATTACTTGCGTCTACTGCTAACGCGTAGCAGGTTTCGCTTGGCATGGCGACTATCCCTCCTTTTTTGATTATTTGTGCTGCATCGTCCACTTGTTTTGAAAGTTTGTCTCTGTCTTTTAATTCTAACTGAACAATCTTAGTTTTCATTTTTTCAATCGCCTCCTTTGAGCTTCTAATCTGTTTTGAATAGAAGTCCTTGTTTTAGGTTTGGTAAGAAAATTTAAAAATCCTTTCCTTTGCCTTTGATTTCTTATTTTAAGCTTTTGCGTGCTTTGTTTGTTCAGGCGAAGAACATGTTGAATATTTTAACCCCCCCTCCATTGCAATAGTCTTCTAAAAGAACCGCTATCTGGTTCTGTTGGTTGAATTTGAATGCGGTCGTGTTTGAAATCGCAACTGGCGGTATGCACCAACCATCGCTTAAACTGCAGCCTATGCATGTTCTGTAAAGGCTTTGGTTTAACGCCCCGCTAGTCCCCCCTAGGTACGCAAGTTGGTTGTTTACGTAGAAATAGAAATTGTCGTTCACGCAGATGTAGTTTGGCTCTAGATTTCCCGAATTGTTGTAGGTTCCCTCCCCTCCCAGGTATAACGTGTGGTTTGCAAATATAGAGCTGACGTATACTTGTGAGAATATCCATCCGTGGGCTAAGTATGGAACGTCGTTGTTTTGTACTAGGGTTTGGTTGCAGTATGTTGAGTTGAACCCATTTCCGGTTAGCACGTTTGTGTTACTGCATCCTGGAGGTATTGTCCAGATTAAGTAAGTGCTTGAACTATTTACTATTGAGAAGTTATTTGAGAATGCGGGAGGGGTGGCTGGGCATTGGCCCTGAAAAGAGCCGATCGGCTCGTTGTTTTCCTCTGTTAGATAGCTCCAGCTGTTTCCGTTGGAATAGTTTGTTGAATACCAGGGCAGTTGTACAAAGCTTGCCTGCATTCCTTCGTAAATTCCGTTAAGCACTCCGTTATCCGATAGTTGAACTCCGTTTAGGTTGTAGCTTATCTGTAGTGAGGTAGTGTAACACCCTCCGTTTGGCTGCTGGCATTGTGAGGTTAGGTTTCCGCCGAGCGTGAGCACGGTCATGTTTGTTGTTGAAAGAGTGGTATTCGGCGGTATTGACGCGCTTCCGCATTGGTTTCCGTTCTCGTATATTTGGATGCTTGTGAGGTTAGCTGCGAAGTTTGTTTTTGGTTGCAGTACTATATAAAATTGGTTTGGATTTGCTGCGTTTGAACCGGTGAGTATGAAGTCGAGTATTTTGAACTGGGTAAACCCGCTGGCTAGTTTTTGGTTTGAAGAGCACCACTTAACTGGGTAGCCGTTGTATATTATTATCATTGCTATTAATATTGCCGCGAAAACAAGCGCGTATAGAACGATGTTTTCAACGGCTGCTTGGCTTTTCATTTTTCTTCACTGAAATATTGAATCTGTTTTGGAAGTGTTTGAATTCAAATCTAGCACTCTGAGATAAGTTGGCAAAGACACGTAGAATGTTGTCGTGTTGAAAGTAAACGTTGTGTTTGAGAACACCTCGCCACAGGTGTTGTTGTTATTGTCCAGCATTCTTGTTTGCAGAAGCGGCCCGTTTGCTATGTTGCCTCCTATTGTGAATTTGAATTTGCACACGCTTGACTGAAGTATTCCTATTTGCAGCGTTGCAGCGTTTCCTGAAAGACTTGTTGAGTTGAATGGGCATGGCACTGCCCCGGCCGCGTTGCTTGAACAGGCGTAGGTGTGGCCTTGATTGTCGGTTATGCTTAGGGTGAAGTTTATGCATGGCGGTCCGCCGGCGCAGTTGTCTGGCTGCGGGCTCCAGCTGAACTCGTTTGAACCATACGAATTCACCCCAGTGCAGCTGCTCGCGTTTTGAGGGTTGCATTGGAATGTTTGGTTTATTGTGTAGTTCAAGTGAATTGAGAAATTGTTGCAGGTTGAAGCGTTAGGGCAGTATATCAACTGCTGGGTTTTGCCCCAATTGTTTGAAGGGTAGGTGTAGTTCACGTTTAACGGTTGTATTTGGAATGGAGGATTGAGGCTTGTAAGGGGAACTGTTTGCATTGCGGGATTCAGAAATGAAACGTTCAAGTCCTGAGGAATTGAAAAGTTTATGAAGTTTTGAAAGGCCTGAAGTGAGGATTGAATGTTTATTGTTGGTGGTAGGGAGTCTGAAATTGTGAGGTTGTTCTGATTTTTTGTTATTTCTACCTGCACCGTTTTAGGTATGTTTTCCGCTATGTTTGAAAAAACGTTAGTTATTCTTTTGTTTATTTCCTGAGGTAGGATTGTGGAAGCTCCAGAATGGTTCAGGGAGGCTACTAATTCAAATAGAAAAAGAAACAGCATAAACGTTAGCAACGTAAAAACTACTCCTTTCATTTGAATCCACCGTTGTCGAACCAGGTCTGCACAGTAGCGATCTCAAAGTACGTGGTTTGCCACGTGCTGCCGGGATATGAAAATATTCTTTGAGCTATTGACACCTTGCTACTTGTTGTGCTTAAGATTTGCTGCCCAAATATTCTGTTATTCAAGGTAAAGTTGTCGCAAGCGCTGTCAACGCAGTTGTAAATATCAACTTCTATTCTTCCGTCAACGTTTGGCGGCAGGGTTTGCCTTAATTGCAGGTCAAGGTAGGGCTTTGCCTGGAATGGCGTCATGTTTGATATTGTGCTGAGAACCCCGTCAGCGTCCATTACTGCAAGAGTTGACTGTGCGGTTCTAAATAAATAGTATTCGTTGAATTGCTGTGTTGTTGGTGTTGCCGTGCTTATTAGCGCTGCGAAGCTTAGCGCCACGCCTACTGCTATTAGCGCGTCTATGGAGAAGAAGAATCCTTTCAAGGCCAAACCACCAATTTTACTGTTGAAATGTTTGAATTCCATAACACGCTCTCGCTTATATACGTGATGCTTGTTGTTTGGGGTGTTGGCCCGCATGTTTCGTTTTGTAATTGGTTTGATATTTGAAATTGGAAATCGTAGTTTGGAAGTCCTATCAACGTTCTTGTAGTGTCGTATGAGTTGTCGCATTCTGAAATAAACGCTTGCAACTTACTGTTTGATATAACGTCTTGTGTCAGCGTAATTCCTATGCTGGTAGTGTTTGAATTGTTTAACTCCCAGTTTACCGGGTTTCCTGGCGTGTCCAGTAGCCGATCTAGCGCCAAGTTGGCCGCGCTTGCCTGACTGTACGGGTTGGAAGTATTCACGTTGCTCCATTCCAGTTGGAAAAATATGAAAATTGCGGTGAAGACGATGAATCCTATTATAAAGTCTGAGGACACTATTTGCGCTTTTCTTTTTTGCGTTTTATACAATTGTTATCACGTTGTTGGAGCTTGAAATCAGGTGGCTTCCTGACGCTAGGTAAAACGGAGGGGGGGTAAGATTTCCTGAATTGTTTAAATATATTGTTTCAGTTAGAGGGTATGCGGATGTTGAATTGCCTACACTTACCAGAAGGAGATTGTTTTGTACTGAAGCGTTGACTGGTTGAGCGTTTGAATTGCTTGGAATCGAGAATGTAGACTGGTAACCGTTTGTTATTATTGCCAAGCTTAGGTAGGAGTATACTTCGCTTCCTATTATTTTGGCGTTGTAGGAGTTTTGTATTGCAAGCGCTTGCTGCGCCAGATAGTAAAAGTATAACTGCATTGAAAGGACTATCATAAGTATTGCTGCTATTATTCCGGCGAATTCAACAGATACCTGCGCTTTTTTCAATCTAAGTTCAACCTATATAGAAGCTTTTTGAAGCGGCTGTGTTTACGGTGAATGTTTGCGTTGTTGCGGTGAAGACGTGCTGCCCGGTTGCTAGCGTTCCTGCGTTTATTGTTGATTGGTAATATCCATTTCCTATCTCAGTGAATGGAATGGTAGTAGCGTCTATTTTAATACTCAAGTTTGAGTTTGTCAGGCCAGTTATTCCCTCTCCGTTTAGATTAAGTACGAAGATTGTGGCGGTAAACTGATCGGTAGGAGAGTAGTGTATTTTATCGGGGCTGAATGTCACGCTTGCCTTCCATGGGTTAGTTCCGGCGGTTTGAACCATAAATGGATCGTAGGTGCTAACGCATGTTTGCGCGTTTACCTGCCAATTTCCACTTGAAGCGTTTGAAGGAAGAAGGTAATACCCTTGGTATTTGTTGTTGCTAGTAGTAACGCTCAGCTGTTGCATTGTGTTGTTTAGCGTATCTAGTATTGAAATGTTAAGGTTGGTGTTTATTGGCTGGCCTTGTGAATTGTACGTGTTTATTTGATAATAAACACTGCCGCAGTTTCGGTAACTGCTTTGGTCTGTAGTCATAGTGGGATTGTGAACCGTGAAATTCTCTGATGAGAACAGTATCTTATAGGGAAATTGGAAGCAGGTAACTGTCAATGAGAAAGCCCCGCTTGAAGTGAAGCTTCTGTTCATCGCGTATACATTTGAAGTTGAGTTGAAAGTCATGTTGAAAATTTTTGAATCATTGAATAAAGCGATGCACGAAGAGCTGTTTAATGGCACCCCTGAATTGTTGGTGTAGTTTGCGAAGAATGATGAATTGTTGTTTAAGTAAATTCCGATTCTAGGGGTGTTGTTGTAGTCCTCCTGAGTCCAGATTGAAAGATTAGCCGGAATTGGTATGTACACTATAAAGTAAGTTTGGGACGTGTTGAAATTGCCCAGAGTGTTTCCTGCAAAATAGGTCACGTTGTATACTCCTGGTTGGAGCGTTTGGTTGAAGTTGTTGTAAACATAACTTCCGTTCAACCCTGTTACTGATTCGCTCATTTGATAGTTTGCTTTGTTCCAAGTTGATTGCAGTGTTGATGTTTGAATATCTCCTGTTTGGTATTCCAAACCGTTAGCGTAACTGTTTGCGCTTACTGAAAAGGTTGAGAAGAAAGGAATGTTAATCGCAAAACCTATCAGGTCTCCTTTTTTGACCTGAATGTTCGCTGAAAAGTTGTTGTATCCTGCCGAAATAGTTTGGTATCCGCTGCCTCCAACATAGTCCAAATTGCCCCCGTCTACTCTGAATACTCTTAGCGCCGCGCTTCCGCTTGTTGCAGCGTAAATTTGCCATGACGTTATGCTTGTTGTTGTATTTATTGGGTTGACGAGATCAATAATAGTGTAGTATTGATTTACCCCATACTCGTTGTTTA
>JAKAOM010000007.1 GCA_021812145.1 Microcaldota archaeon
ACACTTAGAAAAAAAGAATACCGGGACATAGCGTCGCTTCAGGACGAAATAATTGAAATACTTTACAGAACCGAAAACAGCATAGTGCTGCACGGGGGAACGGTAGTGTGGAGATGCTTCGGCGGCAAGAGATTTTCAACAGACATAGACGCGTACATGACAAACCTTGAAATAGAAAAACTCAAGAAAACAATGATATCCGCCGCTTCTGATTACGACATAAATATGAAAAAAATAAAGGACACCGGAAACCTTCTTTTCATGGTTTTCGAAACAGGAGAAACAAATCTCAAAGTAGAAATAAACCACAAAAAAAAAGGATTGAACACAACAGTAACAAGATTTGAAAAAGCGGATGGAACCTACACCGACGTCCTAACCCTGCCTCCAGAAGACCTAATACTGGAGAAAATCAACGCCTACTCCGACAGAAGATTCATAAGAGACATCTACGACATTTACATACTAAGCAGCTACGTGGAAAACCCTGAAAAAATAAGAGAAAAAACAACGGAATTCCTTAAAAACATAAAAAAACCGCTGAACGAAAACCAGCTGGCCGCACTGATATATGAAGGACCCGTACCTTCCTTCAACAACATGATCACGATAATAAAAGGCAGGCTGACATGAAATACGTAAAATATGTAAGGGAACACTTCAGCAACCCAGGTTTTCCAGTGATAAAACTGTACGAGTTGAAAACCGCACTCAAAGCGAAAGGAATCAAAGACACCTACCTCAAAAGGATGATAAATCACCTGATTAAAAGAGGAGAGCTAAAAAGAATAACAAAAGGAGCCTACACGCTGCAAAAAGACATCACCACTGTTGGATTTGCATACCAACCATTCTACTACGGCCTGGAAAACGCCCTCACCATAAGAAAAATGTGGGAGCAAGCCACCAACCCCATAATAATAACGACAAAAAAAGCAAGGCCTGGATTGAGAAAAATCGGAAGCCAAAACTACACAATACACAGAATAAAAAAAAACCTATTCTTCGGCTACGAACTAGTAAGATACCTCGACTTCTGGATTCCTGTTTCAGACCCGGAAAAAACAATCATAGACTTCGCGCACTTCAACCACCACCTAAGAAAAGACGTAGCAAAAAAACTCAAAAAACAAGTTGAAATGAAAAAACTCGCAAAATACCTTGAGAAATACCCGCTTAAAACAAGAACAAAAACACTAAAAATATTAAACAGCTAGAAACAGACTTTCCAAATCAGCAAATCCTTGGAAGCATAACCCCCTCCAAAGGCCTTAGAATCTTCCTCCCTCCAAAACGATTTCTAATCACCACTTCCCCACCCTTCACCGCTTTTCCAATCACTGCAGCTCCCGCGTTACCCCTCTTTAAAATATTAAGAATCTTTTCCGACTTTCCAGGATCGCAGGCAACCACCACCCTTCCCTCGCAAGCCAAATTGAACGGGTCGAAGCCATAAACCCTGCAAATGCTTCTAACCTGCCTTGAAACAGGAATTTTCTCCTCCCCCATCTCCAAACCAACACCCGACTTTTCACTCCACTCGTTCAAAGCCATGCTCAAACCCCCTCTTGTCAAATCCTTCATCGCGTGAACACCCCCAACCCTGAGAATTTTTTGAACAACCCTGCTAAGGGAAGCGCAATCGCTCTTCACCGTCGAATTCAAACCCTCCCTTTCAACTATTATAGCCGCCTCATGCTCCCCCACACCCCCTGAAACGATTATATCATCCCCGACCTTCACCCCCGCGTCTGTAATCACCTTGTCGGCAACCCCCACCCCGAAAGCGGAAATTACCAATTGATCAACCTTCCCCCTCTCCATAACCTTCGTGTCCCCTCCCAGAATAGCCACGCCGTCCTTTTCAGCGTTTTTCCCAATCGAGTCAAGTATTCTTTCAAGAAGGCCAGTGTCAAAACCCTCCTCTATAATCAAATTCAAATGCATTGCCAACGGCTTGGCTCCCATGACGCTCAAATCGTTAACCACCCCAACCACGGAAAGCTTTCCAATATCCCCGCCCTTGAAAAAAAGCGGCTTTACCGTGTAAGAATCGCTGGTGAAAACGAAAAACTTTCCACCCACCTTCTTCACGTTTACAGCGCTGCCGTCGTCAAGCCCGTCCAAGCCGAGAAAATTCACGTTCCTAATCCTGAACCTAGGCATTATCGTCTTTTTTATAAGATCCTGCGTCGCCTTACCTCCAGCGCCATGAGACAAAGTTATCATTTCAACTAATAATTTCAATGAATACGGTTAAAACTTTTTTCTTTTCAAATCTAAACCATGCTAGTAGGAATAGTTGGAAAACCAAACGTTGGAAAAAGCACTTTCTTCCAGGCTTTGACTTCCATACCGGTGGAAAGAGCTTCAAGACCGTTCACCACCATAAAGCCAAACAGAGGCACCGGCTACGTTGAAATAGAATGCGTGGACAAGGAATTCAACGTTCAATGCAACCCCAGACACGGGTTCTGCGTCAACTCCAGAAGATTCGCGCCCGTAGAAATACTCGACGTTGCCGGATTGGTTCCAGGAGCCCATGAAGGAAAAGGATTGGGAAACAAGTTCCTCGACGATCTAAGACAAGCCGACGCTCTAATTCACGTCATCGACCTAAGCGGAAGCACCAACGAAAACGGCGAGTCAGTGGAAAAGGGAAGCTACGACCCCGCCAACGACGTCAAATTCCTTGAGGATGAAATGGCGTTCTGGATAAAGGGAATTCTTGACAACAACTGGCAGAAACTAATAAGGGAGAGAAAAAAAGCCGACGAAGTGCTATACAACCAACTCACAGGACTGGGAATAAGCAGCGGTTCAATACACAAAACGCTCATCCAAACAGAATTGATAGAAAAAGAAATACAGGATTGGAACGACGAGGACAAAATGTTCTTCGCCAGAAAAATCAGGGAAGAAAGCAAGCCGATAATAATAGCCGCAAACAAATGCGACGTTTCAACAAGCGAGGCCAACTACAAAAAACTGAAAGAGGAATTCTCCGAACTAATAATAATACCCACTTCAGCAGAAGCGGAAATAACGCTGAAAGAAGCTGGAAAGAAAAAACTAATAGACTACATTCAAGGCGACAAAACATTCAAAGAAAATGAAGGTTTGAACGAACAGCAGAAAAAAGCTCTTGAAATAATAAAAAAAATAATGGACAAATGGAACGGCAACGGAGTTCAAGAATGCCTGAACAAAACCGTATTCGACGTCCTCAAATACATAGCCATATTCCCAGCAGGAGTGAACCGGCTGGCCGACAAGGACGGAAACGTCCTCCCCGACGTTTTCCTAATGAAGCCGGGAAGCACGGCGCTGGACTTCGCGGCTACAATCCACTCCACCATGGCCGAAAAATTCATAAAAGCGATAGACGTGAGAACCAAAAAAGCACTCGGAGGAGACCACCCGCTGAAACACCGGGACTGCATAGAAATATTCTTCAAACACTGAAAAAAAAGCTTAAAAAAAACGAAACAATTAAAAGTCAAAACAGATTAAAAAAAACTCGAAATGAAAATAAAAAAACAGGAAGAAGTGATAAAAAAAACACTTCAAAGCGCGATAGAGGTCGGAAGAGCGGGAAGCCTCTTCGTGATAGGAGTGCCGGAAAAAAAATACTGGAAAACAAGCTACAAAAAAATAAAAGGACTAAACATACTAAACGACGACGACAACCAGGTAATCAAAAAACTCGCTGAAATAGACGGGGCGACAATAATAGAAAACAACGGCGAGATGGCAGCCTACGGGGCTACAATAAAAACAAGCAAACACGTGCTGGGGCATGGAAAACGACACGGAAGCGCGGCAGGCATAAGCATGCACAAATCAATAGCAATCCTGTCATCAGAGGAAGACGGCTACGTGAGAGTATTCAAAAACGGAAGCTGCATAGAAGAAATAAACGCGAAAACAAAAGTATCGGCAACAGCAATTGAAAAAATGGCTAACTTCATAAACAACCCCGACATACGCGCGCTCACAGCCGGAGGAGTTGCCCTCTCAATAGTGGCAGCCCCGCTGACAGTCCCATTCCTGGTATTCACCGGAACATATTTTCTGGTAAACAAGTCAATAAAAGCAATGAAATGAAAAAAATTATTTTTTAGCCTGAATTATAAAATAGTTTAAAACCTCGCTCTCCAAACCACCTGACTTTGACTTAGCCCTAACCCTTACCATATGCTTAGACTGCTTGACAGAAAAACCCTCCCTTGTCAAAACATCGCTTATCTGCTCAGGGTTAACACCCAAACCCCTATCTTCAAACATGTCGGTTATAAGTATTTTATTAGACTTGCCCGCCAAATCCCTAAGAACACCCTCCCTCGCGTCAGGATGCACGTGACTCAAAACCTCGTTCATTATTATCAAATCAGATTTCTTCACAGGAAGCGATTCAGGCAAACCTTTCACCGACTGAACCTTCCCCTGAACGAAAAAAGTTTTTGAAAAAAAATCAAACTGCCTCCCAACCCTCAACTTATCCAGCAAGGTTTTTGAAACATCCACGAAAACCTTCCGGTCAGCTTCCACCTTGTTAAGAAAAGGATTAACGCCCGGACCAACCTCCACCGCAACTCCAAGCTTCTCTCCTGAAACAAGCGACTTCAAACCCTTCTCTATACTCTCCCTCCCAACCTCGGTCTTGGCAAAGGTAACGTAAGGCTGACCTTTATCGTAAATCTTCCCCACATCCTTAAACCAATTCAAAGGCATAAAATGAATTTGGAAAGCTAAAGCTTAATAAATGTCGGAAAACGCCTTAACCGGGATTTGAACCCGGGTCACAGGCTCGACAAGCCTGTATGCTGGGCCGCTACACTATTAAGGCACTTCAAAAAAAATCCCGCTGGCCTGACTTTCCAAAAAAATTTTTTGAACAGGCAACCCTCTGGTTTCCACATCTTTTTTGAAAGGCAAACTACAGCCAGATGCTCTGCCGTTGAGCTACAGCGGGATTTTCTAACGAATATATTTATAAACGCCAATGCTTTTAACTTTTACGTGAAAAAACTGCTTTTAATAATAATGCTTGCAGCGAGCCTAACATTCGCTTTTGACTTCAACGCAACCAGCGTTTACCTTAAAAGCGGGGAAAGTTCAACATTCGTAAACTTCACCTCAAACAATCAACAATACTACATGATGAAAATAAACGGCCAAGAATCAATGATATTCAACTCCACAAACTCACCCATAACAGACCAAACAGTCATAAGCCAGCTTTTAAGCGACTACTACTCAAGCCAATTCAACCAACTCCCCTTCAATAACATTGAAAGCCAAATAAACGCCAGCTTTTACAACATAAGCACTTACTACGCTCCATGCATAAAAGGAATGGAAAGCTTTCTAGCAGTACCCTACAACACCTACATGCTTGCAATAATAATACCAAACCAGGGATTCGTATGCGAGCCTCAATGGAAAGCATACCAAAGCATGCAAAACTCCACCCCTCTTGAAAACCAGTCAATGTACAACCTAAACCAAAGCATCAACCAATTCTACGATTCAGTCCAACAACAGGACATTTCAGGAGCTATAAACGGACTGAAAACAGTCCAAAGCAACGCCCAACAACTTGAAGCCGGCTACGCCCAACTAACCGCAGACTTCACCACCTTCACAAACTTCTGCGGCGGAAACAACACCAACCCAACACCCGTTGAAATGATTCTAACCCCTCAACAGCAAAACAACAACGTAACCTGCTTCTACCAAACAAGCATAGACCAAAACATGAAGGATATAGCAAACATGGCTCAGCAGGGCAACAACTACAACATTCAAAGCATGGAAGGAAGCATCTACTCCCAAACCACTCAAAGAATCCAGTCAGCCCAGGCGGCAATTCAAAAAAACCAGAGTTTGAACGAAATGCAGAGCGCTGAAGCAGAATACCAGAAGGTCAAAAACTTCTACGCAGGAACCAGCGTTTCCACCTCCTACCTGGCAGGGTTGGAACAGCAAGCCCAAACCTCACTTAACGCGTCCAACTTCTCCAGCGACGCGGTACAAAACTTCAGCCAAGCTATACAGCAATTCTACACGCTGGAAAGCCAATTCAACACAACCACTGTCTCCCTTTCAAACACGTTAAACAGCATAAACACTGCAATAGACAGGGTGGGAAGAAGCGATCCGAGAATAGCGCAGGCGCAAACCAACTTCACAGCAATAAACCAACAGTACAAAAATCTTTCACAACAATTAAGCAACGGCTTGCCCGTCACGTCAAACCAATTCCAGGCAGTCCAAACACAATCAGACGCGCTAGCAACCTACGCCACCTCCCTCCAACCACCTGAAAACCAGTTCGGATGGCTACAAATAGTAGCAGTCATAATAATAATTTTAGTCGTCATAGGAGTGCTGCTATACTTCAGAAGATTCAAGAAAACCCCTCCTAAAATAACCGACTTGAAAACAGAGTACTCCCTAAACACAGAGAAAAAATGAAGGAACAAATGAAAAAAGCGCTCATCATTTCAATTCTCATCGTAGCACTAACATATCTGACAGGATTCTACCTATACTCTCAAGAACCAACAATAATAGCAACCCACTGGGGAGCCAACGGGCAGGTAAACGGGTACACAAACAAAACTTTCTTCACCCTATTCATGCCAACCCTCTCTCTATTCCTTCTCCTCTTATTGATAATAATGCCGAAAATAGACCCGCTGAAAAAAAACTACTCCTCATTCCAAAAAGAATACGACGCTTTTGCAATCCTAATCCTGCTCTTCTTCTACCTAGTCTATCTCGCCGTACTGCTCTACAACCTAGGCTACGGTTTCAACATGACGCAAATCATTTCACTAGCTCTAGCAGCACTGCTATTCTACCTAGGAATACTCCTAGGAAACGCTAAACAAAACTGGTTCATAGGAATCAGGACGCCCTGGACTCTTTCAAACAAAAAAGTCTGGAACAAAACCCACGCCCTAGGAGGAAAACTCTTCAAAATATTAGGGATTATAGCGCTGATAGGAGTGCTGTCAAAAACTTTCCTGATGGTTACAATTGCATTCACGATAGCCGCCGCCATAATTCTTGTAATCTACTCCTATATAGAATTCAGGAAAGAAACAGGCAAATAAACAGATTTAAAAAAAAAACTTAATAAACGTTTATCGACTAAAAAGAATACACTTATTACTTTAAAAAAAAAGAGGAAGGGCCAAAACAATGAGCAAATACGATGAAAAAGAACTAAAAAAAGAATCCAAACTAGGGCCGAACTACAAATGGATAGCCCTGTCAAACACAACTCTAGGCGCGTTAATGGCGGCCATAGACGGTTCAATCGTAATGATAGCCCTGCCGGCAATATTCAACGGACTGGGAGTGAACCCGCTGCTTCCAGCCAACGCCGGACTGCTTCTATGGATGCTGCTGGGCTACCTTCTCGTAACATCCGTGCTGCTAGTAACCGTAGGAAGACTATCCGACATATTCGGAAGAGTAAAACTATACAACTTCGGATTCCTCGTGTTCGCCATATCCTCAATCCTAATCTACATATCCACACTGTACATAAGCGGAACCAACGGAGTCATATCCCTCATAATACTCAGAATATTCCAGGCGGTAGGATCGTCATTCCTGTTCGCCAACAGCGCTGCAATACTCACAGACTCATTCCCGCACAACGAAAGAGGAATGGCGCTGGGAATAAACCAAATAGCATTTATAGGAGGAAGCATAATAGGATTAATAGCAGGAGGAATCCTAGCCGCCCTGGACTGGCACCTGGTTTTCCTAGTAAGCGTTCCAATCGGAATAATAGGAGCAGCCTGGTCCTACGTCGCACTACATGAAATATCAGACAACGCAAAAAAACACAAAAGCCTCGACCTGCCGGGAAACATAACCTTCGCGCTAGGCCTAACCCTAATCCTAATAGGAATAACCTTCAGCCTCCTGCCCTACGGAAACAACCCCACAGGATGGACAAACCCAATAGTGCTGGAATCAATAATAATAGGAATAACACTGCTAATCGCCTTCGTATACATAGAAAGCAAATCCGAAGACCCAATGTTCAACCTAAAACTGTTCAACATAAGAGCGTTCACAGCAGGAAACATCAGCCAATTCCTGTTCGGAATATCAAGAGGAGGCCTGCAATTCATGCTGATAATATGGCTCCAGGGAATATGGCTTCCGCTGCACGGAGTAAGCTTTGAACAAACACCTTTCTGGGCCGCAATATACCTGCTCCCATTCATGATAGGATTCCTAATAGTAGGACCAGTGTCAGGATGGCTTTCAGACAAGCACGGGCCAAAACTCTTATCCACCAGCGGACTGCTCATAAGCGCGGGAGGATTCATAATACTATCCACGTTCACAGCAAACTTCAACTACTCAATCTTTGCAATAGTAATATTCATACTAGGAGCTGGAGCCGGAATGTTCGCCTCGCCAAACACAACGGCAATAATGAACTCCGTCCCCCCTGAACACAGAGGAGTGGCGTCAGGAATGAGAGGCACGTTCACCAACGCTTCAAACCTTTTCAGCATGGGAT
This sequence comes from Microcaldota archaeon, assembly GCA_021812145.1. Classification (GTDB taxonomy): domain Archaea; phylum Micrarchaeota; class Micrarchaeia; order Norongarragalinales; family UBA8480; genus DTNV01. The sequence continues at coordinate 8,558 of JAKAOM010000007.1, forward strand.
TGTTCTTCACCCTGCTAATACTGGGATTGTCAATAGCCCTGCCAAACGCAATGCTTACCGGACTGACAAGCCAAGGAGTTCCAAAATCAACAGCCACCACCATCTCCCAACTGCCCGCAATAACCGTAATCTTCGCAGCCTTCCTAGGATACAACCCAATAAAAACAATAATACCCCCAGCCACCCTCTCCACCATGTCTCAGCAAACAGTTAAAACAATAACAGGAAACGCGTTCTTCCCCAACCTCATCTCCAAGCCATTCATGGACGGAATGAAAATAGTAATGCTTGCAGGAGCGGCACTCTGCATAATAGCAGCGTTGATATCATCAATAAGAGGAAAACAATACATACACGGCATCGCGTAAGCTCTAGAGATTTTTTTTGAAAAAGTCAATTGTTGCATTCTCTGCTTCTTCTGCATGTTTCCTGCTGTCATGAAAGCCGTGCTCAGCGCCTTTTATAAGCAGAATTTCAGCCCCAAGAATTTTGGAATACTCGACAGAGTCAATGTAAGGAACGTGACTATCCCTAGTTCCGTGAATGAAAAAAATAGGAACGCCAGCCTTCCTTAAATATTGTAGTGTGTTCAACTTCTTCAATTCCTTGAAAAGGTTTTTCCCCACCCTGAACTTCCTGCTGCCGATCTCGACAAAATCAACGTCTTCTAGTTTCAGAATCTTCTTCTTTGCAAAATAGCTTTTTTTCAACTTCTTGTTCATCCAATCAGAATACTTCAGAAGCGGATTCCAAAAAACTAGAGTTTTTGCTATTTTATTCTTTGAAACAAACAACGAAACAGCTCCACCTCCAAAGCTGGCTGCAAGTATTCCAAACTTGGAATAACCCTGGCTTTTAAGAAAACAAACCGCCGCCTCCAGATCCCTCTCCTCTCCAGTCACGGTCAGGTCAACTGACTTACCACCACTCTCTCCATGCCCTCTGAAGTCGAATCTGAAAACAGTAAACCCAACACCGCATAGTTTTTTAGCCAAACTGCTGAAAACTCCATCCTCGTCCTTGTCAACAGTTATTCCATGACATAGAATTATGCAAGTCTTGGTTTTGTTTTCAGACTCTGTCAGAACCCCGCACAACCTAATCCCTTCAGAGTTTTTGAAAAAATATTTCCTTTCTTTCATTAAAATTCCCTTAAGTGGGGGGACCGAGATTCGAACTCGGGTCTTCAGCTCCCAAAGCTGAAAGCATACCAGGCTAGCCCATCCCCTAAAGAAAAACTTCTTCCTGGAAGTTTTTTCCCTTTAGAAAGGCTAGAAAAACATTCAGCGTTTAAATAATATAATTTAAGTGTTTTAAGCTTTTTCCCAAAACCTATTTTTTAGAAATCCTTCCCCTGGGTTTAGCAACCTTCAACTGAGGGTAAACCATTGAAACTTCCTCCCGAGTAATGAAAGGAGGGAAACCGCACTTGTCCAAAACATGATAGTAAGCGTACTCCTTCAAATACGGTTCTTTTGAATAAGAATTAAAATCAATCTTCTTCAACTCGGCAACGCCCTTAGCAATATTGGAAAACCCAGTTCTTTTCGGCTCCATCCCGGCAAGCACGCCCTGAAACTCACCCCACTTCTCAGTGGACAGCTGCGCGGTCTTCGCCTGAAGCGTTTCCATACTCCCGCTCAACGCGAACAAGATATCCTCCCGGGGAGAGTCAACCCTAGCCTTCTTCACCAAAGTCCAACCTTCCTCCCTTGCAAAAAAAACAAAATCCTTTGTGGTGGATGAATTGGATTTAAACTGCTGGGGAAAATCGCTGGAAAAAAAACGATTAACGACAACGCTGAACGCCATCTTCTCAAGACCAGGCCTTTTAGCCTCGTCAAAACCGGAAAAATCAACCTCCGCCAAACGCCTGAAATCAGAAAAACTCAACCTAGAAAGATCGGTTAAACCGCCTTTAACAACAGGCTGAAACTTGAACGGAAGAAAAGAAAACATTTCAAAACCTATCAACCTCCGAAAATTGACAAGCTGGGCGAGCTTCTCCTCCCTGCCGGGATTCTCGCTTTTAAACTCAAAAGCCCTGCTGAAATTAGAGTTTAACCAAAGCATGTATTCAAACTCAACCCTGACTTAGGAATTTTCTAGCAGACCTTCCAACGTCAGTCGAAAGCTCGTACGCCCCTCCCGCGATAACAGTGCCGCAACTATTGCAAGCCCAAACAGCGAAATGCTTCCTCTTAACCTTCTGCTTCCCGCAAACCGGGCACTCGTAAGCGCTCCTCTGCCTTTCAAGCACCTTGCTCTCAAGCTTTCTTATCCTAACTCCATAACGTGAACCCATTTTATTAACACCTTTAGCAAATTTTGAACAGAAAAAATTTAAAACACTTTTGAAACAACTACCCCTCGATTTTTATGTGCCTGACAAGCTCCTCATGCTTCTTCATGGCAATGTCAACGCAATCCATCACTTCCTTCTTGGAAAAACTAGCGCTGCCGCTCTTCTGAGTGGAGCAAATAAAACCCCCGTCAGCAACACCGATGGTAAGACTTCCCGAACCGGCGTTCTCCTCCTCCACATCGCAGTCCAAAAGTATCTTCCCGTTAATCTTGCAGAAAGTAGAAGTGGTAACCCGATTCTTAACCTCCATCTTCCTGTTCCTCTTCTCCCTCTCGAAAGCGTTCAACTCCGCGTTGAATTCAGGAATTGAAAGATTGGAAAGAGCGTTCATAACCGCAAGAGTCGCCGTGTCGGTCAAATTCCCGTCATTGTCAAGAACGTAAAAATCAACGAAAACCCCCAGCACCTTATCCCCGAACTTCAAACCCTGCATTTCAAGAACGTTAGCAGCCCTAATACCCCTGTCAACAACTCTCGCAAGCTCAATGCTTTCAGGAGTAGGAGGCCCGGCAGAATACGAATAGTAAGCAAGAGGCATCAACTCAGAATTCACCATCAAAACACCCTCCTCAGGCCTGTCAGAGAAAGGCTCCATCAAATCTATCTTCACTCCAGCCAAAACCTTCGACTTGCCAATGCTGGCAAGGCAACTGCCCTCCGCGTTCTTAAGAATATTGTTCTTTATGCTGACTTCCCGGTAAGAATCGAAACCCCTATCCCCCTTCCTCTTACCCTCCTTCAGCAACTCCTTGACGTACTCCGCTCTTATCTCATCCATTATCATTTTCATTTTCGCAAATCACTCCATTTTCTTTTTAATACTATCAACCTGAAGCGCGTTAACCTTCTTCGAAGCTTCATAGCATAAATCAATGCTTCTTTCATACTCCTCCCTTGTAAGAAGCCCGTCCATCTGAAGAAGAAGAATCTCTGAATTCGAAGAGTTGAACATAACCGGAACGTCACTCTCGCCGTAATTATCCTCAATCTTGTTCAAATCAACCGCAAGCCTGCCGTCAACCTTACCAACGCTAACCCCTCCCGCGAAACCCTTAACAGGAATCCCAGCGTCAACCAAAGCAACGCTAGCCGCAGTGAAAGCAGCCACCCTCGTCCCCCCGTCGCTCTGAAGCACTTCCACGTCAATGTCAATCGCCGTGTTGGGAAACTGCTCTGTAAGAATCAGGTTTTCAAAAACATGCTTCCCCATCTTGCTGATTTCAATGCTTCTTCTGTTAGGCCCTCCCCTGCTGTGCTCTTCAAGAGAAGAAAAACTGCACATAACATACCTGAAGTTGACAACCGCCTTGTAGGGGTCGCTGAAATGCTTCGGGAAAACCTCTCGGGGCCCGTAAACCCCTGCTATAATCTTGTTATTGCCCCACTCCACCATCGCCGAACCGTCGGCGTTGTCAAGAACCCCGCTTTCAATCTTAACGCTTCTCAAATCCTCAAGATTCCTTCCGTCAGTCCTCCTGCCGTCTATTATCAATTCTGGTTTATTTGCTTTGTTCATTAGTCCTCGCCTCTAAAAAATTCTTTATCTTTTCAGTCAACCCCGACGTGTGCGCCTCGTCGGCAATCTTCCTAACAGCCTCAGCAGCCAAAGCCGCGTTGCCGTTCTTTATGAATATCCTCCCATTCTTTCCCACAAAAACCTCGCTCTTCGTAATATTCCTCACCATGTCGATCATGCTGTTATTCCTCCCTATAATCCTGGGAACTGAAACAGCCCCAACCTCAATAACCTCCCCCTTCAACAATTTCTTAGGGTCAACCAAAACCAGGTTGCTTACCTCGTCAACACTGTCAACCCTCGCAACCAGCAAATCCCCAATCCTGAATTCAACCCTCAAATCCCTTGAATCCAAAACGCCTGGAAACGGAGCGTTAACATCCACAAGATAACCAGAAAAACGCTCCTCCATCACCACCCCAACAATCAAATCACCTGGAAACGGAGCGTACCTCCCTCTAAGAGGGATGAAAAAACCCTCTGAAAGAACCCCGACAACAGACGAGTAAGTCTTCCCATTCTCCACATAAGCGCCTGAAAGCCTCTTAGGGAAGTCAAACAACAACTCACCAGGCGTCACTATTTTCTTTTCCATTTCACAAAACCTTTGTTTGAACGCTGCCTCCTGTCAGCTTGTTCATTTTATTATAAAAATCATCCTGCAATCCAGCCGGAAAAACGCAAACCCCTACCAGGCTCCCGTCCTTACCATACTCGCTTTTCTCCAAACCAAACTCCTTCAAAATCCCGAAAGCCCTTCCGGAAAACTGCGGGTCAATCTTAACCGCTATTTTAATGTTCTCCATCTTTATCGGAAGAATCTCCCTCAACTTCTCGACAGCCTCCTCCACCTGCCTGTCCACGCTCTTGAAAAGATCAACCTTAAACTTAACCTCCTCCAACGCGCTCTCAATCCTCTGCGGCGGGTGCGGCGCTTTCGTATGCGGGTCCACGCAATTTCTTGAAATCAGCGAGATTATCCTCGCCTTCTTCTCCTCAAGAAGCTTCCTCCTCCTCTCTGTCGTGAGTTGAAGCTCCCCCTCCCTCACTATAACCTCGCCCACAGCGACCGGGTCGGAAGTTCCGAAAAACTTCTTCAACTCCGCGTCCGAAGGCCTATCCCCCTTTCTCGCGTCGCTGAAAACCTCGTCAACGCTTAAAACATTCGCGAAATCCTTCTTCAAACCGCTCTTGAAACTGTAAGCCCGCTCCTCATCGACAAAAACCTCGAACTTATCCCCTCCCTTCTCAAGCCGGGCTATTATAGAACCCTCAAGCAAAGCAAAAAATCACCCAATTTCAATCCTTACCGCTCAAAAAAGACGCTACCTCGCTTTTCGAGTAGACTTTCATAACACCATCATTGGATATAAAAGTAATATCAACCATCGAAGAATTCAACTTCTCCTCCACGCACTTCTTCAAACCCTTAAGCGCAAGCTTAATCGCATCATTCAAAACAATCTTGTCCTTGTACTCCTTCTCGAAAAGATCCTCCACAATCTTCTTACCACTCCCTATCGCGGTGGCGCGGTACTCAAAAAGAGCGCCGCTCGGATCAGTCTCAAAAAGCCTAGCCTCGCTGTTCACCCCTGCTATAAGAAGAGAAACACCATAAGGCCTGACTCCAGCATACTGGGTGAAAAACTGAATATGATCCCCGATGCTTTTCGCAAGAACATCCACTGCTATAGGCTCGTCATAAGTCAGCCTATGATTCTGAGCTTCAAGCCTGGCAAAATCAACAAGCTTCCTAGCATCAGCAACCAAACCGCTCGACGCAGCGGCGATATGCCCGTCAATAGCGTAAATCTTCTCATGAGACTGCTCTATAAGCAAAGGAGAGTAAATCCTCTTGTGAGCTATAAGCACCACACCCTCGGCGCAAACCAAGCCAATGCTGGTAGTTCCCGTCTTAACCGCCTCCCGGGCGTACTCCACCTGGAAAAGCCTGCCGTCAGGCGAAAAAACAGTTATAGCTCTATCGTAAGCGCTTTGCTGCGGAGGATACATTTTAAATTACCACCAAATGAGAATTGAAATTCTTATTCTTAAACAGTAATTATTTACAAACATAATTAATAATAAACTTTTGCTGAGCTTTTTTGAACAAAAAAACACCCCCTGCAAACAATCCTAAAAATAAAGACAATTCAAGAGGTAAGCGCGCTAATCGTCCCGCTTATCTTAACCACCCTGACCAAAACCGGCTTTCCCCCATCCGAACACTTCAAAGCGCAAGCCGCAATAATATGCTCCAAACCCTTCAAATAACACTTCGCAACCCAACGCCCCCTATGCTGAAACAACATCTTGAAGTTAAACTCCGAAAAACCGCTCTCCCCCAGAAAACCAAACACCGCCTTCTCCACCAACTCCCGACCCCCGCTGGACTCTATAAGCAAATACCTGCTCTTCACTTTCATTGCAAAACACCCAACTTTTCAACCCTTCCCGAAAAAGCGTACTCCGCCTGCCGGTAATCCAAACCCAAAACCACCCCCAGCGCAATCCACTCCCTAGGAGTTTTAAGCTCCCCCACATCCATAGCCCCGCTGGTGAAAACAAAACACGCCTTCTTCCTAATGCAGAACTTCAAAAACAACCTAACCCGATTCATCAACCTAGCCCTCTCCACGCCCTCCACCCTTAAAAAAACAGAAATAAGAACTTCAAAACACTTGTTCCCCTCCACCACGCTCTTGGCCAAAAGCTTGTTCTCGTAAAACTTCTTCACCCCAAAAGGATTAACCAACGCGAAACCCTTCCTCTTGCACTCGCCCACCACCTTCCTCTCATCCCCCTCAATAACAGGAAGCGAAAGCACTCTCGCAAAACCAAGACCAGCCTCCCGCTCGGCAAGAAGAGGCTTGGAAACATTCAAATCATAAAACTTCATTAAAAATCACTTAACAAACAAAAGAATAATCAAACTTGCCGCAATGCCAAGCAGGAACAGGAAAGGAACCACAATCTTAACCACAGAAATCAACGCGTTCATCGTGCCTATAAACTCGGACGATTTCTGAACGCCCAAAACGTTTATCTGAAAACTACCCGTGCTGATCTTCGCCTTGCACTGCTTCAAATCGGCTTCAGCCTTCCCCACCGCTTCAACAGCCGCAGCAATAAGACTCTCGTCAGTCAAAGGATTATGAATCCCCTTCACCAAATTAACATAATGCGAGTCGGTGGTGAACAAATCCACAAAATCAAAACCCTTCACCGAAGAAATAAGCTTCTCCCTGAAAGCAGGAGTGCAGTTATTAGCGTCAAAAACAATGAAGCAATACCTCTGCAAACCCTCCAGAACAACCGCCTTCACGCCGGCCATGCCAACCTGCTTTGAATCAACCCCAACCTCGGCAAAACCAACCTTCAAAACACCACTCCTAGATTTCTTTATCGTTTCCACGCTCTTCATAAGCCTTTCAAAAACATCGCTGCCGAAAAAACTAATCTCCCCCTTGGAGTTATGCCGGTCCACCACCACCGCGTCGCTGAAAAAAGAAAGAGCCCTGCTCCTCAAAGCAAAACCCAACGCCTGATCGATATCCTCCGTGGAAGAAGGAGCGTTGGAAAAAGTCAGAAAAGCCTTGCCACCCACATCAAAACCATCAACCATCGACTCGCCAACCTTTGAGTGAAGAAAAGAAACCCGGGAAGAATAATCCCCTTTTTTAAGAAGAGACTCCACCTCCTTATTGATTATCTTAACGCTCGCAGCGCTGACCGGATTAAAATCATGATTGGCCGCCCCCTTGAAAACAATCACCGGACAGCCATACTTCTTTTCAAGATGCTCGGCGATAAGATAAGGAAAAGAACTGCCGCCAAGAGTGCCGAGAGGACCGTAATGCACGGCGGGAACCACCAACATGCCTGAATAAGAATCGCCCTTTTTGAAAGAAACCACGCTCACAAGAGTATTAACCCGCTCGGAAGAAACGCTGAACAAACTCTCAAGCTCCCGACCCCCGCTCAACCACTGAGAAAGAAAAAACTTTGAAACCTGAACAGCCGAAACCCCGAAATTCCTCTTCGTAGGCGCGTTGATGACAACCTCCACGCCCCACAAAACAAGAAGAAAAATCAAAATGGTTATCAAAAGCTCCAAAAACAAGTTGAACGAACTGAAAACAGTAGGCTGAAGAAAACCCTCCACCTTCCAAAAAAGAAGAAAAAACAGGAAAAGAACAGGCTGAATCAAACTAAGCAGAAAACTCTTAAGCCTCAAATCAAAAGCAAAGAAAATAACCACAAACCAAAGAAGATAGACAAGAGCGCTTGAAATCACGGCAAACACAACCACTCCCGGCCCAAAACCGAACTCGGAAAACAACAAGCCTATAAAAGAAAAAAGAAGAAAAACAGCCAAGCCAACCAAACCGGTGAAAAAAGCGTGTTTAGAAACCTTGAAACCCTTAACCGCCGAAACAACAAAAGAAGGTATCAACACTGAAAAAACAAGAACCGCCGAAGAAAGACCAAGCGCAAGCGACTTAACAGAAACCCCAAAAGCCAAAACGCTCCAAAACAAACCGAAAAGAAGGGAAAGCACCAGCGAGTAAGCCAAAACCTTACGCTCGGAAGGAATGCTGAAAAAAACCTTTGTGAAAAACAAGGTCTTCTCTCTTAAATCGTCCAAACTAAATCAACCTTTCTCTTCAGCCAACCGCTTCTTGAGAAAATCGGCGTTTTCAACAAACTCCCCAACAACCTCCTTAAAACTCTTCTTGCGCTTGTAAGAAAGCTTCATAAGCTCAAGAGTCAAAAAGCGAAGCTCGCCGTTAACCGCGGAAAGCTCGTCCAAACCCTCCCAACTCTCATCCATGAGGCAATATATTGAACGAAAAAAAATAAAAACAAGACTGAGAAAAGAACAAACAATGAAAATCAACTGTTTAGAGGCTGAAGAAAAAAAAATATCGGACAAAGTGGCAGTAATCAGCCCCGGCTTCAGAGCAACAAAAAACGAAAAATACCTGCTCAAAATAAAGAAAGAAATAGAAAAAAAAAGAATTTCAACAATAATATTCACCTTCAGAATGAAAAAAATAACCGTGGAAAGCGAGCTTGAAGACCTGAACGCGATAGTAAACCACGCGGAAAAAAAATACGGAAAAATAGCGCTGGTGGGGCACAGCTTCGGCGGGCTGATAAGCATGATCTACGCCGGAAACACTGCAAACGAAAAAATCAAAGCGCTAGCCCTGCTCTCGGCTCCCGCAAAGGAAGAAACCAGGGGAAGAAAATGGGTTAAAGAAATCAAAACAGAGCTGGCCATAGAAAAAGCAAGAAAGAAAATAAAATCAATCAAAACCCCAACGCTTATAATACAAGGGGTTTACGACGAAAGAATCTCAAAAAACAACGGAAAAACACTCAAAAAAATGATAAAAAAAAGCGTGCTGAAAGAATTCAAAACAGACCACTTCTACACCAACGAAAAAGAACTTGAAAAAATAGCAAAAAAAACAGCTGCCTGGCTGGCTGCAAAACTCAAGCAATAAAATCGGTCGAAGGGTAAAAAACCCAAAAAACAGGCAGCGAAGAATATAAAAACCAAAAAAAACACAATTACACTCCAATGAGCCTTGAAAAAATATGCCCTTCCTGCGGCAAAAGCAAAGTTGAATTCATAGGAAGCTTCTGCAAAGACTGCTACCTTGGAAAAAACAAGCTAGTGGAAGCTCCGAGAACAGTAGAAATAGTAAGATGCAGGCAGTGCGGAAAAATGATAAGCGGAAGCGCGGAAGACTTGGTGAAATCCAAAACAAAAACAAACCACGAGGGAACGGTAGAATACGCCGAAGGAAAAGCAGTGTACGAAACCGAAATAGACGGCGTTAAAATAAGGCAGGAATTCCCCATAGAAGTCAAAATAAGGGAAAGGCTATGCGAACGATGCGGAAGAATAAAAAGCGGGTACTACGAAGCGATAATCCAAGTCAGAAACGGAAAAGAGGAAGAAATAATAAAAAAACTAGAAAACGAAACGTTCATAACAAAAATAGAAAAACAAAAAACAGGAGTCGACATCTACGCCGGAAGAGTGGGAGCGGCGAGAAAAACACTTAAAAAAATGGGTTTAAGAGCTCCTGAAAGCAAAAAACTCTACGGAATGAGAAAAGGAAGAAACCTCTACAGAACCACCTTCATAGTAAGGTAACCCATCACACCAAAACACTTAAAAAAAAGCCAGGCTATAAAGAAAAACATGGCAGACCCCCTAAGCCTTAACACATACATAGTAAGAAAAGAGATAATATCCTTGAAGCCAACCTACGATGTTCTAGACCAAAACGGAGAAGCGATAATAAAAACCATACAAAAAAACCTTATAACTGCAGGAGTACCTGACTTCATAATAACCGACGCAAACGGAAACAAAATGGCAAGAATACACCACGAATTCTCAATGGCAACTGACACTTTTGAATTTTATGACGCTTCGGAAAAGTTGGATGGCAAAATGCACCAGAATTTTTACAACAAACCACCGGCTTTCGGAGGGCTGATAAACCCTTACCTGCTTTTAGACGCTAATGAGAATAAAATAGCTGTAGCCGGGGGCAAGGCTAAGTTATCAAACCTGCTTAAAAACATAGTTGGAGGCGACACAAACGTAAACTACAGCATATACGATCCAGAGCAAAAAAATATAATAGCAGAAATCAACACAGACCTAACAGGAACAGGAGTGAAAGACATGTTCAAAAACCTCGCTGGACGCGCGTACCTAGTCAACATACAGCAAAAACTAATACCCACTCTGAAAATAATAGAATTCATACTAGCGATAGACATCAGAGAAGAATATAAAAAATGGAAATAGCGTAAACAAAGTCCGGTAACGCTATTGCGAAGCTTTTTTCAAAGAATCATTCAAAACAGTCAAATCCTCGTTAGTCAAAAGAAGAGGAATCCCCTCGCTTTCCGCTATTTTAACAGCAAGCTTATCCACCTTAGTAACCCCATGAAGAACAACCGCCACCGGCTTGATAGGAGAAACCCTAACCGCAACCATGGGACTCCGGCCACTCTCCACATGAGTGAAAACCAAAACCCTCTGCGAGGTAGTGCTGTAAATCTTCATAAAACTCTCATAAGGAAGCTCTAAAATAATCTTAATGCTGTCCAAAATAGTGCAACCAAAAACAAGCTTACCCTTACCCTGCTCGCCACTCAAAAACTTGGCGTTAATAATCTTTGCAAAATCCTCCACAGTCATCTGCTTCTGAAACTCGTAACTCTGGAAAAAAACATTGCCCGCATTATACTCCTTGAACTTCTTGACAACACTCCCGCCCCTCTGAGTGTCAATATCAATCAAAGCGTCAACAAAACGCTTTATGACAACAATACCTGGACTCTTCCTCCTGGAAGCTTCATAATCACTCACAGTAGAAGGACTTATTTTAAGATAATCTGCAATGGCTATCTGCGGAATGCCGAAAATATCACGCCACTTGCGCATGGTGTCCCCTGGAAATTCAGACATGGCAATCTCTCCGGCAATTCTAAGCCTCAAATCCTCCATAAACCCACCAGTAAATAATAAGGAAAGAAGGTATTAAAATCTTGCCAATGCAAATGAAAAACCATGAACTTCACAGTCGAAAGAAAAAAACCAAAAAAATTCAACGCCACCATAGAAGGAGTGAAAATAATAACAACAAGAAACGTTTACGAACCACACGAAGACTCCGAAATGCTTGCAAAAGCAGTTAAAGAAAACGCGTTCGGAAAATTCCTGGACATGGGAACCGGCAGCGGACTCCAAGCAATAACCGCCTTCAAAAACGGAATGACAAAAAGCGTTACAGCAGCCGACGTGAGCGAAACGGCGATAAACGAAGCCGGAAAAAACGCCGAAAGAAACAACGCTAAAATAAAACTCGTAAAATCAAACCTCTTCTCAAACATTCCTGGAAAATTCGACTGCATAGCATTCAACCCGCCATACCTGCCCACCACTAAAAACGAAAAACTCAAGGGCGAAATCAACCAAGCGTTCGACGGAGGCAGAACCGGAAGAAAAACCTCAAGCAAATTCATAGCAGAAGCAAAAAAACACCTTGAAAAAAAAGGAATCATACTCCTAGTGGGAAGCTCGCTGTCAAACTACGAAAAAACAATCAAAGATCTTAAAAAAACAGGCTTCGAAACAGAAATAATAGCACAAAAAAACTTTTTCATAGAAGAAGTGGTGATAATCAAAGCATGGCTTCACTGAACGCTGGACCGGAATTCTACGCAGCGCAGCAAAAATACAGCGACGCGAAAACACCGGAAGAAAGACTCGAAGCACTCAAGGAAATGTACCGCCTGGCGCCGAAACACAAGGCAAGCGAAAACCTGCTGAAAGACATAACCGCAAAAATAGGAAAAATAAACAAGGAGCTTGGAAAAATAAAAAGGGAAAAATCAAGAAAAAAAGAAAAAGCAGAGTTCAAAAAAGAAGGAGTCCAGGCAACGCTGGTTGGAATAGAAAACAGCGGGAAAACCGCGCTATTCAACAAACTGTCCGGCCAAAACCAACCCTCCACAGAAACCCCCTTCGAAACAAAAAAGCTAACGCCGGGAACCATGAAGTACGAAAACGTCAAAATACAACTAATAGACACGCCCAGCCTGACAGAAACCAACGCCAACCTGCTTTTAAGCCACTGCAAAAACACCGAACTGGCGATCTTCACCTACGAAGGAAAAAAAGACAAAACACAAGAAGAATTCCTAAAAAAGCTGGATGACGCGAAAATAAGAAAAATGATACTAAAACCAAAAAAAGACCTAACCAACTCAACAGAAGAGGAAAGCTACAACGCGTTCAAACCAGAAGACATAGAAAAAGTGAAAAAGAAAATCTTCAACGAACTTCAAATAATAAGAGTATACACCAAACCCCCTCACGGCAAGCCAGACTATAACGACCCGATAATACTCAACAAAGGAGACACTGTAAAGGAAGCAGCGGCAAAAATACACAAAGAACTGCTAAACTTCAAAAGCGTAAAAGTATGGGGCTCCACAAAATTCCCCGGACAACAGGTAAACTCAGACTACCCCCTTCACGACGGAGATGTGATAGAAGTAAAAACCTAGCCTTCCTCGGTTTGCTCTGCACTCTTAGCCTTCTTATACCTCAAATAAGCGTAATACCCTATTATCAAAACAACAACAATCGCTATAAACTCGTCAAGAGCCGAGCTTGAAAGAACAGGCTGAGTTTGAGTCTGAGTCGACGTGGTTGGAGGAGTTGAAAGAACAGACTGCGCCTGCTGAACTTCAACCGAAATCTGAGACATAAGCGTCAAAGACTGAGAATAGGATGATTTTGAATTCATCAAAGCGACAAGAGTATTGTAATCAGAAGCAAGCTTTGTAAAATTGAAACCCTTTGACTGAAGCGTTGAAATAATAGAAGACGAAGACAAAGCGGCAACCTGAGATTTAACATTCTGAAACTCGTTCAAAGCCTTAATCTCAAGCGCCCTTGACTGAAAATTAAGCACAGCCTGAGAAGCGCTCCCACTGCTTAAATCCGGAATGCTGTTGTAATAATTCAAAATAAGATTAAAACTCTGAGCGTTAGGAGCCGCGGGATAAACATAATAAGCAGTCGACATCAAACTGGAATAATTAGAAGAAGACAAATTGTTAGCAATAGGCGTCAGCGAGTTGTCAAAGGAATTCACCGACAAGACAACATTGTAAAAATCGTTTAAAAGCGCGCCATAAGAAGAATAAGTGAGGTTAACCGTCGCGTCAGACGCGTACTGGCTCTGATTCACAAGAGACTGGCTCTGCAAAAAATTAATGCTCTGAGACTGAAGAATAGAAACGTTATTGTAAACATAACCCAAATACTTTATAGGATAGAAAAAACTAATCTGAGGGTTAAAACCAGCAAGCTGCTGAAGAGCCTGCTGCGAAGCGCTGACATTGTTAAGAAGAGAATTAGAAAGCGAGTTCAAATTCGAAGATGAAAACTGGGAGTAGGCAGGGTTAGAATTAAAATTATTTATTGAATTCTGCTCGAAAAAAAGAGTGAACAAATCCTGAAGAGTAGAATTATCGGTTTCAATCGCGCCAGTAGCAAAATTCACCGCAACCAAAACATTAGGAGTTGAATTGGAGCCAGCAGAATAAAGGCCAACAAGCCAATAAGTATTGCTATTATAGGCAAAAGGCAATGGCTGAACAACATAAACCTCATTAGAACCAGAAGGAATCAAAGAAGAAGCGGTGTTGCCAGCAGCCTCCTGGGAAACCTGCGCTCTAACGAACAAAACCAAAAAAACAAGCACCAAAAGCGCCTTCCAATCCACGCCCATAATAAAATCACTATTAAAGAACAAAAACAAGTTTAAAACACTTACGGGTCAAGAAGAACCAACCCAAAACAAACCCTGAAACTCAAAACATAAAAAAAACTCTGCAAAAACAAAAACCACAAAAATTAAAAGCATGCAAAACAACAAAAAAAAACCGTGATAGTAAACAATTTCGAAGAAGACCACAAAAAAACACTGGTTGAAATCTCAAACCTAGAAACCACGCTAAACCAAATACAAACCAACGACGATTTTCAAAAAAACAAGCCCAACCTTGAAAAAACTGCAAAACACTTCGACGAGTTGCTCAACCACTTCAAAAAAGAAGAGGTTGTATTCGACAAACTCGAGGAAAAAGGCGTTAGCGGGCCAGTAGAAGTCATGAGAGAAGAACACGATGAAATGAAAGAAAAAGCACAGGAATTCGCAACTCTAGTCAAAAATAAAAAGCCAGGAGATGAAGAATTAAATAAACTCAAATACACTGCAAAATACCTTATGGAAATGATAAAATCTCACATAGAAAAAGAGGAAATGATAATCTACCCGCTGTGCATGGAAAAACTATCGGAAGAAGACTGGAAAGAATGCGAAGAAAAAGCAGAAGCAAAAGAATAAACACGCTCCAACGCATAAAACAAAAGCTTTTTTAATAAACAAATCTAAAAATGAATCGACCTGCAAATGAAAAACAAAGCCCAAGTTTCAGCCGAATACCTGCTGCTGGTAGCGCTCGGACTAGTTATAATAATAGCCGGCGTCACTTTGGCCATGAAAGCCAACGACTTCGCCAACGTAGTCTCTTCACTCATAACAAACGAAGCCAACCAAACAATCTCAATGATTTCAAGCTAAAATAGCTCTAATTCAACTCTTCTGCTTTAACTGCTGCGAGTAAACCCTTTGAGCCAGCTTTTCAACTTCATCAACAGACTTCAAGTCAATAACATTCCTGAAAATCTTAAACTCGTCCTGATCTAAAACATGAAGTTTAGCCTTTCTCTCAAAATAACCCTTCAAACCAACCTTGCTGAAAAAATCAAAAAAAGTTGAAAAAAACCCTCTCTTCTTCCTCTCAAGAAGATCCGCCCTAGCCTGAGCATTTGAATTCAACTGCTTAGCTGTCTTAAACAAACCACTCTCCATAGGCCCTGGACTCAAACTCCACAAAGTGTCAGCATAATGCTCATAATACGCTCCAGCCTTCCTCAAAACACCCACTTCATACTTTGTAAGAAACTCGCCCCTCCACCAAGGAAGAATAACATCATCCTTCATCAAACCGTACAAAAGCCACAAAATGAAAAGGAAAATCAAAAAACCAACAGCATAAATTATATAATAAGGCAGTTTAGCAAAAAATTCAAGATTGGGAGGAATTACATTCGTGGTAATAGAAGGAGCGAAACCCGCATTCAACGTAAAACTAGTATTGTTATCAACGCTCAAACCACTCTTAAAAACCAAAACATAACTCCCATTCACCACCGGATTAAAAACACAATTAAAATTATCACCTGAAACACTGCAACTACAAAAACCAGAACCCAAAGGAGAAACACACTCCAAAACATCAACAGGAAGCGTAGAATTGAAAACACCCGAAGCACCCAAAACAGCGTTAGGATCAATAACACTCTCATTAAAAAAAGTCTGACTCTTCAAAACAGTAACATTCAAAACAAGCGCACTGCTAACCGTTTGAGTTGAAACAGATGAATTTTGACTCTGCTGGTGAGTTGAAGCAAGCCAGGTGAGTAAAATATTGCAGGAAGCACCGCCAACCTTAACGTTCAAAGGCACGTTCTGCTGAGAAAGAGTTGAATTATAACTGCAAGAACCACCACAACTGCCAGCATAACCAACACTTGAACCCGAATAACCTCCACTGCATTGAAGATTAGCGTTTTCAGTTGAAAACAAACCCCCACTACAATCCAAACTCGCTGTCGAAGGATTCGAATTCAAACCAGTGTAACCAACACTAACCCCCACACTACCATTATAAACACTAGTGGGGTTTATAGAAACATTGCAGGAAGGAACGTACAACGGTTTTTGATTCAACGCGTTCACATTAACCGCAATAGAAGGACAAACCACACTAGAAACACTAGCTGAAACAGGAGCTACGACAGAACCAGGAGCGCTCGTATAAGAACAAACAGCGCTGCAACCACCATTATACAAACCATTGCTCTGCTGTTGAAAAGAACAAGAACCAGAAGCTGAATTTCCATTACCACAAGAAACACTCCAGCTATTTATGTTTTGAGAAAAACCAGTCAAAACCCCAGAAATAGCAACACTCCCTCCAGGACTAGACACACTAGAAACATTACTCGACAAAGAACAAGAAGGATTATAACCACAGGGAGTGCCAACAACAAAACTACAATTACCTGTATTAACACCACAACTACTAGTCCAACTACAAGTTTCAACACCATTACAAGCAACACCAGTACATTGACTTGATGAACTAGAACCAATAACCGGAAAAACAATAACATCACTAGCCTCAACACCATTATAAGTTATGCTCACATTAACCGCACAGGTGGTTGAACTCACATCAGAAGGAACGCTTACAGTGGCACTACTCAAAACACCATTTGAAAAACTACCACTAACCGCAACGCTACTACAATTAGTACCTACGCTTGAAACGACAAGCGAGCCAGTAGCAGACTTATCTGAAACAGTTCCACTTATAACGACCGAATTACCCGCAGTAATACTAGGAGGACTGGTGATTGAAACACCCAAACCCGAAGAAACAGTGAAAGTGTTACTAGCACAACTATCCCCCCCGCTAACATTAGCGCTAGCCCAATAATCACTCCCAGCAACACTAGGAGTGCAAGAAAAGATTGGCTTCGAGGTTGAAGTCATGAAAGTAATACTATTAGTATTAGCGTGATATGTATTAGTATTATTATAGCAATAAACATTGTAACTTAGTGGATAAGTCGAGCCTAAGGGAGGATTTGAAACATTAAACACAATCTGACTGCCAGAATTTTGCGGGCTTGACGGAGTGCTAAGCTGACACCCTCTAACTGTTAAAAATAACAACAAGAAAACCAGTAAAACATTCTTTAAACTCGAGTTAAACATTAAAAATATTTTAACAGTCAGTATTTAAAAAACATTCTGTTTTTACTACTATATATTTATTCATAGAAAATTTAGCTGATAGATCGAAAGCCGTTGATGAATCGGCCCACCCTCTTTTTATTTTTTAAAGCGTGATTAAGCGCTAGAGTGTTTTTCTCTGATGATTGTCGACTTACAAGTAACGCGTGAGTATGTTCGCGCTCAGGATAACAAGCAGTACACTTTAAATCAGTTCAGCGAGGATGTGTGAGGAACCCAGCCTGCGAATGACGGGAAGGAACACCGCTGATTAGGGTGGTGTGGGAGCAAAACCTCTGATCTCACATTTAAACAAAAAAGCAAGCCTCATACAAAAAAATTATAGAAGGCAAACACCAAATGTTTTAAAATGACGTCCTCCCCTGCCTAAAGGCAGGGGTTTCCAACTCAAGCTAAACGCGTCTGCCTAGGATCATTATCATACCGAACATAATGCTTTACAACCTCCTCACTCACATCACTAACACTCCTATAAAAATAACCCCTACCCCAAAAATGACCTCTAGGATAGCGCAACCTAAAATTAGGGTGCGCTCTAAAAATCTCATAAGCGCTAGCGCCCTTCAACAAACCAACAGCCCTCGCAGGACTCACGTCCTGCGGAAGAACCACAACCACGTGAACATGATCACTCATAACACTCAACTCACTAATCGTAATACCATGCCTTTTCGCAACGCTCCGGATTGCGCTCTCGCAATCCTTATAGTGACTTTCCTTGCCAAGCGTCTCATAACAATACTTAGTAACCCACTGCAAATGATACTCGCTCACTCCAACCGAGTGAGCGTTATGCACAAAGCTTTTATCTTCATAAGTTCCACTATCCATTTGAAATCACCTGCGGCGCGACGATCATCAACGCTCGCGCTAAAGGCGTTAGAACTTTTGAGAATTAGAACGTTGCGGGCTTGTTTCATCCGACCACCTAAAGGCAGCGGATTTCACAAGCCAAAACCATTAAATAATTATTCTAAGAATCATTTTTTGTAGCAAGCTTAAATATTAATGATGTTAAATTCTAGAAAGCAGATATTCAAAAACTTTAAAAATTTGAAGTTATAAATGGTAAATTATGAGTATTTCATATCCATTTCAAACTGTTTCTGTAAAAACTTCTATTGGTCATGCGATGACATATGTTTTAAGTGATTACATTTCACAGGTAAAAAAACATGAGGTAGTTTATGGTTTTAATGAAACTGGGAAACACGTGATAGATGAAAGTGTAAAGCATAACCTTTCAGTATCTAAAATGCGAGAGGAACGTATAAAAGAAATACAAAATTTTTTAAACGTTAATAAATTTGAATCTGATTCAAAAAAAAGAAATATATCTAGACTATTCACAGCATTATTAAAAGGAGGTATGATTGAAAAGGAAAAAGACACGTTTTATGTAAATATGAAAAAGTTGAGAAGTGTTTTTTTAAATCTAAAACCAGAAGAGAGAATTGTTAGTTTTATGGATAATGAAAGTCAAAAAGAATTTGAAGAATACCTAAGAAGTGAAACTTCAATGGAAAAAATTCCCATAAGTGAAAAAATATCAAATAATAGAACCGTAAACCCGATATTTTCTACTATTAGTGCGGCTTTAAAAGTTAATGACAGAGAAAAATATTTAGTTTGCGGGAATAATGTGAAAGGTCCTTGGTTGTCTCCTACGATAATGTTATCAAAAATTATGCATCATGATAATAAAATATTTGTGTACTCACATAGTTTAATAACTAACATACAAGGAGAAAGAATTGGTTTGCATAAATCTAATATGTTAGTAAATGATTTGCTTAAAAAAATTGAGGAGGACAAACAGGACATTTATCCTGGTTTTAAGAGTGATTTAATTCGTCTTGTTTTATTTGATAACATAAGATTTGGAAATGTTACTAAAAAAATAGATTTAAGTAATATTAAATTTTTAAGAAAAATTCTTTCCAAAGCATATAATCTAAACAAATTTTATAAAACAAAAATAGATGTAAATTTAAATTATGAAAATGAAGTACCTTTAAATT
Organism: Microcaldota archaeon; assembly: GCA_021812145.1. Lineage (GTDB taxonomy): Archaea > Micrarchaeota > Micrarchaeia > Norongarragalinales > UBA8480 > DTNV01. Next base: position 27,959 of record JAKAOM010000007.1, read on the forward strand.
TTAGTGAAAAGTTAAAATATATTGGGACTGAACTTAGAGATATAAGTAATAATCCGAATGGCAAAAATTATAGATTTAAAAAAATAATGGGCGAGATTGCACCATTATGCCCAAAACTAATAAGTGTTATAAATGAATAGATCACACATAAATGCTTTGTGTTGTAATAAAATCACAAAGTCAAACACTTCTGCTATTTGATATGATATATTACTACAAAACCATTTGTTAAAAAGCTTTTTAAGTTTGGCGTTCTAAGCACATATTATATATAAATCAGGGTGGAAAATTTTAATGGATAAATATGTTTATAAAACTTTTTATAAAGGCTTAGCAATAGATTTCAAAGTTCACTCAAAAGGAGATTTTTTCATTATTCTACCAGGTTTCCCTTCTTCTAATAATTATACTGAGCTGATTAATTTTTTGTACAACAAAGGTTTTTCAGTTATTTCTATTAAATACCCTGGAAGTTTTGAAAGTGATGGCAGTTTCCTTGATTCTAGTTCTAGTGCAATTGTTGAGAAAGGGTTAAATGCAATCAAGACCGACAGTTTTTTAGATTTATGGGGTAATCGCAAAATTACATTTAAGTCAAGAAGAATAAACATTCTTACAGGTAGTTTTGGAGGTTTGATTGCCACTGAATATATCTCAAAAAATAATTTTGAAGGAAATGTGATACTTTCAGCGCCACTTCTTAACATTAAAATACAAAAACAAATGCTTAAGCAGACAATAGAATTTGTGAAAAGAGCTTTTAAATATACTTACAGAATTAACAAAAATTGGGAAAAACAATTTCTTGATAAAGAATCAATTCTATTTCCCGTTAATAATAAGTTAATTGTTTTGCATGATTTAAATGACGCAACTATACCATTTAAAGACAATAAAAGAATTTATCAAACATGGAAGACAAAAAATGATCTGAGTATAATTTTTCATAACAAAGGTCACGGCCCTTTAAATGAAATAATAATGAGTAATTGGAATAAAATATTTAAAAAAATGACTTGATGTTAATTTATACTAGCTAGATGATTTGTGTTGTTTCTTAAAAAAAATGCTCGTTCTTTTGAAAGAGTTGATAAGTATTTTTCACCAAATCTTATTATATTAACATATTCTCTTAAAAGAGAATTTCTATCTTTCTCTAATTTGTCTAAAATGACTGGAAAGGATTTGATTGCTTCAACATTTTGTAAAAGATTTTTTTTAAATTCAACATCTCCTTTGTCTAATATTTTCAAGACCTCTTTGAAACTAATGTCAGGCATAGTAGATTTAAAATAATTTAATGCATATTTTGCTATTTTATTACCTCCTTCAGTTGCTTTTGAAAATATTTGAATTCCTTCCTCAAGTGTAAATTTAGATTGGTAACATTCTAATTCAAAATAATATTTAGTTGATAAGTCATCATAAATTTTATTAATTATTTTTTCATTTTTCTTTAAAATTGAATTCTTTTTAAAAATTGAAATTCTTTCAGAAAATAGAAGATTTAAATTTTTTATCACTTCTTTAATCAGTGAAAGATCAACATTCGATATTTTACTAATTTCAAAGATATTTTTTCCAAAAATCTTATTAAACATTGATAAATTCCAAAAGAGAGTATCCAATGACCGCTTTCCACCAATATTTTTTTTATAAAAATCCATTTTTGGGTGTTTAATTTTTCCAAAAATCTTATTATTTCTAAGATTTTCTAAATAAAAAAATAAGGCATATTCTCTTTCATATTTTTTAATGATTGGGGCCAAATAATTTTTCTGATTTTCAAAAAAATCATAACTGCCATATATAAATTTGCTTTCAAGTAAAAACGTAATCTTCTTAGGCAACAATATATCATTTGAATTAGCATTATGAATATCGATAGTTGACATTTTTTTAAAATAATCGTGTTTAAATGATAGTAAATCTAAGTCTGGATTTTCGTATTTGAAAGATAGTAAATCTAAGTCTGATCTTTTTGATGGATAACCTCTAGCATAGGACCCAATCAGTGCGATATATTTATCCATTTTTACAACACTTACAAATTTTTGGCATATGCATGTGTAAGAAGTAAAGAAGGGATTAACTTGAATAAAATTTTAGCCGTGAAAAAATATGAAAAAAGTTTATAAAACAATGATTTTTTTGAAAAAATGCTTACAAAATGATGATTTTCAAGTTTTGAGTTTTAAAATTAAACAGTCAATAAAATTAGAATTAATTATAAACTTAATAATTTAGGTAGATTTAAGAATAAATCCAACCCCCGTAGGGGCATAAACACTTGAAATGTAAAAATACTTATTGAATTCAACCACAGTTATAGGAAGATAATTAGGAAGGCTTGCACTAACACTCCAATAACTTAAATTATTAGATGAAAAAAGATTGTAACCGCTAGCTAAACTGACTAAATACCCTCCAACATAGAGTTTATTATCCAAGCTGTAATTAATAAAATTCGTAGCAAACCAAGGAGGCAAAACAGCATTCCAATTCAAACCATCTGCGCTATTACGACTCGAATTGGTGGGATTTCCATCAAACAAGCTAGTGTATAAAACGTTTGGTGAGTTGTTGTAAAAACCTGTGACCATCGTGCCCTGAGCAGCATCGCCAGTATTAATCAACAGGTAAGGAATATACCCCCCACTATTAACAAGAGTGTTATTACGCATCAAATCATAAACAGCAGTGTTTGTATCAAATACTCCTGCATACCAACTTCCAT
>JAKAOM010000008.1 GCA_021812145.1 Microcaldota archaeon
CTCTTTATTATGCTAGAAGGCGCCAGAAGGTATGGAAGAAGAGTTCTTTTCATTTCCCCCTCCTGCCTTATTACGGTCATTCCGAGTCTTTTTTTTGCCTTTTCAATAATCTCGTTAAATCTCGTTTAAATCACCTTTTCATGGCTTTCAGCCATGTCAAGCATGGTTAAAATTGAAAGATAATCCGCTCCAACTTCAACGTACCCTCCCAAATACGATGAGTAAAGTGTTATCAGAGAGGAATCTTCCAACCTCCTGCACTTCAACCCGCAATTGCCGAGTTTTTCTACACACACTTCCACTTTATACTCTAGCTTCTTGAATTGCTCTTCTGATTTCCCCCCTTCCTGCAGAATGATAAGATAAAAAAGCCTGTCGCTTACCCCTTTTGTTGAAATATACTTTTCTACGAAACCCTCAAACTTGTCCATCTCCTCCATCGCCTTTCTATCCTGATTTTTAGCAATTCTCTCCTTAGCTGAAGCAAAATAATCTCTTAAATTCACCTTTCCAGTTCTCATTACTATCTGAATCGGAAAGTTTATAGCGTTAAGAAAATTCCTGTAGGAAGAAATGGTTGCAATTTTTCCCTTGTCGGAAAACATTGTGAAGTCATAAGGAGTGACTGCCAAAACAGCTATTATTTTATCCTTCAAAATCACAACATCGTTTTTTACGTCCTGAATTTTAACAAAACGATTTAGCGTTTGTTTGTTCCTCCACCCGCTCCGCTTAGGATAGGTTAAATACTTCGCATATTTTGCAATTCTGTCCCTAAGCGGTTTAACCCTAGCTAGAATAAAACCAGACATCAAAACCGCTCCGCTTAAAGCAACCCTTATTTTGAATTCAAGGGCGGTTCTTGTGAAAATCAAAACAGCCAAGGCTAGACCTGCAGAAAAAATAAGGCTTTCTTTGAAAGTGAGATTAAGAAAAATCTTCTCCTCGTAGTTTAACTCTTCAGGTACTTCGTAAATCAAACCGCCGTCCATTCAAAAACTCCTCCTCAACCAGCTGTTTTCCGAAATAGCGTTAAAAATAGTGGTCAAATACAATCCAAACGTAATCAAAACCATCAGGACAAGCGACCCTGCAGCCACAAAAATTCCGGATGGTGGCCCGGATGAAATAAGACTCAAAATTATCCGCATGAAAAGCGCGCCTATGATTTGAACAACAAAATTAACTATTATAATACTGAGGAAAAACCTGCCGAACTGCTCAGTAATTGGAAATGCATTCAAAGCAAGAGCTATTGGAAATACAAACAATCCTATGTAAACCATAACCCATCTTATAACCGCGAGCAACGCTGCTATCAACACAGTTGCGACCGCTATCACCAAAATTACAAATGACAAGGGATTCATAAATAGGGGAAACAAATTAGAACTCCAATCCTGGGCGGATGGCGCTAGAAAAACACTGAACGCATTTGAAAGTTGAATTGCAACGCTGTAAACGTCAAAGCTTACCCAAACAAGAAACATGTTTATGAAAACCTTCTTCAAGCCCTCCTTTGCGGCGGCCCTGTCAACAGCGCCCAGAATGCTTGAAAAAATAAGCCTTATCGCAGAAATCAGAAGGATTATTATGAAAAAAGACTCGACAGCGTAAAGAACAGAGTTGTAATCGCTTCCAGCGTTTTCAATAGATGGGTTTGTCACCATAAAACTGTAAATTCCATTTAATCCAAAACTCACCGGACTTGAAATCGTGCTCACCGTTTGCTGCTTGAAGAAGCAAAAAACCTGCTCTGGAATGTTTCCCAGCTGGCATACAATATCGGTTGAACTGCATTGCGTAATGCAGCTGGAAGCTGACGTCATTCCAACAACCAAAATAATGAATAAAAACTCTTTTTTCAACTAACCCACCCTGAATTTGACGCTACAAAAAACAAAATCATCAAAAAAATGAAGAACACTGACGCCGAAGCGAGAAGCCTGCTTTTGTAGCCTGAAATCATAGAAAAACCATAAGCTAGAACAAGAAAAGTAGAAAGCATAAGCAAAATTTCAGAAGAATAATCCGTATTTACTATTACATACCTTGAATCGCTTGAAGAAAAATATCCTCTTTCTTCAAAGAAAGCTTCGACAGCGACGCTTTGATTGGGCATTTGAAACTGGAAAAACCCAACTCCGTTTTCAACGCTAGCGTTTAATTCGCCAACTCCCTGAATTTCAACCAAAACGCTTCCATTCAACTGCTTTCCTCCGCCCTTCAAAACCACGCTTCCGTTAACAATGCTTCCCGGTGAGTTAAACTCAGGAATTGAGAGCGAAACCGAAGAGTTTAACTCCGAATCATTTAATGAAAAATTCTCGCTATCGAACGGAAATTTTAACTCGACTGTTGCGCTATCGCTCGCGTTTATCAACGTAAAATTGAAATAACTCCCTCCGACCGACTTATTAGCAATAACAAGTCCGTTTTCAAAATAAACATCTTCTGCAATTTCGGTAGCGTGCGAAAAATTGTTTTCATCCAAAAAAACAGGGTATTCCTCAGAATAGTACTCGAAATTGTTTGAACCGGAATAAACAGCAATGTTTGGATTGTCCGCCTTTACGGAAATAATTAACTCCTTAACGCCGTCATAGTAGTCAAATCTGCCTTCAACTGCTGGATTTTCATCCATCTTTGAGAAACTCTCTGAATACGCGCTATTATTTTGAAAATTCTGAAAGGTTGAATCGTAAAAATCGCAGGAGTAGTAAACGGTGCACGTGTTTTTTGAACAGGAGAGGTGGGGTTCCAACCTCCAATGCTCAACCTTGAAAACCGCTTCAGCGTAAAAACTTAAAACAGCCGAATTGCCTTCATCAACATAGAATGGCTCGATTGTTTTATTGCTGAAAACGTAAGATTCGAAATCGTTGAAGTTGAGATCAAGGTTTACGCTGCCCGACTCCATGACTCCTTGAAAATTGCTTCCAAGCCGCCATTCAACTCCCTGTAAAAACCGTTCTGTTTTGCAGTCGCTTTGAAACTCCAAATCCGGTTTTTGTATTGAAAAACCATAGAAAATAGTTAGGTTTGCTGAAGAGTTCAAAAAGGTTTGATTAAGATAAATTCCAGGCTCGGCGTCCCCCAAAACAGCGTAAACCCCTACAATCCCGGGAATTGTCTTGTTAATCCAAAGATTTGAATTGGCGTTTTCAATGTATCTGAACATAGGGCTTGGAATGAATGGCATTAAGCCAATCAATTGAGCCAATTCAAGCATTTCAAACCCCTATAATATTGGGCATGCTGCTGCCGATGGAAGAAAAATTCCAACAATATAGTTGGAAATAAGAATCAGAAACATTCCACCCAACACCATCAGCATCCTGTTTTTCAACTCGCTTCTTTGAATTGGATTGCTTCCCGAAACCATCAACTCCACTCCGAGAACCACTAGTACAAGAAGCGCTATAGCTCCAGCAACATATTTTACAAGATTAACTACATTGCATATCTGGCTTGAAATGTCCGTAGCCATGCTGTCCGCCCCAACCAGCGAGACTGCTAAAAGCAGCATTAGTATTTTCTTCATCCAACAACCACCTGTTTTTAAGTTTTAAATAAATTGTGTTTTAAATTCTATAAAAAACCTCTTTCAAAAAAATTTTACAATAGACTTATTTTTTTAAAAAAATCATGCGTTCGTAAAACTTTACGCACTTATCGTATAAAAATACGCTAAAACATACTTTAAAACGTTATAACTTAATTTTAGCACATTTGCTTTTCTAATTCATTCAGCAATTGCAATCTCCGGCGGGCAGGGGTGTGAAAGTTTATTAATGGATTAAACATTAATTACCGCCATGGATAGATATGTCAAGGGCGCTTCAGCCGAAAGAGAATTGAGAAAATTAATCGAAGACAGCGGTTTTGTGGTTGTGAGAAGCGCTAAAAGTGGGGTTGATGGGGTAAGCCCGGATCTTCTTGCTCTTAAAACAACCGGCCGCCTGGCTTTGGAATGCAAAGCATGGAAGGGGGGACTGCATTTTTCAAACGATAAGTACGAAATAATGAAGGAATGGGAGAGAAAGAGCGGAGTTCCGTTTTACATTGCCTGGAAGCTTACTAGAAAAGGCTGGCGATTTTTCCCTTTAAGTGTTTTAAACAAGAATGAGCAGGGTTATTCGTTAACAATAAGGGATTTTGACGGGGGTCTAACCGTAGAAGACGTGCTAGGCATTTCCACAAGAACCTAAATACCAATTTGCTAATATCTTCTTATTTTTTTTAAGTGGAATTTTATTCAACAATAAATTTTTTCACACTTCCACATTTGCATTCATATACTAATGCATTTTTTGTCTTCCTTATTTTCACAGTTTTTCCAGGAATGTATATTGAAAGGCATTTTTTGCAGAATCTTCTGTTTCCTATTTTTACCTGGTTTCTTTTTGCTATTTTCAACGCAAGCTCGACATATCTTCTTGACAGTTTCTCGTCTTTTTCCGTTTTCGATAGTTTTAGGAGTTTTTCTATTTCTTCTCTCGCCAGTTGTTTTGACATGGTTTTAAATTTGAGATTAAAGGGTTTTAAACTTTGTTTTGATTTAATTTTTCTTTTTTAAATTTATCTTTAATCGCCTATTATTCCGTAAGGGGGGTGTTTTTTCTCCCTTATTAAATTGATTTACCGCGCATTTTTTACTTAAATAAGGTTTTTTGAGCAAAGTTGTTTGAAAGAAAGTATTTTAAAGATTTGAGTTTTATATTTTAAACTTTTAAATTTTGACAGTGGTTGATATGGAAGACGGAATTTTTAACAAGGTTTTGAAGGCTCACATTGTGGATGGTAGTTTCGGAGGAGAAGTTGGAATAAAGATTGACCAGACTTTGACTCAGGATGCTACCGGAACTTTGGCTTATCTTGAATTCGAAGCTTTAGGAATTCCCAGAGTCAAGACTAACTTGAGCGTTAGCTACGTGGATCATAATATGCTTCAGACCACTTTTGAGAATGCAGACGATCATATTTTTCTTCAGACGATAGCGTCAAATTACGGAATCTTATTTTCAAAACCTGGAAACGGTATTTGTCACCAGGTTCATTTGGAGAGATTTGGCGTTCCTAGCCAGACTTTGCTTGGAAGCGATAGTCACACCCCTACGAATGGAGGTTTGGGCATGATTGCCATCGGAGCCGGGGGTTTGGATGTTGCGGTAGCTATGGGAGGGGGATTGTTTTATTTAAAAACACCTAAAGTGGTTGGAGTTAAACTTACGGGAAAGTTGAGGAAAGGAGTTAACGCCAAGGACGTTATCCTTGAAATACTAAGAAGGCTTACCGTTAAAGGAGGGGTTGGCAAGGCATTTGAGTATTTCGGAGAAGGGGTGAAAAATCTAAGCGTTCCTGAGAGAGCAACCATTACTAACATGGGTGCTGAGCTTGGGGCTACCACCTCTATTTTCCCATCTGATGAAAACACTCTTGACTTTCTAAAGAAGCAGAAGCGTGAAAAAGATTTTAAGCGCTTGGAAGCAGACGCAAACGCCCAGTATGATGAAGTGATTGAAATTAACCTTTCAGAGCTTGTTCCAATGGCGGCCAGGCCGTCTAGTCCAGACAGCGTGGTTAAAATAAGCGAGATTGAGGGTTTGAAAGTAGATCAGGTTTTGGTTGGAAGTTGTACAAATTCTTCTATAAAAGACATGTCCATTGTCGCTTCTATCTTAAAGGGCAAGCACATAAATGATTTTGTAAGTTTCGGAGTCAGTCCTGGTTCTAGACAGGTTTTGGAGCAGATGACCGAAACAGGAATTCTTGAAACAATGCTTGGTGCTGGAGCTAGAGTTTTGGAAAGCGCGTGCGGTCCGTGCATTGGAATGGGGCAATCCCCTAGAACTGGCGCGGTTTCCCTAAGAACATTCAACAGAAATTTCGAAGGAAGGAGCGGTACAAAGAATGATAAAGTGTATTTGGTAAGCCCTGAAACCGCAGCTGCGAGCGCTGTTGCAGGAGTTGTCACAGATCCAATGAAAGCAAGCTTCGAACTTAACATACCTGCCGATTTCGTCGTGGACGATTCAATGATTATAAAACCGACGTTTAAATCAGAAATAATAAGAGGTCCTAACATAGCACCCCTTCCAATATTCCCGCAATTGTCGGAAACCCTTTCAGGAGAAGTGCTGCTTAAGGTAGGAGATGACATAACCACCGACCATATAATGCCGGCAGGGTCGAAAGTTCTCCCATTAAGGAGCAACATTCCAAAAATAAGCAACTATGTTTTTGAATCAGTGGATCCTAATTTCACTAAAAGAGCGAAAGAAAAGAACGGCGGTTTTATTTTAGGAGGTTTAAATTATGGCCAAGGTTCAAGCAGAGAGCACGCTGCGCTCGCACCTAGATTTTTGGGAGTTAAAGCAGTGATAACAAAAACCTTTGCGAGAATTCATAAAGCAAATCTAATAAATTTCGGCATACTTCCACTACAACTCAAAAATCCATCTGATTATGATTCAATAAGCCAGGGGGATGAGTTGGAATTCAACGTCAATGATTTAAGCAAAATGACAATAAACAACAAGACCAACGGTAAAAAAATAGAAGTTATACTTGAGGCTAGCGAAAGGGACCGGGCGATTCTCAAAGCAGGGGGGTTGTTAAACTATACAAAAAACAAATAACATTTACAAAAAGGTGGTTTGCAATGAAAGAAACTAGCGTTGTTTTAATAAAAGGGGATGGGATTGGCCCGGAAGTAGTGGAAAGCACTGTTAAACTCATAAACGCCGTTTTGACTGACAAAAAAATAAACTGGATCGAAGCTCCAGCCGGCGACAAAGCGCTGCAAGAACTTGGAGACAGACTCCCCCAGCAGACTATTGATCTAATTAATAAGTATAAAATAGCTTTAAAAGGGCCTTTGACAACCCCCATTGGAAAAGGAGAAAGAAGCTTGAACGTTAGAATAAGACAATTATTCGATCTTTACCAGTCAATCCGACCCATCAGATATTTTTCACCAATTAAAACACCTGTGAAAACACCAAAACTAGTGGATTTCGTTCTTTTCAGGGAGAACGTGGAAGACGTTTACGCTGGAATAGAGTGGAAGCAGGGAACGCCTGAAGTTAAAAAAGTCATAGAGTTTCTAAACACCCAATTCAACTCTAAAATTTCCGACGATTCAGGAATAGGAATAAAACCAATAAGCGAGCACGGAAGCAAGCGATTAGTCAGAGCCGCCTGCAACTACGCTAAAAAAAATAAAAGAGCAAGCGTTACGCTAGTACACAAAGGAAACATCATGAAATACACTGAAGGAGCTTTCCGGGAATGGGGCTACGAGGTAGCCACAAAAGAATTCGGCTTTATAACAGAGGAAGAAGCCAAGCAGGGAAACCCTGAAAACAAAATAATAATAAAAGACAGAATAGCGGACGACATGTTCCAGCAAGTTTTACTAAAACCTGCCGAATATGACGTTATAGCAACCACAAATTTGAATGGAGATTACCTTTCAGACGCGTGCGCGGCACAAGTGGGCGGCATTGGAATAGCACCAACCGCCAACATTGGAGAGAATGCGGCAATGTTTGAAGCTACTCACGGAACCTCGCCTGCCAGTGCGGGTTTAAACAAAGCAAACCCAACAGCTGAAATGCTGGCCGGCAGCATGATGCTTGAATACTTTGGATGGAAAAAGGAGTCAAAGAAAATAGTAAAAGCAATACAAAAAACATTCAAACAGAAAAAAATGACCTACGATTTGGCAAGAAGCACTCCGAATTCAACCCAATTATCCACTTCGGATTTCACCCAGGCAGTAATTGAGAACCTTCAATGAATTCATTTCAAAAAGTAATTGAATGACAGTTCATTAAACTCCTTAGAGTCGTAAAGGGCAAAACCTTTTTGCTGCATTAGAACAAATTCCTTTATCCCAGATTCTAAAACAATCCTGCTGCACACTGTGCATGAAGGCTCTCCAGAAGTTTTAATCTCTTTATTTTTCACCCTTATATGATACATTCTAGAACCTTTCAGATTGTTCCCTTCATTTAGTGCGTCCAGTATTGCAACCTGTTCTGCGTGAACGGCGGAGCATAGTTCAACCCTGCTGTGATCAAGAATGTCTCTTCTTATGCACGGATCGCATAAACCCTCAATAGTAACTTTGTTATATCCTCTTCCAATAATCCTTCCCTCCTTAACTATAACAACCCCTCTCTTAGATTTCCTACACGTTGACTTCTCAGCTTCTAGAGCAGCTTCTCTTATGAACTTTCTCGCTTCCTCTGCCTCACTTTCAGATAAGTACCGCATGCATCAAATTTAAATTAAAAATATTTAAACTTTATTATTAATCATAGAAAAGCTTTAAAGTTTGAAGCAATTTAATTTCTTATGATAAAGTACATATCTTTCGACTTGGATGGAACGCTAATTCATGAAAACAAGAAGTTTGACTATATTTTATGGAGTGTTGAAATTCCAAAGCTTTATGCAAAAAAGAACCGCGTTTCGCTTAAAGAAGCCAGAAAAGAAATCTTCTCACAATACTACTCGTCAAAATACATAGACAAGTTAAACGACAAGGATTGGACAAGGGTTACCTACTGGCTAAAACGATTCAGGCTTGAAAAAGATTTGGAAAACCTAGTTTCTAAAATGAAAAAACACGTTAACATAAGCAAAAAAACAATTGGCGTGTTGAAAAGACTTTCTAAAAAACACGATTTAATACTGATAACCGCTTCAGATCCACAGTTTATCAAAATAAAACTTGAAACTGACAGAATAGAAAAATACTTCAAGCGCATTTTTTCAATAGATTCGTTGAAAGTGCAAAACAAAGACGAAAAAATGTATTTGAAGGTGTTAAAGCAACTTAAGGCAAAGCCGGAAGAAATAGCTCACGTTGGCGACGGCCGCAAGGTTGATTTTGAAATTCCATCTAACCTGGGAATCATAGCTTTTCATTTAAATCATAAAGGAAGCAAAGAAAAAAACTCAGTAAAATCTCTTGTTGAATTTGAACAAAAACTTAAGGCGCTTAAACTTATTTAATAATATATTTATTATTTCTAAGATTTTTTTTAGCGGCGTCACGCACAACATCATTTTTATGCTTAATTAGCTTTTCCAAAACAAACGCCGGCGTTTTAGGGTTTGTTGCAACGTTTAGCAATACGATTACTTCAGAACTCCCACCTAATCTAGCTTGAGTTTCATTCCCGACGTTAGGATTAGCCGCAACCACTGCTTTAACCGAATAGTCGTTATGCCTTGAAAGTTTGTCAAGCAACTCAAAATCAGAATTAGGGTGTTTTGCAACCAGAATTTGAACTTTTAAGTTTTTTTCATTTCTCTCAAGCGCCCTGAGAAATGAGGGTTCTGTCAAAGGATTTTTTGCAAGTTTTATTTTCTCTGCAAGCGTAAGCATTACAACTTCTTTATTTGCTTTATTCATCTATTCATCAATTAAATGGACCTGCGGGGATTTGAACCCCGGACTTCCAGTTAGCCTAGCCCTATCAAAGCGTAAAAATCTTTGAAGGTCATATAAGACAAGTGCGGCTTTTTAAAAAAAAGCCTTGGCACTCTAACCAGGCTGAGTTACAGGTCCTCTTTTTTAATTTTTGTTCAAAAACCTTTAAAATACCTTTTTTCAAGAAAAACTCACATGAAAATAAAAGACTTGTTGACTTTGTTGAACGCTCTAAGCGGTTTTATAGGAATTAGCCTAGCTTTGCAGGGAAATACTGTAGCTTTTGTATATATTATTCCAGCTTTGATTTTCGATTTTCTTGACGGCAGGTTTGCAAGAGGTTCAAAGCCGGATGATTTTGGAAAGGAGTTGGACTCGCTTTCAGATGCGGTTTCTTTTGTCTTAGCTCCTGTTGTTCTGGCTTACGCTTTCAACCTCAATTCTTTTGTTTTTATCGCGTCTTTGTTTTATGTTTGTGCTGGTTTGATAAGGCTTGCTAGGTTTAACATTCAAAAGGAAAAAGGAGTTTTTCACGGGCTTCCTTCCCCTGTCGCGGCTTTTGCAGTGCTGGCGGTGTTTTTATTAAACAGTTTGCCTCTAACAATAATAGCGTTGCTTGCCGCTGCTTTTCTAATGACAAGCCAGTTTAAAATAAAGAAGATATAGAAAAATGAAATTAATAATAGCAGAAAAACCAAATTCGGCCCAAAAGATAGCCTCTGCAATAGGAGAAAAAGTTATTAAAAAAACAGAGGGGGGCTCTTATTTTGAAGTTGAAAGGAAAGGCGAAAAAATACTAATAGTCCCCGCGGTTGGGCACCTTTACGGGCTTAAACCTAAAAATTCAGGTTATCCTGTCCTTGAAGCTGAATGGATTCCAACCTATGAAATAAACAAAACTTCAGCATACACAAAGCAATACTTAACCACGATTAAAAAAATGGCTAAAGAAGCGTCAGAATTCATAGCGGCAACCGACTTCGATGTTGAGGGCGAAGTCATAGCGGCAAACATACTTGAATTCGCCTGCAATGCAAAACGCGCAAAAAGAATGAAATTTTCAACGCTAACAAAGGAAGATCTTGAAGAAGCATTTCTTAATCCCCTTCCATCTTTGTTAAACGAAGTAAAAGACGCTGGAAGAACAAGACATTTTTTGGATTTGATGTGGGGGCTTTCATTCAGCCGGGCGCTAATGAGTTCAATTCAAAAAGCGGGAACATTCAAAATACTAAGCATCGGAAGAGTGCAAGGTCCAACATTGAAAATACTTTCTGAAAGAGAAAAGGAAATTCAGGCGTTCAAATCCACTCCTTATTGGCAGGTAACTGCAATAATAAAAAACACCAAATTCAACCACGAAAAAGAAAAAATTCCTTCAAAAGAAGAGGCAGAAGAAATAAAAAAGAAAAGCAACACCACAGGCTTTGTCAAGCAGGTAGAGGAAAACACGCATGTTCAAAACCCGCCATTTCCATTCGACTTAACCTCCTTGCAAGTCGAAGCATACCGCTATTTTGGTTTCTCTCCCAGTCAAACGCTTAAAATAGCCCAAACGCTTTACGAACAAGCCCTTACTTCCTATCCTAGAACTTCATCGCAAAAATTGCCAGAACAATTAAACCTTAAGAAAATAATACAAAACCTATCGCAGCAGGAGGAATATAAAAAAACTATTGAGTTGCTAAAAGGAAAAACCAAACCAAGAGAAGGACCGAAAGAAGATCCGGCCCACCCAGCAATACACCCTACTGGAAGCAGTCCAAACGCTCTTACTTCCGACCAGAAAAAACTATACGACCTTATAACCAGGAGATTCCTAGCGTGCTTTTCCACTCCTGCAAAAAGATCAACAAAGAAAGTAGTTGTTGATTTAGGTGGGGAGAACTACAACGCAGAAGCAGGGAAAACTATTGAAAAAGGCTGGCTTGAAGTATATCAATACCTTAAACCCGAGGAGAAAGAGTTGAATTTCGAGAAAGACGAGAAATTAAAACCCGAAAAAGTAGAAATGGAAGAAAAACAAACCGAACCCCCTTCAAGATACTCGCCTGCAAGTATTGTAAAGAAACTTGAAAACATGAACATTGGAACTAAAGCCACAAGAGCGGAAATACTTGAAACGCTCTATTCAAGAGGATATATTGAAGGTAAGAAAAGCATAATAGTAACTCCTTTTGGGCTTGGCGTTTTCAACGTTCTTGAGAAGCACTCGCCCGAAATTTTAAGCGAAAAACTAACAAAAAAATTCGAGAACGAAATGGAGTTAATACAAGAAGGAAAAAAGAAAAGCGACGAAGTTGTGAGCGAAGGAAAAGAAGTGGTAGTTAAACTTTCCGACCAATTCAAGAAAAACGAGCTTGAAATAGGAAAGGAATTGATTCAGCAATTGAACATAACTAAAAATAACCGGAATATTCTAGGAAAGTGCTCTTGCGGAGGAGATTTGACTATAAAGAAAAGCATTTACGGGTATTTTGTCGGTTGTTCGAACTATCCTAACTGCCGGATAATATACCCCCTTCCCAGAAACTCTCTTGTAATCCCTACTGGAAAAGTCTGCCCTCAATGCGGAACTCCAATTGTAAAAATATCCAGAAAAGGAAAGAAAACATTCACCATGTGTTTGGATCCTAAATGCAAGACAAAAGAGAGTTGGAAGTCAAACCAGAATTATAAAAATGTTAAACCAACTGAAGCAAACGAAAAACAGGTCTAATCCTTATTTAAGATTATTTTTTCAATCATTTCCAGAGCGCCCATAACAAGATCCATTTTCCGCGCATCTTCTAAGTCAACCCACTTATATTCTGTGTTTTCCTCGCTAAGTTTTAGGTTTTTTCCATTCAAACTTGCAGTATATGCTATTCTTATAATATGCATTTTAACTCCTTTAACCTCGATCATTCCAGTTGAAACGTCAAAAAGCTCTGGCTTTGAAAACGAAGCGTTCAACTCTTCATCAACCTCCCTTTTCAAAGTTTCAATTGGTGTTTCCCCAAACTTCATCTTACCTTCAGGGAACTGCCACGCGTTGGGTGCGTACTTGCTTTCGGGCCTTCTTTTCAACAAAAGCACTTTGTTGCCTTCGATGAAAATTCCACTTACAAGCGGAACGATCATGCCCCCTAGGTCTTTTTGTATGGATTTTTTAACTTCTTCTTCGCTTGACATCTAAACTACCTTTATTTTACAAAACTCTTTTCAATTCTTCAATTGGAATTTTAACGATTTTTGAACTTCCGATACTTTCAAGCAGTATCATGTTTATTTCTTCTGAACGCCTCTTTTTATCCTTTCTTACTGCTTCTATTAATTTTTCACTCAATGAATCGTTTAAGTTAAGTGTTGTTGGAAGTCCAATACTTTTAAAGAGCTTTTCTATTCTTACTGCTTCTTCTTCCTTAAGCATTTTCATTTCAACAGATATTTTTGCAGCGTAAGTCATACCTATGCTTATAGCCTCGCCGTGAGTCAAATGGATTGTTTTTTCTATCGCGTGTCCAAGCGTGTGCCCGAAGTTTAGCTTCATCCTCTCTCCATTATCAAACTCGTCCTTATTCACTATCTCCGCCTTTATTTTTGCAGACTCGTAAACAACATTGTCAACGGCGTTTCTGTCAAGATTCATCACTTTTTCATGATCGTCTTCCAAAAATTCAAACAGGCTTCTGCTTGAGATTGCTCCATACTTAACAACTTCCGCAAGTCCGTTTCTCATCTCTTTTTCAGGAAGGGTTTTCAAGAGTTCAAAATCTGAAATGCATAACTCTGGCTGTCTTATGCTTCCTATGATGTTTTTATATCCTTGAAAGTTTACTCCGTTCTTTCCACCTATACTTGCGTCCACCTGTGCGAGAAGCGTTGTTGGAATGAATCCAAATCTTAAGCCTCTTAAGTAGGTCGATGCTGCAAAACCTGCGACATCACAAACTATTCCACCACCTATTCCGACAAGAAACCATGACTTGTCCACTTCAAGCTCCAACATTCTATTGTATATTTTTTGAATTGTTTCAAGCGTTTTTGATGATTCTCTAAGTCCCATTTCTATTATTTCGCCTTTTGGAAATGACTTTTCATGAAAGCCTCTGACGTTCCTGTCGGTTATTATTACTAATTTCTTATTTTCACAGTATTTTTCGAAGTTTTTTATAGACTCTCCGATGATTAAATTGCACTCCCCTGTTTTTCCACTAACTTTAATCTTTTGCATTGGAAAATCTATCTCAAGCAAAGAATTAAAAACATTGCATGCTTGACAATTTAATAAGGCGAAGTTTTAAATGGCAAGAAAGTCTGAATCAATATTTGGAAAATACGATTCAAACGTAAAGATAGGTTTGTTTTTCTCACTTCTGGCGCTATTTCTTATAATTCCATTCACAATTGACTTCTCATCTCTTAATCAAGACTTGATTTGGGTTGGTTTTGTTTCAGGGCCAGTAATTTTCAGCGTTTTCTCAGGTTTATTAATTGCTAAGAAAAACAAAACTCCTTCAAAATCAGATATTCTTGTAACCGCTCTTGCTTTTTCAATCATTTATATTGCAGGGCTTTTCATATCTCCTTTTGACACAATCTATATTGGGGGAAACAACTGGCTTGGAACTATATTTATAGTTTATTTCTTCAGCATAGTTGGAGTTTTAATTGGAAAGTATGGCTATAGCTTATTTCAGTAGAAGTCGAGCGTTTTCTGCTTTTTCTCCAAACCCTTAATTATAACTTCTTTCTCAATAGCGTAGTCCAATTTTGAGAATTCCAAACCGCTTTTTTCAAGCATGCTAAGGGCATTTTTTGATATTCCTGGCGCACACAAAATACCTCTAACCTTTTCATTCTTTCTCTTTTCCAGTTCTTCAACATATCTTTTGAGCTGAGTAACCGCTGAAAATTCAGCCTGTCTTCTCTTCAACTCTATAACAACTAATCTTCCTTCCCTGTCTCTTGCAACAATATCCATCCTTCCCTTAAGAAAAGAGCTTTCCTGCTGCACGGGAACCAATCCTGATTCTACAATGTTAAGGTCTTGAAGCAAGAGGTTGCTTAAATCTTTCTCGCTTCCGTAAATGCTTATCTGCTTGTCGTCAATAAGGTCAAAACTTCCCGCAAAATCAACGCTTGAAAAATCAACATCAATCCTTTCGTTGAGCTTTTTGCTTTTCCTCTCAGATATAATCCTTAGAAAAGCATTCAACTCTGCCCTTGCAACGCTTCCAGGCCCCTGATAATTAATTGCAGCCATGCCTGAATTTTGATGAACCAGAAACGTTCCATCCCCCTTTATTATCAGAACCCTGTCGCCTTCTGAAAGTTTTGAAGTCGCCCTGCCTTCATATCTAACCCTGCACTTCCCAATGACTATTACGAGTTTTTTCCCCAAATTACTCTTAATTAACTCAAACGCTTCTTTTAATTTCAACCTTCAACTCCTCTCCATTTTTAAGCCTTAAAAAAACGTTTTTAACATTCTTGCACGCTTCCAGTCCAAGCTCGTTCATTCTCTCCACGCTGACTCCCTCACAACCAGGAATCAAATTATTTTCAGGATTATACTCCTGCAGAAAATAATAGTCGCAGAACCTTACATATTTTGAAATCTCGTCTATAATCTCCTCACTATCATTCAAACCTTTAATTATGGTCGTCCTTACCTCTTTAACCCCCTTGAAATTTTCAAGAAAAGCTATACTTTTAAACAAACCACTTAGAAAAATATCCCCATGTAATCCTCCTGCCTTTCCGAAATCAATAACATTCAACGACGTTTTAACATCCAACGCAACCCAGTCAACGTAAGGAGTAACGTACCTTAACTCTTCACCATAAAAACCGCTCGTCTCTATCTTTATGAAAAAACCTTCGCGCTTTAGCAATTTAAACAATTCTAGCAGAGCATTTCCCTGCATCAATGGCTCTCCTCCTTTGAAATAAATCCTCCTGGTCTTGCTCTCCCTGAGAATGAAAAAAAGCTCTTCCACCCCTCTTTCTTCAAAAGTTCCTTCCTTCACAAGCTGAGGGGTATTGCAATTCTTACAGTAAAGAGGACAGCCTGGAAGATAAACAATCGTTTCGTCCTCGCTTGCAAGAATCGTGGAAAATTTAACCTTCATCAAGAATAATGTTATGCAAAGTTAATATTTTAAGTTTTTTATGGTGATTATGAGAGAAAAACACTATCAAAATTTTTTTATTACACCATTGCTTTAAATAGTTTGCTCTTTATATGGTTTGTAATGCGTTTTGAAAGGCTTCTTGTTTTAGTTCTTTTCCTGTTTTTGGTTCACTTTTCTAATTCGCTGAAGGTAGGCCCAAACCTTTTCGGACCCTCTTATAACACTAATCCAAGTTTAATCTTGGCAGTAGGCAACAGCGTTCTAATCAACGGCTGGAATTACTCTCTTGTTGACGTCAGCCTAACCCAAAACGCTGCAACGTTCAACGTTTTTAAAAACAACATTCTAGGCTGCAGCTCCTACTCTCCTGAATGCACTTTTTATGTGGGAAACACCACTTCTTACAACAATAATTTGAGTTCGGTTACAGGAGTTAACTTTAGTTTACTAAACTTGAGTGTTGTCAACGGGGTTTACCTTGCAACAGTAAACTTTTCAGTTCAAAACCAGCCTGTTTCCAACATCACTTCCAACGTGACCCCCATTTCTCCCCCTGTGAGTCTTTGCACTAATGTTAATTATGGTTTGGAGCCGACCTGTTCTGCTAATGGAGTTCCAAGCGTTTGTTCTGGAATTACAAACACTTATAACCAAACAATCAGTACCCAAACCTCGGGGGTGGTTAGAACGTGCAGCATAATTCAGTTATTTAGTGGTTTTATCTTCACTCCTTCCTGCACTGCGGGTTTAATTAGAACCAGCGTTAGGTCAAGCTTTTTCGGTTTGTTCAAAACAGTTACTTGCGCTCAGAATTACACTACTTCTTGTTCAGGGCCTAACTCTCCTGAATTTTGCAAGCCAGGTTCTGTTCAAGAAAGCGTTAAATCCTGCACTACAAACTCCTCCTACACCGAAACCTGCTGCTTCAACAACCCTGACTTAAGCTTGTATTCAATCTCAGTAAGCAACCTTCAAACACTATCAGCTGGTAATGGTAGGGCCGCCCCTTACCCAGGGGAGCCTCCTGCTAATTTTACACTATTAAACGCTTCTGCCAACGTTTCTCCTAGTAGTACAGGATCTGTTTCTTCTACAACAGTAAACCTTTTCAACCTTAGTACTTCAACTTGCCAGAACCAGCCCTTGCAATTGTTTTTCAACGGCGTTGACTACAACACGCCTTTCAACTTTAATTTTGCAGTCCAAAACCTGGCCTCCAAACCAGTAACTTTCTCCTACACTCTTTACACCGACCCAAGAGTTTTCGCAGGCAGCGGTTCAACCACAATACAACCAAGCCCGAACCCCTCAACTGTTTCAACCCAAACATTCAGCATTACAGCCAATTACTCAACTCCAGGAGTTCACAACGCTTCAATAGTTTTAAGCGATGATGGTTACAACTTCACTTACGACATTACAGTAAACATTCTTCAACCAGCAGTTAATTTTACTCCTAACCCTCCATGGCAGTGGATAGGGCCTTACAAAACAAGCATAGCGTGCTCTGGACTCTATTGTCCTGGTGGTAGTGGAATTAATGTACCTTATCTTAATGGTCATGTTAGCGCGATAGCTCTTGATTACGCTAACCCTAACGTCATGTATGTTACTAGCGGGATTGGTAGGGCTTTCACCACTCCTGCAGGCGAGGGAGGAATATACAAAACGGTTGATGATGGTTTGAATTGGACTCCTGTTGACTTCGGCTTGCCTAGAGGGATTGTTGATGATATTATTTTGAATCAAAACAACACACAAGAGGTTGTGACAGCGTTTTTTGCAGGAGGAACTTACAAGAGCGATGACGGAGGCGACTACTGGTATAAAACTTCCAATTTCAGCCAGGTTACTGACTTCAGTTTAGGAAACGGAAGGCTTTTTGCAGCCAGCTCTGAAGGCATTATTGAAAGCAGTGATTTCGGAGGCAATTGGACGCTTGTTTATCCTGACAGCAACGTTGAAACCGTTTCAGCTTCAGGAAACTACGTTTATGCAATGGGATTGGATTTGGAGCTTGTGAGGTCGAACGATTCAGGGGTTACGTGGCAGAAGATTTACAATTTTTCAAACTATTTCGCAAACGAAACTTCACTAACTTATGAAGGTAGTCAGTTTAATACCACTGGTCTTCAAAACCTTCAATCTCTTCAAGTTTCAGCGTCTCCTTTTAATCCAGAAAAGGTTTATGTTTTGATAAACGCGTTTTTTACAACTCAATATGGTTCAGTTTTTCTTGGAGAAGTTGGTCAAAACGCGTGGCTTTCTTACAACGGAGGTTTGAATTTCAATCAACTAGCGCTTCAAACAATGGCAATCCCTGAAAATTCAAGCAAAGCCATAACTACTGCCGGCGGCACTAATTTAACGATCAACGTTAGTAATATCAACGTAAGTCAAGGGTATGCCAATGCTAGCGCTTCTGTTTATACTTGGGACGTTAATGGATATGGGTGGGTTTCCACTCCTTACGCTAATATTTTTGTAAATCAAACTTTAAACAGTGTAGCTGGGTGGCTTACCATAACTTTGCAATCAATTGGTTTTGAAAATTCAACTCCTTACGTTAATTTCAGCATTGTTGATACAGATATCAATAGTAATAATTGGGCGGGTGATGTAGAAGTTTTGTTTGACCCTGAAAATCAAAGCAGGTTGTGGACTATGGGTGGCGAGGTTGGACCAGGACAAGGGAATCAAGATGTTCGATACTCTACTGACAGCGGTAACTCCTTTTACAGTAGCAATGATGCTAATGCTGAAAATGATAATAAATTGCTCGTTGTGAATTCTTTGAATGACAACATTCTTGTTCTTGGTTCGGATCAGGGTTTGTACGAGTCTGATGATTACGGAGCGAGTTGGCATTCTATTGGCGGGAATCTGGCCAACGCTTTAACCTACGGTTTGACTGTTAATGATAATGGGAGTTTAATGACAGTGGGAATGCAAGATTATTCTAGTGTTTATTCAAACGACAGCGGAAACAACTGGTTTTATGGCTATTCTGGGGAGAGAGGTTTTGAAACTCCTAACCCTAGCAACACTTCTTGGTGGTATTCAACTGGTTGTGGGGGTAATGGTTTTGGAGTTTCGAATAATGGCGATGCAGGTTTTGATAACCTGGTGTTTAGTGGCGGGAATTCTGATGTTTATGACACTGCTTGTATTGTTTCTTCTCCTATAGCTTTTCAGCCTTCTTCTTCGACTGTTTATGTTGGTGGTGGCGACGGGGTTTACACAAGCAGTGATTTCGGGGGTAATTGGAGTGTGATGCCAGGCTCTCCTGCTGAGGTTAATTCAATAGCTGTTGTTCCTAGCGTTTCAAGTGGTTGCGGTTATAACGGCACGCTATGCCCTGTTTTCAATCAAAAAATTCTTGTTGCTGGAACTGTTAGCGGAAATATCTTCACCTACGATTCATCAGGAGTGTGGAAACAATCTTCTGATGTTTCAACCCTGCCTGGCCATGCTGGTTTGATACCAGGCTCTTCAACAGGCAATGTCGAGTCGATGGTTGTAGATCCTTTCAACAAAAGCGTTGTTTTCGCTCTTGTTGGCTTTGACCCTTACTATGTTTTGGAAGAAAGCGTTGACGGCGGAAGTTCTTTTAGTATTGTTGATTCTAACATCAACTTTTCAAGCTACACTCCGCCAATGGCAAGAATCTTTCCGGCAAGGATTATAATGCCTGAAATCTCCGGAAGCCCGTTGATAGTTGCAACTCCTGACGGGGTTTTCGTTTCAACAGATTTTGGAAAAACCTTCTACAACATGAACTATAATATTTACCCTCAAACAATTACAGGCGTTGTTTATTCTGACAACAACCTTTACGTTTCAACGTACGGCAGCGGCGTTTACGAAATGCCTGACTTTACGCTTTCAAGCCTTCTTGCTGATGTTGAAGGTTACACCACCACTAATGGTATTAGTGTTTTCGTTGACGGAGTGCAGATTCCCTTGCACGAAGGGCATTTTCAATTGTTTTTAAAGCCAGGAGTTCATGAGTTCACCGCTTCTTACAAAGGAGTCAACAACACGAATAGTTTGTACGTTAAGGGTTTAGGTGACTACAACGTCATGGTAACCCCAACCATAATATCGTTTTATCAAACTCTTGCTACCAGCACGCCTATTAATGTTTCAACGGTTGGAATCAAGTCGCTTAACTCACCCTCGTTGAATAGTTCCCTCACGCCGTTTAATAATCTGAAAGGTTCAAAAGTAAAATAACCAGCCATTCTAACACATTTTTGCTATAAAAGTCAAATTCTGAGACAGCCTAAAGCAAGAATTTCACATCACAAGCCAACGAACTACTATGCAAACTCATAGCCTACAACATAGCCGTACTGATAAACGCGATCTTCGAACTAAAAATAGGATTCAACTTTTCGCTTACACCTGCGGTTAAACCATCTCATAAAATAACATCTAAGAGTCTTTAATCACGGCAAGATTTAAATCTTTGAATAATCCTAATAACACTGTGAATAAACGAGTAGAGGCAATCATCAAAAAAAGATTCGCCGAACTTACTGAAATACAGAAAAAAGCAATTCCTTTGATAGAAGAGGGAAAGGATGTTCTGATAATCTCTCCCACTGGAAGCGGAAAAACTGAAAGCGCTATGATTCCCGTGCTATCAAAGATAGCGGAGCTTGAAAAGACAGGGGTTCAGGTGCTTTACATAACCCCTTTGAAGAGTTTGAACAGGGATATTCTTGAAAGGCTTGAAAAATGGTGTTCCGAGCTTGAGATAAGCATTGCTGTAAGGCATGGGGACACGAGCCAGACTGAAAGGGTTAGGCAGAACGAGCTTCCTCCTCAAGTTGTTGTCACCACTCCTGAAAGCCTTCAGTCGATTCTGATTTCAAAGATGAGCCAGAGCCTTTCCAACCTTAAGTTTGTGGTGGTTGATGAATTGCATGAACTTATTGAAAACAAGAGGGGGGCGCAGCTTTCAATAACCCTGGAGAGGCTTAGCGAAAAAGCGGTTTTTCAAAGGATTGGTTTGAGCGCTACTATAAGCGATGAGAGGCTGGCTGCAGACTTTCTTTCTAAAAAGGCTGAGATAGTTAAGGTGGACAAGGTAAGAGAAACCGAGATTATTATAGAAATGCCTGAGAACAGAATTGAAGAAATAAAAAAGATAATAACCAGCCATGAAAGCACCCTTCTTTTCGTAAACACCCGTTATGAAGCAGAATATTTATCAACCCAGCTCTTCAACATAAAAGAGCTGAAGGATTTCATAGCGGTTCACCACTCTTCGCTTTCAAAGGACGTTAGGCTTGAGGTCGAGCAGAATTTCAAGAAGGGAAAGATTAAGACCATTCTTTGCACAAGCAGCCTGGAGCTTGGAATAGACATTGGAAGCATTGAAGCGATAATTCAGTACAATTCTCCTCACCAGGTTCACAGGATGATGCAGAGGGTGGGGAGGAGCGGGCACAGCATCGCGAAAAAACCAAAAGGCTACATAATATGCTCTGATCCTTTGTCTGTTATTGAAAGCACTGTTATTGCAAAGGAGATGAAGGGTGGTAGGCTGGAAAAAACCAACATTGTGGACGCGCCTCTTGACGTTCTGTGCCATTCTATTGCAGGGATTGTTTTGGAAAAGTCGCCTGCAAAGGCTTCTGAAATCTTCGCCATCATAAGGAAGGCAAAGCCATACGAGGGCATGACGTTTGATAAATTCCTAAGCGTTTTGAATGAGATGAGCAATCTAAGATTGATTTTTCTTCAGAGTGCTTTGGACCCTTTGATAACAACAACCGGAAGGACGAAGCTTTACTATTACCTTCATGTCAGCATGATTCCTGACGAAAGGAAGTATTTTGTTAGGAACGCTTCAAACAGGAAGATGATAGCGGTTCTTGACGAGGGTTTTGTTTCCGACTATCTTCAAGAGGGAGAGTCTTTCATAACCCAGGGAAAGCCTTGGAAGGTTTTGAGGATAAGCGAAAAAGAAGTGATAGTGGAGGAAAGCCAGGAGGTTAAAGCGGCCATTCCTGACTGGGAGGGGGAAGAAATCCCTGTGACAATGGAGATAGCAAGGGATTCTGCAAAAAGCTTTTCAGACCTGGATTCAAGGTTCAGCTCAAAGGAGACAATTGAAAAAGTGTCTGAGTTTGCCAAGAACAACGTGAAATCGCTTAATCCATCAAGCATCACAGTTGAAACGCAAGAGGGAAACGAGATCGTGATTCATTCCTTCAATGGCTTGAAGGCTAACCAAACGCTTGCAAGGCTTCTGGGCATTTTCTACAAGGAGATAATAAGAGCCAGAAGCACTCCTTACGCCATTGTTGTTGAGTCTGAAAAGCCTCTCAACTCTCAGAAGATACTTCAGGCGCTAAAGAATCTAAGGAGAAAGGATGCCGAGTTTCTTGACAAGAGCATTGTAGAAAGCTCTTCCTTCAGGCACAGGTTCATTCAGGTTGCTAAGCGTTTTGACCTTATTTCAAGGGACTGGAGCGCCGGAAGCATGGGGGTTAAAAGAATAATAAAGCACCTGCCTTTGACTTCACCTATAATAGAAGAAGCGCTGAAGGAGGTTTACAACAGTCTTCTTGACAAGAAGGGTTTGGAAAAGATCTGCGGCGAGATAGAGGATGGAAAAATAAAGATAGAAAAAATAACCCCCTCTGACTGGACTCCTCTTGCTAGGATAGCTTTGGAGCACGGAAGCCATTCAGAGTTAATTGCAACTCAAGAGTCAGCGCCTCAGATCATAGAGGCTTTCAAGAAAAACCTACAGTCTAAAAAAGTCCACCTTACGTGCATGTACTGCAACAACAATTTCTATGTCGAGCTTAAGGATGAAAAAAAGATAACCTGCCCTTACTGCGGATCCAAAAACATCACTCTTGAAAAATACCGAGAACTGTTTAAGCTCAAAAAGGTGGGAATTCCTAAAATGACTTCTGAAAACGAAAGGGCGTTCCAGGCTAGCGGATTGATTAATTCTTACGGGGTTAAAGCGCTTCAGGCGTTAGAGGTTTATGGAGTGGGCGTTCAAACCGCTGGAAGGATACTTTTGAAAAGCCACAAGGATGAAGCAAAGTTTTACGAGGATTTGCTGGAAGAACAGAAGAAATTCCTTAAAAACAGGCAGTTCTGGCAAATTAAAGGCAAGAGATAAAATTCAAAACCGATCCTTAAAAAATTAGACAGCAGACAAAAGCACACGCATATGCTCAGGGGTTACAATTCTAACACCATCATATTCTTTAATTTTTAGAAGATGCTTGTCGTAAGTTACAATAAAATCAGCCATAGATGATACAGCGCACTCGATTATTTTATTATCTTCTGGGTCAGCTTTGACAACATCCAGACTAACTGAAGATTCAGTGATGGTTGAAAACGCCATTATATTCTCCATTAGTTCTGGCAAGCGCCCTGAAACTTCAGGAAAATCCCTTAGGATTATTCTCTCAAATTCATCAAGGATTTTCTTGGAAACAAAAATCTTGACGTTTGTTTCGATAAGCAATAGCAGCGTCTTGTTTGCGCTTCCAACCCATAGAGTGGATGAAACCAGAACGTTTGTGTCCAACACTACCCTCATTTTCACTTTCCTCTTCTAAGAGCAGTTCTGGTAACGCTTTCCTCATCCCACCCCCTGGTTTTTAGCACGCCCGTAGTCTCTTTAGCGATCCTGTTTATGCTCTTCAAAAGCTCTTCCTTGGATGGAGTGGAAACCTTCTTGAACAACAAGCTGTCGGAAGTCCCGACAACTGCAAAAACAGTTCCCTCAGCAGCATCAAGGCGCTTTCTGATGCCTGCTGGAATAACCACCTGACCTTTTGAAGACATCCGGGTAAACACTACATTCAAAGCAAATCACCTTTTAGTAAAATATTCTTACATTCTTATATTTAATACTTGTGTTTGAAAAAACTCGAATTTGTAAGCAAAGGGCTATCCGCTTCAAAAGGTTATTTAAAAGCTAAAGAAAGGGGGTTTGGAACTTTGAAAACTTCAAAAACACAACTGCATTTGAACATTATCCACTTTTGGATAATATTATCCATTTCTGAATAAATGGTTTTATAGATAGTTTCAATGATTTTCAAAAGATATCATTATAAAAATCTTGACGTTCAAAAATCAGTTCATGAAACAGGAAAAAAACGAAAAGACCGAGAAGACACTTGCCCAGAAGTATGATTTGGATGCTGACGAGATAAAAAGCCTGAACGATTTCATTGAGGACGTTCACGACTTTCTGAATGAGGACAAGCATTATTATTCAGACATGATAAACAAGAAGCTCTTCACTTTGACCAGCAAAACAGGCCAGATGCTTTTGAAGAGCGAAAGGCTATGTTACGAAATGAAGGCCATAGAGTCAGAGATAAGGAAGAACGAGTTCAAGACCAAAAAGTCGAATGTGGACAAGGATGTTGAGGGTTTCAGGAAGGATTTTGAAAGCCTGAAAAAGGAAGCTGACGAGGTTTACGATCAGGCTTTGGACATAATCAAAATAATTCAATCAGAGTATGAAAAGAAACAGCCTTCTTGAATTAAAAGAGGGGTTGAATTGTTTAATACGAAGAAGTTTTATTCAACCCCAAAGGAGGCAATTTTATACGAAACTCCAAACCGCTATTCAACTTAATATTTATTGGAGAATAAAAAACTACCTCTTAAAAAACCTTACAAAGTGATGATTTTTTAAAGAATTTTAACACGTTTGTAAATTTCATTCTCTTGTCTACAAAACTATTTTAAATATTGTTCAGCTACCTTAACCTTAAATTGCTGACAAACTCTCAAATTATCCTGCGAGTAAATACTGAATTTAAATGGAAATAGTTGATTTTGTTGATAAAAACGATAGAGTCCTAGGTCAGGTTACTAGAAAGGAGATACATTTAAAGAATTACATTTACAGAGGAGTGCACATCTTCGTTTTAGACTTAAAAAACAGAGTTTGGATTGAAAGAAGAGGAAAAAACGTTGAGATAAAACCAGGTTATCTAAGCTCTTCAGCCGCAGGCCACGTTAAAAGCGGTGAGAGTTACGAGCATGCTGCAAAAAGAGAGGTTAGGGAAGAGCTTGGCTTTAGAAATATTAAGCTTGAAAGAATTGCAAAATTCAACCCATCAAATTTAACTTTCAACGGCTTTGTAGTTTTTTTCATTGGAAGAACAGATAAAAAAGCAGTAAAGCATGCAAAAGCGTCGGAGCTTCTGCTTTTGACAAAAAAACAGGTGGAGAATAGAATCAAAAAAGGAGAGTTTGCGCCCCTGCCTAAGCATTTGTATTTTCTATGCAAGAAACTTAACAAGTTTTAAAAAAATCCTGAAAACGAAAGGTATTTATAAATGAACTGGCCTAATTAAAGTCAGCTTATATTATAAGGAAAAAGGTGTGTACTTGAATTGTCTAGGGTTTTGGATGAAAAAACAAGAAACGACGTAAAGAAAATGTTTGGGCTTATGAAAAACCCTGTCCGGGTAATGCTTTTTGAGGAGCACGGAAACGGTTTCTCGCAATTTGCTAAGCAGATTTTAACCGAAGTTTCAGAGCTTGATGATAACATAAAACTAGGCGTTTACAACGCTTCGGACCAGCTTTTCTCAGCCTATAACGTTGAGAAAACCCCCTGCGTAATGCTAAAGTCTAATGGAATGAACTTCAAATACTACGGCGCTCCTTCAGGCTACCAATTCCAGCCGATGGTTGAAAACATAATCGACGTTTCATTCAACTTCACACATCTTAACGATAAGGTAAGAAGCAAAGTCTTGAAGGTTCAGAAACCAACTTCAGTTAAGCTGTTTGTAACTCCCACCTGTCCCTACTCCCCGCTTATGGTAAGAACTGCCTTCAAATTCGCTTTCACCAACAGCAATATTGAATCGATAATAATCGAAACCAACGAGTTCAACGACGTGGTTCAGAAATTCAAGATATCGAACGTTCCAAAAGTAATAATAAAAGGAAGAAAAAGCGTTTCATTCGAGGGTGCTGTGCCTGAAGAAAAATTTGCATCCTACCTACTTAAAGCCAACAACATTCGCTGAACTTCTAATTTTTTTATCAACTTCAAGCCAGAAAGTGAACACTATAGCGCTTGCCGCAATTAAAATCCACTCAAACCCGCTTATAGAAGACACGAACAATTGTTGAGGGTTGAAGTAAGCCAGCAGGGATATGACTATCAAAACTCCGGCAGCCCAAAACAGCACTATCCTATTGTTATTCCATGTTTTAGCAAGGCTTGCTTTGGACTTCATGTTGAACGCAAGTAGAACGTGAGTCAAAAGCCAGGCGAACAACGCTCCCGTCTGAGCCTGAACAACGCTAGCGCCAAAATAAAGAGAGCCGAAGTAAACCGTTGAAACCGCCAGAAATAAACTCAAGCTTCCCTTAATCACATCCATCTTGCTTTCGAAATCAAAGAAATTTTCAAGTTTTTTCGGCTTTTCATTCATTATTCTATCTTCTTCAGGCTCGTAAACATAAGCCGAAGAAGCTGCAAGATCCATAAACAATTCCATTAGAATAATCTGAATAGGCGCCAGCGGCAGGGGAACTGAAAGAAGAATGGGAAGAATAAAGATAAGAATAAGCGCGGTTTTACAGGCTAGATAGTATTTAATTCCCTTTTGCATGTTGTCAAACGCCTTTCTTGCCTGCCTTACTGCTTCAACAATAGTGGAAAAATCATTGTCTATCAATACGATGTCGCTAGCCTCCTTGGCTACATCGCTTCCGCTTCCGAACGCTATTCCGACGTTAGCCGCTTTCAAAGCAAGCGCATCATTAACCCCGTCCCCGGTCATTGCAACCACTTCGCTTTTTTTCAGCGCGTTCACTATCCTAAGCTTCTGCTCAGGCGTTATTCTGGCATAAATAGCGTTTTCCTCGACTTTTTTACCAAGCTCCTCATCAGTCCAACGGTCCACATCGCTTCCTATTACCACCCCTCCCTTAATTCCAACTTTTTCTGCAAGAACTTTAGCCGTAAGCGGATGATCTCCTGTAATCATTACCACCCTTACCCCTGCCTTGTCGCTTTCCAGAATTGCATCTCTAACCTCCGGCCTAGGAGGATCGGCGAAGCCAGCCGCGCCTATAAAATCAAGCCGGTCAAGCCCATCAAACCCTTTTTTCACTTTCTTAACAGCAAAACCTATAACCCTTAAACCCCTGCCGGTCATGTTTTCAATAGCGTTCTTAATTTTCCTATTTTCTTCAGCCGTTTTCTTGACTCCGTTGACAAAACTGCTTTTTTCAAGTATTTTTTCAGGAGCTCCTTTAACAAACAAGACAAGCCCGCTTCCGTTTCTTCTAAGTTGGCTCATAACCCCCCCTTCAAACGGAAATTCTTTCTCAAGCCTAGTTTCAACCTTTCCCAGGCCAAGCATTTCAACGTCAATTGGATCCCCTCTCCAACCCTTTTCAAGCTTCACCGCGTCATTCACAGTCGCGCCTATTTCCAGAATCATTTCAATATTTTTATCCCTAACCCTATCGTCAAAACGCTTCAGCTTTCCTCCTGCATAAACCTCTTCAAGCTTCATTCTTCCCTGGGTTATAGTTCCTGTTTTGTCAGTGGCTATAACCGTAACGCCGGCAAGCGTTTCCAAACCCCTAAGCTTCTTAACGAAAAGCCTCCGCTTGGTTAAATTATACGCGGTTACGGCAAGCATTATGACCACCACTATTGGCAGTTCTTCGGGAATTGTGGCGAAAGCCAAGCTGAATCCAGTTAGAATCATTCGCTCTAAATTTTGACCTTCCAGAATTCCTAAAACAGTAACTGAAACGCTTGCGAAAATCGATATGAACAGCACTATCTTGACTAGCTTTTTCATCAAAAGCTGAATGAAAGTCTTGGGCGGTTTAACTTCTCCAGAAAGTTTTTCAATCTTTCCAACTTCTGTTTTGCTTCCAACATCAACCGCAACCCCTAGCCCCTGCCCTTTCACCACCAACGTTCCAGCATAAGCCATGCATCTCCTTTCTGAAAGCTGGGTTTTTGCGTCAACCTGATTGACGCTTTTAGATACTGGAAAACTCTCCCCTGTAAGCGCCGATTCATCAACTTCAAGCAAGTCAGCTTCTAACAGCCTGCAATCCGCAGGAACCCTATTACCTGCCTTTAGCAGCACTATATCGCCGCTGACAACGAACTCGCGCTTTACTTCTAGGTTAACCCCTTCCCTAACCACAATCGCTGTGGGAGCTGAAAAATCCTTCAGCGAATCTATTATTTTCTTTGCGTTGAACTCGTTCCAAACCTCTACAAAAACAAGAATGGCTATTACAATGAAAATAGTTAAAGCGTCTATCAAACCCCCCCACACGCTGTACAAAACTCCTATAAAAATCAAAAGCAGAATCATTGGTTCTGTAACTTCCTTGATGAAAATATCCAAAAACCCTTCATTTTTTTTACTTTCAGGCTTTTCAATCCTGCGTTTAGCATCTTCAAAACTCAATCCCTTTTTGCTTGAGCCTAGCTTTTTCAAAACACTAGCTCCTGTCAAACTCCAGGCTTCCATACTTTTAAGTTAAAGCATAATCTTTAAAATATGTGCGTGTAATTTTAATGCAAATATTTCATTAAGGTGATTATTAAGATGAGTTTTTTGGACAAGTTCTTTAAAAGAGAAAACATGGGGTTGGAAGACTTCATGAAAAGCAGCGATGTGGAAGAAATAGACGCGGTTCACGAAAAAGCCGATTTCTACGTAAAACCTATATCCCTAGCGCAAGAAGATGACTTAAAGATAGTGGAAAAAGAGCTTAGGGACAAGAACGTTGTTCTTCTTAGCATAGCTCCAATGCTTAAAAACCCCCACAAACTGAAACAGGTAGTTCAAACACTTAATATGGAAATAAGAAAGATGAACGGGGACGTGGCCATGATTTCAGAGGATAAGATGATTTTAACCCCGGCAAACGTGAAGATAGTTAAAAAGAAGAAAGCGTTGTAACTTTAGCAAAAATAGTTAAACCAGCTTTGCGCCGTATATTCAAACTTTCATCTGATTGAATGAATAAGTGCCTATAAGTATCATCACAATGTCAAATACGATTAGAATTAACAAATCATAGCCTAGGCCGAAAGTTGAAACCCCGATTATTACCCCTCTCAGAGCGTCAACTCCGTAAGTAAGCGGGTTAGCTTCGACTATAACCGACATCCAAGCCGGCAGGTTTGAAACTGGAAACAGCGCTCCGCTCAAAAAGAAAAGAGGAAATATGACAAAACTTGAAATCAATCCGAAACCCTCGGGGCTGGTCATGTAAGCGCCTATAGCCAATCCAATACTAACCACCCCCACAGTTAGGAGAAAAACAAGAATTATCGTCAATATAAAACTTAAAGCAGTGAAATTTATTCCGAAAAAAGCAACGCCTAGTATGATCAAAATGAATGATTGAATCAACCCGTCCGTAGCCCCTCCTAAAACCTTTCCGAAAAATATGGTGCTTCTGCTCAACGGAGAAATCAAAACCTCCTTCAAAAAGTCTATTTTTTTATCCCAAACAATGTAAACCCCGAAGAAAATTGAACTGAAAAGAATGGCCATCGTCAAAATTCCAGGGTAAATAAACTGCTGGTAGTTTTCAACGTGAATAGCGCCAAGACTTATGCTTGCTCCAATGCCGCTTCCGAAAACAACCAACCACATCAAAGGGTTTATTATCGAGGACACTATCCTTGACTTTTCCCTCAAGTAAACCTTAAACTCACGATACCATAACGCGTACAATCCTGTAATTTCACTCATGTCGATCTACCTTGATAACTCATAGCCCTTTCAGCCCACCCTCCTTCCCCTTCAGCTTCCCGGATATTCCTGCCAGTGTAGTGAAGGAAAACATCATTCAACGTCGGATGCCTTAACTCGACTTCTTCAACCTTACCTACCTTTTTAAGAATCTCCTGAAGGTGAAGTCCTGAATTTACTACTGTCAAAACAGTGAATTCTCCCTCTTTTTTAATTTTTTTAACATACTTTAATTTTTTGATTTCACCTATCTTTGGATTTTTTATTTTAAGCCTTACAATATCTCCGCCTATCTTATTCTTCAAGTCAGAAGGTGAATCCATGGCAACTATTTTTCCATGATCTATTATTGCGATCCTATCGCATAGCTCCTCGGCTTCATCCATGTAATGAGTGGTTATTATCACGCTAACGCTTCCCTCGCTTGATAACTTTTTAATATAATTCCACAAATTGATTCTTGTTTGCGGGTCCAGTCCAAGAGTAGGCTCGTCAAGAAACAGTATCTTTGGTTCATGAAGCAACCCTCTTGCTAATTCAAGCCTTCTTCTCATACCCCCAGAATAGTTTTTCACTAAAATATCCTTCTTGTCCACTAAATCAACTAGCTTTAAAACCATGTCAATCTTTTTGTTTATGCCGTCAACCCCGTACATCAAGCCATGCAGGTAAAGATTTTCCCTTCCCGTTAACGTATCGTCCGAACTAGGGTCCTGAAAAACAAAACCTATTGACTTTCTAACCAGGGAAGGGTGATTGTAAACATCAAAACCGTTTACTTTTGCAATTCCTGAAGTAGGCTTCACAAGAGTGGCAAGCATTGAAAGGGTGGTGGTTTTACCTGCCCCGTTAGGCCCAAGCAAGCCTAAAATTTCTCCCTTTTCAACGCCAAAACTGATTTTATTCACCGCAGTGAACTTGTCGAATTTTTTAGTCAATTCTTTTACTTCAATAACCTTCACTGCAACAATCACTTAAATATTTTTGACGATATTGTCACAAATTCATTTAAAATATTTTTCATTAAAAGA
>JAKAOM010000002.1 GCA_021812145.1 Microcaldota archaeon
CGATCTGTATTTCTTCTTTGCCCCAGCGATTCCCTGCTTTTTTGACACGAATATTCCCCGGTCATAGAAGTCTTCCAACTCCAACTCCATTTTTCCAGGAAGGCTTTTGTTCACAAGTTCTCTGAACTCACCCACCTTATCCGCGTTTTCAGGGTTAAATTGTAAAAATAAACTATCTGTATCTATATATAAAACATTAAAATCATTTTTTTCAGCTAGGTTCATGGCGTCAGTTATGCTTTTTCTTGCAATCGCAGTTATACTTTCCCCGCACTCTCGGCAGTAGTATCTTGACCTGGGATAAACCAGGTATCCGTAAACTGCATTCGCTATTATTTTTAAAGCCCACTGTCTGGCGAACAAAGATTTATACTCAACACTTTCAAGTTCGTGCTTGTTCATTTCTTTTTTTACATCGCTTCTAGCGCTTATCAGACTTTCAAGCACTGTTGGAATCAACCCTTTCCTCGCCTTGCAAAACTTGTGACCCTGCGGAGAAGTGAAATAATCTCCGCATTCATAGTTGAAAGTTGAAGGGTCTATGTTGTAGGATATTATTATCGAAGGATAAAGACTCTTGAAGTCGAGAACTGCTATGTTTTCGTATATTCCAGGATTAGGCATCTTCACAAAAGCACCCTGTATTGGATTTGCATACCTTTCAGTGAAACTTTCTGCTTTGGGAAGTGACGGGATTATCGCGTTATTTTCAAACGACTTCCTCAACAGAATTGACTCCACGAAGCTGCTTGCAGCGTTCCTTGAAGCGTCAAACAAAAGAATTCCACTCAGCTTTGAAATTTCAAATTCAAGAGGAGTTACAAAATCGAGAAGAGCCAGACACGCATGGGAATCGTCAAGGCAGTATTCCGCTAGAGTGGAATCTCCCTCGTTCCAAAGCTCGTATATGTTTTTCTTTACGACCATTTTTTTCTTGAAACCCACCAACTCGGTTGCAGCGCTTTCAAGAGTAAGCCTGTGAAGCTTTACCGAGCCTATCATATTTAGAAAAGAGACAATCTTGAAAACATCAACATGGATTCTTCCGGCTATTTTTGCAGTTTTTTTTATCCCTTTTGAAAGCCTAACACTGCTCTTGTCCCTGCCAAAAACCGCTTTCAAACCCAAAACTCTGCACCTCTCCACAAGGTAGGGAAGGTCAAAAACGTCGCTGTTGTATCCTGAAACCAAATCTATCCTGTTTTTCCTTAAAAGATCGGCAAACCCCTTGATCATCTGCTTTTCATTTTCGAAAACAGTCACAAAACTTCCAAAATTCTTGTATGTTAAAACACCCTCTATTTTCTTTCCATCTACCCGTCCGGCGTAGCTTATCATCAGGCAAGGGTCTTTGGACGGGTTTGACATCCCCCTTTCGTTGTATGTTTCGATGTCGAAGCATAAAATGTTTGGCTTGAAGAAACCTCCCTCTGCGCTCTTTATGTTTTTAATCTCCTCCTGCTCGTATTCAATTTCAACCATTCCGGTTGGCGATAGCTTTTTGTCTATTAAGTAACGATAAACGAATGGAATGTCTGATTCGAAAACATTTCCCTTTGTTTCAAAAAAACTTCTTTCCTTTTTAAGCTCTTGTGGCGAATTAAACGAAACCTTCCACAATTCAATTTTTTCAAATCCAAGAAGCTTTTCTGTTTTTTCAAAAACGCCTCTTTCCCTTACCGCTTCAAGATTACCTTGAAAATAAAAATAGGGCTTAAAGCTTCGGTCGAATAATCTGAAAACTTTTCCTTTCTCTGATTTTAATATTACTCTAATGCTTTCCTTGAAGAGGTCAACATCCATCAGAAAAGCTTTTTCTTTCAACATTCAACACCTTGAAAAAGAATTAACGGTTAAGATATTTAAAACAATAAGCAATTAAAAAAAATAAGAAAAGTTAAAAAGAAAAGGAGTATACCCTAATTATGCCTGAAAAAACAGATGGTTTGAAATATAACCACATGCAGGGTAAATGGCTATGGGAACAATATCATTTATCTGATTAAGAATGAAAGTTATTACCCCCAGGACGCATACGGACTGACTAAAGGAACGTACATAATAAACAACACTGTTTTGAATTACGGCCAACTCGGTTATAACGACGAAATTCATGCCTTAACCCGTAGCAGGAGTACATACAAGTAAGCAACTGTTCAACCGAAGGGCAGTGCAACGTCACAATTCTTAAATAAAACAATCAGAAACGTATTTAAACGATTGCGCTTAAAGAGAAAAGCATGGTAGAAAAGGAAAGCGATTTGAAAAGCACAGTGAGAAGCCTTGAATCAAAGGTAAGCATTCTTGAAGAGCAAATAAAAACAATGCAGAAAAACGAGGAAATTGTAGGAAGAACTTTGATAACACTAAACCAAAAAGTCAAAAAACTTGAGGAGGGTGGTTCAACTCAAACTAGTTCTGCCAGCGTAGAGCCGGCCGACTTAAGCGAAAAATACGCAACCAAAGAGGAGGTTAAAGAGTTGAAATATACTATTGACATGATAAACCCGCTTCAGTATGCAACTCTTGATCAGGTCAAGGAAGTAGTTGACGAAGTAATTGAAAAAAAACTTAAGAAAAGCTGAAGAGCAAACCTACTTTTTGCTTTAAGAATGTATTTCATTCGTTGCACTGTGAGAAGGCAGGTCTTATTGAAAACCTTACCTTTTTCTCCCCCTTCTCCTCCATGAAAACGTCATTTCCAACCAGGTTGAAGACAACTGAAAAATCATCTGTTTTAACGTCAAGCTCGTTTTCCGCTTGAATAACAAATCCGCCTCCTTTTTTCTTGAATCTTTTCAGCAAAAGCTGCGTTTCGTCGCTGAGCAATGCAGCGTCTTGCGTTAGTACAAAGAAAACGCTCAAACCCTCTACGGTAGGAGGTGTGGAAAGCGATTCAAGGAAAGAATGAATGAAAAGATGCTGAATTTCCGGCGGAAACAAACTTAGGTTTAACTGCATTACTTTTCCTGCACCTTCTCTCCACGGCACGGTTAATTCAGGAGCTATGTTCTTAGCGAAAAGAGTTGAAAATCCTTTCTGTATTATTTTGAGAATTCTAGCGCTTCTGTACAGCAAATATTGCGAAAAGCCCTTTTCGTTCTCAACCTTAACAATAAAGTCGCTTATGCTTCCAATATTCTGTTTCTCCTTGTCGAAAACCTGCTTTATTATCGGCGCCACGTCGCTTGCCTGAAGCTTGAATGTTGATAAAAATAGGTCAGACGAGCATTTTGAAAGATCAACAAACAAACCCTCGCCAAGAGTCAGCGTTTTGAAAGGAAATCCTACAGGCTCCTTCATGTTGAATTTTTTGAAATCTTCAGTTTTAGAGTTTGGTATTGAAAAACCACCAAGAGAATTTGATGAATCGAATATTATTGAAACAACGCTGTTTTTAGCCACTTCCTCTGTTAAAACCTGCAGCAAGTGAAGTCTTTCTTTCTTTCCATTACCTATAACCGCCGCGCTGTCCAAACTTGACAATTTAACCGTGACATCCCTCTCGCTGTTCTTACCTATAAATAGATTTCTGCTTATGAACGGCTTTCCGCCAACCGCCAGCGGGTTAAGCAGGGCGAATATTAGCGAAGGATCTCCAGTAAGTATTCTCTCAGCTTCGTCATCCACGCTCAAACCAGTAGTCAACTTAATCTTTAGATTTTCAAAACCTATCCCTGCCGACCTAAGCTCTTCATACTGACTTGAAACAATGCTAATAAATGCTTCCTGCGAAAATTCAGAATACTTTGGAGCTGACGAAACTATAAGAAAAGAATGAACCCCCTGTTTTGAACCCTTCTCAATTAGTATGAAGTCACGCCCAACACTCTTAAGCAGCGAAGTGTCTCCCTCCACTAGGAAGAATTTCTGCATCACCACTACTAAACCCACTACTTTAGTGTCTTTTTTCTCAAAAAGAACCATAAGAAAAAGCTTTTCAGGGTTTTCGTAAAGACTTACCGGATAACCCCCCCACTCTGCACCCACTATTTTTTTCCAAGGACCGAACGGCAGGTCCAGCTCTTCAGCCATTTTAGCAATCAGTTTTTTATTAAGCGCGGTTACTTAAAAAACCTTTTCCTGCCATTGCAGTTAGTTGATTTTATCCCAAGCAAAAAGCGAAAGTGTTAAAAAACACCTGAGCAGAAAATAATTTCATGGACGTTACATTAATTGTCAAACAAATGATTGAAAAAGGCTCAAGCGAACAGGAGATAAAAAACAGCCTTTCAGATTTGGGTGTTGACAACGTCGACGAGGTTTACCAAAAAGCAAAAAGCGAGATTGAAAGCCAGCCAAAGCCAGTCCAGGAAAGCCAGCCGACCCCACAGCCTAAGCAAACCTCCCCTCCTGCAAATGAGGCTCAAACATCTTCGAAAGAACCCAGCGTTTCCGACATTGAAATAACCCGCATTACAAGCGACGGGGAGAAAAACGTAAAGCTTGAGGATATAATGAAGGCTGAGAAAGGAGAGCAAGAGAAAAGCAACCTGTCAGACTCGACAGCGCTTTTGAAAAGTATTGAAGAGTTGAACAAGAAAATTTTGGAGACGAACAGGGAAATTCTTTTGAAGTTGAAAATGAGGGAGTAGAATTTTATTTCTTGTCTTCCTTTTTCTCTTCCTTTTTCTCTTCCTTTTTGGGAGGTTCTATCGGCTTGAACACCGCTTTTATTATCCTGCCGATAAAGTGCATCACGAAGTTTACAAAACCAGCAAGGTTTTCCGCTATAACTTTCTCGCCGCCAGGATCGGATGCTTTGAAATCATCTTTCTCGCCAGCCAATCGTTTTGACTCCGGCTTGCTTTCTGTCACCAGGCTAAGCAGAGCCAAAGTGAAAAGGAGGAAGCTGAAGAAGAAGTTGCCTGTGACGAAGAAGTAAAGCGCAAGTAAAATTAATATAACAAAAAGTATCATTGCGCACCGCCTGGCATTGAAGAATCCCTAGTCAGAATGATGAAAACAACTATCAAACCCCCTGCTAGGATTAAAGGGTTTCCAATTCCAAACATAGCCGCGACTGCGTCCACTATAGCGGCCGTGAAGTACAGCATTTTCCTTGAGCTGAGTATTAAAATTAGGAAAATAAGCCCAGCCACCACGTAAACCCCGCTTTGAACTGCAAGCATGAAGAAAACGCTCAAAAGAAGAAAGTTATAGTCCATTTTTTAAAACCATTTTCCAGGCTCAAGCTTCGCCCAAGCAGCGCCTAATACTAAAACAACAAAAAGAAGGTATTTAAACCACTCGTACGGCAGCACTAGAAGGAAAACAACCACCAAGCTTGTAATGAAAGCTATTGTTTTTGACGGGGCGAGAGAGTTTCTTAAAAGCTTGTAGACTACGAAGAAAACAAGTATATCCACTATTATTCCAAAATCGCTCCAGAAGTCAAGCACTAACATGCTAAAATCAAGGAGTTGTTAAAATATTAAACTTTTGCTTTCACGTTTTTTATTTCAACAAAAGGTTTGCTTATTTTATTTGAATGCCTTCAGGCTTTGCGTGGTTTTTTTACCGCCACCTGATTGCTTTCCAAAAGTTGTGATGTTTTTCCACTCTTCTCTTTTTTTATTTCCTTTGCAAGTTTAGCGGTTCCAAGCAGCATCTCCCCCTCCAGAATCAAAAGCATTGCAAAATAGCCTAGAATGAACCCTCCTGCAAACCAGCCGAAAACCACGTCGCCGAGGCTAGAACCTTGAATTGAAATTCCAGCATAGCCAGTGTTTAGCCTGTAGTAGACGAAAGCCATTATCGCTACGACTATTATTATTACAACAACCCTTAGTTTGAAGTTGACCCACTTGTCTCTTCCCGTGTTCAAGTGCTTGTAAACCCGCACGAATTCATTCCAAAAATCTTTGTCCATTTAAAAATTCACCTCAACGCCTCCAGTGAAACAACCTGTAAAGGCTTGGTATTAACATTAAAGCGCCAGTGCTTATAAGCAGCCAGCCGAAAACTCCTATCACCCCAAAAATAGGGTGTTCGATGACAAGATAGTATATCAAAATTCCCGCCACCACAAGAACAAGCATGGGAGAAAAAGCAAGGTGCTCCTTCGACCAGTTGTAAAAATAATAGGCTAGGTATAAAAGAAGCACCCACCAGAATATTTCAAAAACATCCATTTTAGAAAGCACCCCCACTGCTTCCAAGCTTCCTGTTTAACTGCTCTTCCGCCTCCCCTTTCTTCTCAGCCTGCCGTTTCATGAACGCAACTTCATCATCGTCAAGCTTTAAACCCTTGTATATTTTCTGCTGAAGCTTTTGATACCTTGCCTCGTCATGATCTCCCTCGTGAAACCCAAGTATTTGAAGAATGCCCGCCACTCCGAAGTCAAGAACGAATTGAAGCTGACCGCCCATCACAAAAAAGATAAATGCAACGAAAAACAGGGGATACAAAATGAAGGGGTAATTCAATAGAAGGTAGGCAACCAAAACCAGCCCCCCTCCGAATAATAAAGAATTACCCTGAGTTCTAGTGTAAAGCCAGGTTATTATCAACACTACCGCCATTACCTGTATTACAAAAGAAAGGTCTGAGAAAGTTCCCATTATGTCGAATATCATTTTTCAAAACCTTGTGAAGCTTTTAATTAAAATAATCAAAATCAAAAGCCCTAAACCTATAAGAAAGAATTTAATTGCCTCATTCCAACCAGTGTAAACGCTTCCCTTGCCTTCATAGTCTTTTATCACTCCTTCACCTAGGCTTGTTGCCGCGAAGACTGCAAAAAATTGTGGAATAATTAAAGCGAAGCTCCAATACGAGAAATTTTTGTTCAAACCACCTATGAAAGCAGAGTACTGAGAAGCTAGAACAAGCCCCTGCACGCCCATTGCAACCGGAGCTGTGAATCCAAAGAACAAAAGCGAGAAAACGAACACAAAAAAGAACGCGTTGAAAACTCCAATCAAGCCGCTTTCAGCGTACGGAGGGTTGAAAGAGAAAAGATTTGATTGGTTTTGAATAGCCTGGCTGTTGATGAAGAAAACAGCTGCGAAGCATGCGAAAAAAACTATAACGCTGAAATAACTCAAAGAGTTCATTGTTTCAAAGTATTGTTAGAGCGGTATAAAAAACTTTCTGGTTTAACCCCCGTATTGCCTGCTTCAGGTCAATCGCTTCCACCAGGGTTTTCTAATATTCGCGCTGGTTTGAGCCATGTTTTTCATTCCTTCCTCCCTTTCATTCCGCTTGTTAGATATTGAAATTTTAACAGCGTGCTTTCCTTCGCCTAGAATCAAGCCGTTGAAATCTTCCGGGTTTATGAAACACTCTTTCACCCCTCCTTTTTTAAGCGCGATTTCCCCTTTCGACGTCAAAACTCTGGAAGGCGATTCAGAACCTTTATGCGTGAAGTGAAGCATTCCGTTTTCAAGCTTCAACACAACGTGCTCTCTTGAAACGTTTCCTATTTTAAAGTAGTCCTCCACCCCCTCGCCGGTTACAGGCTTGTAGCCTTCGTTTTGCATTAAGTGATGAGAAAACCTTCCAAGGGTTATTCCATTCTCCATGTCTTCTTTTGTAAGCTCGTGCGTCTGCTGCTCCACTTCAAATTTCGAGTTCTTCTCTATTATCGCAGATTTAAGATAGAAAACAGGTTTTTCAACGTTTTCGCGTTCTTTTGCGTTCTTCTCTTCCTGCATTTCTTTCTCTATTGATTCTATGTCTTTGATAAGCGGGTTTTCGGTTTTTTCAAGGTTAAACCTTCTCAGTTTAGCGTGAACAGCTGATTTTTCTTCAAGACCTTTAAGATCAAGTTCAAGGTAAGATGGGTTTGCCCCGTGAACTCCGCTTGAATCAACAGTGTAGGCCATGTTCCAGAAATTGTCGTTCTTGTGCGTGTGCCCACCTATGAAAGCGTCAAGGTTGTTTTTTTCAAAAAACTGCTTGAAAGCACCCTTGCCTAAATGCCAAATTCCCTGACCCCTACTGCTTTCCTTATACTTTTCAACGTCTTTCGGCTCGTTCCAAACGGTTTGAAGTTTCAAGTCAAAAGAAGGATTCTTGTAATCCTCCACCTTGTAAGCGGTTATCGGAATTCCGCCGTGGGCCATCAAAACCCGGCCCGCCTTAACCGCGATTGGAAGCGTTTCATATAATTCTTTGACGTTTTCGCTCATCTCGCTTCCCTTCGCCTCTCCAAAGTTGAATTTAAGCTCGGAAAACAACCGATCATCCCTTCCGTTGTTGACGTCTGAAACCGGCGCGTATTTTATGTTTATTTGCCCGTTCTGATCGACAAGCTCGTGGTTTCCCGCGATAGTCACCACTCTTCCTTTAAAACGGTTTTTCAAGTCGAAAACCCGCTCAAGGGTTTCCCAGCCTGGCTGCTCTTCAAGTTTTTTGTCAGGCCGGTCGGCGTAATCGCCTAGGAAAACCAGGAATAAATCTTTTTTGTCAGCCTGTTTTTCAAAATCGGTTTCCTTTAGTATTTTCTCTAAATTTTCAAGCTTGGAGTGAAGATCGCCTATTATTATCGCCTTGCCGTGGTTTGGTAGCGTGGCAAGCCCGCCTTCAATTTTCAAGCCGGTTTCATACTCCAAATTCAAGTCTCACTCTCTTTTTTCTGGTTTTTAATCCACTGATTTATTTTTTTGACTTTAGCTTCGTATTCACCAACCTCATTCAATTCAGGATTCGTATAATCTTTTTTAACTTCTTCAGGAGGTTTAAAGAAGTCCAGCGCGTCCTCTCCAAAAATTGTTTTGTCTTTTGATTTTTTTTGCTCTGGTTTTATTTTGTTCTCTGCTTCAAGAAGCGAGGGCTTTAGCTTTTCAAAAACGTAATTCTTTGTCTTTTCATCCTTTATCTTGTCAAGCGTTTTATGTATTGTCAAGTAGTACTCATCCACTTCTTTTTCTTTCAGCATGTCTGAGAAAAGCTTCACCGCATCTTCTTTGTTTGAATTGTTTATTGTGTTTCCTATCCTTTCAAGCGCTTGAAGCTTGCTGAAGCCCCAATTCTCGCTTTTAACCGCCCTAGCCATTCTGCTGAAATCCCTGTTTTTTAAGAGTATTTTCAAAGCGTTGAATTGAGCCTCGTCGCCAGACTGGCTTTCGAACATTATCTTGTCAAAAGCTTCCCTGGCTGGCTTGGAGTTAAAACCGTACAAATCCCTCAAATTCTCGTAGGTTGGGCTTTCCCTTGTTTTTTTAATCAGCGCGTTAAGCCTGCCAAATGGAATTTCAAGCTGGCCTGCCGATGTTTTTTCTTTGAAAGGAAACTCCAACTGTTCAGCTTCGGTTTTAGCACCACCGCTCAGCGCTGCTTCTTCAGGCTTTTTGTATGAAGAAAACTCGAAGCCACCCTTCCGCCTTTCCACGGGCTTTCCAAGCTCGTTTTGCAAGGCTTTCAAATGATCTGAAATGTTTTGATTGTAAGCCAGAATGCTTTCCATCATTTTAAGATCTGGTTGTTGTTCTTGTTTTTTCCCTTCTGTCTTCCCCGCAGTACCTGCGAAAGTGAACTTGCTTCCCTTGCTGGGCCCAACGTTCTGTATGCTTCCAGAGTTTTTAATATTATAAACAGTCGAGGCAGGGTAAGTTTTCTTTCTCCTAGTTGAATTCCTGCTTTTATCAACAGGGGCGTGTTGAACCTGCTGCGCAGCAAGCAAAGGTTGAGGCGTTTTTGGTGTTAAAGCATCATCTATTTTATTCATGAAAAAATCGTTTTTGTGCAGCTCATTCACAAAAGCTTTGGCAACATCGTTATAATTATTTTTAAGCATATCTTCAACCCTCCGACCTCTAAATAGCAGAAGTTCATTACCCGTTAAAGCTTTTACTACATTATTTTGCTCATTGATTCTATTAAATACTAAAACGGACTGAAGCTCGTTTATTGTTTTATCGTCACTTGAACTTAAAATTTCACTTATTTTATTAGCATGTTCTTTAGAGTAGTACCCTGATTTAACTAAAAGATCAGAAAATAATTTTTTTTTATACTGAGAGTTTTTTGACGAAGCAACCCTATCCATTTCACCATGTATACGAGAAGCCCTATTAATGTTCAAACCTAATATTTTTCTACCGCTTGTTACGTAGTTTTGTTCGCGGCTTTGGACTTCTTTTTTTGGCATGGCCATGAGATAAAAGAGAGACGTTGAAATTTAAAAACATTGCTTTAAACAAAATATACCTGCAGAATAGGCACTCCTTCAATTAAAACAGGTTTTCGATTTATTTTTAATGTTTTTAAGGTTAAAGCAACGCTATTTTTTCCAACAATATTCATAGAGTGCTTTTGCCTGAAAGCTTCTTCAAGCCATTGTATAATTAGTTTGTCATCAACAAATTGTCCATAGAAGGAAGCGTGTTCTATAAGATTTAGGGTCAAATCGCCTTCTTTGAACCTTTTTCCAATAATGTCTTTATCACAAACCGCCAAAACCTTGGAATACCTTTTTGCAAATAACATTTTAATTAAACCTTAGCATTTAAAAGTTGAAAAAACATAATTTGCAAGAGGCAAATCGTTAATAGTTATATTCGGAGTCAAGAAAGTTACAACTGCAGTATAAGGCAAGCCAGTAGGAGTTTTGCAGTCAAAATAGGCCTGTTCTCCAAAGATTGTTTCATTAGTATAAGCGTAGGTGGTTGAATTGAATGAAAAATCAAAAGTTAACTCATAAAACGCACCTATTTTCCCAATTCCGTTAAGATCATCAACCTGACTTGACATTGACGCCAAACTAGACGAATATAAATCACTAGCGGTGCCATTAACAACATCGACAGTTATGATTTCAGGGAACCAACCGGAGATTCCAGCGTAGGCGAAAAATTGCGTGTTATTATCCACACTGAAAAGGGTTGAATTTGCAGTGCCCGCAAGATACCCCTTAGGGTAGGATATAGTAAAACCATTCAAAAAATTATTGTAGCTTATCATCCTCTGCCCAAACGTCGAGTTAAAATTCGAAGCTTCAGAGTTTAATGCGGTTGAAATATTATAAACTTGGATCCTTTGAGTCAAGCCAAAAAAGCCAAACAAAAAATCTAAACCTCCGTTAAAAATCCAG
Organism: Microcaldota archaeon; assembly: GCA_021812145.1. Lineage (GTDB taxonomy): Archaea > Micrarchaeota > Micrarchaeia > Norongarragalinales > UBA8480 > DTNV01. Next base: position 11,040 of record JAKAOM010000002.1, read on the forward strand.
AATAACAATATAAAAAAAAGCAGAACGCCAACAACAAAGAAAAATCCTTTCCAAAATTTTTTCATTTAAAATCACTTTTTGTTTATTGTAACAGTCACAACATTCGATTGTGGCGACGAGGTCCCAAAACCATTCTCATTTCCCGAATCATGCTCACCGCTTAGGGAGTTAACTTGATCTGAACTAATCATTCCTGAAACCACGTAAGGCGGTAGGGAAGTGATTGGAGGGGTTTGAGGAGTGAAGAGAGACCTAAAAATTCCGCTTGAGTCAAGGTTAGGGTTATTTTGAGTTACAACTAATACAAACTGACCACTTGACGGAACCCAACCCCTTATGCACAGTGAATTAGAACTGTTGCAGAAGTTGGTAAGGTAAACCAGCTGGTTCCCCCACTGCATTGAATATATTGAAGCGTAATTGCGTGCTGGAGGAAGGTAATACTCAATATGGTCTACAATCAAATGACTTGTCGCAGATTGATTTAAAACAGCTTCTACAGGCCTAACATCAACACTTGTAAAAACTTGAGCGCCTATTTGAACAGCACCGCATATTAACGCACCCTTGTACTTTTCAAAAATAGACCCAACTTTTCCTTTTAATCCACTTTGTGCATTGGTTGCAAAAGAGTTTAAATCTTCAGAAATACCACTATAAGCGGAGGGTATTAGATCAGGATTCACAGTCCTAGCTGCGGGTATTAATTCACGTTCAATGTTTATATTATTCTCATTCATTAAATACTTATCAAGAGTACCAAAATATTGACCGCCTAAATTAGGTGTGCCGGTAGTAGTATAATCTCTTATAACATCAGAGGAGATTTCATTTATATCAGTGACCCTATAAAACTTACGCAATTGGGCTAGTAAACCATCCTGCTCATCAGCCCCTAAATAGCTGATAAGATCAGACTGCGCAGTAAACTTAAAAGGCAAATTACCATCTTCCAAATTCGTTATCAACTTATTTGCAATTTCAGAAGGCTCATTAGTTTTGTATTGGGTTTTAAGCGCATTAAACAAATCCTTATTTTGATTTTGAAGTAAATAACCTTCTACTTTTAACAACAAGGAATTTGCAGCTACACCCACATACGTGCTACTAACTCCTATTGGAACCGCAACAGATAGTACTGGCGCTGCTTTAGAAGCCATAGTGTTTGAAGACAAACCACCTGAAATAGCGCTTCCTATCGCCACTCCTCCAGCGCTAAAAGCGGCTTGACCCAAGGTGTTTATTCCACATGAAGGAGCAAATCCGGCAATTCCCGCTGCAACAGCGCCTCTCACACAAGTGTTTGCAGCGTCACACTCGGTTCCGGTTATAGCACTTGCCTGTCCTGCAATGCAAGTACTAAGGAAAGTTAATCCACTGCTTGAAAACGCATCCTTCAAAACAGACCAAAAACCTGAAAAACCACCGGTTAAAATGGCTTTTGCCACCTGTTCGCCCAGTATCGCTATCACCGTTCCTGTTGCTATTTCTCCGGCACTTTTCCAACAATAAGTCGGATAGTTATAGAAAGCAGCGGTTTTAATATTTAATTGAGCGTTCTGGCTAGATTGATAAAAAGCGCCTAATAGTGAGCTTGCAGTGTTTAAATCCGAAGGGTCAGAAGTGCTTGATATATAAGAGCCTATGCTTATTGGAGGGTAGCCGGCTTTAAATGAAAACAAACCTTGAAACTGAGCAGGCTGGTCTCCAACCCAAAAATCGTTGTTTGGATCTGAAACATTGCCCATGAAAAACAAAGGAGAGTCCGCTATTGTCTGAGGGCAGGATTCGAGCTTTTGAACGTCCACTTGAACCGAAGCGGTTTTCTTCCAGTCAGGACCTTGCAGTTTAGTGCAGAGGTTATACTTTGCAGTGACTTCAAACAAACCGCAGCCCGTCAAATCATTCCCACTTCCAGGAGTGTAGGCGGTTGGACTTAAGCCATACTGCTGCACCACACTGCCCAAACCGTTTAGAACGTCCTGCAAATTTTCGTTTGTGTTAGCCATAAGCAGCACCGCGCTGGTAGTCCAAGGCTTCCCGTTGTTATTTTGCAAGGAGTTGGAGCAGTAATTCGTGACTGTTTGAGGGGTAGGGAATGACTGGTTGATGAATTTAGTGGTTTGGTTTAAGAAATCCTGAATCGCCTGACCAGTCTGATTGTAATCGCAGAACTGATTTTCGCAAACAGTAAAACTTGCAGGATTGCCAAGAGGAGCGAGGCTTCCGATTGGAGTGGAAGTGTAGAAATTCTGCTCGTTTTGAGGCACGGTGAAAGTCGTAACAGTCAAGTTTGCTGTGGCGAGCACTTTATTAGTGCTAGGATCAACAGCGTTGAAGAAAACCTGGTTGTTGGCAGTGGGCTTCAAACCACTGCAATTCGCAGTTATGGCGAAACCGCTGTCAAGATGGTTTTCGTTTTCCCGTAAATTCAAAGAAGTCGCAGTGTAGTCATTAAAAGTGCATTGAATCGCTTCGCTTGGCTTCATTTGTATTTTAACAGGCTGGCGCAGGTTGTTGGTAAATGAAACAAAAGTGAAGTATTGACTGCTTGCGTTTTTCAAAAAGATTTGATTCGGGGTTATTGAAAAGTTAGTTAAAGCGCTAGCCAACCCTGAGTTTGAAGCGCAGCCAGCACTTTTCGTGTTCACAGTAACGTATATCTGCTTTACAATCTGGTTGCTTCCCTGCAATGCTATTGTTATTGCTCCAGAATATGTTTTGTCAGGCAGACATATTCCATCAACCACGTCTGTAGCGGTTAGTTTTAGCTGGTTTGGATTGGTAGGGCTTAAATCTGGAAATAGAGGAGGGTTTTTGGCTTGAAGACTGTCGATAGTGAAGAAGTTTGTAAGAGTACCGTCAATGCTTTGAATGTAAGTGGCCAAACCGTTAGAATCCGACTGACCTGCAGGGTGAAGCGTGGAATCAGCATAGTTTGTAAGCGTAAGCTCTTGGGACTGACTTCTCTGATCTGAAGCCAAAGTGAAATTCACCTGGTTTATTGGGCTTACGGGCTTGTTGTTGAAAGAAACGCCAACGCTGTTAGGAGGGGAAACTTGAACCACACCGCCAACCCCGCAAGGAAGTATTGAAACCACTGCTGAACTGTCCGCGCTTACAATCCAATTCCCACTTTTGTCTTGCTGCTCCTGATAATTGCTTTTAAAAATAACTTTTGTCGCCTGCATAATTGGAATCGAACCACTGGTAACATTCAAAGTTGAGCAAGTCCCAAAATCGTAGGTTCCAGCGCCTGTTCGTGTTATCGCCGGAAAGTTGAAGTAAAGAGGAGAAGGGAGAATAGTGGTGAAGTATTTCAAACTCTCGTCAACGTCAGTGCACTCCTTTATTTGAATCTTCCCTTGAACTTGATAACCACCGCTTACCTGCTCGGCGTTTTCAAGTATAACTTCCTTCGCTGCTGGAAGAGTGTCGCTTAGCTTCAACCCTGGATTTATTTGAGCGTTGAAAACTTTCAGCTGAGCGCATTTTGGAAAAGTTATGTCAAAACCACCGTTTGTTGGAACCGCACTTCCCGAATTTTCTGAAACACCGCCAACCATAACTTTGCCATAAGCAGAATAGTCAAAAGTAAGAGACGTAAGCAGGTTTGAGGAAGAGGTGAATTTTATGGTCGAGCCAGCAGGCACGAGATAACCATTTTGAACATAGTTGAAAGGCTGAACCGTACTACTAAATCCAAACTGGTTCACCAAATTTGGGTTATAGTAATTAGAGTAAGTGTTTGTTAGTTGAGTTGAAGTCACTCCCGCCTGAGTTGCAAACGGAGTGTAGGAGCTTCCGAAGAACTGATTGTAATTCAAGTTTTGATTCGATTCCGACTGGCTTCCGGAAGGCAGTATTAGAGTGCCGCTGTCCGTAGTCAAACTAACGCTCCCGTCACCGTTGGTTATAGTTTTAGCGCTTCCAACGCTTATCAAAACAGGCATAGGGTAAGTCACGTCGGTTTCAGTGCTTGAAGTTGAAACAAGATTTGGAGGCAATTCCACTCCCGTACCGGCAGGAACTGAAACAAAGTTCTGCTGAATTCCACTCCCAAACTGGAATATTATCAAACCCTGAGGTGTTAAAACCGGAACAGAGCCGTCCTGCTGGCTTTGCTGACCGCTCGTGCTTCCAGGCGGAAGCATGAAAACCGCTGCAAAAGGCAGTTTGACAACCAAACCACCTGCAATCTGGCAGGTTCCATAGCTTTGAATGGTTGAAGAAAGAGTCACTGGAAGAGCCTGGCTTGACACTCCTTCAGCGCTAGCGTAAAAATTAACCGTTCCAGTTTCAGGCGCTTGAGACACCACGCATTGAAGCTGCTGGTACTCCCATGGAAGATAGGCAGTCACAGAAAACGTTTGAGAACCCCCTGCAGGGATTGTAGCTGAAAGCGGGGACACCTGAAAATCTCCGCTTGAAGTTTGAGAATTTACTAAAACAGGGAATGGAGCGTTGTTTGTTATTATTTCATTTTGGCTGCTGCTTGGCTGCATTGGAAGTATGACCTGAAAAGTCAGGGCTGAAGCGCTTAAAGAAACCGCCTGCTGGATGCTGGTTTGAGTGTAGCTTGTTTGCACGGTGAACGGCAATTGAATTGTTTGAGTGTACCCCCCTGTCCTTGCTATCACATTTACATATCCTTTGACGCTCTCGCTCAGAGTTTTTGTCTGAAGCGCGGCCAACTGAACTGCGCTTGAAACAGCCGCCTGAAGAGAATTGGTGAAACTACCCAAAGGTTGGACGGTAGCTGATGAAGAAGTGGTTGAAACCACTGTGTATTGAGGGCTGAAAGCAACTGTTTGGAAGGTTAGAAAAGTGTTCTGGTTCAAGAGGTTTTGAGTTTGAAAATCAACGGTTGAAAAATTAAGAGAGTTAACCGACAGACTAAGAGTGGTTGGAGTAACAGCTATTATATTATCCACCCCTACGTTTATAGAACTTGAATATGTTTTATATCCAGGGGAGGTTATTTTGAAGTAAAGCAAGCCTGGAGCATTAGGAGTGATGGTTGCAGTGTAAACCCCGTTAGCATAAACCGCCTGCGTGGGATTGTCCAAAACACCAGTAAGCTCAACATCCGCGTTTGAAACCGCCAATCCATTGGAATCAGTAACAGTGAAATTAATGGTTGATTGATCCAAAGCTTTAAGGTTTGTTGGAGCGTATGAAACTTGAAGGTTGTAGTTTGATGCGATAACCCTAACACCAAGCTGGGTAGAGTAGCTTCCAGCGCTTACGCTTATCAAACCGTTGTTTACCGGACTTAACGCTTTTATCAATACAAAACCGCTTCCGTTTGAGTTAAAACTCAAAGTGTTGTCTTGTGCTGGAACGGTCTGACCGTTCTGAACCGCCTGAACCAGCTGAAGACCTGAACTGTTCGTTTGAATTAAAACAGGTGTTGAACTGTTTGATAAAATATTATAGTTAAGCTTGAATGTTTCAGGAGTCAATGCCTGAAAACCATTTAATCCACTTCCAAGCACTCCAGAAAAATAGAATTGAACGCACATTCCATCAACGCAATTCCCCTGGAAGGTTATAGGTATTGACTGAGAGTTAAAGCCAGATGAAGGCGTGTTAAAAGTGTTGTTTCCGAAAGTATAGGAGTCGCTCCATTGAAGGTTCAGCGAAGCATTGCTCACACTGTTTGTTTGAACGAAAACGTCAAACTCCTGACTGCCTGTGAACTGGCTAACGTTGTATGAAACCCACTTAAGCTCGTTGCTGGCGTTGTTAGAATTCAAGCTGCTTCCGCTTGAAGGGTTTCCTGAAAAACTAGAAATGTACGCCGGGTCGGTTGAAATATCCTCAGAACCACCAACTTGAACGTAAACGCTAGCAGTTGAAAAATTAAGAGTAGGCGCGTTTAATATGAACCTGGCCTCGTAGTTCGTGTTTGGAGACAGCGAATTTACCTTCACCCCGTTTTCATACAATCCTAAGAATTCAAGCTGAAGCGATTGGGAGAAAGAGTTTGGAATTAATACAAATGAATTGTTAGAACTCACCCCTGCCTGAAGTGTAACGCTAGAGGTTAAAGACTGATAGTTGGGGGAGGTGAGAGTTATTGATTGAACTCCTGAAGGCAGGCTTAGAATGCAGGAGCCTATTGTAGTGTAGCATGAAACTCCTGAACTTGAAGCGTTGAAAGTGCTTATTGGATTTCCAGTCACGAAGTCTGAAGCAGTTATATTAACCGCCGTGGGCGCTGCGGTAAGATTTATCGCAACGCTCGTTAAGTTTGAAGAGTTTGTTACGACTGCTGAAGCGTTTCCAGCCAACCCTTGACCGCTGGCTTGAACGTTCAAGCTTCCAAGAGGAATATACTGGAAGATGGTTGAACCGTCAGGCCCTGTGTTCTGGCTTGGAATTCCCAAAGGTTGATTCAAATTGTTTAAAAGCTCAACGCTAACCCCTGCAACCGGATTCCCTCCTTGAGTTGTCTGAACTTGAAGCCCTCCGGAGTTAAATGAGTTTGCCGACTGCAGTATGATAGTTCCAACTCCGGCTGAAGTTACTGTTTTCATTGCAGGAAGATATCCCTGTGCAAACGCGGTGACCTGGCAGGTAGTGCCTATAGGAACGTTGAAACTGTCCACCCCGTTTGAAGGGGTGTCCTGCGCGAATAAAGCGCCATTGCAATAAACGTTTACAAGCGGGCTTTGAATATTGTTTCCATTCACGTCAACCACGTTAACCCCAATATTTTGCGAGTTTTGAGTTGACAAAGGATCCAAATATATTGTGGAGGTTACCCCGTTTTCAGTTATATTATATGTTGATGAGGTTCTTGACAGGAAACCTGGAGCGCTAGCGCTTAGGTAAACCGAATCGCCAACGTTGACTTGAATCGCATTAGTCGACCCGTCAGCGCTTCCATTTGTGGATAGCGTTCCCAAAATTTTGTTGGTTGAAGCCTCAACCACGTTAACCACAGCGTTTGTTATAGGAGAGTTTGGCGGAACGTCTTGTTCAACAATAGCACTTACTGGCCCAGTTATGGCCTGGCCGAATTGGAACATTCTAATTGTAAAGGTAGAAGAATCCTGAGCTCTTTCAACATAGCTTTGATACCCCCTCCAGCCTGGAGCGCTGGCAGTTAGAGAATAATTAACACCAGGAGTAAGCTGAAAAGTATAGGAGGGATTTGCAACCTCACTGTCCACTTGAGTTCCGTTGACGAGCAGCGTGACATTAGCCTGCGCAGGCCCTTGAACTAAAACAGGCAGGCTCACTGTTGAAAGAGTCAGAGGAGTTAGAGGCACAACCACTCCAGTTCCATTCGAAATAAAAGTCGTTTGCGTCGAGCCAGGCGAGTAGCTTGAACTGCTGACGCTTACCGTAACATTCGCGCCTATAGGAATTCCGCTAAAGCTTGCCACGCCGTTTTGATCCGTAACGCTGCTGAATGATAAGAAAGTTCCGTTAACTGAAGTAAATGATATTGACGCCAAAGACCCGTTTACAGCCTGATTAGAAGGACCTTGCACTGTTACTGTAAAAACACCAACTTGCGGCGCAGTAAAATTTACTATAAGTAGAAAAATTCCAACAATTATGGCAAAGATAAGTACCACAAAAAAAGGCAATGGAGGAATTCCCCGCGATTCTAGAAAATCGCTCGCCTTTCTTATAGGTAGCCCTTTCTCGTCGCTCCAGTCAAGAAAATCTTCCCATTTTTCTCCGGCACTTGTGAAGAAATTATCTATGAATTCAGGCAACGGCAATTAAAATCACTAGGTTATCTACAAGTTTAAAAGTTTAAAATCCTTTTCTTTAATCTAAATTTTTGCATTAATTGTCTGCAAGCAATTCCACCGGTAGGTAATCATTATTTATAGTTAAAAGTAGACTAGGCTGGCAACGCTGGCTACTTGGGGGGCTAATGTTTATAAATTAAAAAAAAACAAAGATTTTCCATGCTTGAATGGAATGAAATTTTAGAGTTAAGGGCTGAAAGCGCGGGAATAAGACTAAACAACGGCTTCAGGCAAGCCTTGAATTTGATGGAAAAAACAAACAAAAATGTTTTCATCACAGGAAAAGCGGGCACTGGAAAATCCACTCTTCTTCAACTATTCGCCGGAATAACCAGTAAGAAAATAGTAGTTCTTGCTCCAACAGGTGTGGCTGCTTTAAACGTAAAAGGGCAGACTATACACTCTTTTTTCGGATTCAAACCCGACGTAACCCTTGATTCAATAGGAAGGGTTTCAAAAGAAAAAAGGGAATTATACAAAAATCTTGACATGATCGTAATCGACGAGGTTTCGATGGTAAGGGCAGACCTGCTGGACTGCGTAGATAAATTCATGAAAATCAACGGTAAGAAAAGAACAATTCCATTCGGAGGAACCCAGATGATTTTAATAGGAGATCTTTATCAGCTTCCTCCAGTGGTTAGTAAAGGAGAGGGAGGCATGTTCAGGGAGTATTACAAAAGCGAGTATTTTTTCGACGCCGAAGCTTTCAGAAAATTCAAAGCCGAATTTATAGAGCTTGAAGAGAACTACCGCCAGGAAGACGAAAGATTTTTGAAAATTTTAAACGACATAAGAGGCAACACTGTTTCAGACGAGGAGTTGAAAGAGCTTAACAAAAGGGTAGATCCGGATTTCAAACCTCCTTCTGAAGATGGCTATGTTACGCTGGTTCCCACAAACGCGCTGGCTGAAAAAATAAACAACGATAATTTAAACTCGCTTCCAGGCAACGAGCAGGTATTCAACGCTATTTTAAATGGGGATTTCAAAAAAAACGAATTGCCTGCAAAAGAAAAAATATTCTTGAAAAAAGGGGTTCAAGTCATGCTTTTGAACAACGACGAGGCGAAAAGATGGGTCAATGGCAGCGTGGGAGTGGTTAATTCAATCAACACTGAAAGAGATTCTGTTACGATTAACCTTCTTGAAGGAAGCGAAGTTGAAGTTGAACCCCACACGTGGAAGCTTTTCAAATTTTCATACGACTCCAAAGCAAAAAAACTTGTGAGCAGCGTTTCAGGCCGGTTCACCCAATATCCAATAGCTTTGGCCTGGGCTTTGACAATTCACAAAAGCCAGGGAAAAACATTTGACAAGGTCGTCATAGACGTGGGCAACGGAATGTTCGCCAACGGACAGCTTTACGTAGCCTTGAGCAGATGCAGAAGCTTGAAGGGGATTATATTGAAGAAAGGAATTGAAAAAAACCACGTTTTTTCCGACTGGAGAGTTGTCAAGTTTCTCACAGATTACCAGTATGGAAAATCTAACGAGAAGATGAGCGTGGAAGATAAAATTGCACTGATTAAAAAAGCGATAGAAAAAAGAAGAGAGATTGAAATAGTTTATCTAAGACCAAACAATGAAAAATCAAAGAGAATTATATCCCCAATAAAAGTCGGAATGCTCGAATACCTTGGAAAAGAATTCGTGGGGGTTAACGCATTCGACTCGAAAAGAATGAAAAGCGTGAACTTCAGGGTCGACAGAATTCTTGAAATGAATACAGTATAGTGGACTCGGCGGGATTTGAACCCGCAGCCTCATCGTTGCGAACGATGCGATCTACCGTTGATCTACGAGCCCTTCAATGCTTTTAATGACGCAATTGTTTATTATTATTTTTGTTGAAATGAAAAAATATATGAACAAAATTTTTCGTTTAAACTCCGCAAAATTTAGGTTAGAATGAAAAAGTTAATAATTACGGCAAATAATAAAACGATAAATGGCTAGAACTAAAGGCAAAGCAAAGGCGCTTCCATGCCATTCCCTAAGCGAATGCTTAGCTACGTGATTTTGGTAATTATCGTCATAAATGTTCTAACCTACTAAATTTTTTACAAAGTTTCGCTCGGATTCGTCGCCTCAGTTAACATTATTGAAATAATAGCACTTGCAGCTGCGCTAGCTTTTTGGACGCCAAAATACAATCTTGAATGGTGAATTATTACAAATTCGCGTATTCTTCAAGTTCATCCTCAGTTATACTGCATCCAGCATATTTAAGGGCTTGAAGCGCCGCGTTGAAAACTTTCTTCGGGTTCTTGAATTCTTGGAGATAACCCTTTCTAAATGCAAAGTAAAGCAGTTCAGTAGATCTAAGGATTTGAATCTTTAAAAAATCTGGCTTGTGGAACACCATCTTCTCACCGTACTCCTTCTCCATTTCTACAAGAAGCAGTTCAGGATTTTCGAAAAGAAGGCGAGTGGTTTTCTCGTCCACAGCAAACGCATCAAAACTGAATTTTTTGTAAACGGATATGCACGATACCTCTCCTTCCTGTACAATAGTTAGGTTTCTCCCTTCTATTTCAAAAGTCGAGTTTAGCTTTTCAGCAAGACTTCGGGTTTCCTGCCAGTCCTCCTCCACTTCTTTTATCACCCGGTCTTCGAAGCATTTTTCAAGCCTAAGCGCACCGTACTCGTATCTTTTTATTCTTTCAGGATTTTCTATTATCTCCTTTTTAACGCTTTTAGTTATGTAGAACTCGACGCTGTTTTCAGCAAGAAGATAAAGCACTTCCAAATTGCAGGTTTCCGCAAGAGATATGAGCGTGCTTGAATCGCATATAATCTTCATTTTAAATCACTGGAAAAATTTTTCAAGGTTGGCAAGCCTTTCCTTGACGCTTGAACGGTATTTTTGATGTATCTTTGTTTCACCAATGTAGGATTGGAGTTCTATTCTTTCCGCTCCAGTCAGCTGAACCGCCACCCCTATCGAAGCGCCATGGGCGTACATCTGAGTCGCGGTTTTTATCCTTGCTTTCTGCACAGCGTCCTGCATGAATCTTCCGAAATTTCTGCTCAGTTTTTCTATTTCAGCTATAACAAAATTGAGATTTTCATCAGAGGGCTGACGCAGTTTATCTTTTAGTTCAACGTACGCTTCCTTCCAAACATCTGTTTTTGCTATTCTGGGCTTTTCCATTATCTTCGCAAGCGCATAAGCAATTATACTTGTTTTCGCTTCTAGCGAGTCGCTTTTTACCAACGCTTCAGCAGCTGATTTTTCTGCAATCTCCTTCATCTGCAACGTATCGTTTTTTTCAAAAGCTTTCAGAAGCGCTTCTATCATAATTAGTGTTTGAACGACAAGGTTTAAGAGGTTAACCAATTCAAATTTTATTCATGAGCGATCACTACAAGATTCCTGAAGATAGAAAGATAAGAGAAAAAAGACTGGATTTATTTGATTTACATGAAAACGAGATTAAAAAACTTAAGGAGAGCGGCAAAATAAATTTTAACGATTACGATAAACTTATGCGAACCATTACAGATGCAAGGGAAGAATATGAAAAACTACATTACGAACATCTGTTCGGAAGAAAATACCCGCAACTTTACACCCCGACTTTTCTGAAGCAAAATCTTGACCGGCACTTGAATGAAATAGCAGTTCAAAAAGGATGGAGAAAAGGGCAGTTGAACATGTTTAAAAATGACGAGTCACACGCAGTTATAATGATTGATTTAGATAATTTCAAGAAAGTTAACGATACTTTTGGGCATGTTATTGGAGATATTGTTCTAAACAAAGTAAACAGCATAGTAAAAGATGTTGCCGACAAACACAAGGGAATGGCGGCAAAATATGGCGGAGAGGAATTTCAATTATGGTTTCCAAATTCCGACAGAGAAAAAACAAGAAAGATTTCAGAGGAATTGATTGAAAAAATAAGAAAGGAAATGAAAGAACCACCATCTAAAGAAATATCCAAAAAATGGAAAGGACTTACCGCCAGCGCTGGTTTTGCAACACATGATATGCTCGCTAATAGAAATGAAAGGCTTACTGCCGAAGGTCTAACACAATTGGCGGATATAGGCCTGCTAAAGGCGAAAGCAAAAGGCAAAAATAGGGTAATATCGGCTGAAGACAGTTAATCTCAACATAGAAATTATTCAAAAGTTAAAGTTAATGAATAGTGGAAGTAAGCCTCTAAAATTCAGAGAAAACCTTTTAAATAAGTATCATGATATTATCATGACAATACAGTGACGCTGTCATGACTTCATTTTATGAATATCATGATTGTCGAGCAATAAAAGGTTTTTGGTGAGTCTGGAAGTTGAATGAATTCGAGGAAATGAAGGAGGCATTCGAAAAAATAAAACAATCCACAAACGACCCAGTAGCTATTGGAAACCTGCTGTACATAATGGCAGAGGAAAGAGCATCCACAAACCTTTTGTTGAAGGAGATAAATGCAAAGCTTGACAAAATAATTTCAGGGAGTGAAAAACCCAAGAATGAAAATGTTTTGTCAGAAATAGACAACGAGATCGTCAGCTTCATAGGAAGCGGGAGAGTTTGCGCGGAGAATGTGCAGAAGAAGTTCAAGTACAAAGGCTCCAACGCGGCGTCCTCAAGGCTGAACAGGCTTTGCGATGCAGGGATTTTGAGAAAATTTCAAGTAGGAAGGAAAGTGTTTTTTGAGAAAATTTAGCGCTAATTTGTTGCCTTCATTTATGAAGGCCGTTCAACCCACCTGTTGGGGTTTTGCCCACCAAAACCCCAACTTTCATGATTATATTGCCTCCAATGAGTCGCCCTTTCTCGGCGAGAGAAAAACAACACTGCCTTTCGGAATGTCCTCGAAGAATTTAACACTTACATACTTTCCATAGCTGTTTTCGCCTATAAAAGCGCTACCAACGAAACTTTTGTCTTTCTTGACGTTAAGTTTCCGAACGTCTGTTTTCAACTCATCCATTTCAGGACCACCTTATTTTATTCTTATCAATCTTCCCTTGTAAAATATTTTCTTCATACTCTTTCACACTCCACAAGAACATTTTTACCTATCTTTGCAAAATTGCATGCCAAGGGAAACCCGTTGAATAAATCATTTATCTCGCGGTATGAGAGATTTGTAACGTCGAACTTCATTTTTCATCACCGTATGTTCAAAAGATTGAATAGTATTTAAATGCTCAGACCCCCCACCGCCGACGTGACCAGCGTCAAACTTAAATCATTAAGTAAAGTTATTGATTGCAAAACTAAAATGAAAATAACTATATATTATATATAATGCAAAATTAGAAAATAAAAATAACTACTAGCAAATAGTTAAATTGGAAAGATTTAAATACTTGTTCATTTCTCTTTTAACCACCTTTTAAAAAAAGGTTGAACGAAAAAAAATAGTGGGTTGAAAAAAGTGCATAAATACACTGCTTTTGCAATTTTGGGATTTCTAGTTCTTACTGTCTACGGACTAGGCTTCAGCAACAATCAAGGATTCAACATTCAAAACAACCCTGTAACCGTAAACACTCAAGCTAGCCAGAACACCACTGCGCCAAACTTCAACATAAACAACCCAGCGCTTGCTCAGCAAAATTCAAATACTCAAACCACCACTACAACTCAAAACAATATAAATACACAAAACAGTTTAAACCCTCAAAGTTTTTCAATAAACAATCCTTCAATCTCAACCACAATTGTCGGCAGTTCTTTGTCAACTGATTCTTTTGCCACCGGAACTTGCGTTGCAAACCAACCTCAACTACCCGCCATTGTAAGAAATACATTTAACCAACTCTGCAGTCTTGGAGGAAGCACAAACCCTCTTAGGGATTTCTGCAACGCTTTGAATTCAATGAACCAACCATTAACCCCTCCTTCTCAATGCGCTTTGATAGGCGCCAAGGTTTTGAACCAATCCTGCACCACTACTGTTAATCTTCCATACGCTGTTTGCAGAAGCTATTGGAATTCAGGATGGCAAGCAACCTGGTATGGCGCTTGCCCTTCATGCCCTTCAGGCTATGTAAGGGATTCCTGCGATTCAGCCTGGTGGGATTTCGCACTTAGCTCAAAAACCTACTGCCACAAAGACACCACCGTAGTAGGCCAATGCCCTTCAGGAGAAAGCGTGGTTTCAACATCTACTCAACCAACCACTTTGAACGGCAACGAGGCTGCATGCGACACAACAATGATTATTTCAAACGTCAACGTAATTGTAAACGCTTTGTCTGGAACCGCTTCGGTCAGCTGGACTGACAGCGTTTACGGAAACGCGACTGTTTCCTATTCTGGCCCTGTTTCAGGAAGCCAATCCACCCCTTTAATTCAAGGATACAACCACAACATTGTCTTGACCGGATTAACCAATGGAAATTACAACCTCAACATTCAATCTTGCAACAGCGTGAGCGGCTGCGGAAGTTACAACGGAGCGTTCAACATTCAAAACATTATTTCATTTCTTCAAATCCAATCCCCAACAAACACTTCCTACTATTTCAACACTCCAATATTCATGAATTTCACAGTAAATGGAAGCGCTCCAAACTACAACGCATCCTACTCGCTGACCGGATACGCTCCTGTTCAATTCAACGCAGTTAACGGCTTCAATTCATTGCAACTACCCAACTTGAATTTGGGAAATTATGTATTGAACCTAACGGTTTCCGCAGGAATTCAAACGTCAAGTCAAAGCGTTTCATTCTCAATAGTAAACGCAACCGCGAACGTTTCTTTGACTGCAAACTCATGGAATGTTGTTTACGGAAACACTTCAAACGTTTCATGCTCTTCAAACGTAGCCAACGCTTCGCTTCAGCTTTACGACAACGGAGTTGCTGTTTCAAACCCGGACGTGGAAATTCTCGGAGTCGGAACGTACAATTACACCTGCGAGTTAAACGCTTACGGCTACAACACTGCAAACGCTTCAAATACTCTTACAATATCGCAGGCCCAAACAACTACAAGCGTTTTGCTAAACAACTCAAATTCTAACTTAACGATTATATATGGAGATTCAATCATAGCCAACTATTCAGCAAACGCGGGAACAACCAGTTTCTACCTAAACGGGTCAATCATAAGCAACAACTACAACACTTCAGGATTAAGCGCAGGATACTACAACTTCACCGCGATTACCGACGGAGGAGTTAACTATTCAAACAGCAGCGATTCGAAGTTTCTTACTATAAATCCCGCTTCTTCGCAAACAACCGTTTTTCTAAACGGCTCAAACTCCAACCTTACAATTATTTACGGGAATAGCGTTATCGCTAACTACACTTCATCTTCAACAGCAACCCTCTACCTAAACGGGTCAATCATAAGCAACAACTACAACACTTCAGGATTAAGCGCAGGATACTACAACTTCACTGCAATTGCGAACAGCGGGCTTAACAGTTCAGGAAGCTCTGATTCAGAATACTTGACCATTCAGCAAGCCCCTTCAACCATCAACCTAACTCTTAACGGGGTTGACGGAGACATAAACGTTCTTCAAAACTCAATAGTCAACATTACAGTCTACACCAACTTCAACGACCTGGTTACAACAACTATTTCAAACCTTTCAGGAATGGTTTACAGCGCTAATTCCACTTCATTCAACTTTACCGCAAGCTCAGGCTCATACTACACTGTAACTTCAAGCTTTGCAGGCGATGTTAACTACACTCCTTCTTCCGCAACTCACACAATCGGATTGACTGGATTGAACTTCTCAAACCTTGTCGAGTATTCAACTCCTTCAGCACAACAATATTCAGGCGTCGGAGAAAGCTTCAACTGCAACTACACCGACGGCTACGGAAACGAAATTCAGAACGCAAGCGTTTACGTAGAAATTGGAAACGCTTCCTATCCAACAGCATTCAACAATAATTATTTTTACAACGCAAACCTTCCGGCAGGCAACTATTCATGGTACTGCAACGCTACAAGCGCTAATTACCAGCCTCAGGTTGGAAGCGTTCAGAACTTCACAGTTTTGCCGATATCTCCAAACTATTCATATTCATACATAAACGCTTCAAACACTACTGTGGGAATTCCTTCAAACGTGGTTATTTTCATCGGAGGTTTTAACGGAACCGGGCTTTCCAACGTCAGCATTTCTCTATACTCAAGCAGGAATGACACTATAGCTCCTTTGAATGAAATGACCGACGCCAACGGTTTTGCAAACTTCACAGTCAATTCAACGATTGCAGGAGTTTCAAACCTTACAGCAGTGGTTTCTGGATTCAACCTTTCAACACAAGCGTACTTCAACCCTGAAAGCGTTGCAAGCATAATAGTTTCTCCTTCAAACGCTTCGATTTCAATGAACTCAACTCAGCAGTTCAACGCCAGCGCTTTTGATTCCTACAACAATTCTGTTCCAGTCAATTTCACGTGGAGCGTTTCAAACTCGACCGTTGGTTCTGTCGACGTTAACGGTCTTTTCACTTCAAGCTCTGTTGGAACCACAGACGTGACCGCTTCAAACGGAAGCGTCAACGGAAGCGCTTCAGTCATTGTAATTCCAGGAAACATTTCATCAATAATCGTTTCATGCCCCAACTCGACAATCCAATCAGGTGATTCAGTGCAATGCACTGCCAGCGCCTTCGACTCGTTCAATGATTCTCTAAACGCTAGTTTTGTTTGGAGCGAGGTCAACTACACTGGAACTGGAATAGTTGACACGAACGGATTGTTCACAGGGTTTAAAGCAGGAATTGTCGAGGTTGACGCTTCAAGCGGCAACGTGACAGGATCCTTCAACGTTACAATAACTCCGGGAGTTCCAAGTGTTTTGATTGTTTCAGCATCACCTCAGACTCTTACAGTGGGAAATCCTTCAAGCATTTCAGCCATTATTTCAGACGCTTATGGAAACGTCATATACAATGGAAGCGTTGATTTCAACACAAGCTTAGGAGTGTTCGCTTCTTCAAACACGTCAACAGCTGTTGACTCTATAATTAGCGGAAGCGCGAACGATTCCCTGACTTCAAACACGTCAGGAACCGCTAACGTCACAGCTCAGTACGGAAGCCTTTCAAACTCAACGCTTGTTACAGTCACTTCTGGAAGCCTTTCATCAATAATCGTTTCATGCCCCAACTCGACAATCCAATCAGGAGTTGAAATGCAGTGCAGCGCGAGCGGTTTTGACTCTTGGAACAATCCTGTCAACGCTAATTTCACATGGAGCGTTTCGAACTTCACTGGAACAGGATTTGTAAACGCATCAGGAGCGTTCACAGGAGAAAACGAAGGTATTGTTGAAGTGGATGCTTCAAGCGACAACGTTTCAGGCTCGTTCAATGTAACTGTAACTCCAGGAAGCCTTTCAAGCATCATTCTTTCAGCATCGCCGTCAAACTTGCCTGTCAATAACACTTCTTTAATTTCAATAAGCCTTTACGACTTATATGGAAACCCAGTCAACGCTACCGTTGTTTTAAGCGTGAACGACTCTTCAAACACCACCTACAACCTTCAGGTTAATGGAAGCGGTTCAATAAACATAACTGAAACAATCGCAGGCTTTTACAACATCAACGCAAACTCAACAGGAGTTTCAAACTCGACAACCATAACATTCACGGCGTTGAACGCTTCGCAAACAAACTCTACCATAACCCCGCCTCAAACACTTCCAGTAAATTCCACTGCAAACGTTTCAATTTCATTGAAAGACGCTTACGGAAACCCTGTCCAAGATTTGGTTGAATTCTTCGTGAATGGAAACCCCGTAAATTCAACTATAGCAAACGCGAGCGGAGACGCTTCATTCAGCGTTTATTCAAACCAGAGTGGATTGTTCAACATAACCGCCGAGGACGTAAACAACTCGTTCAACCTTTCAACTTTCGTTCAATTCAACGCGCTAAACGCTTCAACAATTTTGATAAACGCCGCAAGCCCTGTGACCGCCGGCTCAATAAACCAGGTTAACTTCACTGTTTCAGACGCTTACGGAAACCCAGTCAACGACATTCTTAACGTTTCAATAGGAAATTCAACACAGCAGGCTCAGATAATTAACGGCTTCGGCCAAATTAACTTTTCTGAAAACGCTTCAGGAATTTACGGAATAACCGCGGTTTCAACAACCAACGGAGCTGCAAACTCCACTTCAATAAATGTTATTGCAGGCAGCCCCACAATATTGAACATTTCAGCAAACCCTATGCAAGTAAACACCGGCGGGAATTCAACAATAACAATCAGCTTAACCGACGCGTTCGGAAACCCTGTTTCAAACGCTACGATTGACTTTAATTCAACCTCGCTTCTTTCTCAGAATTCAAGCGTTACAGACTCTAATGGAACAGCAACAGTGAATCTAACAGCAAACGCCGGATCAAACGCAATCCTTGCATTCTACTCCTTGAATCCTTCGGTCAACAACACAATTACAATTACCGGAATCGCTCCCAACTACAACGTTTCAATACTTGTTGAAGACGGAAACTACAATCCTATTCCAAACGCAAACGTTTCAGTAACCAGCTACGGAGTTTACAACACAAACGCCAACGGAACGGTTATAGTTCAAATGACCGAAGGCAACTACCTGTTCACAGCATACGACGCGGGATATTCAAGCGCACAGCAAAATCTGACAATCAACGCCAACACTCAAATTATATTCGTTCTCCAAAAACTTGGAGTTTTGAACGGAACAGTTAACTCGGCTAACGGGAGCGCGATCAACGCGTTGATAACCTTTGGTAACTATTCCACCACCGCAGTAAACGGAGTTTTCTCTGTTTCAAACGTAGTTCCAGGCGTTTACAACATAACCAGCTCTGCTTCTGGATTTGCAAACAGCGTTTTGTTCAACATTCCAGTGTACTCGGGAAACACCACCGACGTTTCAATAACCATGAATCCACTTGGAGGAGTCAACGGAACAGTGGTTGACGCCTTGAACGGAAACCCCATAGCAAACGCTAACGTGACAATCACCCAAAACGGAGTTCTAGCAGCGTTTGGATTGACAAACGCCACCGGTTCATACCACGACGCTGGAATTCCGGCAGGCTATTACAACGTTACCGTAACCGCCACAGGATACGGAAGCCTGACAAGAGACAATGTCATCGTGTCCCAAGGAAGCGTTTCCACAATAAACTTTGCAATGTGATTATAACATATGAAAAAATTAATTTTACTGGTTTTGATTTCCGCGATGGTTCTGGCAAACACGTGGAGCGGATACCTGGTCAACAGCAATACCGGGGCACCCATAGCAAACGCAAGCGTTATTTTTAACAACGGAGCGGGCACGACCACAAACGCAAGCAACGCTTCGGGATTTTTCAACGTAAGCTTCTCAAGCGGAACCCAATGCGTGCTTAGTTTTTCGGCTACAGGGTACTACAACGATTCAAACGAGCCATACAACTACTCTTCAACCAGATTCTGCCCTTCAAGCAGCATATACAACAACATGACAGACGTATTTTTCAACCCAGCGTACTTCAACTTCACACTCACCCCTCTAAACCCGGGATCTCTTAGCATAACCGTAAAGGATGCAAGCGGAAACCTTCTCGACAACGCTAATGTAAGCATTGCAGGCCAATATCAAACTTTTTCGGGATTAACCGCTAATGGAAGCGTTGTTTTTTCAAACCTTACCGATCCAACATATAATTACACAATAACACTTTCAAACTACAGCACCGGAATCGGAACCGCAAGCGTGGTTTTCAATTCAACAGAAAACATTTCAGTTACTCTTTACCCTTCATTCCTTAGCAACTTCACTGGTTTTGTTTCAAGCTCATCCGGAATGGTAGGAGGAGCGGTCGTTAACATAACTGATTTAAACGAATACAACTCCACTTCATCAAACGGCCAGTTTGCAATCCAGAATGTTTACCCCGGAACGCACAGCGTAAGCATTAGCGCTTCAGGCTATATTCAAACCACCGCGGTAATCGACGTTCCACCTTCAAGCAGCGTGGTTTACATGTTTTATCTAAGTCAAAATTCAAATCCCACTCCAACGCCAAACCCAACACCTTCTTCAGGCCCTTCAACCTACTACGGCTGCAACTACAACAATCCTTCGTGCGGAAGCGGCTACACCTGCGTCAACAACGCGTGCATTCTAGTTCAAACCAACAAAACAAACAACACGGCATCCAACCAGACTAATCAAACTCAGAACAATTCAAACGTTCAAAAACAGCCACCGGCCGCGTACGTTTTAACACAGAACTACGTGTTGAATTTCAGCGTTGGAAACAATTCCTATACGGTTCCTGTTTCAAGAACTATAGCTGTTTACACAGTCAACAACTCTTTTATAACAAAAGTAACCCTTAAAATATTCAACAATCAAAGCGCGATCATTCCGGACTTCTATCTAAGGGAAATAATTCCGTTTTCAAACGCTTCTCTATCTTCAAAACCATCAATAATGGTTTCAGGCAACGAGCCTGAATGGCTTGTCTCTGGATTGGGAGGCTACAGCGGGTCAATGATAACCTACACTTTCAACTATTACGTTCCTTCCCAAAACCTTTCATCATTTGCATCACCGCAGATAATCCCGGCAGTAGAACAATTCGCTCCGGTCAACAACACCAACGCAACTGTTTCCAACTCGACCTCAAATTCCACTAAGTCAAACAATTTGAGCGGTTTCGCCACAGCATTCCAATCACCCATAGTTCTGGGGGCGGTAGCGCTTCTGGCAATTTTGATAGCAGTACTGGCGTACCTTACCCTAAAACCAGAAGAGACTGAAAATGAAACTGCAGAACCTGAAGACAAGCTTCAAAAAATAGCCGACGAAGTAAAGCCAAAAAAGAAAAAGAAATAATTCATTTTCAAACGCTTTTTTTTAAACTAATTTAAAACACCCCTTACAACCGCAAAGGCAAAGTTTTTTAGCTTAAACGTTTATTTTAAATATATATGAATATAGCTTTGATCGGGCCGCAGGGAAGCGGTAAAAGCACGCTCGTTTTCTCCCTATCTTCTTTTTTCAGAAAAAAGGGCTTCAAAACAGGATGCGCTAACTTTGACCTAAACGCAAAAAAACTTAAGTTCAACGCTTTTTTTGACGCCAGAAAAATGGAAAAAAGCCAAGACAAACTTCTCTTGAATTTTTGGATGGTTAAAAAAAAATTCAACGACGATTGCAAGGATTTTGACTTTGTCTTTATCGACCTTGGCGCCTCCCTTGACACGCTTATAACAACAAACTTTTCAGACATAGCAGACGTTTTCCTTTTTATTTCAACAGAATTCAACGGTCCGGCCGAATTGAACACAATCAAAAAAATAATAAGTAGCATTATAGGCGGCAAACCAGTAATAGTCATTAAAAGCAAGAGTGATTTGAAGAAAAAAACCACTTTAATTACAGCCGGTAATTATGGAAAAAACGAATTTCTTGAAGTATGCGGAGTGGACAGAATGGGTTTTGAAGAAATTTACAAAGCAGTCGAAAATCTAAGAGAGCATTAGATAATTATTTCCTAACTGATTTCCTGTGGGAATGATTGGCTTTTTTAAGTTGAACGTATGCAAGCCACTTGAACTCAAAATAGAATGCTATAAAGAAAAGAAGAAGGGAAAGCATTATAATAAACATTGAAGCAGTCTGGTAAAAAGGAGTTAGAATCACTCCAAGAGCGAACAAAACCACCGCGGCCATTATAAGCCGATCAAACTTCCTTATTTTCTCGTACTTTGAATACGCCAAGTAGTAGGCCACGACATAGATTATAATGAAGAATGAAAGTAGAACTGTTATTATTGTTACAATAATGCTTAAATCCATTTTTTACCGCTTGAACAAAGTTATTTAACGCTCTGGTTTTTAATTTTTTTGATTCAAAAAAATAAAGGTAGTTGGGGCATAGCAAACGATTGAGACAATAAATTTAGGGTTAAAGTTTTAATTGCTTAGACTATTAGGGCGAACTTTTATGTTAGTATGCAAAAATCTTTCAAAAAAATACGGTAATGAAAAGCTTGCTTTGGATTCAACGAATTTAAAGATTGAAACCAACGGAGTCTTCGCATTGATAGGTAGGAACGGAGCCGGAAAAACCACGCTGGTAAGGATTCTTTCCACTCAATTAATGCCAACCACCGGGAAGGCCGAGATTGATGGAATGAACGTTGTGGAAAAAACAGGAGATCTGAGAAATATTATCGCAGTAATACCGCAGGAAGCCAGACCGCCTCCTTGGACAACGCCCAAACAATTGGTCTTCTCCTATCTTTTATGGCGCGGGTTCAGCATGAAAGAAGCCGATGAAAGGGCTGAAGACGCTCTAAGAAAACTTCACCTCTCTGAAGACAAGAATAAAGCATCCAGATTTCTCTCCGGAGGCACGAAACGAAGGCTGCTGGTCGCCACGGTCATAAATTCAGGCGCCAGAATTCTATTTCTTGACGAGCCAACCACCGGGTTGGACCCAATATCAAGGCGGGAGATATGGGGCATAATAAACGATCTTAAAAAAGACTGCTTCATCTTTCTCACCACCCACTATCTTGACGAGGCTGAAAGTCTTGCGGACAGGATAGCTATAATGGAAAAAGGCAAGATTCTAGCCGTAGGAAACATTGACGAGCTAAGGTCAAGGATGAAATACCAGTACTGCATAAGGATTTCTGATGATTTTAAGATCAAGCTGAAGGAGGGAGAGGTTGTTGAATCCAATGGCGTAAAGCAGGTGTTAACCACCAAAAGCGAGGCTTACAAAATATCCAAGCATTTCATAGAAAAAGGAGCCAAGTTTTCCATAAACCCTGTTTCGCTTGACGATATCTTTTACTATTTTGTAAAAAAACCCTTGAATGAAGAGGTTGAAGGCGAATGAACAGGTTAAATCAGGTGCTGGCGTCAATAATAATCAATGCTATATCCGTGATGCAGAACTTTCCAATAGTTCTGGTTCAAACTCTTTTAGGCCCGATATCGTTCATATTGCTGATAACTTTTGTAAGCAAAGGATCTTTGCTTGGCGTTGGAATTTTAGGCGGATTCATAATGGTGATGGCTCAAAGCGGGATAGGCCTGCAGGGGGATTTAACCCACCTTAAGACAGACTTACGAGTTCAGGACATGGTTGTTAGCTCTCCTACCAGCGCGTTTATTTATCTAATCGGAATGGCTATTTCAGAGTTGATTTACTCCATTCCAGCGCTTGCCGTTCTTACCATTCTTGCAGCCTTTCTTCTGCCGCTAAACGCGGTCAGCGTGATGATTATAATTATAGTAATGCTGCTGATGTTTTCTTTTTCAATTGCCCTGGGGTTCATGCTAAGCACTTTCTCATCCGACATTATAGAAAGTTGGGGCTTTTCCAACATTTTAAGCATGATTTTGACAACCCTCCCTCCGGTTTATTACACTATAACGCTTATCCCACTTCCCTACCGATATTTGGCCTATTTATCCCCAACAACTTATGCTGCCGAATTAGTTCAAAACGCTGCAGGTTTTATAGTTCTAAGCAGTCAGATGATTATTATAGACTGGATTGTTTTGATAGGACTTACCGTGCTTATATTGGTTATAGCTGCAAAAAAATCTAGATGGAGGGAAGTATAAAATTTAAGATTGAAAATTTTTAAGAATATCTACAGCTTCTTTTACTGAAACTTTTTTCTCCTCCCCAGTCTTCATGTTTCTAAGCACTATCTTGTTTTCTTTAAGCTCCTGCTCCCCTGCTATTATTGTAAAAGGTATTCCCTGCCTTGAAGCGTAGTCAAGATTTTTAGAAAGGCTTTTACCACTGTAATCAGTTATAGAAGGTATTCCATTATCCCTAAGCGCTTTGGTTATCCTTAGCGTTTTATTGAAATTTTTAATTGGTATTACCATAACCCTTACCTGCGGCTCCTGCTTTTCTTTTTTAAGCGCTTCAAACAGCACATCCAATCCAAACGCCATTCCGGTGGCAGTAACCTGCCTTCCCCCGAAGTTCTTTACAAGATTCTCGTATCTTCCTCCTCCCCCTATGCTGGAAGTGACTTCGCTTTCAACCAAGAAAAACTCAAAAACATTTCCGGTGTAATAGTCCAAGCCTCTGGCAAGCGATGGAGTGAATTCAGCGTTACTTATCTCAAGCTCCTCGCAATATTTAATCAACTCCTCCACTTCGCTTACCCCTTTAAGCCCGCTTTCATCCTTTACTATTTTTTTGATTTCTTGCAGCGCTTCAACTCCCTTCAAATCAAGGTATTTCCTCAATTTGCCAATGCTTTCACTGTTTACCTCCCTCTGTTTTAATTCCTCCTCAACTCCTGAAACGCCTATTTTTTTAAGCTTGTCAATGGTTATCATAGCCTTCCTGTCGTTTATGCCGCAGTACTGAAGAAGGCTTTCAAGAACCTTCCTGTTCCCGAACTCTATTCTGAATTTAACGCCAAGCTTTGCAAAAACGCTTTGAGCTAGAGCGAAAAGCTCTGCTTCAGCCACGCTTCCCTCCACACCTATTATGTCCGCGTCGCACTGCGTAAACTCCCTTAGCCTTCCTGTTTTAACAGGGCCGTCCCTCCAGACTGTTCCAATTTCATACCTTTTAAACGGCAAACTCATTTTAGGGTTTGAAGCAAGTATTCTTCCCAAAGGAACGGTCAAGTCGTATCTTAGGCCAAGTTTTCTCCCTCCCCGGTCTTCGAACAAATATATCTCGTTGAAAACGTCAGTGTCCTCGCTGTTGGCGAATTTTCCAGTCAGAACCGACTGATTTTGTATTGAAGAGGTTTGCATTGGAAGAAACCCGTAGTTTTTGAACTCGCCCTCAATTACGCTCAGAATTTTCCTCCTGACGACCGCCTCTTCCGGAGGATAGTCCCTGAATCCCTTGGGAGGCTGCAAAAGTTCGTCGTTCATTCTCAATCACCAAATAGTGGTGGCCGGGATTTGAACCCGGGCTGCAGGCTCCACAGGCCTGGGTGCTACCGACTACACCACCACCACACTTTAGGTAATTTAAAGACATTAATGCTTTTTAATGTTTTATTTGTATCTGGCGTTGGGCTAAAAGTCTTAATCAATAAAAAAAAAGAACGTAAAAATAATTTATATTTTTAAGATTATCATAGAAATGTTTTTAATTTGTTTTTAACAAAAAAATTTTCCATGATAAAAGCGCTAATGCTTGACTTCGGAGGAGTCTATTTCAACGACGGTTACCACCGATTTATCAGCGAGATTGCAAAGAAGCATTCAATTCCAAGAAAAAAAGTTGTAAAAATCATATTAGACGAGTTTGTCTACGGCACCGGCTTTGTGATTGGAACAGCTAGTGAGGAAGAGGCTTTGACAGAGGCTTTCAAAAAACTCGAAATTACTGAGGACTGGAGAAAATGGCACAAAACAATTTTGAAGTGGTACACTCCTAGGAAAAAACTCATAAATTACGCTAAAGAGTTGAGGAAAAATATCAAGATATGCATGTTAAGCGATCAAACACAATATATCATTGAATTGGAGGAAAAATACCGCTTCTTTAAGAACTTCGACCTTTCAATAATAAGCACGCAGGTAGGAGTTGCAAAGCCAAACAGCAAAATTTTCAATCTCGCTCTGCACCTGCTTGAAATAAAGCCAAACGAAGTTGTTTTCGTGGACGACAACCCAGTCAACGTTAACGCTGCAAAAAAAATGGGAATCCACGCTTTTCTGGTGGGAGATTTTGAAAGAAATAACTTTCAGGAGTTTAAGAAGCTTAACAATTCACTTTGATTAAATCTTCAACATATTAAAGCGCGTTAAAAGGCCAAAAGCATTAAAATTTACGATTGAATTTTAACTATTAATGCAATTACCTTCTTTGTTTGGAAAAAAAAGCTTCTTGGTTTTTAGTATAACCGCATTGGTAAGTATTGTATTTTCTCTGATCTTCATAGATCCACGTTCAACGGTTATTTTCATAATTATATTCTTGATTGGTGGTTTTCTGGGTTTTAAATATGTTGGAGATTTAAAAAACGGTTTGACCGATATTGAAGAGCTTGCCTTTGGTTTTCTATTATCCGGCGTTTTAACCTATGCTTGGTTCTTGGCAAACGCTTTCGCTTTTGATGCGAACGACCTTTACTACGGCTCGAGTAGCAGCCTTGCGTTCGTTTACCTGTTTTGCGGAGGATTGAACGGAAGCGATTGTGTTATGTGGCTATTTTCAAATTTCGGCTTTTTACTTCATGCCTTATTAGTTATAGCCCTTTTAACCGCTTTAATTGCAATTTTCAAGTTAAAAGATAAAGGAAAATTATTGCCAAGATTTAACATTCTGCTTTCACTGCTACTGATCATAGTTTTCAGCACGTTTTTAATTATGGCTGGAATTAAAGGTATTTATGGGGTTTTATTTAATGGATTAACCGTAACTTTCTATTCGATGCTTCCGACCATACTGGTTTTAATCGGCAGTTTAATCTGTATTAACAAAAAATAACTAATTTTTTTGCAGGTAGGAGATTATCTTAAGCGCTGCCTTAGCCCCCTCTCCGGCAGCGATTATTGACTGTTTCTGCTCAATATTTGTCACGTCTCCGGCAGCGTAGGCTCCCTCCACATTAGTGGCGTTTTCCTCGTTTATTACTATCTCCCCCCACTTGTTTTTTTCCATTTCAGCGAAGCCACTGCTTGGATTAGAACCCACTTCTATGAAAACTCCATCCACGATAAGTATTTTCTCCAGCCCGTCCACCCTTATCTTCAAACCGGACACTTTCTTGTCTCCAAGCACTTCAATAGTTTCAGCGTTGTCTATCAACTCCACGTTTTTGCATTCTTTTACCCTCTGCTTCAGCAATTCATCTCCCTTGAATTCAGTATTTTTATTTACGGAATATACTTTCACCGCTATTTTTGAAAGCTGAAGCAACGCGTCCAAAGCGGAATTTCCGCCTCCTATAACAACAGTAGTTTTGTTCCTGTACAGCGGAGCGTCGCAAGTAGCGCAGTAGGTAACCCCTCTTTTTGAAAGCTCAGCCTCGCCCTTGATTCCCAGTGTTTTCGGAAGCTTTCCGCTGGCTATTAAAATTGTCTTTGACTGAAATTCCTCTCCTTCGCTTGTTGAAACAGAAAAAACTCCGTTCTTTTTTATTTTAGCAACTTCAACACCCTCCCTTATTTCAACTTCAGGATATTTCTCCACTTGCTTTCTGCATTTCTCTATGAAGTCCATTCCGGCTATTGATTCAAAGCCAAGATAGTTTTCTATTTCAGAACTAAGCGCGGTTTGACCTCCCACATCTATTGTGAGTATTAAAGTTTTGATTTTTTGCCTAGCCAAATAGACTGCCGCCGAAAGTCCTGCCGGACCCCCTCCGATTATTATAGTATCATAGGTCACTTCAAACCACCTGGATTATTGGAAACAATCCCTGTTATTTTTTGTTTTGAAAACTTTTTAAATTCTTCTTCATCGTCAACAGTCCAAATATACACCTCAAGCCCCGCCTCAACCGCCTTTGCTATCATAAAATCCGGAAGTATTTTGTGAAAAAAACAAATTGCGTCGCAGTTTAATTTTACCGCCGCCTTAACCGCGTTGAACGGAACCACCACTATAAGCCCTGTTTTTATCCTCCTGTCAAGCGTTTTTACTTTTTTCAAAACGTTTTCAAGAAAAGAGGTTATTATGACGTTTTTAACAGCGCCGCTTTTCTTAACAATCCCAACCACTTCTTCCTCTATCCCCGCCTCCTTTATCTCCACCATTGCAATTCTGCCTTTGATAATTTTAAGCGCTTCGCCTAAAAGGGGAAGTTCTACAACTTCTTTTTTCAATTCAGAATAGGTTCTAGATTTTATTCTGGCTGGTGATTTGAAAACCCTGCTCAGCGTTGCGTCGTGGCTAACCACTATCTTCCCGTCCTTGGTAGCTCTTACGTCAAGCTCCGCTCCGTCAAACCTCAAACTCAACCTAAAAGCAGGAAGCGTGTTCTCCCTTTCGAAAACATGCACTCCCCTATGCGCTATTATTCTTATTCCGCTTTTCATGAATCAAAATAGCAGAAATTCTTTATAACTGCTTCATCACAACAACTCCAATAACTATAAACAGCAGTACTAACGCGATTATAGGTATTAGGAATATTGAAAGAATAGCCCTGCCTGTCGATAACCCGTGAACCTGCTTTATAACAAGATACAGCAAGTACAGCGAATAAATGGATACAACAAACATCACAAGCCATCCTATCAAAGGAATCACCATCAGGACTAGAAGAACAAGAAGAGGAGCGGTAAATAAGGAAGTAAGATAGTATTGTTGATCATAAGAACCGGTGCCTCCCAAAAGCTTTGCTACTATCCAGATTATTCCAACGTTGATGAAAGTTCCGATCAATTCAATAACTACGAAAAAAATAAATATAGCCAAGATAATCAACACCACTCCGGCACCTGCAAGAAAACCGAGCTGAGGTATTAAGGAAGCTCCAAAAATCAAAACTACTATTGAGAATAAAACCGAGATTATCACCGACGCCGCCAGAATGTTCATAACCCCCTCTTTAAGAGAAGCGTTTGCCTTTTCCTTCTGAAAAGTTTCTTTAGGCTTTAAAAAAGCGTCCTTCCAAAGCGAAAAATTAACCATTAAATAATCACCTTTGCTTTATTGGTTGAACCCAGCTCTTTTTAAATATTTCTGAAAAAAAAACAATTCTCATAATTGTACAAACCACATAATGACACTGAAAAATAACCTGAATTCAACAGAAATTGACTCAAAGGCAATAAGCTGAAAATAATGAATAAATTATTTTAAGGCCAACACCCTCTACAAACCGGGATTAAAAAGTCCAGACCCTGCGACAAAACCGACAGGCGTAAGGTTTAAATATGTTTTTTGACGTAAATTAAGTTACGTGATGACTGGGGGAGTGGTTGATTTTTAAATTCTTTTAAAGTTAACCGTCTCTTTTGTTTGATTTTTTTGCTTTAGAGAAACCTGTTTAACTGGTTTTTTCTATCATGGGAACTTGATGAAACAATCCTCCTTTCAGGCGGAATTGAATTGAGTTCGACTTAGGAGTAGCATTCAAGAAAATTTTTAAGAAAATGGCAAGAAATTTCGAGATTTTCTTTAAGTTTTAGATCTTCAAAAAATGATACCAGTTGATCCTGCTGGAGGGCACTGCTATCGGATTGCGATTAAGCCATGCAAGTTTTAAGACCACAGCTTGTGGTCTTGGCGTACGGCTCAGTAACACGTAGTCAACCTACCCTGAAGATTGGAGCGACCTTGGGAAACTGAGGTGAATTCTTTATAGTTCTCAGCATCTGGAATTGAGTTGAGAATCAAACGGGAGAGTTAATTGCGATTCTTTCCGCTTCAGGATGGGACTGCGGTTGATTAGGCTGTAGGCGAGGTAACGGCTCACCTAACCTATAATCAATAAAGGCTATGTAAGTAGGAGCCTTGAGACGGGCACTGAGACAAGGGTCCGAGCCCTACGGGGTGCAGCAGGCGCGAAACTTCCGCAATGCGCGAAAGCGTGACGGGGGTAATCCGAGTGATTCTCGTGAGAGAATCTTTTGGCTAGCGTGAATAACTAGCAGAATAAGTGGTGGGTAAATCCTGTGCCAGCCGCCGCGGTAATACAGGTAGCACGAGTGGTGTCCACGAATATTGAGTCTAAAGCGTGTGTAGCCGGTTTGAATAGTTTCCTGTGAAATCTTTACTTTTTAACGTAGAGGCGTGCAGGGAATACTTTCAGGCTTGAGAGTGGGGGAGGTGTGGGGTACGTAAGGGGGAACGGTTAAATGTTTTAATCCTTTACGGACCACCAGTGGCGAAGGCGCCACACCAAAACACGTCTGACGGTGAGACACGAAGGCTAGGGGAGCAAACCGGATTAGATACCCGGGTAGTCCTAGCAGTAAATTATGCAGACTTGGCGTTGCACTCGCTTCGAGCGGGTGCAGTGTCGTAGGGAAGCTGTTTAGTCTGCCACTTGGGGAGTACGATTGCAAGATTGAAACTTAAAGGAATTGGCGGGAGAGCACCACAAGGGGTGGATGCTGCGGTTCAATTGGAGTCAACGCCGGGAAACTTACCAGGAAAGACAGCAGAATGAAGCTCAGGCTGAAGACTTTAGCTGACAAGCTGAGAAGTGCTGCATGGCCAGCGTCAGCTCGTGCCGTGAGGTGTCAGGTTAAGTCCTGCAACGAGCGAGATCCTTGTCCACAGTTGCCACCTTTGCTGTGAAGCGAAAGGCACTCTGTGGAGACTGCCCGCGTTAAGTGGGAGGAAGGAAAGGGCGACGCTAGGTCAGTATGGCCTGAATTTCCTGGGCCACACGTGGCATACAATGGTCAAGACAACGAGTTCCGACGCTGCAAAGTGAAGGTAATCTCTAAAACTTGGCCTAAGTTCGGATTGAGGGCTGAAACTCGCCCTCATGAAGCTGGAATCCCTAGTAATCGCGTGTCATCATCGCGCGGTGAATATGTCCCTGCTCTTTGCACACACCGCCCGTCAAGCCACCCAAATAGGGTTTTAGCGAGGCTTTTTTTTACGAAAGAGTCGAACTATCACTCTGTGAGGAGGGTTAAGTCGTAACAAGGTAACCGTAGGGGAACCTGCGGTTAGATCACCTCAAATTTTTATAATCTCGTTTTCTGCCTTCTTAAATAAAATTTTCTTGAACGCTACTCCTTTTTTGTGGGCTCGTAGCGCAGCTGGTAGCGCGCTTGCTTTGCAAGCAAGAGGCCGCGGGTTCAAAAAAATTTATTTTTTTGAGAATCCCGCCGAGTCCACTTTTTTCGTGGGGTTTACAAGCAAACCTTCCCTTCTGGGAAGTAAATTCTTGTCTAACCGACTAGGTTGATTTGGAATGAGACCGTTTTGTAGTTAATTTTTTAAGAAAAATGTATAAGCCGTTCAGAGGATGGTTAGGCTTGTGTTGCGATGAAGGGCGTGGCAAGCTGCGAAAAGTCCCGGGTAGGAGCATGCATCCGCTAAACCGGGAATTCCCGAATTGTTTCGAAAGAAACGCAGACCCGCTGAATTGAAATATCTTAGTAAGCGGAGGAAGAGAAGCCAACAGGGATTCTGCGAGTATTGCGAGAGAAAGCAGAATAGGATAAACCGAATATCTCCTGGCGACAGGGGAGAAGATGTGGGGTTTCGGAGGAGGGCATTAAACTTGAATTTCTGAGGGAGCGAAGTGGGCTGGAAAGCCCTGCGTTAAAAAGTGATAGCCTTGTAGTTTTTTCAGAAGTTGAAGTGCCTTTTTTCCAGAGTAGCGCTCTTTTATTTAGAGTGTGAAGACGCGAGTTATTAACTTGCAATCCTAAAATATAAGCACAAGACCGATAGCGTAGTTAGTACCGTGAGGGAAGACTGAAAAGCACCGCGAGAAGCGGAGTTAAAAAAGTACCTGAAACTGGACGGCGACATTGAGATGCGGCGTGGAAGGAATGACGAAAGGACCGGCGTCGCATCATACTTCTAGAAGCAAGAGCCAAGGAGTTTAAGAGAGTGGCGAGTCAATGCGAAGCGAAAGCGAGAAACACGCAAGTTCGCAAGAACCCAGGTGTTGAAGTTGTAATTAGCTCCAAGCCACTAATTTAAGACCTGAAGCCGAAGCGAGCTATGCGCGGGCAAGGCGAAGCCAGTCGTAAGATTGGTGGAGGCCTGCAACCGTTTCTGGTCTATCCGATCGGGTGACCCGCGTTTAGGGGTGAAAGTCCATTCGAGCTTGGTATTAGCAGGTTCCCTCCGAAGTGTCTGTCAGGACAGCCTGGCTGGAGATCAGTGTTAGGTAGAGCGACCGATTAAGAAGAATGGGGGGTAAAACCCTCACTTTTTTATCGAACTCCGAAGCTAGCACTATCGTAGAAGGCTGGAGTCGGGGGTGCGGGGTAAGCTCGTACTCCTGTAGGGGAACAACCCAAACTGTGGTTAAGGTCCCAAAGACGAGACTGAGTGTAAATTTAAGATGTTAGGCTTTTTAGACAGTGGAGAGGTAGGCTCAGAAGCAGCCATCCTTTAAACAACGCGTAACAGCGGATCCATCAAGAAGCCTTGCGTCGCAAACTGTCGGGACTAAGTCTCGCACCGATACCACGGAATTCTTCCCGTTGGGAAGGATTGGTAGGAGGGCGTGCTGTTAGATGAGAAGCTTGTTCGTGAGGACAAGTGGATTTGACAGCAATGAAAATCTTGGCGTTAGTAGCATCAAATTCAGGTGAGAATCCTGAACGCCGGAAGGGCACGGGTTTCTTGACAACGTTTGTCGGTCAAGAGTTAGTCGGTCCTAACGCTTTACGTATTAGTTAAGGCGGAAAGGGAAACACGTTAATATTCGCGTACCACGTGAAGCCGCGGTAACGCTTAAACAACATTTGACGGTTGAGGGAAGGTCCAGCGTTTGAATAAAGCGTTGAACGAGATAGAGCGGGGAAGTCTCATTATGAGGAGCACTCGCTTAAGTAAGGAAAGCCCAGCAATGGGTTGGATTTTACCTTTGACCCAATGAAAAGAATGTTGATAAATGGTTTTCACGTGACCGTACCTAGAACTAGAACAAGTGCCCCTAGCTGAAAAGGCTAAGGCGTGGCAGGAGAACCAAGGCAAGGGAAATCGGCAAGTTAGCCTCTTATCTTCGGTATAAGGGGTGCCTACATTCTTTCCTTTTACAGAAATGTTTCTGGGGGGTTTGTAGGTTTCAATAACAAGGGGGCGTCGACTGTTTATCAAAAACATAGCTCTCTGCTAGATGGAAACGTTTTGTACAGAGGGCGACGCCTGCTCACTGGCAGCATCTGAAACAGGGTTCCAACCTTGTGAAGGACTGTTAAAGAGCGGGACTAACTCTGAGTCTCTTAAGGTAGCGTAATACCTCGCCGTTTAACTGACGGCTCGCATGAATGGCGTAACGAGCGTCCCACTGTCCCTGTCTTGGACCTGGCGAACTCACTTCTCGGTGAATATGCCGAGGATTTTTAGGGGGAAATGAAGACCCCGTCGAGCTTAACTACAGTCTGCGGTTGAATCGCGGTTTGAAATGCAAAGCGTAAGCAGGAGCCGTTACAACGCATCTTTTGGGGTGCGTTTAGGCAAAAGTGTGACACTGCTCTTTTTAGACTTCGATTCTTACCTCTTTTTGAGGGACAGCTGCTGATGGGTAGTTTGACTGGGGTGGTACGCCTTCGATAAAAAAACAAAGGCGCCTTAAGGTCAACTCATCAAGGTTAGAAATCTTGAGTAGAGGGTTAAAAACAAATGTTGGCCTGACTGTGACTTTAATAAAATAGGTCGCAGATGCGAAAGCAGGGTTTAACGAACAAACACGCTCTTTTAATAGGAGCTGTTTCTGTCAAACAAGCTACCACGGGGGTAACCGGCTTGTCATGTGTGAGAGTTCACATCGACCACATGGTTTGGTACATCGCGGTCGGCTCGCGTTATCCTGGCGGTGCAGGAGCCGCCAAGGGTTGGGTTGTCCATCCATTAAAAACGCACGCTAGTTGGGTTCAGAACGTCGCGAGACAGTTCGGTGACATCTCCTAAAAGTGCATTGCTTTTTGAGGGAAAGGTTTTCCTAGTACGAGAGGAATGGAAAACCGGCGCCTCTAGTCATGCTGTTGTCTTACAAGGCACGCAGCGTAGCCACGCGCCACGCGGATAAGTCCTGAAAGCATCTAAGGACGAAGCCGCACCCAAAACGAAAAAGCTTAGACTGCTCGTAGTATACGAGTTTGATAGAGTTGAAGTGTAAACCGCAAGCCCGCAAGGGCGAGCGGCGAGCTAACAACTACTAAAAGTCGTTCCTTCAATATTTTCTCTTTTAACAGAGTTTTCTTTTTGAAGGATTTTTTCCGTGAAAAATTAAAACTGCAAAATGGTCTCCCAAAAAAATATTCTAATTTTGGGTTTTTAAATTTTAACGCGCTAGCTTAAGCTATGGTTTTTTCAAACAAAAAGGTTTACGAACTTGTTAAGAAGATACCGAAAGGAAGAGTTACAACATACAAATGCCTTTCCATTAAAACAGGGTTGAATCCAAGAGTTGTTGGAAGAATCTTATCCCAAAACACTGATCTTGAAAAAATCCCGTGCTTCAGAGTGGTTTGCTCGAACGGTTTCATCGGAGGTTATGTTAAGGGAATCAAAGAGAAAAAGAAAAGACTTAAAAGAGAATGGTTGAAAATAGACAATTATAAAATAGCTAATTTCGAAGAAAGACTTTTTGACTTTTAATTTTTCAAAAATTATATTACTAGCGCTATTATGAATATAAGAGCTAAAATCCAAATGGCTGAATTTCCTTTAAACCCTCCATTCGTTAAAGCATAGAACAATATCAGTATGAATAAAAGTCCAAAAACGCTTGAAGCCGCTATTGCTATGAACGCTTGAAAAACCGAGAAGATCATCGTCACTGAAACAGTAGCTATCTGGCCCAACACTCCCGCGGTTGGCCTTGAAAAAGACATCAAAGCGCCTAGAAGCAATAAAACAATCAATAAATTCTGAGTAGATTGGTTCATGTTACTACTTTATAGTTTTAAACATATTTAAATGTTACTGTTAAATTGTTTTTTCGCTGTTTATAATTTTTAATAGTGGTTGATTTTTAAATATTAACATCAAAACATTGTAGTTATGGAGTTGGGAGTGGATTTCAAAACAGTGGGTTGGGTTTTGATTGTCATTGGAATTGCATTAATAGGCTTCGCTATTGTTAACAATTATTTAAACTCTTTGGTGATTCCGTATTTATCTCCCCAGATTTGTACTCAGCACTGCAATACTCTAACGCTTGAGAACTATGTTGTTTTTGTTTTGATCGCTATCAGTCTTGGCTTGGGAATATATCTAGTGTTTTTTTACAAGCCTAAGGGGGTAAAAGAAGAAAAGGAATCGTCAGCGCAGCCAATTCAGGGAAGTGTTACAAAGCCTAGGATAAACCTCAATTCTCTTGCGCCTGACGAAAGAAAAATAATTGAAGTAATAACTGAAGGGGGTGGAGTCCTGTTCCAAAGTGATATTGTTGAAAAAACGGGTTTTCCTAAGGCTAAAGTGAGTAGGATTCTCGACCGTTTGGAAGCCAGAGAAGTGGTTGAGAGAAGAAGGAGAGGCATGACAAACGCTATAATGATCAAGAAATGAGTTTATTTTAATAACAGTCCAGCAAGCTCTTCTGTAGTCCAGCATTTTATTCTTGAACCTCTCAAATGTTTGTCTCTGCTCCAAAGGTCGGCCCCTACAGCCAGAGCGCATGCTACGTAGGGCTCGTCTTTTAAATCGGTTGTTAGGTGCTTTGCCGCCTCCTTATATGGCAGCAGTTCAGTGATTTCAACAAGCTTTATTTTATTCAAAAGTAGTTGCGAAAGTCTGGCTGCTTGGTTCGTTTCTATCTTTGAGCGTTCAACCAGCATTGGAAAATATTTCTTGAATT
This sequence comes from Microcaldota archaeon, assembly GCA_021812145.1. Lineage (GTDB taxonomy): Archaea > Micrarchaeota > Micrarchaeia > Norongarragalinales > UBA8480 > DTNV01. The sequence goes on from JAKAOM010000002.1 coordinate 46,215, forward strand.
CTTCAATCAAAAATTCAGGGAAGTATAGCTCCAACTCCCTGTCCAGAAGTATTTCTCTTGTTTTTCCCTTTTTCAGAAAGGCTGAAAACAATACGTTAGCATCAACCACCAGCTTCACTTTTCCACCTTCTTGCAACTCCCTTGTCCACCGACATGGCTAGCTCTTCCACGTCCCTTTCTGTCAGATTGCTTTTTGACGCTATTCTCTCAGCCTCCTCCATCTCATCGATTTGCTGTTTTATTATGCTTCTAACAACCTCAGACCACTTCATATCTTTGTGCTGATTCATCCTTGCTTTCAGGTATGGAGGTATCGATAAAGTTAAACTTACTATAAACGTTCACCAACGTAATAATAACGTTAAAAAAATAAAAGCCTTTCGGATGGCTCGCCAGCCAAAATCCAGAGGAGGGTTCTGCATTATTTTAACGCCTTTTGTTTGATTTGCTCCATGAAACCTGTTTCAACCCTGCCTTTGAAACCAGTTTCGCACTTTTGTTTATAAATGGTTTTTTCCCAGCTACATCCGGTGATTTTAAAAAAAATGAAAAATTCAACGATTGCGTACCTCCTGATTGGAGTGGTTGGAGCGCTTCTGATCTTGAACGGGTATTTCATGTTTATGATTAAACCCGCTCATAATTCAGAGGGTCAGGTTTACACACAAAGCCCTGCAGGTCAAAGCCAACAACAACCTCAGGCTAGCTTTCCAGTAAGTCTTGCAAGTGGTTTGGCTCAACTTCAGAGCGACACTCAATATATTAATATAAGCAATTACACCAGCGTGACAGAGATTGAAGGAAAAGTTTTCGTTTCAGGAACTCCTTTTTATGGCTCTAAGCTCGGCGTTTCATTCAACGACGCTGCCGACGCTGCAAACACTCTTGCAAATCTTGACAATTCAATACCTACAAACAGTCTTACTCAAGACCAGCTTCATAGGTATATACGCATTGGAACAAATATTGCTTGTTTTTATTGTTGCGGCGCAACCACGCTTGTTGATAATAACGGCAATCCGGCGTGTTCATGCAACCATTCAATGGCTATAAGAGGGTTGGCGAAGTGGCTTATTATAAACACAAACATGACAAATGACCAGATTCTGCTGGAGTTAAACAAGTGGAAAGCTTTATTTTTTCCAGGACCAACGCTAAAAACAGTCAGCTCCCTCGCAGGGGTTAATAATGGAAGCGTGGAGGTTTTCTGGCTTGGAAGCCCCTCGAACATTCCTCAAGGTTTGATAAACGCTCTCAGGTCTCCTGGAGCTTCTACTAGCGGGCTGCCAGCTCAGATAGGCGGGTGCAGTTGAAAAGAGGTGAACAAATAAGAAAATAAGTGAAATTTTAAAAAAATAAAAGGTGAATTTGAAAAATGAAAGGAAGTGGTTTTATCATGCTCAGCATGATTGGTTTCTTGTCAGCAATGGCGGGAATGATGGGTTATTTTACGCAGGGCTTTAACTCTGCGAACGCGACGTCTGCGAACGCTAGTTTAAGGGGTTTAAGCACAATGGCAGGGGTGATGGAAGGAAGCTACCAAAACATAACTTCAGCATGCACAAGCATAATGAAGTCTTACGGTATAAACGGAACTTCGTTGAACGCAATGGAGGGAATGATGCAGAACGACGTGGAAGGCATGATGGACGGGCATTACCAGAATCAAAACGGTTATACTGGAATGATGGGAGGCTTAAACAGGTGATTTTGAAAAATGGAAGTCAGCAATGAAAATAAAACAGGAATACCAAAAAAGTACGTGTACGTTTTGGCAGTGGTTGTCGTAGCGCTTGGATTGTTCCTAACGCTTAACGCCTACTCATTCTTTTGGAGGTCAACACCACAAAATTCAGAATATTCTACAGCTCAATACGCTCAAAGCAGCAATTCAACCATAGCTACTGGAGGGGTTATTCCATCGCAGGTTGGCGGTTGCAATTAATATTTCAGGTGGCCCATTTGAATAAATTATTTTTTATTTTTTTCTTTTTTGTCTTCGTAATAGGCGCCATCAACGCCTGCAATGGGGTTGTGGCCAGCGCGGTTCAAAATCCCGCCGCACTCAGCATTGGCAAGGCGGTTGACTCGCAGACAGGATGGAATACCGACTCGTACAACAACACTTTATGGATAGATAACAACAGCAACCTGCTTCTTGCATACAACAATTTAAAAATACAGCCCGGCCTGGCTGAAGGAATCGCTGAAAGTTTTGCCAAAAAATTCAACTCCACTCCAATGTTTTTCGGTTTGGAGTACGAGCATGACAGGTTCGTGTACGTTTTTCGTGTTTTAACCAACCAAACTTTCAATTATTTCATAGGAGTGCCGATCGTTTCAAGAGAATTCGCTTTTTTCATAGACGCTATGACCGGGGATGTAATAAATTCCGACGGTTGCGGAATGGGGCCGGGAACCATACTGCAAAACTTCAACTCAAGCATGCAGCCTGTTGAAAACACAACGCTATTTCAATTCTCAGGGCAGATTATTCCAGAATCAGGAGACGCTATTTCAGAGAATTTTTCGGTAAAAAACCAAACAGTCCAGACAGAGATTTACAGCGACGGAAATAGCCTTTACTTTAACACGTCAACTCCCTTCAATTGGACGGCAGTTCTGTTTTCTGACACTCCTGTTGAGGAAATGGTTTCAGGATTTAAAAAAGCGATTATATACAACAAAAGCGCAGGGAACGTTTCAATCTACTCAATAAACCCAAGCCACATGAGCGTTGATTTTCAAAACCCAAAGCAGGTGCAAAATCAAATTCAAGGTTCAAGCTTCAACTTCTCAATTTCGCTGAGCGTTATGAATCTTAGCAGCGGAAAGCCTTTCTCAATAACAATTCTAGGGGGGAATGGACAGCCAAACATTTATTCCCAGTCCGCAACAAATTCAATGCCCTTATCCTCAAACAATTCAATTACTTACGGGGTTTACGCTTCTTTTCCAAGTGTTTTCTGGCTTGGTTCCAAACAGGAGATACCTGTAACGCGGCAGTACTCCCTCCCTCTTCACCTTCTTTCAAGCAATGACAACGTTTACGGAAGCATGATTAACATAACTGCTTTCCAATGGGGGTACACTCCGGACACAATCACTGTAAGGCAGGGTGATAATGTAACTCTGTATTTGACAAGCAACGACGTTACTCATGGATTTCAGCTTGACGCTTTTGGAATAAGCGCGGTAATAACTCCCGGCAAGATAACAACGGTTAATTTCATAGCAGGCGCGCCTGGAACCTACACTTTTTACTGCAGCGTTTTCTGCGGAAGCGGGCACACCACTATGAAAGGAACTCTCATAGTGCTGCCAAGCGATAACTCAACGACGGTTGGAAGTGGAAACACCAACTTCTTCAGTTTTTTCAACGTAATGCTAATGCTTGGTTTCGTGTTTGCGACAGGATTGCTTTTCGTTATGATCAAATCCGGCGGCAGGTGAAAAATTGTGTTCGATTTTATGAAATATCCATTTGTTAAAAGGATTGCAAAAAACAAGTACTACCCTTTAGCGTTCCAGGTTTTAGGATTGGTTGTTTTTATCGCTTTGATAGCCGACGCGTTCATAGGTAATCAAAACCCTGCTTTCAACATTGCTACGAACATTCTCTGGGTTTGGTGGTGGTTTTTCCTTCTTTTGACAATACTGGTGTTCGGAAGATTCTGGTGCTCAGTATGCCCTTTTGGAGCAGAAGGGGATATTGTTCAAAGATTTTTCAAAGGTCAGAGAAAATGGCCTTCCTTTCTTAAGAACCTCTGGATTGTTAACATATTCTTTATATTATTCATATGGGTGGACGATGTTCTCGGAATAGCTAACAATCCGTTCCAGACAGGAATTTTCCTTTTGTTAATAAGCTTTGGGGCGCTGCTAGTCGGATTGTTTTTTGAGAGAAGAACGTTCTGCAGGTACGTATGCCCTTTGAACGGGTTTATAGGTTTCAACAGCATGAGCTCGTTTTTTGAATTAAGAAGCAACAATAGGGAAACGTGCATAAACCACAAAGAAAAAGAATGCTTCAACGGAGGTTCTAACAGCAAGCCGTGCCCAATGTTCGAGTATGTAGGGGGGATGAAAGACAATCTTTTCTGCATCCAGTGCATGGAATGCGCAAAAGGCTGTCCAAAAAACAATGTCGGTTTCGGTTTCAGAAGCTTCGCGTCAGACTTGTACTCAAACAACCGAAAGACAATGGAATTCGCTTCAAGCGCTTTGATAATAACCGCTCTAAGCACAGTTATTCTTTTCTTCTTTCACCTACAACTTCCGCTGCCTCACATAGAAAGCCTCTCGATTTTATTGATTTTTTCAATAGCATTCCTATTCGCAATATTCTCGCTGACCGTTTTTGCAATATCAAGAATTGAAAAAATAAATTTCAAAAACGTTTTCTCTTCATACGCTTTCTCGCTCATCCCGCTTGGCCTTCTAACGCAAATCGGTGAAGCTTCAAATTACGCCTTGAGCAAAATAAGTTTTGTAACAAACATTGGTCACTCCCAAACTGCTTTGATTGAAATATTCATCATATTCGCAGGCTTCGTGGCTAGCTTTTTCGCAGGATACAAAATAAACGAGCGTGAAAATCACTCGTTCACAAGTTTTATCCTTATAGTACTGCTGCTTTTCTTGATAACAAGCATGATTTTGTACCCTCTAACCACTTGAAACTGGTTTCACACTGCCATTTAAAAGCGATTTAATTCACAAATCAATGAAAATGTTTGAAATTAAATTTGGTCTAAAAAAACCAGATTTTTAAGGTTTAAAAAAATAAAAGGTGAATTTTATAATATGAAGCAAGAAATAAATAAAAAAGATAGTGAAAAAAACAAAAATCAAAATGAAGGTGAGAAAAATTCAAACATTAGATACTTGGGCTTTTCAAAAGAACAATTAATTCTAGTCCTGGCTTCGTCGCTTATAATAGGTTTCCTGGCTGGATTTAATATATTCAGGCTGACACTGCCTCAACCACAATCAGCCTATAACGTTAGCGCCGGGCTGAGCTCTTCTGATCAGGCTGCGCTTCAGAATCAGATTCAAAGTGTTCTAAGCCCTGCATTGACTTCGCAAGGAGGAAGCCTGGCGGTGAGCGTGAACGGCGAGCAAGCACCAGTAGCAAACCTAAGCGTGACAATCAACGGTTCCACGCAATCCATTCCTTCGTTTGTTTATAATAATGAATTGTTTCTAGCAACGCAGGGAATACCGCTTTCATCTTCATCCACCGCGTCTAACGCGCAACAACAAACCCTTCCTCCTTTATTCAACAACCCACCTAAAACAAACACGGTAAATGTCAATCAGTTGGAGGGCGAGGTTATTCCAGCGCAGGGCTATGTTCTACCTGTAAAGTGGGGCAAGTCTGCTAAAGAGCTTGTGGACAGCGGAGCGTTAAACATTACCGCTTTGTCTTCAATACTTCAACAGTCGGGACAGCCTTTGACAGCAGAAGAGCTTCAGATTCTAAACGGGACAAGCGATGAAAACATAACAATAAACGCCAACAACACTCTTTTCGACCTTTACGTTTTATGGGGGGTTGGAATAAGCAACAACAATTCAATAATCAACAGCGGACCGTTAATGCAGAACGGAAACCCAAACAACTTCGCAAGCACCGGAGGCTATCTTCCTTTAGGAAATCTAATGATAGGCCAGTTGAACATTATGAATTTGAGTTCTAACGAACAGACAATAGCAGAGCAGGTAGCGTTCAACTCTTACAGGCCTTGCTGTGATAATCCAACGGGATTCCCTGACTGTAATCACGGGGCTGCAGCCCTAGGCTTGATAGAAATAATGGCTTCGCAGGGAAATAGCCTTAACGCCACGTTTGAAGCGGTTAGGGACTTCAACTCTTTCCAGTTCACTCAGCAATACATGGAAGAAGCGGTTTTCTTCGCCTCGCAGGGACAGGATTGGAATGCTGTTCCTGCAAGCACGGTTGTTAACTACAACTTTTCAAGCGCGACAGGTTCAAGCTATGTTATGCAGTACATTCAAAAGTTTGGACTTGTTCAAAGCCAAGGCGCGTCTGGTTCAAGCGCCAGCTGCGGGGTTGGAGGGGCCGCCCAAAGCTCGAGTTCAAGCTGCGGAGTCGGAAGCGCTCCTGTACAGCAAACTCAAACCTCAAGCTGCGGGGTTTGATTTGATTTGAATCATAAACCAAACATATTTAAATCACAAAAGTCTAAACTTCTCTGGTGATCGTGATGAACGTTATCCTAAGAGGAAGAATCAAGAATATTGTCAAGACGATGGTTGATGAAGGCTACGCTAATTCCCAGTCAGAAGCAGTTAGACTTGCCATTGTTGATTTTGGAGAGCATTATATAAGTGAAGAAGAACTTGTCAATAGCAAGCTTGACAGAATCGACGCTGAAATAAAAATCGGAAAAAGGAAACTGATAGGCGCTGAAGAAGCCCTTGGCAAATACACAAAATACTTAAAGTGAGTTTAACATCTACCAGCCAAACTTTGACCAAGAATGGGGCAAATATTTCAACATGTTAGATAATACGATCAAGGAAAGAATTTCTAAAAAGATAAAAAAAATTCTTCAGTTTCCCGAGAAAAGACATTTTAAAACAGTTGGTTTTTTTGTTGACGAGGTCGGACAGTACAGGATAGTCTACAGGGTTTTCAAAGATTCAAAGGAGGTTAGATTCTATTTCGCAGGAGACCACAAGGATTATGAAAAATGGTACAAACAGTTTTTTTAATCAATGACTGCAAAGAATCTATAGATTAAGGAAGTGATTTTATATGAAAAGAATTTACGGAGACATTGCAAGAATATCGTTCGGAGTGGTTGTGTTAGTTGACGCGTTCTTCAAATGGAACCCGGCATTCTTCTCCAACTTCACTTCTTTTATTTCCAGCGAGGGGCAACCCACATTCACGCTTGGCTGGTTTAACTTCTGGATTTCTTTGGTAAACCTGAATCCCCAATTTTTCGCACTGCTGGTTGCTTTGATTGAAACATTTTTGGCTTTAGCTTTAATACTTGGATTTGCAAGAAAATTATCGTATCTAGGCGGTGGATTGTTTTTCTTCATCGTTTGGAGCGTTGCCGAGGGTTTCGGAGGGCCGTACACCCTCATGTCAACCGATGTTGGAGCGGCTATAATCTACGTTTTCGTTCTAGCATGCCTTGCGCTTATAGATTATTACGCTGGCGAAAACAGTCTTTCGCTTGACAATTACCTGTCAAAAAAAATTAATTGGTGGCATTTCATAGGCTAAACTTTTTTTTACAAAACGTATTTCGGCAAACCGATTTTCAATGGTATTAAAATTAATTAGATAACGCTAGCAAGATTTAAAAACAATTAAAACTCAATTAAAGCATGAATTTTGAACCAGTTGAAAGAATCAGTCCAAAAGAATTGAAGCAAAGACTAACGCGCATTCATAAAAAACTCACATTTCCAAAACAAAAGTATAACGTTGATAAAGAAGTTTACTCAAGACTTACCCGGCACGCAAACAAAATAATGAAAAAAGGCTTTGAAGAAAACTCAAGTTTTAATCTTGACAGGCAGGTTGCCATGGATTTTGAAAAAGGAAAAATAGCAGGTTTGGCAAAACCAAAAAACGGGCTTAAAATAATTTCAGACCCGCTTCTTAGAAGGAAGATTACAAAATTATTCAAAGGATCAAAGTAAAAACTCGTTAACCCACGCCTCTTTTCAATAAATTGGAAACAATTAAAAACAACAATTTTCACTATATTTGCAATGAAACAAAAAATTAACCTTTCGAGAATGACACACGAAGAATTGAAATCTAGACTTGAGAATATACACCCTGAACTTGTTTTCCAAAGCAGGAAACATAACGTAAGAATGTACAAATTATTGGAGGATCACGTCAAGAAGCACATAATACCCCGCGCGCTTGGAAAAGAAAGTGAAAAAAGCGTTGACCAAATGATTAGAGAAGACCTATACAGAGGCAAAATTGACTTTTCAAAAATGGGAAAGATGTTTAACCAGGTTCTAAAGGATACAAAATTCAAAAAGATTTAACCATTAATCGGAGGCAAATTATAATATCTGGATTATTATCTCCCCAAAAAGATCTTCCTGCCAAGCGTTCACTTTTCTGTCCTGAATGAGATGCATTAGGGGAAGGAGATTCTTCACGTAGTTTTCCTTTTCAGAGGTTTCCTTCAACTGCGAAAACAAAAGCAGGTTTTTCTCGTCCTTGAGACTTGTCATTTTTCCGTATATTCTCTTTATTATAGTGTTTACGTTTTCAGTTGGAATGGTAATGTTGAATGTTTTAGGCATTGGCTGCTGCCTAGGCTTTATCTGGTCGTTCAGCACTTCCTCAACCGCCTTGACCAGCTCGTCTATTGTAATCCTCCTTGACCGCTGGGAGTTAGGCTTGAAAACAAGTTCAGGTATTTCCTCCTCTATCTTAGGTATTTCAACCCTTTCATCAACCTGAGCCTCTTCCTCTTTTATCATTAGGGACAATGTTTTGAATTTAAGCAGTATTGACGACGCCAGTATTACGTTTGCCGGAATTCTAAGATCCATTGACTGCATTGTCTTTATTTTTTGTATGTATTTTTCGGTAATTTCAGACAGGTCAACTTCCCATGGATTCATGTTGTTTGAATGTATCAAATCAAGAAGAATCTCCTTCCATGACGGCTGCTGTACAAACTCAGCTATGCTTTCAGTAAGGTTTAACTGCTGCTGCATTTTTGTGGGTCTCGTTTTATTGCGCTTTTATTGAATTTAACCCTTTCGGAATGATTGAAAATATATGTAAAAAGTCAAAAATTACATACAAACGAACAATCCATCCCTTCTTTTTTCGCAATTATTCCAATCATAAACACGTCCATTCATAGTAATGTAAACCCCTGCCTTCAAACAATTAACCGCGCCAATAGCAACACCAATATTCACCGCGGCGTCAGAATCCTTAAAACGCTCCGGCTTAGAAGCGCCCACAAGAATTATCTTCTTGCCCTTGATTGAACTAAGTTTTTTAGCGGTTTTAACCATAGTGTCAGTACCATGTGTAATTATTATTTTGTCATTTTGAACATCCTTGCAAGTATCAAAAATCAACTGCCGATCATTATCGGTTATATCCAAACTGTCCTTCTTAAGTATTGAAATAACCTTAAAATCAAAATTCGGCCTGATGGTTTTCAAAATCCTGCTGACGGCAGGCTTAGCAATCTCAAAATTATAAGTTTGTGCCTTACTGGCATAGTCCTTATCAATAGTCCCTCCAGTAGTAATAAAAATTATCTTCATGACGGTATAAGTATATTAACAATCCTTTAAAAATATTTACCACAGTCTAAATAGTTAATACTTTAATTGGTAGAGATCTAACCGAATGAGGTAACGCGTTGCACTACTTGGTTTTCTGCTGCCTTGGTTTGGCAGGCGCCTTAGCCTTTGGCTTTACCGCAGGCTTGCTTTCCTGAACAGCATTGGCAACCGGTTGAACAACTGAATTTTTCTTGCTGACTTTAAGCATTGTTTTTATCCTGGCTATGACTTTCTTTACCTCCCTGTATTTTCCGGTGTTGGTTGGCTTTTTGTTTGTTTTAATAAGCGATTTTTCCCTGGCTTTTTCTTCTTCCAGTTCTTTAAGCTTGGATTGAAGCGCTTCCCTGCTCATTTCCTTCAACTGGTTTTTGCGTATTATTGACATTGCCTTCACCTTCGATTATTTTGATTTCTTCGTCTAAGAATTTAGTTTTAGGAGGTATAATAGAAACTTTTACACCGATTATTCCCGCAGCCATGTTTGCTTCGGCCCTTCCAACCCTGACTTTCTTGAGTTCCTCCCCGCTCTTTTTAAGATGGCCTTCTCTGACTACAAGAGTTTTTGCTTTCGCACCCTTACCGACAACCTTGCCAGCCACTCTTATCTCAGCGCCTATAGCCCCCCCGCCCATTATCTCCTTAAGCGCGAAGTTAAGTATAGGCTTTATTTTTCCCTTAACCTCCACCTGCCTCGCTATTTTTTCAGCCGCAAGCTTTGCGTCAAGAGTAGGGTTTTCAACCTCGGTAACTTCTATCTGCGGGTTTTCAATTTTGAATTTTTTCTTAAGAGTGTCTATCGTCTGCTGTATTCCAGCACCCTTCTTTCCTACTATGAGCCCCGGCTTTTTAACTATAAGAAGTATTCTTGTGGTCACAGGTGTTTTTTGTATTACTATGTCCGAAATTCCGGCTTTTTCAAGATCTTTCTGAAGGAAGTCCTTTATCTTGATTTCCTCAAGGCTTGTTTCGATGAATTTTTTTTCCGATGCCATTTTGATTTAAACCTCTTTTACCACGATTTCAAGTATTGAAGTGACGTAGTTGCTGAATATAGCCTGTTTTCCGTATCCTATAACAACCGAGCCAACCCAGTATCTTTTGTATCTTGGATATATATTCTGCTTGTTCGCTGAAGCGGTTGAAACGACCAACTTGTCCTTCTGAAGACCTTTGAACTCCGCGTTCGCTATCGCCTCCTTGAGCGCTTTCTTCACTATTTTTGCTTCCTTGACCGGATACCTTCCCTTCCCCTTTATTTCCTTCCTGTGTCCTAGCCTCGTGTTGAAGGTGTAGTAGTGTATTGGCATTTCTTTCTTCATTACCTGATCCATGAGCTTTACCGCCTTTTCCGCATTCATCCCCTTTATATTCCTGCATATCTGCGATAAATCCTTGTAGGACGCGTTGACCGAGTGCGCCTTTGTTCTGGCCTCCTTGTCGCCTGTTTTCACACTGTATTTGTTGTACATTTTTAAATCACGTTTTCGCGGTTTCGACAGCCCTGCTGCCTCTTGTCGCTCCAACTCCAGGTCCGTGGTGAACTACCTTCTTGATTGGTATGGAAAACTCTCCAAGCCTCCTTCCAATCATTTCAGGTTTTACCATCAAATCAACATATTCTTTTCCGTTGTAAACCTTGAACTGCCTTCCAAGCATCTGAGGTATTATGACCATCTCCCTGACCTTGGTTTTTATGACTGCGTCTTTCTTCTTCAACAACTTCTGAATGAACTTCTTGATTTTCTCGCTGTTCCTCTTCATCGTCCTCTTTTCCTTGCTTTTAAGCAGTTTGACAAACTGTTCCAGCGGCATTTTCGCTATCTCATCCACGTCCACTCCATTGTAGAATACTTTCTTTGCCATTTTAAATCACTTTTTCTTCCTTCCAGTCTTGCTGGCTGCTATGTGTCCAACCTTTCTTCCAGGAGGCGTGCTTCTTGAAACAGTCGTAGGCTTTCCAAAGCTTCTTCCTCCGAATGGGTGGTTGTACGCGCTCACCGCGCTTCCTCTTATTACTGGGAATTCCTTGCCTCTCGCAAGAGCCGCAAACATGTGCTTTCCGGCTTTCTTGAATGGTTTTTCAAGTCTTCCACCCCCTGCTGAAACGCCTATTGTTGCAAGGCAGTTGCCCTGCAAGGTTATTATGTTTTTTGATGGAAGCAGAACGTTTGTCTGAGCGTTGTCCTCGTCCTGGCTTTCTATGTAAGCAACGCTTCCAGCCCCTCTTACTAACTTTCCCCCGTCTTTTGGCCTTAATTCAATATTATATATGGGAGTCCCTTCCTTAAGCGTTCCTACCTCGCTTATGTCTCCCGCCAAACCCCTGTTTATTCTTATCTCATCCCCTATCTTCATTCCTTCTGTGGCCAGATTGTAGATAACCTGGTTGTTCTCCATAAGTATTTCAACAAGAAGGCTTGTCCTTCCAGGATCGTCTATGAATTTTATTACCTCCCCCCTCCCCTCTATTTTTTTAGGGTATTTCAATTTTGTGAAAAAGTGATGACTTGGCGCGGTGTAAGCTGGGCTACCCTTTCCCCTTCTTTGCTGTATTAACGGTTTTCCCATTTCATCACACCACTTTCATTTTACTGGCTATGTTAGCCGCCTCTCCCTGCTTTTCAAATCTTACAATCGCTTTTTTCTCTCCGCTCATTGAAACGCAAGTAGTTATTTTTTTCACTTTAGCGTTGAACTCCTTTTCTATTTCCTCCTTTATTTCCTTTTTAGTGGAGTTTATCTTCACCACAAAGGTAAGCTTGTTTTGATTGTCGATGTTGTTGTTTGCCTTTTCAGTGTTCAGTATGTACATAATGTTTTTCATTTTTAATTCACTCGAATAATTTCAACTCCTTCATTTTTTTGACAGCGTTCTCGCTCCAGATGGTAAGCCTTCCGGCAACTCCTCCAGGCGCCACGTCGTTTATGTCAAGCGACTCAACTCTCTTTACTGCAGCTCCGGGAATGTTGCGTCCCGCCTTCATCAATGGGCAATCCCCTCCTACAACCAGCAGTATAGTCTTTCTTGTTTTGTAACCTCCCCTTCTAAGCAGAGAAACACCGCTTCTCTTCTTTCTGTTTTCGCTTTTTACCAGGTCCTCCTCCACTTTGAACTGGCTCAAGTATTTTTTAAGATCCTTCGTTTTGCTGATTTCCTCTATTTTCTGAGGCGCTATCAAAGGTATTTTATCGAATTGATGCCCCCTAATTCTAACTATTTTCTCGTTTACGGTTGCGCTTATCGCGCTTCTCATAGCCTTGAAAAGTTCTTTTTTGTTTATTTTAAGCGTTATTATCTTCTCGGTTTTTGGAGGGTGAGCCCTTCTTCCCTTCACCGCGCTTGGAATTCTCAAAACCCTTCCGCTTCTTCCCTTTGCTATCTTTTCCCTGGGAACTCTTGACTGACCTGTGTTTATAGTCGCCCTCCAGGCGTGCCTTCTTCCGTAGTATTCTGCTACGTTCTGCAATCCCGCGTACTTATAGCTTCCCTTAGGCTGGTATTTCTGCGAAGCGTAGGACTCAAACGCCCTTTTTATCAAGTCAGGCCTGTACTCCTCCTCGAATTGTCTTGGAAGTTCGATTTCCCTTTCTTCTCCAGTTATCTTGAATTTCATTTTCTTCAAATCACTTGCATTATCTGAGGTTTTTTAGGCGTGTTTTTTCTTATTGCTTTTCTCAGTATTATTATTCTTTTGCTTGGACCAGCAACGCTGCCTTCCACTATAACGTATTGAGCGGCTTTTCCGAAGTTTCTTATCTCCAACGGCTTTTCCTCATACTTCATTACCCTCTTGTTCAATTCAGTTCGTTTGTGGAATCCCATTTGTCCAGCTCTAGGAATAGTGTAAAAAACTTTGGCCTGCCTTTGAGGTCCTATAGACCCTCCATGCCTTCTAGCCTGCGTTGCCTTCATTGGATTCAAAGCAACCCCGAATCTTTTAACCACTCCCTGAAAACCCTTCCCTTTTGTAACGGCTATACAGTCGGCGTATTCGCCATCGTTGAAAACATCAGTGAACTTCAATTCCTTGCCAAGCAACTCCTTAGCCTTTTCAACCTGCTCCTGTTTTGTCCCTCCAATCGCCAATTCTATTACGTCAGGCTTCTTCTTTAGTTTTATTTTTTCAGGTTGGGTAGTCACCACAAGCCTGACCTCGTCAAAGTCAAAATCTTCAATTTTCTTTGATTTCTTAGCAGGAGTTAGCGCTCTTTTAACGTGCTTTGGCGCTGACGTCGAGTTTACCTCTCCGGTTTTCTTCAAACCAACCTGCGTTTTCTTGTAAAGCGTTATCCCATAAACAAATACAGGAGGCACTTCTATTATTGTAACCGGCTTTGTAACCTGCTGGTTTTTAAGAGGCGATTCAGAATCCTCTATCATTAGAACGTGCCTCATTCCTGCCTTGTAGCCTGCGAATCCGCTAACTCCCTTCTCCTTGCTCCAGGCGTTGACTCTAGGAGTTATGACTTCAGACCTTTTTCTTATTCTGAAGGCGAGGCTTCCATGTCTCGGGTTGTGTAGCATTTTTCAAAAATCACTTTTTTTCAATCAGGTTTTTACGGTAACAGCAAGTTCAGGCGTTTTCTTGTACAAGATTCTGAACTGACAGTACGGGCACCTTATGAACCCGTTCTTAATTTGAATTTCATTGTCAGTGAATTCTTTACCGCACTTTCCACAGATGAACTCCACCATTTTTAAAAACCTTTTTTTTAAATTTAATCCGGCCTCAAACAATGTTCAAAGCCAAGACGATTAATATTATCAAAACAACTGCTTTTAAGCCTTTTCCGAAAAATTCCGATGAAGGCATTGCTTCCGGCTTCAAACCGAAGGCCAGCGCGTAGAGCGCCAAAAGCGACGCGATCAACGTTTCCGCAGTCGTGACGTTTATTGATTGTATTATTATGATTGCAGCCATTATTCCAATGACCATCGTTGTCAGGTTTGAATCGCGTATCGAATTGAACGCTATCAAGCCGGCAATCAAGAAAAAAATCAGCTCTACGCCGTTTATCATTTTATTTTTTGAAGAAATAAGCTTAAAATACTTTATGGTTAAATTGACCGGCGGAGAATACACGCCTATAGTAAAAAACAACCGCTATAAACACAAAACCCGTTTTTACAAATTTTCAACCTCAACTCTTTATTAGAAAGGCAAAGATTTTTAAATCCGGAAGGTTTAAATAGTAGTTAAACCACAATTGATTTAAACTTTTCTCTGATTTAAAATGTTTTTTAAAGTATTACTTGAAACCAGCAAGGGTAATCTTCTTCTTTCAAGCGATTCTAAAAGGCCTTTGGAGAGGGTTCCCCTTTTCTTAAAGGGCGAGAAAGTCGCTGAGATTTTCGAAACCATAGGTAGAGTTGGTGAACAACTTTATTTGGCAAGGCCGTTGAGAAAAAATTTGGTTGGAGAAGTTTTGTCTTCAAGCAGGGTTTGAATTTTAAAAAAAAGGTGGTGTGAAGTATGATATCTAAATGTCCTGAATGCGGAGGTAAAAACTTAAAGAAGGATTCCGCAAGAGGAGAAATAGTATGCAAGGATTGCGGTTATGTTATAGAAGAAAATACGGTTCAGGAAGGCCCAGAATGGAGGGCTTTCGATTCCGAACAAAGAAATTCAAGGATGCATACGGGAGCTCCTTTGAAATACATGAGCCCTAATAGAGGATTGGTTACTGAAATCGACCAGTACAATAGGGACTCAAGAGGGGGCAAAATAGACTCTTCGCAGCAGGCCCAGCTTTACAGAATGAGAAAGTGGCACAAAAGAGCGTCGATTTCGAACAGCATTGAAAGAAATCTTTCAATCGCCTTAACCGAATTAAGCAGGGTGGCAACCCATCTTAATCTTCCTGAAAACGTCAAGGAATCAAGCGCGTTGCTTTACAGAAAGTGCGTTGAAAGAGGCTTGATTAGAGGAAGACAAATAGAAAGCGTTGTAAGCGCAGTCATATATGCTGTTTGCAGGCAGTATTCAATTCCAAGAACTCTTGACGAAATCTCAAAGATCGCTGAAATTCCAAAAAAAGAAATTGGAAGAACATACCGGCTTATCACTCAGGAGCTTGAATTGAAGGTTCCTTTGACAAACCCAAGATTCTACATTTCAAGATTCGTAAGCGCGTTGAAGCTTTCAGGAGACACTCAAGCAAAGGCCAACGATATTCTGGACCAGGCTTTGAAAAAAGGATTGATTTCAGGCAGGGGGCCTATGGGAGTGGCGGCCGCGACCGTTTACATAGCTTCTGTGATGACAAATGAAAGGAGAACGCAGAAGGAAGTGGCTGACATTGCGGGAGTTACTGAAGTGACCATCAGAAACAGGTACAGGGAGCTTAAGAAAAGCCTTGGATTGAAGATTAGCATCTGAGTTTTTTACAAAAAGGATGCGGCGGGGAAGACAATTTCCCGGCCGAACCCATTTTATTTTTTTTAAAAAAGAAAAGTTTAAAATAAAGTCTTGAGCAAGTAATGATTTAAAGTTTTTTTTCAAAGGAGTTGTTTTAATGAAAATTAAACTATCCGAAGACAAAACTAACGGTCAGAAGCCAATTCACGAAACTAATTCAGTTTGCCCAGAATGCCTTAGGATTTTAAACGCAAGAATATACGAAGAAAACGGCAGAGTGATGATTTCAAAAACCTGCCCCGAACACGGCGAATTCACAGACGTTTACTGGAGCGACTCTGAGATTTATTACAAAACTAAAAAATGGGAGAGAAACAAAAGAAGCTTGGAGGTCTTCAACACCAAAGTGGATAAAGGATGCCCGTTCGACTGCGGCTTGTGCGAAAAACATGAAAACCACACCGGACTTGCAAACATCGTAGTTACAAACAAGTGCGACTTAAACTGCTGGTACTGCTTTTTTTACGCCGAAAAGGCAGGATATGTATACGAACCCACTCTTGAACAAATAAAAACTATGATGAAAAATTTGAGGGGGGAAAAACCAATAGCCTGCAACGCATTGCAGCTTACCGGCGGAGAGCCAACCATGAGGGATGACCTTGTCGACATTATTAAAATGGCCAAGGAGGAGGGTTTTGAGCACATTCAACTTAACACAAACGGAATAAACATTGGAAACGATTACGAATTATTCAAGAAGCTTAACAAAGCCGGGGCCGGCGTTTTGTACTTGAGCTTCGACGGAGTTTCCAAAAAAACAAACCCCAAAAATCACGACGCTGTTCCTAAAGTGCTTGAAAACGCGAGAAAAACCAAGAAGATGAACATTGTTCTAGTTCCCACTGTGATAGGAGGAGTTAACGACTTCGAAGTCGGAGACATTCTTGACTTCGGATTCAAAAACAACGACGTTGTCAAGGGAATCAACTATCAGCCGGTTTCAATTGTCGGCAGAATGCCTAGAAAGCAAAGAGAGGAAATGAGGATTACCATACCCGACGTTATAAAAAAAATTGAAGAACACACAAACGGAATGATAGGCAGAGACGATTTTTACCCAATACCCTATACAGGAGTTTTCTCAGACTTCATAGAAAGCCTGAGCGGAAAACCACAGTATGATTTGAACACGCACTTTGCCTGCGGAATGGGCACTTACGTATTCAAGGATGAAGACAAGCTTATTCCAATAACAAGATTCGTGGACGTGGAAGGCCTTTCAGAATTTTTAAGGGAGAATACTGGAAAAATCAACGGCAGGGTGGACAAGGTCGTATTTGCAAGCAAGCTCTTGTACAAGCTTAACGGTTTTATTGACAATTCCAAAAAACCTAGCTGGCTTGACATTTACGGAATTTTGCTAGACACTCTTGTGAAGCATGATTATTCCAGCCTGGGAAAACTCCATGACAATTCGCTTTTTATTGGAATGATGCACTTCATGGACCTTTACAATTACGACATAGAAAGAGTAGAAAAATGCGTTATCCACTACGCCACTCCTGACGATAGAATAATACCCTTCTGCGCTTTCAACGTTTTTCCAGAGATTTACAGGGACAAAAGCCAGAAAGCGTTCAGCACTTCTTTGAAAAAGTGACTACACTGTTGTGATGCCTCCTGAGTCGGCGATTTGCTTTAATTTGCTGTCGAACGTAAACAGTTTTCCCGATGTTAGCCTGCAGGCTGCGATATAAAGCGAGTCGTACACGCTTGCCTTGTACTGCACCGCTATGTTCATGGCGTCTTCTGAAATGTACTCTGATTGTATTTTTTCTATTTTTGACCATACCTCGCGAGTGATTTCAAGCGCGGTTTGAAGGTCGTGCCTGCTTACGTCCTTAAGCAGCACGTGGTGCTTCCATATAGCGTTTAGAGACTCTGCCAGAGCTATGTCGGGAGAGGATATTCTCTCGCCTTGTTTTATGAAGCTTTTGAATTTATTGAAGACTATTTCTGATTCTGGCTCGTGCAGGGCTAGTTTTATCAGCGCGCTAGCGTCGGAAACTATCATCTAAGCTCCCTTTCTTCCCTTATCAGTTTTGTGCTGTCGGAGGTTTTTTTCATGTGTTTGACTTTTTTTTCAGAGCTTTCAAGCGCGTCGGCAAGCTCCAAGACATTCAGTCTAGTGTCTATGTAGTGCCTTATGCCCTCGCTCCAGTTTTCATCGTACTTTTTCATTTTAGCCCTTATCTCTTTCGATATCCTTACATTAATCACTCCTCCCATGTCCATACTCTAGTATATACTAATGTAAAGTATTTAAGCGTTACGCTAGAGGATTATTTGATGAAAAATTTATTAATTTAGGTTATTACTTTTTCTTATAGGTAGTTTTATTGACTCGTTGATAGGGTTGCTTAATTTTTAATTTATTTTTTTAAAAGCTCTTTTACTTTGCCCACTATTCCCTTAGCGTCCAATCCAAGATTCTCGTACAGTATTTTAGGGTTTCCGTGCTCTATGAACTTGTCTGGAATTCCAAGCCTCACCACCCTCTTTCCTGAAAGAAGCTCTGAGACCGCGCTTCCAAACCCACCCTCAATAACCCCGTCTTCAATAGTTATAATATTCTGTGTTTTGTCGGCTAGCTCCTTGAAAAGTTTTTCGTCAAGAGGCTTTGCGAATCTGGCGTTGACGACAGTCGCCTTTATCCCCTGCTTCTTCAACTCTTCAACCGCCTGCAATGCGTTGTTGACTATCGGTCCGTAGCCTATTATTACCGCATCCCAACCCTCCTGTTTCATTATCTCCGCCTTTCCTATTTCTATCTTTGAAGATTTGCACACCCCCGCCTCTCCGCGAGGATATCTTATCACAACCGGGCGTTTCTGCTGCAAAGCCAGATCAAACATAGCGTTGAATTCAGAATCACATACAGGAGACATTAAAATCATTCCAGGCATTGGAATTGTCATTGCTATGTCGAATATACCGTGGTGCGTTGGACCGTCCTCTACCAACCCCGCCCTATCCAGACAGAAAACCACTGGCGATTTAGGTATGCAAACGTCATGCATTAATTGATCGAAAGCCCTTTGGAAAAAAGTGGAGTAAAGCGCCACCACAGGCTTCAATCCTTGAGACGCCATTCCGGCGGCTATTGTAACCGCGTGCTGTTCAGCCATTCCCACGTCCACCAATCTGTCAGGGTATTTCTTGCCGAAAGCGCTTAAACCAGTGCTTAGAGGCATTGCCGCGGTTATTGCTATTACCTTTTTATTTTCACCTAATTCCTCAATTTTTTTGCCGAACACTTCACTCCAGGTTGGATTTGCCGACTTTTTGATAACAAAGCCTGTTTCAGGATTAAACGGGCCTATTCCATGCCAAACTCCAATCTCGTCGTTCTCTGACTTTGAATAACCCTTTCCTTTTGTTGTAATCACATGAACTATTACTGGAAACTTTGATTTTTTCGCTCTCTCAAAACCTTCTATCAACAAGCCTATGTTGTGGCCATCAAGAGGGCCTATGTAATCATATCCAAGCTCTTCAAAAACAATTCCCGACGATAATAGATGCAATGCCCTTTCCCTCAATCTTTTAAGCACATCCATGCTTTTGGGATCGTCTTTTTCCTTGTCCATTAAATAATGAATGTCATTTCTCACTTCATGATATATTGGAGAATCGTAGATTCTGTTCGCCACCTCAAGCCGACTCGTGTAGGCTGCAAGCCCCCCTACGGTTGGCCCGTACGACTGACCGTTGTCGTTGATTATAATCATGAATTTTTCAGGCCTTAAATATCCAACATGGTTTATGGCCTCGAACGCCATACCTCCTGTTAGCGCCCCGTCTCCTATTACCGCGGCTATGTGGAAGTCTTTTCCCTCAAGCTTTCTTGCAATCGCTATTCCTTCGGCAATGCTTATGCTTGTTGATGCATGCCCTGCTATGAACGTATCATAACAGCTTTCTTCCGGATTTGTAAAACCGCTCACTCCCTTGTAGGTTCTAAGCGTTTTGAATCTGTCCCTTCTTCCAGTTACCAGTTTGTGAGTGTATGCCTGATGCCCAACGTCCCAGATTATTTTGTCCTCAGGAGCGTTCATAGTGTAGTGAAGCGCTATCGTCAACTCAACCGTTCCAAGATTAGGAGCAACATGGCCCCCGTTGGCGCTGCAAACCTCTATTATCTCGTTTCTTACATCGTTGGCAAGTTGCTGAAGTTCAAACAGGTTTAGTTTTTTCAAATCACTGGGTTCGTTTATGTTTTCTATCATGTTAAGTTTTTATTTTGAATAGAAAAAGAATATAAAACTTTGGTTTAAAGCGAAGTTGGATTCGTCTTTCAACGAAGTTAATCCTGCTTTTCTATTTTCCTGCTTAAATCCCTCCATCTAAATTCTGAAGTAGGAGCAGAGTACTGAACGCCTTTCTCATATAAAATCAAAGCTTTTTTATACATTTTTTTCTGCTTTTCTTTTGGATACAAATCAGCAGCTCTTTTAATCGAAACGGCCGAGTTTTTAAGCAGCGGGCCAGTCATAATCATTCCAGTTCGTTGCATCTTCTCTTTTAAGAATTTCCCTGACGTGCGCAACATTATAATAAAGAGTGCGATGTTTTTTCGGCCTTAACTCAGTAAGAAAAACCCCGTTCATGCTTATGCAATCATGATTTCTTATTATAGTTTCAGCCGCTTTCTTGTAATGAGCAGCGGCCTTCAAATGATAAAAAGGGTTTTTAGTCTCATTGGCAAGATTCGCGTAGCTTACGGCTATTCTGGAGTGCTGCATTATTCTGTCTTCAACCGTAGAATTATTCAAATTTGTTTTTATTTTTTTAATGCCGTCCAAAATTTCAGCGCTTGAATACATCTGAATTAAGGGAATTTAATTGATTTTAAAGGTTTTCATAGTCAAATAATTGCGGTAAAATTAAAAAAAAATCAAAAGTGTTTAAAATTATTACAATCAAATTATAAGCATGGAATCAATTGCTTATCAAAAATGCATAATGCCCGACTGCGGGGCCACCTATGAAGTTAAAGAGGCTTTGACATCGTGCAAGAAATGCGGAGGCCTGCTTGACGTTGTTTACGATTGGAAGAAGGTTAACGTCCCAAAAGACTTGAGATTCTTCAGCGCAAGGCTTGGAAATTCAAACAACATAGCAGACATGAGCGGGGTTTGGCGCTTCAGAGAGCTTCTTCCATTCATTTCATACCACGACCCCTACGCTTATCTTCAGGAGATAGTTTCCCTTGACGGAATGGAGGGTTGGACAAGACCCATTCACGTTTCAACCGCAGCTGATTACACTGGAATGAGCAGGAAAACACTTTACCTTCAATTCGAGGGACAAAACCCAACCGGTTCTTTCAAGGACAATGGAATGACCGCTGCTTTTACTCACGCTCAAATGGTTGGGGCTAAAAGAGCAGCCTGCGCTTCGACAGGAAACACATCAGCTTCCTTCGCAGCCTACGCCGCAAACTCAGGCATTCTTGAAGCGTTCATATTCATAGGAGAGGGAAAAATAGCCTACGGCAAGCTTTCGCAAAGTCTTGAATACGGAGCAAAAACAATCCAGATTGAAGGGGACTTCGACGACGCAATGGCAAGAGTAAGGGAGCTTGCGAAAGAAAAAGGGCTTTACCTAATGAACTCTGTTAATCCATTCAGGCTTGAAGGACAAAAAACGATAATGTATCGCGTCTTGGAGGGTTTGGACTGGAGAGTACCCGACTGGATAGTCTGTCCCGGGGGAAATCTCGGAAACTCTTCTGCCTTCGGAAAGGCCTTTGAGGAATTGTTCCAGCTTGGATTGATAAACAAAAAACCAAGAATAGTGGTGGTCAACGCCGAAGGCGCCAACACTCTTCACAAAATTTACAACGAGGAAAAAATAAGATGGAATAACGGGAAAGTTGACACTGGAAGGATAGACAAGTTTTACGAAAAAATGGATAAGGAAAACAAAAGAGCGCACACCATAGCAAGCGCCATTGAAATCAACAGGCCAGTAAACCTCCTTAAATGCCTGAGAGCCCTTGAATGGACCGACGGAGTGGTGGTTGACGTTACCGACCAGGAAATTCTAGACGCAAAGGCAGTTATAGGAAGAAACGGGATGTTCGGATGCGAACCAGCATCTGCAACTTCAGTTGCCGGAATAAAGAAGCTTGTTGAAAGCAAGGTTATAAAACCAGACTCGATAGTCGTAGCAATTCTAACCGGCAACCAGCTTAAAGACCCGGACGCAGTGGTAGGGTATCATGCGCAAGGATTCAACAGCGCTTTGGACGAAAAATTCAAGAATTACGGAATAAACTCGAGAAAATTCCAGAACAAACCCATCAAAGTGAAAAACGACTTGAAGGAAATAATCTCTGTAATGGGCATTTGAAGTCAATTCACAAACAAGCCTATTGTTTTTATTTTTTAAAATTATCCTCCTTAGGAATATCACCGAGTTGGAAAGATTAGGAAAACCTTTTAAAATCTTTGAATTCTCTTTTAATGCATGCTTTTGGACGCACCCGGTTTTGTTTTTAACGTTCAACCTGAGAACGCTTTGAGCATTATTCAGAAGGTTATTCAGTCCAAGCGTTGGAGCGATTATGAACTTTCAGAGATTCAACCATTCTACACTCCTTTTTACGTTTTCACTTACGACATCAACACCGGCAACGGAGCTCAGTCAGGAAGAGCGGCCTTGAACGCCAATTCAGGAGAATTGAACGAATACATTCCAATGCTTTTGGACAAGCCAATAAAAAAAATCAACTCCACCCCGCCGGACATGAACATCGAAGTGGAAAGCACCAGCATCAGAGAGGGGGAGGTTAAAGACTTGGCGGCAATCAAGATTGCAGGCCAAACCGGAGGAAAGAAAGAGCAGATTGTTATCTCAGCAGTTAGCAAGCTTTACGCTCCTTTTTACAAAGTTTGGATTGACGTTGCAGGAGACGATTACAAATTAGAAGTGGACGGATGCCTGGGAACTCCATTCGGCGCCGAAGCCATTCCAGAAAGGGAGAAAACATGGGAGGAAAGCGCAAAGGAAACAGTCAAGAAAATGCAGACTCCCGCAGGCATGGCTGAGCTTGCTGGAAAAACAGTTAAAGAAGTGGGAGGGGGAATGGGAAACAAAAACTCGCAAAACAAATATATTATTTGGATTGTACTTGTCGCAGTAATAATAGCAGCGGGTTATTTTTACCTAAACCAAGCTAAGGGGAATATTTCCTGCACGGTAAGCCCTCAATTCGTTCAAAACTCATGGTTTGGGCTTCAGAAAAATATTGTTCCAGGAAGCGAGGGCAACTATTCATTCTTCTCAGGCACCTGCACTTTAAGCTCGAGCAAACTTATGCAAAACGTCTTGGCGGACGTGTTTGTCACTTCAGCAGGCAAGAGAATCGCAGTTCAAAACTTGAACGTAACTTCTATTTCAACATATCCCATTAACGCTCCCTTCAACGTTAACTTCACTCCGACGCCAACCGGCTCTTACAGCGTGCAGGGAGAAATTTTGACAGGAAGTTAAAAAATTCTCGCCAACACCAATCACTTCAATCCGAGTTAAAATGCAAAACAGAAATATTTAATAACAACAAGGGATTATTTGTTAAAAGGTGATGTTTAAATGCCTGGAAGAAAAATGAAGGAAAGTAAAATTGCCTGCAATGGCTGCGTAAGCGAAACCAACGCCGGCATAGCGGTTGGAATTATAACCGGCTTGTGTCTGTTTTTGCTAGGCTTGAGCTCAGAGTTTTTGTCTTACGGAAGCTTGTACGTTCTCGTGGCAAGTTCAATGCTGCCTGGTTTTGACGCTTCAATACTTGGAAGTTTTATAGGATTGTTTTGGGGTTTTGTTTCAGGATTCATAATTACCTACTTGGTGGTTTGGGTTTACAACCGCTTAGGAACCTGAAGCCGGCGAATAGCGCTTGAACCTCGTTTTCAGACGCGTTGCTTTTGAGCAGCACGTTTGAAAACGCCTTTATTATTTTTGATTTTTTTTTGAACCTACCCCTTTCAATAGTTTTTGAAAACAATTCCACCAGCTTTTTGATTTTCTTCCTGTCACACGCCTGCGTTTCAGTGTTTTGAAAATTCATTACTTGGTAAAGGGTTAGGGCTACCGCGTGGCTTAAATTGAGAACAGAATATTCCGGATTTAAGGGTATTGACGCTACGAAATCGCATTTTAGCGCATCCTGCTTTGACAACCCGTTGCCCTCGCTTCCGAAAACCAGCGCTAGCTTTCTGGACTTAGGAATTTGAGTTATGTTAATGCGGGTTTTCAGGTCCTTTGAAAACCTTTCCGGAGTTGAGCTCGTACCTACAACAAGCGCGCAATCAGTTACGGCCTGTTCAAGGGTTTTGAAACGCCTGGCTTTTTGAAGAATACTCTTGCCTTTCATTGAAAATTTAAGCGCCTGCCTGCCTGGTTTAACACCCCTCACTATTCTCAAATCGCTTAAAGAGAAGTTCTTCATCAGCCTTGCAACGCTGCCTAGATTTATCTGGTATTCCGGCTTTACCAGCACCACCGCTATCTTCATGATTTGTTTTTATTGCGGAAGTGTTAAAAGTTTTGTTTTTCAATTTTTTTATTATGAAACTCAAGGCCCGCGCTAAAATTAATCTGTTTCTTCATGTGATAGACCGGCTTCCAAACGGTTATCATGAAGTTGAAACTGTAATTCAGCCGCTTACCCTTAGCGACGTCGTTGACGTTAAGAGAATAAAAAAGGGAATCAGGATAAGCTCAAACGCGGACATTCCGCTTGATGAAAATAATTCTGCCTACAAGGCGGTTAAAAGGCTAGGGGTGGACGGGGTTAAGATTCACATTCACAAAAACATTCCGCTTGCAGGAGGTTTGGGTGGAAGCGCGGTGGACGCAGCGCCTGTGCTTAAAATTCTTGGAAGAAAACAATCATTGAAAAAGCTAGTTAAAATAGCAGGAAGCATAGCCGCTGACGCGCCTCAAGCGCTATTTGAAAAACCTTCCCTAGGAACAGGGATAGGAACGAACTTAAAAATCATACCTAAGCTTGGAAAAGAGTTTGTTTTGCTGACTGACGTGGTTGGAAGCAATTATTACAAAAACAAGAAGAAAAGCGCTTACCTTTACTCAAAAATCGACGGAATTAAAATAAAACATTCAAAAAAGCTTAATGAAATGAAAAAAGCACTAAAGAGAAAAAACTGGAAAGAGATTGGGAAGAGTTTTGAAAACGATTTTGAAAAAATCGTCTTCAAGGACTATCCTAAAATCAAAAAATTAAAAGAAGAGCTTGTAAAAACAAACCCGGACGTCTGCGGAATGAGCGGAGCCGGAAGCGTGGTTTTCGCCTTGTACTCAAGAAAAAAAGATGCTTTTGAAGCTCAAAAGAAAATAAGGAAAAAGTTCAGGTGCTGGACTCTTTTGACAAGCACTATCTGAAGTTGTAGCAAAAGTTATATAAATGTATTTGGACATATTTATAACATGGCGCATATAACGTTGAGTTTGCCTGAATTTGTTTATAGGGAAATGAAGAGGCATCCTGAAGTGAAATGGAGCGAGGTCGCGAGGCAGAGCATAGTTTTGAAACTCGTAACGCTTGATGAGATAAACGCAGATGACTTGCTTAACAGCCTTCCACTTGTAAGGGAGTCTATTAGCAGGATTGATGAAAACGAGGCTAAAAAACTTTTTAAGAAAATGGTGAAGGAGGAACGGAAGCACAGGAAATTCTTGACACTAGCGTAGCGATTGAGCGTAGTTCTGGAGTAATAACAGTTTTTACCGCTGTGGAGTATCCAAAAGCGCTGGAGAAAAGGTTCGTGGTTGTTTTTCCAAAATCAAACGATTATGAGCGCGCACTTAACATTTCAGCAAAACTTTATTTGATTGGAAAGCCTATTCCTGCAATTGATGTTCTTATCGCAAGCATGGCTTTGAACAGGAAGATTGCTGTTATAAGCAAGGACAAGCATTTTGATGCGGTTCAAGAAGTTGAGAGCGATCTAATTCTAAGGAAAGAATAAAAAGCGGGCCTAGAGGGATTTTCGATTTTGTTTTTCGAACCCTCGATCTACAGCTTTCTTCCAAGAACGGTTAGAAGGCTGTCGCCTTATCCAGACTAGGCTATAGGCCCTTGTATTAAAAAGAATTGAAAGGGATTTAATTCTTTTCATAAGAGTTCTTGTTTTGAAAAGAATTAAAAATATTTGATTTCATAATTGAAGTGTTGAAAGCGCGCGGTTGAAAAACAGGTTAAAAAGGGGTTTTTATTTTTTTTATGGAAATTAGAACAAAGGAATTGAAGAAGTTCAAACTTGGGCTAAAAGCTGAGAGGATTATAGCTGATAAAATTCTGCCGCAAATACCTAAAAAAATGCGGGGGTACCGCCCTTATGATATATTGCCTAGGATTTTAGCGCGTAAACCAACACCTGAGACGTTGAAAGAAATAATAAAAACCTTGCCGATGGTACCTAAAAAAGAACGCGTGCATTTCTTTTATCAGATTGTACCTTGGATAATGGATTACAAGCCACGCCCAGCATGGAAAGTGATAAGGCAAATATTCCCAAACATACCTATGAAGGATCATGACGAGTTCTTTGGAAATGGATTGCCAGAAACGCTAAAATATAATCCAAGTGTATACACGTGGAAAAAAATAGTATTAATGCTTCCAGAAACGCCAGAAGAGCATAGGTATAACCTCTTTAAATACGGTCTTCCGGAAATGCTGAAGCAGAAGACAAAAGCAGGGGAATTAAAACAAAAATGGAAGAATGTTACAGGCATATTATCAACAATGCCTGAAGAATACCATCGTGACTTCTTTAGACAAAGTTTGGCGCATATTATCGGAATTAATCCCACGCCGGAAAATACATCTGAAATGATCAAAACAGCAAAAAGTTATTTGAAAGGACATGAGGATGATTATTTTTTCAACAGGGTTGTCGCTGAGAATTATGGAAGGCTGACAAAGCCAAGAGGAGTTATTTCATCCGCTGATATGCTGTCATTTTATAAAGAAAGCAGCAAACTCATTCCCTTAGGAGGCGGGCTCAACAGTATAATAAGGGTTATAAGAAAAGAGGCTTTTAAAGCTTGGAAAGAGGCTTTTGAAGACGAGTACCTTAAAAATCACGTGGAGCCGATTCTTGAAAAGAACGGAAGTTTGAGGGCATACGCTTCCAAGGACGGGTTATACCGCGTTTACACTAAATACTGCGGAATCCCCTTCCTGGAATTTACAAAACAACATCCTGAACACCTAGAAGAGCTGGAAAATCAAAAGGACAAAATTATAAAAAGGCTTAACGAACTCAGAATCAATCATATGCATGCTCAAAGAAACTTCGTTGTGGATGAAAATGATGGAAAACCCGTAGTAAAGCTGATAGACTTTGATGCAGCCGTGCAACACAGTGAGCAGCCAAACTCCTTATGAGTTAGTTAAAGATGCCAACACACGCAAATTCAGTCCATCTCGCCGCCCATGCCTCCTGGAGGCATTGACGGGGCTTTCGCCCTGCTTGCGATTATGTCGTCGATTCTTAAAATCATTTCAGAAACTTCTGAAGCGCTTTGTATCGCCTGCTTCTTTATCTTCAACGGTTCAACCACTCCCTTTGACTTCATGTCAGATATCTTGTTGTTGTATATATCAACGCCGTAGTAAATCCCGTCCTTTTTCTCGTGCTTTGACCTTAACTCCACCAAACTGTCTATAGAGTCCATTCCAGCGCTTTCAGTTAAAGTTCGCGGTATTATTTCAAGAGCGTCGGCAAAAGCCTGAATAGCCAGCTGCTCCCTTCCACCAACCTCAACGGCGTATTTTCTTATCCTGCCGGCCAACTCCATTTCTATGCTTCCCCCGCCGTAGACAAGCTTGCCTTCCTGTATTGCGGATGTTACCGCGCCTATAGCGTCAACTATCGCTCTTTCAGTCTCGTCGACAACGTGGTTGGTGCTTCCCCTTATCAAAAGAGTTACCGCCTTCGGATTCTTGCATTTTTCCACGAAGGTCATCTGCTCCCCCGCTACCTTTCTCTCGTCAACTAGGCCAGCGTGGCCCAAGTCTGAGTCAGTGAGGTCTTCCAGCGTGGTGACTATCTTCGCTCCAGTCGCCTTGGCGAGTTTTTCCATGTCGCTTTTCTTTACCCTCCTGCACGCCATTATTCCATGCTTTGCCATGTAGTGCTGCGCCACGTCGTCTATTCCCTTCTGGCAGAAAACCACGTTCGCCTTCACCTTGACTATTTTTTCAACCATGTCCTTAAGCATTTTCTCCTCCTGCTCGAGAAAAGCAGTCATTTGCTCGGGCGTGTTTATGTTTATCTTAGCTTCGGTTTCTGTTTTTTCTATTTCAAAGGCAGCGTCTACGAGCGCGATTCTCGCGTTTTCTGTTTTTTTAGGCATTCCTGCGTGAACTATTTCCTTGTCCACGAGGACCCCGCTTATCACAGAAGTCTGGTCGACATCAGATCCTTCCTTTTTCTCCATTTTTATGTAATCCTTGTCTATTACTGTTTTGGAACCGTTTTTCTCAGCCACCTGAGTTACAGCTGAAACCACAAGCTTCGCAAGAAAGTCTTTCGTGTCCCCGCTGCCTATTGTTTTAGAACCCATTGAAACACTGGCTATTTTTTCAAGCGTTTTTACGTCATCCATTTTCACGTCTTCCGCTATATCGTAGAGAGCTTGAATGCTTTTGCTGGCCGCCATTTTGTACCCGTTTATGATTGTGGTTGCGTGAATGTCCTGATCGAATAATTCTGACGCTTTTTTAAGAAGCTCTCCAGCTATAACCACGCTGGTTGTCGTGCCGTCGCCCACCTCCTTGTCCTGGGTTTTTGCGATTTCAACAATCATTTTTCCCGCAGGGTGTTCTATGTTCATCTCCTGCAAGATGGTTGCACCGTCGTTTGTAATTATTATGTCACCCATCTCGCTTACAAGCATTTTGTCCATTCCTTTAGGGCCGAGTGTAGACTTCACTGCCTGAGACACAGCGTAACCTACTAATATGTTTATTCTCTGCGCCTCCTTTCCTAGTACTCTAGAACTTCCTTCTGGCAGAAAGCTGTTTTGCTGATTGTTGATTTTATCCATTTTTCCCAAACCACCTTTTTTTAATTTTGTTTTTAAAAATTAATGCATTATTCGACCTAATTAGTTTGATAGTTATATATCAGATAAAATTTAAATATGTTGCGTTTTGACAGTTGAAATTTTATTTTTTCACTACAAGGCGCAAACCTTAAATTTATTTACAAATCAAAAATTAACTATGGAAGAAAAGGAAGTTGAAGAACTTATGAAAAGCATAACGCAGAGCATGCACCAAAATTCAGGGCAAACTCCAACTAGAAGAGAAGAAAAGGACAAAAACAGCAACCGGATTGCGATTTTTGAAAACAAAATAATGAGCGAGGAAAACTCAAGAGACAAAAAAGACACGCACGTAAATGATTATAAAAAACACTTAGAGGAAATAAGAAGCTTGCTTAAAAAAAAAGGCTTGAATATGGAAATGGATCCTGAAAATAAGCTTTCTCTTATAGGCGAAGCGCCAGGCTTGTCTGCCAGATACGAAGCCGACTGGAATAAAGGCACTGAAAGAATTAGCTTTACAATAAAAAGCAAGGAAGGTTTCCTCACTGAACTTGTAAAGAAAGGAGTAATAGGAGAAGAAGAATTAAACGTTTTGAAGGAACTTCACCAAAAAGGCGCGGTTCCTATAGAACAAGTTAAGAACATCGGAGTTTTCAATAACGAGCTAAGCAAAATTGTTGATATAACGCCTAATTCAATAAGATTAAAAACAAAGTTTTCTCTTGAAAAGGAAATTCATGAAGCGAGAAACGCGCTGTCTGAGAGAAAATAAAAAAAAATCATTTGAATGCGTATAAAACTCCGTCGCTGCTTCCGATGAAAAGAATTCCATCTGAAATAGCAGGATTGCTTTCGATATAGCCACCAGTGGTGAAATACCATATTTCAAATCCAGTAGACTCATTCAAAGCGAACACATTCTTGTCGTTGCTTCCAAAGAAAACTTCCCCTCCTGCTATTGCAGGACTGCTCTGAATTGACGTTCCACCGGCTTTGAAACTCCAAAGTTCATTTCCATTACTCTCGTTAAAAGCGTAAACAAAATCACCGCTTGTTGTTGCAAAAACAACTCCCCGGTCCACCGCCGGACTTCCTATTGCGGTTCCGACTGTGGTAAAATTCCAAACCACGCCACCCGTAGATTCATTCAAAGCATAGATATTCCGGTTTATGTTTCCAATTAAAACAAGGCCATTGTCAACAGTTGGGCTGTATTCAAGCAAAGATCCAAGGGCGGTAGTCACTCTGGTGAAATTCCACGCCAGCGTGCCGTTGGCTTCAAACAAAGCGTACAACGCGCCATAGCTTTCAAAGAAAATCAATCCATTGTCAACCGCAGGACTGCTAAATATCATTCCCCGCACTCCGTACGACCAAAGCTTGTTGCCATTGCTCTCATTCAAGGCATAGAAAACTCCGTTTGAACTTCCAAAAAAAACAACTCCCCGGTCCACCGCCGGACTTCCCTTGATGTAGCGTCCGGACTGGAACGACCACATTAAAACCCCGCTCTTCTCATTCAAAGCGTAAAAAGTACCGTTAGCATTACCGAAAAAAACCATTTTGTTTGCAGCGTCAACAGCAGGCACGTCTATAATACTTGAATTTGTGCTCAAAGTCCAGGCAACCGCTCCATTCTTCTCATTCAAAGCGTAAAAAGTGCCGTTAGCATTACCGAAAAAAACCCTGCCGCTTGAGAATGAATTGTCAACCGCGCACCCACCTTCTACTGGAGAAGTAGTATTGTAGGCCCAAAATGAAGAGTTTGTTGGGGCGGTTGAGTTTTCAAAACCTAAATGATTCAGGTTGTTGCCATACATAGTCCATTGCGCGTTTGCGTTAAAACTAAACAAAACTAAGGGTATTACAAGCATTGAAAGGGCTAGTTTCCAATTCATATCTTTAAAAAGAAATTCCAAAATATTTAAATGTTTTTACGCTCTAATCTAAATAGTTGCCCTTATTTTAGAGGAAGTTCAACCTGTAAAAAGGTTTAAATACTTGTTTGTTTCATATAATAGCAACTTGTGATTTATAAAAAAATAAAGCACAAGCCGCAGTTTTTCTTTAATGATTTTTTTGTTTTACATTAAATTTATTAAAGAAAACCTGTATTTTTCTTGATAAACTAATAAACAGGGATTGAATCTTTTAAGTTTTTATAACCTTACTGCGCAGCGTTTCTATTTAAGCTACGCCGGCGGTTGGGGGTTGAAAGATTTAAAAAGCGCTTGAATTCAAATAGTAAAATGATAAAAATAGAATGCAACTCCCCTGAGTTCCGCTATTCTCCTGATTGCTTTTTAATATTGAACATCTTAAAAAATAGTGGGTTTGAATGAACGCTGAAAAGATAGAGGAGTTTATAGGCACTCAAAAAGCAAAAGTTTTAGAGGTTACTTCCAAGTACCCTGAGAAGAAAAGTCTGGACGTTGACTTCAAGGAGCTTGATTTTTTCGACGGGGATTTGGCTGACTATCTTCTTGAAAAACCCGACGAATTCACAAGAGAGTTTGAAAAACAATTAAAAGTTGAAACAAGCGGTTTAAAAGTTCACGCCAGATTCTACAACCTTCCGGACGTGGCAAGCGTTGACGTTCAAAAACTCGGAGAGGAGCATCTGAACAAGCTTGTAAAAGTGGATGGAGTCATAAGCTGGATTACAGAAATCAACCCCAGAATAAAAACCGCCGTTTGGGAGTGCCTGTATTGCGGAAGAAAACAGGACGTTGAAACAGACCGAGTCAGCGCCATAAAACCGCCAAATCAATGCGCCGAGTGCGGAAGAAGCAAATTCAAACTTTTGGAAAACGAAAGCGAGTTCGTAAACATTCAAAGGGCAAAAATGCAGGATTTGATTGAAAAACTGCAGGGAAGCATGCCCACTTCAACGGTTATAATGTGGCTTGAGGACGACCTGGTAAACACAGTATTCCCAGGAGAAAAGGTTACCATCACAGGAATTTTGAGAATAATGCCCCCGAAGGAAGGCAAGGGAAAGAACAGCGTTTACGGAAAGTATTTGGAGGTTGTCCACCTTCGCAAGGTAATGCAGGAATTTGAGGAAATCAACATAACGAAGGAAGACGAAAGCAAAATAAAGGAATTAAGCAAAAACCCAAAGCTTTACGAAATGATAATACAAAGCATAGCACCGGGAATTTACGGGTACACCGAACTGAAAAGCGCAATAGCACTGCAGCTTTTCGGAGGAGCCCCAAACAAAATCCTGCCCGACGGGCAGAGAATAAGAAGCGATATTCACATTTTGTTAATAGGAGACCCTGGCTGTATTATAGGAGATGAAAGAGTAGCTCTTGGCAACGGGGCTATTGTTAAAATTCAGGATTTTGGAGTCAAGCACCTTCAGGATATTAACATTCCTGTTCTTACAGGGCAAGGATATAAAAGGGCTGTTGCAACCGTTTTTCATAAGTACGAAAGCCAACCTATAATCGAGATAATAACAGAGTCAGGCAAGAGCATTAAAGGCACCTACAATCATCCCTTGCTTTTGGTTGAAGGAATGAAAAGGAAGTGGAAGAGGCTTGATGAAATTAAAGAAGGAGATAGGGTTGCTGTAACAACCTGGATCCCCTGCTCTATAAGAAAACTTCAGCCGACCACGTGGACTGCTTTGAAAAGAAGCTTCGGACCCAAAAACAAGGCGGTTATTCCTGAAAAACTATCTCCGCGTTTGGCTGGATTGCTTGGCTATCTAGTTGGGGACGGCTGGATTACTAGAACGAGGTTCGCTTTTGACGTTAATCCAGAAGAGAGTGACTTGTTAAAGCTTTTGAGTGATATAATCAAAAAGGAGTTTAAGCTTAAACCGCATGTCATCGAAAGGAGACCTAAAGGCAAAAAGCCAATTTTTGTAGTTCAGGTTGATAGCGTAGACGTTGCATGCAATCTTGGATTTTTGAAGGAAAAACGGATTCCTGACATCGTGATGCGTTCTGGAAATAGGGTTGTTTCAGAATTTCTTTCCTGGCTTTTCGAAGCCGACGGGTGTGCTTTCTCAAAAGGCAGGGGCAGGCGCGCAGTTCAACTAAAATCATCAAGAATAGAGCTGCTTCGTGACGTTCAGGTGATGCTTCTTCGTTTCGGCATTCACTCAAGAATTGTGGAAAGAAATCTTACCATAAGAAGAGCTCAATCGATAAGGAAGTATTACAGACTTATAGGATTCAAATCTGAAAAGAAAAGGAAAAAACTTGAACAGCTTGTCAAGGACGTAAGGGGCTTACAACACGAATTAGGAAAACAGTTTAGTGAGAGGGTCGTTTCTGTTAAAACCGCAGGAGTGGCTGACGTTTTCGACGTTGAGGTTCCGAACGCCAAGCGATTCATTGCTAATGGAGTTATTTCACACAACACTGCCAAGTCAAGCATTCTGCAATACGTTTCAAGGTTAGCGCCGAAATGCGTTCTTGTTAGCGGAAAAGGCGCTTCAGGCGTGGGCTTGACGGCAAGCGCTGAAAAAGATGATGTTACAGGAGGGTGGATTCTAAAGGCAGGAGCGATGGTTCTAGCATCAGGAGGGCAGGTAAACATAGACGAGCTTGACAAAATGGACAAGGAAGACAGAAGCGCTCTTCACGAGGCTATGGAGCAACAGCAATTGAACATTGCTAAGGCCGGAATTGTAGCGCAGTTCAACACAAGGACATCGGTTCTTGCCGCCGCCAACCCTAAGTTTGGAAGATTCGACCCAAACGAGCTTCCCACCAGCCAGTTCGACATTCCGCCAACACTGTTAAGCAGGTTTGACTTAATATTCACGATAAAAGACGTTTTGGACGAAAGCAGGGATAGGAAGATGGCCGAGCATATTCTGCTGGTTCACTCTGCCGAAGCCGGCGAAGCGATAACACCGTTGATCAGCCTTAATGAACTAAGAAAATACATCGCCTACGCTAGAAGATCATGCATTCCAAACCTGTCCAAGGAAGCCGGCGACAAAATCAAGGAGTACTACGTTTCACTGAGAAAAATGGGAAAGAAGGAAAACACTTTTCCAATAACCGCAAGGCAGATAGAGGGAATAATCAGGCTTGCTGAAGCCAGCGCCAAAATCAGGTTGAGTGAAGAGGTAAGCCTGATTGACGCGGAACGCGCCATAAGTCTCACCGATTTTGTTCTCAAAGACGTCTTCACAGACAAGGAAACAGGGTTAATAGACTCCGACATTGTAAACATAGGCCAGTCAAAAAGCAAAATAGACAAGGTAAGGAACATAGTGGGAATTATCCAATCCATTGAAAGCGAAGTTGACCTTGTCGATATCGACGTGGTCGTAAAGAAAGCGCTCGATATTGGAATCGACGAGCAGGCATGCAGGAAAATAATCAGGGACTTATCCCTGCAGGGAGAGCTGTACGAACCGAAAACAGGATACGTTAAGAGCGCTAGAAGAAAGGTCGAATAAACCTTCCCTGAAATCAGGCATTGCCCTTTTTTGAATCAAAAGGTTTTAAATTGTTTTAAACGCTTTAAAGAACGCGTTTGTTTTTTAATGCAAAGCAGCCTGCTTTGAATTTTAAAGTTGATTTGATTTGGAAAAAAAACTTCAAGTGGAAATTCTTTCAATATTCGTTGCAGCACAGGTTCTGGCGGTTTTTTTCGGCTGGGCGCTTTACGCACAAAACGTTGTCATGTTTTCAAACCCCAACAGCGTTTCCAACTCTATCTTCATAGTGGGGTACGTTCTTTTGACGGCGGTGCTTATACTGATAATTCTATATTTTTACAAGGGCAAGAGCCTATTCAGGTTTTTCGAATATTTTCTAATATTCGCAACCACAAACCTGGTGCTTAATTTATACCTAAGCGCGTTGACTTCACTTCTAATCTCCCTTGTTTTAGTGGCGGTAAGATTTCAATTCGAACAAACAAAAAACATTTTCACGGTTGTTTCAGCCAGCATAGTCGGAGGGTTGATCGGAGCCAGTCTGGGAATAATCCCCGTAGTGCTGGTTTCGGTTCTTTTGGCGGTCTACGACTTCATAGCAGTATTCTACACAAAACACATGGTTACCCTGGCTAAGCAGCTTGGCAAGCGCGAGGCGGCGTTCAGCATAAAGCTTAAGGAGAAGAAAAAATTCATAGAGCTTGGAAGCGGGGATTTGGTAGTACCTTCAATGTTCTCCTCAAGCATTTTCATAGCTTACCATTCGGTTATAGCGATAATTCTTCCAATACTTGGCAGCGCAGTAGGTTTTGGAGTTCTTCTTTACCTGATGAAAAGGAAAAAACAGTACTGGCCGGCGCTGCCAGCAATTGTTTCATTTCAGATTCTGTTCTCACTTCCGCTCTTATTAGGCTTTATTTGAACGATTTATTTCAGAATTCCCTTTCTTCTCAACTGCTCCACCTGAAAAGAATTGTATCTGTAGGCAACATCCCCCCGTTCGTCTCCTTGAACGCTCCAAGGCTGCACGATCAGATAGTCTCCTGACTTTATTATGAGTTTCTTCTTTATTTTGCCAGGTATTCTGCATAATCTTTCCTTACCGTCAAAGCATTTCACAGTCATCCTGCTTCCACCCTTCATTTCTATCACGGTTCCCATTATCTCCCCTTTTCGGGGCATTCTTATTCTTTGCTCTTCAGACTGCTGTGGGGGGTACATTACATTCACCTATTTTTACTTAACCGGCTTTCTGGCACCGCACACCTCGCATACCAGAATAGTGCTTCTGCCTTCTTCCTCGAAGTGCGTGTCAGGCTTGCCGCATTCCTTGCATAAAACATAATTCTTGACATAGTAGTCTATTTTCTCGTTTATCACCCTGTCGGAGAATTTGCCCTGAATTGCCAGAGCGTTCCCCTGCATGGATCCGGGAGCAGCCAATTCTTTGAGAAGTATTTTCGAAACTTTCTTGGAGTCTCTTCTAATTGTTTTGCATATAGAATCGAAGTTTTTAATAAGAGTCTTGTTTCCCTGAATCAGAACTTCAGCCTGCGGAACTTCAAAACGCTCTGTTGAAACCTTCTTCTCAGGCATAGAACCGTAAAGATTTTTCAACAACTGACTGTATTCTTCCATTGTGAATTTTTAATGCGTGCAAGCTTAAAAAGGTGTCGCGTAGTGTTTTTGCTTAAAATCAAGAGCAAGTGTTTTTAATTTTGTTTGCCTAACTCTTGTCGATGATAGTAGTTAAAATTTCGGAGAATTCCCTGGCTAAAATAGGGGAAGTTGTCGAAGAGCTTGAAAAAAGAACTGGCGCAAAGATCAGATACGCTGGAGGGGTTTTGTACGTTGAAGGGGACGATTCAGGCGAGTGGATTTGCGAGCAGGTTTTGAACGCGGTTTCAAACGGTTTTTCAACCAAAAACGCTTTTAAGCTTTTCAGCGATGAATACTTCACTGACGAGATAGACCTTGAAAAAGCCGTGTGGAACAACGAAAAGGCGCTTGGCAGAATTAAAGGAAGGATTATAGGGGGCGAAGGAAAAGCCAAAAAAACTATTGAGGAACTCACCGGAGCGAGGATAGTAATAGGTGAAAAAAAGGTGTTTTTTCTCGGCAGGTTTGACGAGGTAAAGAACGCCAAGGAAGCGGTTTTGAGGCTTATGGAAGGTGCTAAGCACGCACAGGTCTACAACTACCTGAGAAGGCTTAGCTAAATCAACCAATAGAGATGAAAGATAATTATGAGCGAAGAGATTAACGAGGATGAACTGTCAAAGCAATTCAGAGAATACAGCGTTGCAGAGTTCTTCAAAAGAAACAGGCAAATGCTTGGATACACCGGTAAAATCAGAAGCTTGACTACCATTGTCCATGAAGCAGTTACAAACAGCCTTGACTCGGCAGAAGATGCTAGAATACTTCCAAACATCAACGTGGAAATAAAAGAACTGCCTGACGGGCATTTCAAGCTTGTCATGGAAGACAACGGAACAGGAGTCCCAAAGAAGGATGTTGGAAAGGCATTTGGAAAACTTCTGGCAGGAACTAAGTTTCACGTTCTAAGACAAAAAAGAGGCCAGCAGGGTTTGGGAATCAGCTACGCGGTTCTTTTCGCACAGCTAACAACCGGAAAACCAGCCCACATAAAAACAGGAATAAACCACAAGGTTTACGAGTGCGACATAACAATCGACGTCAAAAGCAACCAGCCGCTTATAACCGATGAAAAGGAATACAGCGAGAATTTCAAGGGAGTTAGAATCGAAATGGAAGTTTCAGAGGTAGGGTACAATAGAAGCGAGTACGGCGTTTACGAGTATTTGAGAAGGACTGCAATTGCAAACCCGCACGCCCAAATAACCTTGACCGAACCAAACGGAGAGATAGTTCTATTTCCAAGAGCAAGCACGGTCCTTCCAAAAGTATCCGAAAAAGTTCTGCCACACCCTCTTGGATTGACCACAGCGGATCTTATCGAAATGGCACACTCCAGCAGCGCCAGGAAAATCGGAAGCTTCTTCCAAAACGAATTTTCAAGATTCAGCGGGGACAAGGTAAAGGAACTTAATGATTTAAACAAGGAAATAGACTTCAACAAAACTCCCGCCAGCCTTACCTGGGCGGAGGCTGAAGCAATAGTCAAAAGCATTCAGCAGTTGAAGTGGATAGCGCCAGAAACAAGCGTGCTTATCCCAATCGGAGAAGCCCAATTGGTTAAAGCGCTTAAAAGCATTCTAAAACCAGAAGAAATGAAGGTTGTTGAAAGAAAGCCAAAAGTTTACAGAGGGGGAATTCCATTCGCAGTCGAAGCGGCAATAGCGTACGGAGGAGAAAGCGGGGGTTTGGTAGGAGGATCAAGAAAACTCGAGGTATTGAGATACGCCAACAGCACGCCGCTGCTTTTCGATGCCGGCAACTGCGCTATTTCCGAAGCGGTCAAAGGAATTGACTGGAGCAGATACGATTTGGGAAAAATCGAGGAAATGCCAATAACCATTTTTGTAAACTTCGTCAGCGTATACGTTCCATTCACCGGCACAAGCAAGCTGGCGGTAAGCCCTGAAGAAGAGATAATATCTGAAATCAAACTCGCCTTGATGGAAAGCGCCAGAAGCATAGGAATCTACCTGCACACTTTGCAGCATGCTCAGGACGAAGAGGAGAGAAGAAGCATTTTCATGAGATATATAGGAGAAGTGGCTGAATGCATCCAAGACTTGACAGGCAA
Source organism: Microcaldota archaeon (assembly GCA_021812145.1). Lineage (GTDB taxonomy): Archaea > Micrarchaeota > Micrarchaeia > Norongarragalinales > UBA8480 > DTNV01. The sequence continues at coordinate 84,190 of JAKAOM010000002.1, forward strand.
TGACTCGGATAAAATCAAGAAGAAACTGGAAATAATAGCAAAAGAGAGAACAGCCATTGCAGAGGAAGGGGACAAGATTGAAGATGATTTAGGAGAAGAGGAGGGTGATGAAGATGAAGAAGAGTGAAAACAACGTTAAAAAAACAGAAAAACTTATCGAAGAGCTAGGATTGAAGCTTGAAAAACAAATTGAAAAAAACGACAATCCGTTCATTGAAATACCCATAAGAGGCTCTGCCAACGTAAGCTTCGACGAAGCGTTGCAGCGAATCGTCTTGGGAGACAAGAAAGCAAGAAGATTCCTATTCAACGTTTCCCACGCCAGAAGGTTCATGCAGACTCTTCTAGTAGCATCATATGTAAAGAAGGACTTGCTTGCCAACGATTTGACCGCCACAATCAGGGACTTGTACTATGCAAAGAAACACACGATTCCAGGAACAAAGGAGGACACGATCGACGAGCAAAATGAAAGTAACCTTGCAATCGTGGACTTGGAAGTGGCCCTGGAAACATTCAGGGAAATGCTACACCTGAGAGCCGAACCAAAAGGCAGAATGGCAGGAAAAATAATCATCGAAGACAGGGTAAGAGATAAGGTAGACACGATAGACCTTAGCAAGATGGGAAGCGGGGGATGGGCTATTCCAAGCATTGTCGAACAAATAGAATTCAAGAAATCCGACGTTGAATTTGTTTTGGTCGCAGAGAAAAACGCAATTTTCGACAGGCTTAACGAAGATAAGTACTGGGAAAAGAACAACTGCGTTTTGATAACAACCGCGGGGCAGGCTGCAAGAGGAGCCAGGAGAATTCTTCAAAGACTAAGCGAGGAACTAAAACTTCCGATATACACACTAACCGACTCCGACCCGTACGGGTGGTACATTTACTCCACAATGAAATACGGATCCATGGCTTTAGCCCACGAATCGGAAAGGCTTGGCTGCCCAAAAATGAAGTTTTTGGGAATGAGCGCAAGCGACATCGAGCACTACAACCTTCAAAAAGCCACAATCAAGGCCAAGGAAGTCGACATCAAAAGGGCTTTGGAAATTAAAAACTACAGTTGGTTCAAGCAAAAAAGATGGCAGGAGGAGATTGATAAATTCCTTGAGAAGAAGTACAAGGCCGAACTTCAAGCGCTTTCAAGCAAGAACCTCCAGTATATAAGCAACACCTACATTCCTGAAAAAATCAAAAACGAGGACTTTCTGCCTTAAAAAAAAACCTTAGGTGAAAAGTTTTAAAAATAATAACGTTTAAAAAGAAAAGTCTATCGTAAAAAAAAGGTGGTTTGTTGTGAATCAGATTAACGAAAAGGAATTCCAGGAGAAGATCTTGAAGGCAAATATGGCAATAGTGGACTTCAACGCGGTTTGGTGCCCTCCATGCAAAATACTAACTCCGATAATGAACGAAGTGGAGAAAAACTTTCCAAACGTCATATTCGCAGGCCTTGACGTGGACGAAAACCAAATGACCGCCGCGGCATACGGAGTAATGAGCATCCCTACCGTGATATTGTTCAAAAAGGGGGTGGAAGTGGATAGGTTCGTCGGAGCCATGCCAAAAGCTCAGGTTTTGAATTGGGTAAAACAGAAAACAGGGCAATAGGATTTTAAACTTTTATTTCTTTAATTTAACATTAATGCCTCGGTAGCTCAGTTTCCTGCTTTAAAAGCAGGCTGGAAGGTAGAGCGTCTGTTTTGTTTTTAAGACGAGACTGTTAACCAACTGATGGAAATCAGAAGGTCGCAGGTTCAAGATTTTAAAAAAATGAAAATCCTGCCCGAGGCGCTTTTCTTTTCAATCTGATAGTGTTTAAAAGTTTCTCTGTTCTAATTTTTTTATGAAGTGGGGTAAAAAAGAGGATAGGATTAAAGCTGTAAGGGGGGTTGTAGAATCTGTGCTTGGCAAACCGATAGGACAAGCAACGAAACTGGAATTATCAAGAACGTTAAACAGGACAAGATATAAACACTTTGTAAATAAGGGTTTTGACGGGCTTTTTTAAGTCTCAGATTATGAATTGTTATATTCCAAGCCACTTTTCATACTCTTTGTGGTCGCCTGCGAAGTAAACCATCTTGATTCGTCTGTTTTCATCAACCTTGTATGCTATCCTGTACTGTCCGATTTCTGATATGAAATAGCTGAAGCCTTGTTTTAGGTGCCTTGAAGGCGGAAGCGTTTTGAGTTGCAGTATTTTTTTCCACACTCTTTCCTTGACGCTTTTGTCCATTTTATCAAAATATTCGTCCCAACCATCGGCGAACTCAAGAGCGTACTCGTTCATTCCAGCCTAAACCTGCGTCTAACTTCTGCTTCACTGTAAACCCTTCTTTTTCCAGCCTTTATTTCCAATTCCATTCTCTGCATTTTCTGAAGGGCAAGCTCGTCCATCAATTCATCCTTTGACTTAACCACGTAATAGTCCCTTCCCATTTCAAGTATTCCAGCCCTAACCGCTTCAGCCTTTGTTTTGAAAAAGCCTGTTTCCACAAGTCTCCTAAGGGTTTTTTCCACCTCTCCATCCAAATGAACTAGAATATCAGCCATTCTTAACCACCCGAATATTATATATCATTTATATATATAAGTCTTTCTATTTGATATATTCCAGGGTTTATTTTAAATGTGGGAACATAAAAAGCGTTGGGGTAACAAAGAATTGTTACTTTAGTGTATTATTATTTCATTAGAGTTTTCTCAATTATCTTCTTTACCTTTGAGTTCTCCAAGGCAAGTCTTAGAAGGGTGGTTTGGCCTCTCACGCCGCTTCCCGAATGAATGCTGCTTATCAAACCCATCTCTTCAAGCTCGTGAATGTATTCCCGGTACCATCTTGCGCTTATCGGCTCGAACCCGAACTTTTTCGATATTTTGGTATAATGATCGTAAACCTCCCCTGAGAAATAGTATTTCTCCCCTCCGTCTTCAACAAGCTTTTTGTAGGAAACGTCTGCCGAAGTCAAGGCAAGGGCGTACAGAACCAGTTGCTGGTGCGCAGGAAGGCTTGAAATCAACTCGCTGGCCTTGTCCTCCTCAGCCATCTTCCTAGCCTCCTCCACCTCCTTGTCGGTTACCTTGCCCGTTTTTTTCCTTTCAGCCAACTCACCGCTTCTCAGAAGAAGATTTAGCGCGTACCTCGCGTCTCCATTTTCCCTTGCAGCTATAGCCGAAGCAAGGTTTACCGCGCCAGGCGTTATAACTCCCTCCTTGAAGGAAAGAGATATTCTTTGATTGAGTATTCCCTGCAACTGGCTTGAATTGTAAGTTTGAAACACTATCTCCTCCTCGCATATGGACGACTTGCTTCTCTCGCCAAGCTTTTGCTTAAACTGTATCTTATTGGAGATTCCAATCATTGAAAGCCCTCCCTTTTGTATGTCGTCATTCGCTCTCGTTAGGCTATATACCAACGCGTCTATGTCCTTGACAAAATCTATCTCGTCCAGTATTATTATTATGAACCTTTCCTTCTCCTCTATCCAGTCAAGAACTGTTTCGTAAAGCAGCGCAAAGGAATACCCTGTTTTCGAGAACTCGTTTTTAAGCTCTGAAACAAGTTTTTGAAACACCTTGTATCGAGTGTCGTAAACCCTGCAGTTCAAATAAATCCCCTTTACCCTCGCGTCCTTCATGTCGTTCATTTTTTCAAGCAGTTTCTTGCTCGTAATGCTTTTCCCAGTCCCAGTCTTGCCGTAAATTAGAATATTCTTCGGCTTGAAACCCTTGAAAACAGGCGCCACACCCACCATCATTTTTTTAAGCTCCTCCTCACGGTATAAAAGCTCTTGCGGAACGTAGTGCGGAGATAAAACCGATTTGTTCTTGAAAATTGCACTCTCATCTATTTCGTTGAAATCCATGTTCAAACCTGTTTAAAGAATTAAAAATGAAACTTAAATAAACTTTTCTTTTTTCTCACGCCAGTTCATTTATTATTTTCTTAAGTTCAATCAGGTTTTTTATTTTAAACTCTGGCTTAACCCCTTTCATCTTCTTAAAACCCCTCGACCTACCCTCCAAAAGAACGGTTCTCATTCCAAGCAAAGATGCAGCTAAGTCCTCATCCCCTCTGTCTCCGACCATAAGGACCTCCTCTGGTTTTGTTTCAACAAACTTGTTCGCTCTTGCCAGAAAAACCATGAATGGAAACAAACTGCTTTTCTCCCCTCCAACTTGAACCGACGTCATTACGATTTTGAATTTGTTTTTAAAACCTAATTGTTCAATCCTTTTATCAAGCCTTTCAGGAGTGTTGTTAGAAATCAAGGCAAGGCGCAGTTTTTTTTGCTTTATGAAATCAAGTATTTTATGCGCGTTCTTCAATGGCTTTGAATATTTCAAATGAGCCTGCTCGTAAAGTTTTACAAGTCTAGCCCGCTGGCCTGCGGATAAAAAAAACCCCTGCTCCCTTGCTACGAGGTCAAGCGAATTTATCTTGTGCCTTTCCATCTTACCCCACATCTTGCGCCTTTTCTCCTCTGTAACACACCGTATTCTATCTTCGCTAGCGTCAACCCCGAATTTTTTTAGGATTTTGCTTCTCTCCTTGTTTTCATACAGCTTTCTTCTCATAAAATTATCGTCGGACAAAGTATCGCCAAAATCGAAAACAACCCACTTAAGCATTAAAACCACCTGAATTTATTTCAAAGACAAACTTTTTAAATGATGGGCGCTATTTAATTTTAAATACTTTTTTAAAGGTGATTATTAAAATGGGTTTTATGGACAATATTTCAAAGGCGTTTGGAATTTCTAGCGACATGGATGTTAACGAATTCATGACCGCAAGACAGGCCGAGGAGGTTGACGTGATGCATCAAAAAGCTGACTTTTATGTCAAGCCGATAGCTTTGCAGAGCGACAACGATTCAAGAATCGTTAAAGAGGAGCTTCAAGCCAAAAATTTGGTTTTGCTTAACATCGCGCCTCTAGCCAAGAATCCGGCAAAACTTAAAACAGCTGTTGACGAGTTGAAAGCCTACGCTAGGAGCATAAACGGAGATATAGCCAGAATTGACGAGGACAAAATTCTCTTAACTCCCGGCAACGTTAAAATAGTCAAGAAGAGAAAATAAACTCACCTTATACTCAGGACGGGTTTGCAAGATTAGTTTGCATTAAGGGTAGGACTAGTTTACGCGCTTTACAAACAACCTAGTCACAGGAGAATAAAATTATTTTGATCTTTTAACCTGCTTTTCTATAAGCTCTCTTGCAATGCCAGCATAATCGTTATTTTTGTCCTTTTCAACCTCGTTGAACTTAGCAAGAGACTCTTCAGCCATCTTTTTTGCAGTCTGTTCTGCGTAATCCACGCTTCCATACTGCCTGAACTTGTCTGCTATGAACTCTATCTCTTCCGAAGTCTTGTCGCTTCTGTTCTTTGCGTATATTTTCTCTGCTTTTTGCAAATCTGACTCGCTGGCGTTTTGAACGAAATGCCATAAAATAATGGTTTTAACCCCCTCCTTTATGTCGTTTCTAACGCTTTTTCCAATCGTCTTCTCGTCGGAAGTAACGTCAAGAATATCGTCCTTTATCTGAAAGGCGTTTCCAAGCTTCTCCCCGTACTCCCTGATTCTATCAACACGTTTCACGTCAGCGTTGGCGGTTATGGCTCCAAACTGCATTGGCCCGTAAACACTGTAATAAGCCGTTTTTGCGTGTATTGAATTTAAATAATCCTCCTGAGTGAAATCAGTTATTGATTTTCTTTTCGTTAGACTCATGTCTAAATACTGACCTTCTGCAGTGGTTAAAAGCATTTCATAGAATTTGTTGAAGAAAGTATTTCCAATGCCAGGCTTGAAATTGTTTAGATTTTCCATTGCGTCTTCTGCTATCTTCCAGTCTATCATGTGCAGAGCGTCACCAGCGTTTACTGCCATGTCATCCCCGTACAACACATGGGCTGAAGGCTTTCCTCTTCTCGTCTCTGCCTTGTCCTCCCAATCATCGTGCATAAGAATCCAATCTTCGGACGTCTGCATTGCGGATGCAGGTAGTATAGCTTCTTCTATGCTTCCTCCATAAAGCGCGTTCCAAAGCACCACAAGCATAGCCCTGCCGTACTTTCCCTTCCTGTCAACATAATCCCTAACCATTTCATAATGCTTTTTAGGCTCTTTGTTTGGAATATGCGCGCAGGTGGTGGCGTATATTCTATCTTTATATTTTAATGCAAACTCCTCATAATTCATTTTAAAAAACCACCTTTTCAATGATTTTACTCTTTATTTAGTTAATTGAAAAAGCAATGTTTTTAAAGCGTTTGGGTTTGTAAAAGCAGGATTTAGAGGGTACGTTCTAAAAATCATGCGGTTGAATTATTTTTTCACTGAAAGCAATTGCTTTGTAACCTCTTTAATTTTGAAGTTTTTGAAAAAATCAGTACTGCCTTCCAGCATAAACGTAATGCTTCGCTTCCTTGCCGCAGATTATGCATTTTTTGCCCTTTGGTTTTTCCTTGACGTCGAATCTTTCCCCTCTTATGTCGGCATGAAACTTTTCCTTAAGCGCGTCAGAGCATTTAACCCCCTCCATTTCCACGCTGCAGAATGGAATCCTGACAAAACCGCCTTTTTCTTTGAGTGCCTTTTCAAACTCTTCAATCGTTTCTGCAGTTGAGGTTTTATCTGAAAAGAATTCGTCTGCTTTTTTAAGCATTGCCTCCTGCATTTCAGCCGCTAGCCAGTCTATTGTTCCTACTAATTCGCTTTCCTTCACTTTTATCTTCTTGCCGTCGAATCTTTTTGCTAGGGTGAACTCGCCTGAATCCACCTCCTTTTCTCCTATTTCTATCCGGAAGGGAACTCCTTTCATCTCCCATTGATTGAACTTGAACCCAGGCGTTTTAGCCGATGAGTCAATTTTGATTCTAAAGCCTGCGTTTTCAACTGCTTTTTTTATCTCTTCAGTCTTCTTGCTTATTTTATCCAGGTTTTTAGGATTTATGGGAATTATCACAATCTGATAAGGGGCGAGCTTGAATGGGATTATCAAACCCCTGTCGTCACCGTTTATCGATATCAACGATGCGAACATTCGCCATATGGCAGGGCCGTAGCAGGTTTGCCAAACCGGTTCTCTTTTTCCACTCTCGTCAAGAAAAGTTATGTTAAATGGCTTTGCAAAATTCTGGCCTAGAAGATGGGTGGATGGCTGCTGGATTATCCTACCATCAGGCACCAAAGAATCAGCAGCGTAGGTGTGTATAGCGCCGGGAAATTTATCCCATTCAGGCCTTTCGAAAAAAATGAATGGAATGCAGAACTCCTGATACATTATTTTCTCAGTCATCCGCATATCCTGAAGAACCTGATCCTCAGCTTCTTTTCTTGTTGAGAACGCGCAGTGGCTTTCAATCCAGTGGAACTCCCTACCTCTCATGAACGGCCTGGTGGATTTTGTTTCATGCCTCCACACTTGAGTTGACTGGTACATTTTCAACGGGAGATCTGTTTTCCCTTGAATCCAAAGCGAAAACATCTTGTACATTGCAGTCTCACTAGTAGGCCTTAAAGCAAGTGGCTCTTCAAGCTCCTTGTCCCCACCTTTAGTTATCCAGAAAACTTCAGCTTTGAAACCTTCAACATGCTCCTTTTCTATTTCAAAGTTTTCCTTAGGTATTACTGCCGGAAACCAGACTGGCAAATGATCGTTTTTTTCAAGCTCTTCTTCATACAATGAATACATCTTCTTCATTGTCATGACCGCCCAAGGCATGTTGACTATGAAACCCTTAACATTGTATCTCAAATCGCCAAGCTCGGCCTCCTTGATTATTTCAGTGAACCATTCGGAAAATTTTTCTTTTTTTGAAATGTTCAAATTTAAGCACCTTTTTTAGAGAATGACATTTAATAATTTTAAATCTTTTCTTTCAGATTTTCACAACGGTTATGACGTCAGTATTTGAACAGGAGCTGTAGCATAGCCAACCCCTGCAGGCGCACCGTTATTTGAGTAATACCATGCTAGGTATTGATCGTTTGAAAGTATTATTGACACTATAATTGCCTGCTGAGAATCAAAGCAAGATGGGGAGTTGTTCATTGTCACTGAAGGCTGACTCCACGTTATCCCGTCAGTCGAAGTGCTTTCAGCAGTCACGAAAGTGGAAGTAAGAATTCCAAGCGATAAATAGTAAATCCCGCTTTTAAGTATAGCTCCTGGAATGGCATTTGCGATTACCGGACCGCCAGTACTGTTCCACCTCTGCCAAGTAACACCGTCAGTAGAAGTTGCGTACCCAATCGAAGAATGAACATCTCCTGAATAATTAATTGCGCCGTACCACATTTTGTAGGTGTCCCCGTCTTTCAAAACCACCACACCTGGAGCAATCGAGTAATTATCCCATGTTGAAGTAGAATTAGTAGTAAACACCGGAGCGGAATTTACATTCCAGTGGATTCCATCAGAAGATGAGGCGTAGCCCACTGACTGATTAAAATCTGACGTCCATGAAGCTACTTCAGTATCGTTGCTGCCAATATACCACATTTGAAACTCACCATTATTATACATAACGTAGGGCAGACCAACCGAAACACCATCCCAAGCATATGGAGTTGGATTTATAATTGAATTATTAACCAACTCCCAGTTAACACCGTCAGTCGAATTTAACAAACCTATGTTTCCATAATTGGTAGGACCTCCTGAGTTATTTGTATAGAACCCATAATAAACACCTCCCGCTAATACAACATCTATAAATGATACCGGATCCAGGCTGGTAGGTATAACTGGATTTGAACAACTATATTTTACCCACGCTCCAGGGATTTCAGGTATTGCCGAAACCTGCGTTAGAATATCGTTCGAGCTTTGAATGTTTGCATTGGCAGGGGATAGAATAACGCTTTTCAAAATAACTATCACCAATATAACGATTAGAAGTATTCCAGCCAGAAGCAGTATATATTCAAACGCACCCTGCCCCCTATCTTCCATCTTGCTCATCAAAGTTTTTAAGAAACGCAGTTTTTTTAATTTTTCCAGTAATTTTTTAAAATTGAAAAAGATTTTTCTGCACTGCCCTCTGCTTCAACTCGCTTTTTATCCTTTCAACAGTGCTCCACTCGGTTCTCACGTATTTTTTAAGTTTAGGATTGTCAAAATTTTTCTTTAAAAACAACACTGTTCTCTCGTCTGACGGGTAGCCCGAACCGAAAAACCCCACCTCCTCAGCTATTTTTCTCACTTCCTCCTCGCGCCTGTTTTTTGCTATTATCGAAGCCGCTCCAACCACCAAGTATTTCTTGTCCGCGTAGTTCTCGCACACCAACACCCCCCTGCCGCAGTACTTCCTTATTCTTCTCTGGAATTTGCTTCCGTCAGCGTCAGGCGAGTCTATGAAAGCTTTTTCAAAATTCACTTGATTCAAAAGACCTCCTATCTTTTCGGCTTCAAGCTCGTTCAAGCTTACTTTTTTCTTCATTTTATCGTTTATCTCTCCACTGGTTATTACTGCTGTCTTCCACGCACCTATTTTTTTAAGCAGAGGCTCTATCTTCATTCTCTGCGAATCTGTCAAAAGCTTGGAGTCTTTAACGCCTATTTTTTTAAGTTCAGGCGTTTTTTTCTCTTCACAGTAAAAAACAGTTATCACCATAGGACCTATTACCGGACCCCTGCCGCTCTCATCCACTCCAGCTATCATGAGTGTTTTAATAATTCGTTAAGGTTTTTTAAGTAAATGCTGAGATTGAAATGATTCCAGCGATAGGTTTTAATTGTTTGTTTTTCAATTTTAGAGCCATGTCAGTTGTGGAGAAAGGCTATCCATTCTGTTTTTACGCCGCGCAGACAAGCGAGCTGAGCGAAGAAGAAGGGCGAGTCGCGGATGTTATTGCAGAAGCCTTGATAAAACGCAGGACTGACGGGGTAGTCAAACTTGGCCTGGATGCTGCTGACTTCGAGAGAATTTACAATTCCTTCAATGCAGGAGTTCCCCTAAAGTCGGAATACAGAAGTATTTTCGAGAAAATGCTCTTGGACGCGCTTTTGCGTTTGCCTGTGAAAGCAGACGGAATAGTGAACAGGATTTATGGAAAAGTTTACGGCTACAAACTGGTGCAGGTTTTATTCGACGACGACGATCTTGAGGAGATAATGATTAACGGCGAAGATGAAAGCATTTTCGTTTATCACAAGAATTTCGGAGTATGCAAAACAAGCATAAAACCGTTAAAGAAAGATTTGGACGATCTTCTCGTGCAAATGCGATGGAGCGGAAAGAACCTCGACGATTTGAAGCTTCCCGACGGAAGCAGGGCCAACATCATTGTAAAACCGATTAGCGAGAGAACAATCATAACAATAAGAAAATTCAAGAAGCAAAAGCTTTCCTTGATTGACCTTATTGAAGCAGGTACGTTGACTTCAGAGCTTGCAAGCTATCTATGGTTGTGTGTGGAAGGCTTTCAAATAACTCCCTTAAACATAATCGTAATAGGAGGCACTGCTTGCGGCAAGACAACCACTCTCAACGCGTTGACTTCTTTCATTCCGGGCGGGGACAGGATTGTGAGCATTGAAGAAGTAAGGGAAGTAAGCCTTGAAAGGGACAATTGGATCGCTTTGGAAGCTCAAGACGTTGGAATGGATTTTGTCTTGAGAAACGTTCTGAGAATGAGGCCTGACAGAATTATAGTAGGAGAGGTTAGGGGAAGCGAAGCGGAAACGCTCTTCAACTCAATGAATGTTGGCTTGCGCGGAGTTTTGGGAACAATGCACGCAAACAATTCCAGGGACGCCGTCAAAAAATTGGAGGAAAGCCCTATGAACGTTCCAAAAAGCATGATTCCCCTGCTCAACGTCATCGTTGTTCAAAACATGTTCTTCGACAGAAGTTCAGGAAAAAACGTAAGGAGAATAGTTCAGGTCAGCGAGGTTTCCAGACTGGAGGAAGAAATAACACTCAACGACGTCTTTGTTTTCAACTGGAACGAAATGAAGCTTGAAAGAACAAGCTATTCAAGCGAGGCGGTGGAGAGAATTTCAAAGGGAGCCAACAAAAATCTTATTGAAGTGAACGAAGAGCTTGGTAAAAGAAGCGCTGTACTGGACTATCTTGCCGAGAAGAAAATCACAAGCTTTTCCGACGTAAACGATTTCATGAGCAAGTATTACCAGAAGGATTAAGCCAAACAATATAAAAATCCTAAATTAAACATGCGTGTAATAGAAAGTATCTTTCGAGTCAAGCCTGCAGAATCCAAACCTTTCGAATTGCACTTCAGTTCCTATTTTCAGATTCTCGCAGTATTTTTCTGCAAAACCTTCCATTGCCTTCTCAGGAGTCAATATTTTAACACCAATTGAATTGTTCTTTTCCACCCATTGAACAACCTTCCCTTCCCCTTCAACCAACTCGCCTTTGCTATTAACTGTTACTAGCCCCTTCAACCGCATTGAATCGCTTAAATCTTTCCTTTCTACAATAAAAACAGTTTCCCCATTGAAAGAGTATTTCTTGAAGCCCAAGTTAGATGTAGGGTGCAAGGGAATTTCAAAAACTCCTTTTATTTTGACTTTAATTTCAACAGGATCAGAAACAAAAAAATACCTTGGCGCAGACTGGTCGATTATCTTTCTGTTGAAATTGTTAAGTATTTCCCAGTCAACAGTGGTTTCGTTGTCGTTGAGGCCGAAGTTCAGAATGAACTCCCTCAAAGCTTGCGGAACGTAACCCCTCCTTCTCAGCGCTGTTAACGTTGGAAGTTTTGGATCGTCAAATCCAGTGAAAACACCCTCTTTTATTCCTTTTATCATCTCGCTTTTTGACATCGTAGCATTCTTAACAGACAGTTTTCCATAAGTTACAGTTAACGGATAAACCCAGCCAAACCCAGAGTAAATATACTTCTGCCGCTCCTCTGACACAATCAAATCCTTTCCGCGTATTATAAGCGTTACTTTAAGCTCGTGATCGTCTATGGCAGATGCAAAATCAAGCGTTGGCCAAATCTTAACGCTTTTATCAACCAGGGGGTGGATGGGATGGTCAACTATCCTGAAAGCAACCCAATCAATTATCGCAGGGTTGGGATGATTCAAATCTGTTTTTATCCTTCCAACCGCCTCACCTTCTTTGTAGCTGCCGATTTCGTTCCACAACTTCAGGTTTTCTTCAACGCTTCTACCCCTGCAAGCGCAGGCTTGTCTGGTTTCTCTTGTCTTCCACTCCTTGCACGTGCAAACGTAAGCCAAGTCTTTTTCAATGCATTTCTTGAAGTAGTCGTAGTAAATATCTAGCCGCTTCGAGGCATAGATTTTCTTCGTGGGCTTAACCCCTAGCCACTGCAGATCCTTCTCAATTAAATCATAAGCTTCCTTTAATGGAATCTTCTCCTCGTTTTTAGGGTCAGTGTCGTCAAATCTAAGTATGAGCTCTTTACCGCATTTCTTGAAATACTCATCGTTAAGTATTATCATCCTAGCGCTTCCAAGGTGAAGAGGCCCGTTCGGATTTGGAGCCATCCTCAATACCGCGTCAGTTATATTCAAGTCAGGCAAGGTTCTCGGCTTTTCGATTTTCTTTTCAAAACTGTATTTAGAAATCTGCTTTTCCAACTCTTGCCGAGATAACGAGTTAACCTGCTCAACGATTTTTTTTACTTGCAATGCCAGCTCTTTCATATTATTCTTTAATTCTGTATTCTCGCCAAGTACCTTTGCAGTTACCACTCCTTCTTTTGCCTTACCGTAGTCGAATGCGTTTTTTAAAGCGTGCTTTCTTATAGCCTCTTCAGCGTCCATTTTGATAATTTAAAGAGTGAAAGGTTAAAAAACCATTTGAAGTTAAAGAATAGAATATGAATTGGAATGAAAAACTGAGAAGAGCGGCTTCAGTGAAACCCACGAGAAAACGCGTTCTATGCGCTTACAACGCGCTGATTGACGAGCAGGTTTTTTACGACGAGGGTTTTTTCAAATTCATGATTCCTCCAGGCGACGATGGAATAATACTGCACAAGACGAACAGGGAGTTTTACAGGGCAGACAGTCCAACACACTTTTTTTCAAGTTTTTTCAACGCCTTGAAGGAAGGAAAGGCAAGTCATATCCCAGTAAATGAAAAAATGCTAGACTGGTTCACAGAGACTTTCCCCGAAAGAGTGGAAAGAATAGGCGGGCAGGCGGGAATTATAGCAAACCAACTAGCAATTTTAGGCTGGAAGAGTGTTATCTACACTCCAATTCTGTCGGAAAAGCTGGCGATCCTTTTTGACAAGAAAGTTGAGTTTCCGGTGCCTGAAGGAGAGGAAGTTGTTTTAAAAAACGTCAAGAAATGCACGAAAGAAGGCGACCCAACGAAAATCAACTGGATCTTCGAATTCAAAGAAAAAGACAAATTTAAAATAGGCGGAGACGTGGCGGTGGCACCAAGATCCAACAGGGTCATTTACTCCTCACCCTTCCCATCCATTCCTGTTTTCAAAGGCGATTATAGGGAAAAAAACCTAGAGAGTCTTGGGAAAAAAATAAACGGGGCTATTTTCGCAGGCTACAACTACCTAAAACCAAAATACGACAATGGCCTGACATACAAACATTATTTAAAAAAAGAAGTGGAAAACCTCGAATACCTAAAAAGGGGAAACAGCGAATTGAAAATTCACGTTGAATTCGTCCCATCCGATTTCAAGACGATTGAAAGAGACGTCCTGAAACATTTGACAATTATAGCTGAAAGTTTTGGAATAAACGAAGTCGAGATTGTAGAAGTTGCTGAAAAGCTGGGATTCAAAAAGCAGGCTTCAAACGTTAGAAAGAACGAAAACGCGTTCACACTGTACAACGCTGCGGTTAAAGTTTTTGAAAAATTAAAACTGAAAAGACTTCATCTTCACAATCTAGGGTATAATCTTGTAATAGTCTCAAAACCCTGCTCAATTGAGAAAGAAATCAACGCGGTTCTCTACTCATCAATAATAGCCACTTCAAAAGCAATCGTAGGAAGGCAGTTGAAAAGGAATGAGTGGAGAAAATCAATGAAACAACCTGTTTCAGCTAGAGGGTTGAGCCAGTTTGAAGCGCTTGAAAAAGGTTTTGGCCTGACTGGCATGGAGAAACTTCTTCTTGAAAAAGAAGGAGTGATTGACAGGGGAGGCCACTACCTGCTTTGCATTCCAACGCAGGCTTTTGAAAAACCCAGAAGCACTGTTGGCTTAGGCGACATCGTCTCAAGCTTCGCCTTCGCCGCCAGCTTATAAAGATAAAACATAGATTATTTAACCATGATAACAAATTAAGGGTTTACGATGAAAATGAACAGATATTTGCAAACGTTTCTTATAGTAATCGCCATTTTAATAGTCAGCGCTACTTTCACAAAAGCAACTACTAACGTTAGCAGCTGTGAAAACATAACAACTCCCGGATATTATATTCTAAACCAAAGCTTGAATTACTCTTACCCTGAAAATTATTGCATTTCAATAAGCAGTGATAATGTTACTCTTGACGGCAATGGTTTTTCTATAAATGGTTATGGAACTATAGGTTCTGATTGTTCAGCTCCACAACAATATGAAACAACTGGTGTTTTTCTTAATAACACTTTCAATACTACTATAGAAAATTTAGTTATTAGTGGAACTATGAGTTCGATAGGTCTAGCGTATTTTGATGTAATAACAACTAGTGAATACGCTGGTGGTGCAAACAGCACTATTTTGAACCACGATGTTTTTAATAATAATACTTGGGGTTTTGTTACTTTTGGAGAACCGTTTTATAATTTAACTGCTATTAATAATGTTTTCAACCAAACACCTAGTTGCACTGAAGCTTCAATAAGGCTAGATGCTGGGAGTTTAGCTTATATTTCTAACAACACTATAAACTCTGTTTTCATACCAAACAATTTAGGTGGTGGTAACGCTTTCCAAATAAACGCAGACAATGTTACGATAACAAATAATTATGTAGATATAATAAATCCAGATAGTTATATGGTTTCGCTTTTATCAAACAGTGTTTTCAGCAACAACACTTTAAAAGGACAGTATAACGATCAGCCGTCAATAGAAATAGGGTTAAAAGATCGGA
>JAKAOM010000024.1 GCA_021812145.1 Microcaldota archaeon
CGATCTGTAGGGCACGTCCACCTCGTCTTTTGTCTCGTGTTTTGACGCTTCGCTTACTGTTTCGAAGTTTATTTTTCTTTTTGTGAATTCGTTTGGCAGGTGGCCCAGAAAGTTTAGGATTCCGGTGTCTGCCCAGTGGTGTTCTCCGAAGCTTTCGTAGTCTATGAATATGTTTGCCACGTCTCCAGTGCTTTTTTCAACCCAGTGCGCGTACTTGTCTGCGGTTAGCGGGTATTCGCTCCACCATTTTGCTCCGAAGCGGTATCCTATGTCGTCGCTTAGCTTGTAGTTTCTGAACAGTATTTTGGTGTTTGAGTCTTTTGCTTTGTAAACATAGTCGGGGCTTTTCCATCCCAGCACGTGTTCTTTTCCTTCGGTTAGTATTGTTTCGTATCCTAGTTTTTCCACTTCTTTGGCTATCTCGTTGTTGTATATTAGTTCGGTGTTTCTGAATGATTTGGTTGTTTTTCCAAACATTTTTCTTATTTTTTCAGCGTGTTTTTCCACTTGTCTTTTGAATTCTTTTTTGTTTGAATACAAACTTGATAGCGAGTGGTAGTATGTTTCGTTTAGGAATTCGACTCTTCCGGTGTCTGCCATTTCTCTGAAGGTTTCTATTAGGTTTGGGTTGAATGTTTCAGCTTGTTCTAGGAAGCTTCCTGTCAGGCTGAAGCTTACTTTGAATTCAGGGTTTTCCCTTAGGTTTTTGAGTATTATTTCGTTTGCCGGGGTGTAGCATTGTCTTGCCACTTTGTCGAAAACTTCCTGGTTTAGGCGGTCGTCGAAGTATCTTTGATACAAGTCGGTGTTTTTTTCAGAGAATATGTCCAGTTGTTTGAGTCTTCTCGGCTGGTGGACTTGGAAATACAGGCAGGCGTTGTTCATTTTTCAATCACCTCCTTGTAGAAATTCAGGGTTTTTTCGGCAACGCTTTTCCAGCTTAATTCCTGCAGGTCTTTTTTCATGTTTTCCTTCAAATCTTCCTTCAATGAAGGGTAGTTTAGCACGGTTAGGATTTGTTTTGCCATTTCGTTTTCATCCCAGAAGTCTACCTTTAAACAGTTTTTCACCACTTCGCACACTCCGCTTGTTTTTGAGGCTATTACCGGTATGTTTGACGCGATTGCTTCAAGGACGGTTATTCCGAATGGTTCAACCACGCTTGGAAGAACATAAACGTCGCTTGCAGCGTAAAGCAAAGGGATTTTTTCAGGCGGTGTGAATCCAAGAAACCTGACGTGGTCTGCAATGCCCAGGTCGTAGCTCATTTCAATGAGTTTTTCAAGCATGTCGCCTGTCCCGCTTATTATAAAGTAGACTTTTTCGTTTTTTTGAATTACTTTTTTAGCTGCTTTTAGGAAGAATTCAGGTCCTTTCATTATGCTTAATCTTCCGTTGTATAAAACCACTTTTTTGTCTCCGTCGAAGCCTAGGATTTCTTTTTTAGCGTCTTCCTTGAACAAGTCCTGCTCTATTCCGTTGTAGATTACTTTTATTTTAGCTTTTGTTTTGTATTTTTCAAGTATTTCTTTTTTTGTCAGCTTGCTTACTGCTATTATTCCGTTGGCGTTGTAGATTCCCTGCTTTTCTATATCTAGTATCCACTGCCAGGGTGAGTTTGATGTTCGGTCATATTCTGTGCTGTGCACTGTCATGATATAGGGTAGGCTGGTTTTTTTCTTTGCGTTTACAGAAGCGTTTGAAGTGATCCAGTCGTGGCCGTGTATTAATTCGTAAGGATTTTCTTCGTTGTTTAAAGTTAGAAGTTCTGCTGCCAGTTCGTTGAACTTGTTTATTCTTCCGAAAAAGTCAAGGTTTTCCTGTACTTGGATTTGCATTTGAACCTTTCTTTGATTGACTTTTCTCAGGTAATATCCGCCGTAGACTTTTGACCCGAATTTTCCAAAGCTTGAATAATTTACTTGAATAATGTTCATCCAGTTGTTTTGGATGTTATAGGGGGTTGCAGGCATGTAGAAGTCGATTTGAACACCTAGTTTTGACAATTCTCGAGTTAGGAAATAGCAGTGAGTGGCAAGTCCTCCTGACATAAATGGAGGGAATTCCCACCCTATCATTGCAATTCGCATTCTCAACTCATCTTGTCCAACTCCAAGCTTTCAAAGCGCTATAAAACCTTCTTTTACAAAAAAGAGGCTTTTTGACGCTAAACAAGTTAAAATATATGGTTTTCTTACTATTTAAGCATTTTTGTGGATTTGTGGATTTTTAACACTATTAAGTTGTTATATTTTAAAGGTTTTCCACCACTATTTTATTAATCGTCAATAAGCGTATTGTTTGGCATTAGATATAAAAAAATTAGATATTTGATTAATAATTGAGTAATTTCTTCTAATCAATTATTTTTATTAATGTTCTAATTATTAATATATAAAATATTGTTATTCTTCATGGAAATTCAGATGCTCATTTAAAGTCGTCTATTATTGGTAACTCTCTTTTTGTTTTTATTGAGAATCGTTTTTTAAAGTTGAGTGATTTTCAAAACGTTTTTTTGTGGGAGTTTAATGGTCCTAGAAAAAGAAAAATCTGGGTGGAGCTTAAACGTCAATAGTCGAAAAATTAATTTTCAATTGTTTTGTATGATTTTTTCTAAAAATACATGTTTTTGTAAGGTTTTTCACTAGGTAGGGTTAAATAGTTGGGACTTGCTATTTTTTGTAAGTGTTTTTAAAATTTTATAAAATGAACAGAATATATTCGTCAAAAAACGATTATGAGTTTGGTTTTTGACGAAAGGTTTTTATTTTTTTCATTTTTATAAAAAGGTGGTGATCCCTTGAAAAATATTATTTTGATTGGAAGCACGGGAAGCATAGGCACTCAGACTGTGGACATTGTAAATGGCCATTCTGACTTATTTCAAATAACTGCTCTTGGCGCGGGAAAGAATGTCGAGTTGATGAAGCAGCAAATACTTTCATTGAAGCACAAACCTAAATTTTTAAGCGTTGAATTGGAAGAAGACAAGAAAAAGCTTGAAGTTTGGTTGGGGGAGAAAGGTTTGGATGCCAAAGTCTATTTTGGTTTAGATGGATTGACGAAGATTGTAGAGCAGGCGGATGGAGATATTTTTCTTGGAGCGCTTTTGGGCGCTAAATGCATACATCCGACGCTTGCGGCTATAAAGAAGAAGATGAGGATTGCTCTTGCCAACAAGGAGATTATAGTTGCGGCTGGTCCTGTAGTTCTAAAGGAGGTTGAAAAGTATCAGACTGAAGTTCTTCCTGTTGACAGCGAGCCTTCTGCGATTTTTCAATGCCTTCAGGGCAACAAACAAAAGCAGATTAAGGAACTTATCCTTACTTGCAGTGGAGGTCCTTTTAGAACTTTTACAAAAGAGGAAATGAAAAACGTTACTGTTGAACAAGCTTTGAAGCACCCTACCTGGAATATGGGTAAGATGATAACTCTTGATTCAGCCACTCTTGTTAACAAAGGTAGGGAATTGATTGAAGCAGTTAGGCTTTTCAGCATGAGGCCTGAGCAGGTCAAGATTGTTATTCACCCTCAAAGCATAGTTCATTCAGGGGTTAAATACACTGATGAGAGTGAAATTTTGCAGGTTGGCCCGCATAATATGAGAATTCCTATTCAGTATGCTTTGTCTTATCCTGAAAGGATTGAAAAAGTGCCTGAAGTTGACTATTTTGATCTTGTGAAGATTGGTAGGTTTGATTTTGAGCAACCTGATATGGAGAGGTTTCCTGCTTTGAGGCTTGCTTACAAGTCTTTGGATATGGATGGAACTGCGACAGCTGTTTTCAACGCTGCTGCTGAAACTGCTACTGCTGCTTTTCTTGAAAAGCAGATTAAATTTATGATGATGCCTGAATTTATTGAAGCTGCTCTTGACGCTCATCGTACGGTTAAGAATCCTTCTCTTGATCAGATTCTTCAGGCGGATAAGTGGGCGAGGGATTTTGTTGATGAAAAGATTAAAGGTGGTTTGGAGTGACTTTTGAAGTTAAGATTGGAAATGTTAAGATTGGTGGTAAAAATCCAATAGCTATTCAGTCTATGACTAATACCAACACTGCTGACGTGAAAAGCACTGTTGCTCAGGTTAAGGAGCTAGTTGATGCTGGAAGCGAATTGGTAAGGATGACTGTGCCTAATGATGAGGGTGCCAAAGCGGTAAAGGATATCAAGAAAACGCTTCTCAATGACGGGTACGATGTTCCCATAATAGGGGATTTTCACTACAACGGGCATATTTTGCTGAAGAAGTTTCCTGACTGCGCTGAGTCTTTGGATAAGTTCAGGATTAATCCAGGCAATGTTGGTTTTGGAGAGGCTAGGGATGATAATTTCAAGGCTTTTGTTGATCTTGCAGTTGAATACGACAAGCCGGTGAGAATTGGCGTCAATGGTGGTTCTCTTGATCAGACTGTTCTTGCGAAGATGATGGACGAGGATTTGAAAAGGTCTGAAAAGGAAAGGTTTGGCAATAACGTTGTTTTTTATAAGGCGATGGTTGAAAGCGCGTTTCAAAGCGCTGAGATGGCGGTTAATTACGGCTTGTCCAAGAATAAAATTGTGTTGAGCGTTAAGATTTCTGACGTTCCGATGATGATTGCTGCGTATAGGGAGTTGGCTTCGAAGGGAGATTATGCTTTGCATGTTGGTGTTACAGAAGGGGGTGTTGGAAGCAAGGGTATAGTGACTAACGCTGCTGGTTTAAGCGTTTTGCTTTTGGAGGGAATCGGCAATACGATAAGAGTTTCAATGACTTTCAATCCTGAAGAGCCTAGGAGCAGGGAGGTGGTGGTGGCTCAGGAGATAGTTCAAGTGCTTGGTTTGAGAAGTTTCTCCCCGCTTGTCACGAGTTGTCCTGGATGCGGAAGAACAACAACCAATACTTACCGGAATTTGGCTTTTGAGGTTGACGCTTATTTGAAGAAGATGACTCCGGTTTGGAAGAAAAAGGGTTTCAAGGGAGTTGAAAAGATGAAGGTTTCTGTCATGGGCTGCATTGTAAACGGTCCGGGAGAGGCCAAGCATTCAAGCATTGGGATAAGTCTTCCTGGAACGGGTGAAGCGCCTTCGTGCCCGGTTATTGCTGACGGTAAGCAGATTGCAACAATTCAAGGTGATTACAAGGAATTGTCGAAGAAGTTTGAGGCTATGATTGATAATTATGTGGAAACTCATTACAGGTAATAAAAAATGAGCGAGGTTATTATCGTAGGGGCGGGGGCAAGCACCAGGATGAAGGGCGTTAACAAGCTTTTGCTAAAAATAAATGGGGAGACGGTTATAGAGAAAAGCATTGATGCGTTCCAGAAGATTCCAAGCGTTGAGCGTATTGTTTTGGTTTCTTCAGAATCTAATTTTTCTTTTTTCAATGAAATTGCCGATAATTATTCTAAGATCTTCGACGTTGTGAAAGGGGGTAAGGAGAGGCAGGATAGTGTTTATAATGGTTTGAAGGCGTTGGAGAAGACTGAAGATAGTGTGGTAATGATTCATGACGGCGCCAGGCCTTTTATTTCCAGGGAAGTGATTGAAAAAGTCGAGAAGGAGTGCGATGCTTATGGCGCTGCGGTTGTGGCGGTGAAGGCTAAAAACACGATAAAGCAGGTTAAGGATGGTTTTGTGGAAAAAACGCTTGACAGGAGCGTGTTGTGGGAGATGCAGACTCCTCAGGCTATAAAGAAGTCAATCGCTTTGAAGGCTTTTGATACCGCCTTTAAGGAGGGTTTTTACGGCACTGATGACGTTCAGTTGGTTGATAGGATTGGGGGGAGGGTTAGAATCGTGGAAGGGAGTTACGATAATATTAAAATAACCACTCCTGAGGATATTAAGATAGCTGAGATAATTTCTTCTGAAATACGGAAAAATGCGGTTTAGGTTTTGTTGAAATGGTGGGGGAAATAGTTGATGTTGTCGATGAGAAAAACAGGGTTATAGGGAAAGCGCCTAGGATGGGGATTCACGACACTAATTTTTTGCACAGAGCGTAGA
>JAKAOM010000003.1 GCA_021812145.1 Microcaldota archaeon
AAGATTTTTAGGAGCTAATGGAGTTTTTTTAGGCAGCGGTTTAACTGACGCGAGCGGAACAGCTGTTTTTAACGGCAGTGGTGTTTTGACTGTTTATGTTGAGAAGAATGGTTTTCAGAGCGTTCACTCGGTTGTTGGTTCTGGCTTTACCACGGTTAGCTTAAACGCTTCGTCTTCTTCTCCAAGTGTTGTGAATCAAACAAATATTGTAACTCCTGTTAGCAATAATTCTTCTGAAAATTCTATTGGAACAACTTTTCTGTCATTACAGAGCGGTGGCAATGGAGTTAGCGCCGGAGGAAGCGCTGATTTAAGCGTTTCGCTGAATTTTAACGGGGAAGCAGTTGACGGGTTTGTGAGTGTTTATGATAATTCCACAAATGCCGTTGTTGCCGGAGGCCAGACTAGCGGAGGAAGCGTTTATTTTTCAAATCTTTCTGTTGATGAGGTTGTTTATTTTTCAGTTTCTGGTAATTACACTCTTTATTCAAGCCCTGTTGTTGTTTTGAATGATGGTTTGAACAGCGAGGTTTTGAATGTTTCTTCTCTAAACTCTTATATTGTTAATGGCAGTTTGGTTAACGGTGTTTCTAGCGGCGAGAGTTTTATCAACGTTTTCAGTAGCGCTGATAATTCGAGTTTGAACGCTTCTGTTATTATTTTAAACTCTCAGAATCAAATTGTCTTCAGCGGTTCTGCTGTTGACGGTTTAATGAGTTTCACTGTTCCCGACGGGGGTTATTATGCGGTAGTGTCTTCCCCTGGCTTTGTTGGTGGCTACACTGGCTTTTTCGTCACTCCTTGGAATGAAAGCGTTTATTTGACTCCCGACACTTCGGGCAGCGCTTCTTTAAGCGTGAGCGTTTTTGATGATGAGAATAATTCTGTTTACAGTGGAACTGTCAGCGTTGAAAACTCTGCAGGCATGCTAATAGCTTTTCCCCAGAACAACACTGGTGGAAGCGTGGTTTTCTCAGACCTTCCTGTTGGTTTAAATGTCAATGTTGTAGCCGGCGATGGTGATTCTGTAGGCAGCACTCCAGTTTATCTTCAAAGCGGTTTGAACAACGCCACTGTTTTCATTTTTCTTAACTACGGTTTTTTGAACGTCAGCGCTTTTGACGAGCTCACCGGCCAGCAGGTTGCTTTTGTAGCAAGCGCTTCTTTTCCCACATTTGTTTTAGGCAATCTAACAACTTCATGCTCTTCAAGCTCTAGCTGTTTGCTGCAGGTTGGCGTTAACACTTTTTGGAGCATTAACGTAACCTCGCAGGGATATTATGCTGCAAGCGTTCCGGCTCCAGTAGTTAGTGTTGGAGAGGTTGTTAATGTTAGCGTTCCAATGCTTGGTTTGGGAGAGGAGGGGGCTGGATTATCAAGCGTTTACGATCTTTTAAGTAAAAAGTTTTTAAGCGGCGGTGGAAGCTTGTCTTTCGGCAATCCTTACAGAGCTTGCTTTACTGTGAATACTAGTTCAAGCGTTTCTGAAAGCTCTTTCCTGTTAACTTCTCCTTCCACCGCTCCTTTGAGCGTTTTCGCCTACTCGCCTTCCTCTGTTGGAGCTGTTGGAGGGGTTGGTGGTTGCAGTGGCTCTGTTTTCAATTCCTCTGCTAATTATTCCTGGATTAAAATTTCTAAAGGAGGTGGCTTGAACGGTTTGTATTGTTTTGGCTTCACGCCTCTTTACACTGGCAACGCTTGGGAGAATTTGAGTTTGGGTTTTGGCCTGTCTTCTTCATCTTCTAACGCTTCTGGTGTTTTGGCTCCGGCTTCTTCTGTTTTTCAGTCATGCGGTTTTAACTTGTTTTCGAGTTTTTTCAATGTTTCCTCTCCTAACGACGTTATTGACAATCCTATTAATTCTTCTGCTGGCATTGGAAGTTTGAACGTGAGCTTCAGCCAGACTTCAATGGCTTACGGAGCGCTGCCTGAAACGTGCGGTGATTCTGGAACTATTTATAATTGTAATTATTTCCAGGGCTTGAGCGGGTTTACAAACCCGTTGATTGTTAACTTTACTATAAACGCTAATATTCTAAATGATAAGAACTATCTGCTTTTATTGAGCGGGGCTAATTTGAAAGTTTTGAGCGTTAACTTATCTTCAACAAACATTATTCCATCTTGTTCTTTTTCGGGCAGAGTTGAAAGTTGCGATGTGAGCGGTGATGTTAACGTTTTTGGAGACAACGGGGTTATTCAAGGTTTTGCTGTTGTTAATCTAACTGGCCCTTCTATGGCTGGATTGACTGTTGGTTTCAGCAACGGTTCTACTAGCATTAGCAGAAGTTTCAAATTCAACGTGTCAAATGTTTCGCCTGTTGTTGTTCCAACTCCTGAATCAGCTTCTGGTTGTGGAGTCAGCAGTTTTCTTAATTTAACTTATAATAGCAGTGTATATATCAACAGTGGAGGTTCTTTGAGTGGTTGGTTGCCTAGCTGCGCTCCTGCTATGATGAGAGTAAGCGATGTTTTTCCCGGCGACGCTTTCAAGGTTTATGTTGGTGGAAATTGCAGCAGTGTTTTGATTGGCGTGAATCCTTTTGTTGACGTTTCAGGTCCTGCGGGTGTAAGCAATTGTTTTAGTTCTTCGCAGCTTCAAAATGATTCCCTTGGAAATTACTCTATTATAAAATTCAACCCGTACAGCAATAACTGTCCTTTGAAGGAAGTTGGAAACGATCCTTTGGTTGACTCAAGCGGTAAAAAATACAATAGCGTAATGGCTGATTTTGTAGTTTCATGCGGCGATCATTCTTACACTTCTAACGGGGTTAGCAGCTGCAGTTCAATAGGTTTAAACCAGGGTGACTGCTACTCTTTGGGCTTGAACGTCAGCGCTTACAGCACTGGCGAAGGTTTGAACCTTCTTCCTGCCATGACTCAGGGCTATGTCTACAACGCTTATGTAACTAGTGGGTGCCTTGAGCATAAATGTCTTTCAAATGCTGGTGATTTTGGTGAGGTTTGCGATTCTGGAAGTTGTCAACAATGCTGGAGTGGTGTTGGAGTAACTTCTGGCGATATTTCCAGCAGTTTTTATAACTCTCTTAGTGGAACTACTGTTGAGAATAAAAAAATAGAGAGTGCCCTTACAAGTCCAGTTAGTTATAGTACTGCTGGAGGTTCTAATATTTATCAAGCTATTGGAACGAATGGTGTTGTAAATGCAGTTTTAGGGTCAGGGGGTCAGTGTATTGGAACTTGCGCAGTTGGTTTAAACGTTAATTTGTGTGATGTTGTTGGGGGGTATTGCAAGTGTGATAATGAGCTTATAAGTTCATCTATTTCTTTTGCTTCTTATAATTTGAACCCTCAGCTTTGGGTTTTGATTGACAACAACCAGCTGGATTCTAGTAGAAGTTTGAATTTGAATTATAATGCAGGGCAGTCAAGTCCTTTGACGGTTGATTTTAATGGTCCGGGCGCTGCAGCTTTGGGTTTCGACCCGAGTGTTTTCGGCGGTTTAGGCGATGTTTTTCCCGGCAACGTTATTCAATACCAAAACGGGATTGGAAGCGATGTTGTTGGAGGGGTTTCTTCTTATCCAAATAATCTTTTGGACACCTACCTTTCTCTTTACTTAGATGAGGGTTTTGCTCCAAGCGCTTCTGGATACGCCGGCGCTTTTAGCAGCAGCAACATGTCTTTGTCTTTGACATCTCCGAATTCTTTTATTGGAGCTAATGTAAGTGATTATTTATCTTCTGTTAATTCCACTTTGTATGAAACTGCTTTGTGGCGGAATGGTTTGGACCCTGGAGCTCCTTTAAAGTATTTTCAGAACAATTTCAGTTTTGTGAGGGTTTTCAAGATTGATTCGAACGATAGTTTATATTTCAACGGCAAGCCTACTGATTTAAATGATTCTTGCCCAGGAATTTCCTATGCTGTGAACTCTATGCTTTCTAGTGGAGTTGTTGGCACTGCTCATAGAATTCCTCAAGGTTTTTATGTTGTAAATTACACCTACTCTGTTGGCTCTAGTGGAAATCCAACTGGTGGTTTGAAAGGGTGGGCGGTTCAATCATCGCCTTTGGTTTTAAATGGAAGCAACTATTTAAACTTTAATCCAACAGGCAGTGTTGCCTGCGGTCAGTCAACTCCTTCCAGCGTTCCTTTGTGCGGTTTTATATTTTCAACAAACGATTTAAACAAGGGTGTTGGTGGAAGCTCTATGGGAAGATGTATTCTTTCAAGCGGCGCCTACACTGGTGAGAGTGCTGGAGGTTTAAGTTCAATCCTTCCATCTAGTTCTGCAACGTTTTACTCTGGCCAGCTTTTCAATAACACTCTTTACACTTCTAATTTGATTCCGTTGAATTTTTCTTGTGACAATTCTTCATGCCCCGGGTTCTCCAATGGACTGCAAAGTTTAGCAATTAACAGTTTTAATTACTTCCCTCCTTTTTCAACGCATCTTTCAACTTTTTCAGTTCCTGGAAATACTCCAACCTCATTTTCATTAGGTGTTTTTGACGACGCCGGGGATTTGTGGATTCCAATTCCTTGGGATGGAAATTCCAATGGTTTTGCTTTGACTCCTGAAGGCAATTACGCGTGCGTTGCTGGAGGCACAAGCAGGGCTTCAACCTCATCAAGCGGAAGCTGTACTGCTAGCTGGCCTTTTGGAAGTTTTGACGGCTTTGGATTGCATTGATTTTTTTTTCAAAAGGATAGTTTTTTAATTGTTTTTTGTTTTTATTATGTTGATGGATTTTAAAAATTCTCTTTTAAGGATTTACTTTTTTCTTGAAGGCTTGTACTATAAGTTTATGGATTTTATAGACAAGAAGCTTAGGATTCCTGTTTACCGTTTCTTTATAAGTCCTCTTGAGGAGAGAAGAATCCCGAGCTTTCCTGTTTTTGTTCTGATTGTCGTCGTTGTTTTGGCTGTTCTTTTTATTGTTCTTTCGCCTTCGCATGGCATTTCCAGCAACACCTTTGTTGTAAGGGTTTTGAGCAACGGTTCAGGTGTTGAAAACGCAAGTGTTGTTTTTATTGGCGAGGGCAATTCTTTTCTTGGAAGGGTTTTTACCGACGCTGGCGGCACTGCTGCTTTTACAGGCGCTGCTTTAAGCGCGGATGTTAATGCTGGAGGTTTTGATGAGCAGAAGGTGGTTCTGCAACCAGGCTTGAATGTGGTTTCGCTTGAAGCGGTTGTTTCTAACACTTCAACTGTTCAAAATGTTTCACCTAATCAGCAAGTTTCTTTTTCAAATGCAAGCACCACTCTTCCTGGAAACGGGCAGAGGTTGAACGGGTCTAGTAGTTTGGAGGTTGACCTTTTTTATGACGGCGCTCCTGTTGACGGGTTTGTTACGGTTTATGATAATTCAACTTCTTATGTTGTTGACAGCAGTCAGACGAGTGGGGGGGTTGCTTCTTTTTCAGATTTTTCTCCTAATGAAGCGGTTTACTTCAGCGTTTCTGGAAATTACTCTCTTTCTTCAAGTCCTGTTGTTGTTTTAAACAATGGCTTTAATGATGTTCAATTGAATGTTTCTTCATTGAGTGGGGGTTGCGTTGGGAGCGGGTGCAGTGTTTCCTGCTCTTCTGGCTCAGACTGCCCTTCTTCAAGCCCTTTCTGCGTGGCAGGTTTTTGTTCAAGTCTAAATCAATCCGGCAATGGAGGCAGCGGCAGTTATATTTACCTTTTGAACAGTATGGATAATTCATCTGTAAACGGGTTTGTCGCTGTTTTTAATCTTGCCAACCAGCTTGTTTCTTCTGGAAGGACTGTCAACGGTTCTTTTGCTTTCAACGTGCTTCAGGGCAATTATTACGCTGTGGTCAACGCGCCTGGTTTTGTGGACGGGCAAACTACTGTTTTTTCAACGCCTGTTGATTACAGCGTGAGTTTAACCCCTGCAAGCGTGGCGAGCGCTTCGTTGAGCGTTAGTATTTTCGATGATGAGAATAATTCTGTTCCAACCGGAAGCGTTGCCGTTGAAAGTTTAAGCAACGGAATGTGGATGCCTTTGACTGCAAATCCAGTTAATATTTCCAACGGTTTTGCAAGTTTCAGCGATCTTCCAGTAAACACCACCGTTAAGGTGGTGGCTAGCGACGGGCGTGGAGATGTTGGTTCAAATTTCCCTTATTTGTTAGATGGTTTGAATTCTGTCAACGTTTATATTTTCAGCAATTACGGTTTCTTGAATGTGAGTGCTTTCGACTCTGTCACAGGTCAGGCTTTAACAAGTTTTAACGCCAGCGTTTCTTTTTCAAACGTTGTTTTCGGCAATCAGAGCGCTTCTTGTTCAAGTGGCGTTAATGGTTGTTTGTTGAAGGTTGGGGTTGGCAGCTTGTGGTATGTTAACTTTTCAGCCCTAGGATATTATTCCGACGTGGTTCCGGCTTCTGTTAATTTCAATTCAACGATCAGCGTGGTTGACAATTTAACCCCGTTGGGTGCGGGAGGGGTTTCTTTGGCAGGAGTTTACGATTCAAACTGGAAGGCGGTTAGTTCAATGCTTTTTGGTGACTTTTATAACGCTTGTTTTAACATTCATACAAACGATTCTTTGAGTCCTGTTTCTAGCGGGTTTTTCTTCACTTCTACTCCAATGATTAATATTTCTTCCTGGAATTCAAGCGTTGCTGGTTCTGGAGGGGCGGGTGGAAGCTGCCCTGATTTTAATTCTAGAGCTGTTCCTGGAAATAATTATTCTTCGTTGAATTTGACTTCGCTTGGAGGTTTGAATGGTTTTTACTGTTTTGGCTTCACGCCTGTTCCTACTGGCGATGTTTGGGATAATTTAAGCCTGCAGTACTCTTCGTTCGCTTTTTTCAAGAACGGCTCGTTTTTCTTCCCGCCTTTCTCTTCAAGCAGTGTTTGCGGTTTGAATGTTTCTCAGAGTTTTTACGGGGTTTCTTCTCCTAACGATGTTTGCGGCAGCGGTTGCGGGTTTTCAGGGCCTGGTAATTTAAGCGTTGGCATGAGCCAAGTTTTAGGCAATGGCAGCAGTTACAGCTGCGGGGACGGGCTGCCTGACAGCAACTGCAATGGTTTTCAGGCTTTCAGTGACCCTTCTCAGACTGGAATTGCCGGACCTTTGAACGTTTCCTTTACTATTTTCCCTTCTTCTTTTTCAGAAAATTTTCTTGTTTTTTCCTCTCCTGGCAATACTATTTTAAGCGTTAATTTAACGAACGGAGCAAGCGCAGTTCCTGTTCAGAATGTACCTAACGGGTGGGGTGTGAGCGGCGGTTTGAATGGGGGCGTTATCAATGGTTATGTTTTGTTGAATTTAAGCATTGATCCTTCTTCGAGTTTCAGCAGTCCTGTCTCCACTCTTTCGGCTGTTAACGTCAATTTCAGCAACGGGAGTTCTTCTGTGGGTGTTTCTTTTTCTGTTAACTCCACCCCGCTTTACCTCCCGAATATTTTGGGTGGTTATGATTGCGCCAACGTTAGTTTTGTCGAGTTGAATTACTCCTACCCTCTTGCTATTGCGGCAGGTTCTAAGACTGGTTGGATAGCTTCCTGCAAAAGCGTTCCGATGGTTATTAGCGATGTTTTCCCTGCTGACGCTGTTAAAGTATATTATCCTGCGAGTAGCGCTACGTACAGTACTAGTTTTGTTAATGCTAGTTTGAGTGGGGCTGAAAAATGTTTTTATGTTGATAGTTCTTTGAGTGGTTCCGACTCTAATGGGAATTACGTTGTTGTTAAGTTTAATCCTTATTATAGTAGTAGCTGCCCGTTGCACGTGCTTGGCAATAGTCTTGTTGATTCTAATGGTAATCCAGTAAGTTCTGTAAGCGCTCTTCTTCCTTTTTACTACTCTTCTAGTGTTGTTAGCAAAAATAACTGTGAGGATCTGAATGGCTGGCAGGGTGATTGTTTTTTCCTGAATTTCACTCTCTCTAATTTTATAAGCACTGGCGAGGGTTTGAACCTGCTGCCTGTAGCCACGCAAGGTTATTCTTATAACGTGGCTAGTCAATGGTTTTATCAGGGGGTTTATGAATGGTTTAATACGAGTGATGTTCATTCTGTTCCCTTTGGGTCGACGTATTATGGAACTGTCAGCGGTTGTAATCTGACATCTAATAATGGTAATAACCTTCCGTACCCTCCATCTGATATTACAGATTTGGTTGCTAATTGCAGTGGTATTTTACATTCTTGTAGTACTCCTTCATATTTTAATATGGGAGCGTGTTATTTAGGTAATTGTCCGCCTCAAGGTGAATATTATTATTCAACGTGTGATAATATAGAACCTGTTTTTTATTATGCTTCTACTCAGGGTTTGAAGCTGAATACATACTCTTTGAATCCTCAAGTTTGGGTTTTAATTAATAATGATCAGTTTGCAAGAAACATACTTTTTAATAGTAGTTCAGTAAATGTTGGTTTTACTGGTCCTGGAGTTCAGGCTGTTGGAGTTGAAAATGGAGTAAACCTTTTGCAAAGCGGACTTCTCTCTGAAAATTTGAATGGAATTAACTTGCCTTTGAATGCGGATACCTCTTTTAATAGTGGTGTAACTTCTATTGTTTCAAACCCTTACTTTAA
Organism: Microcaldota archaeon; assembly: GCA_021812145.1. Lineage (GTDB taxonomy): Archaea > Micrarchaeota > Micrarchaeia > Norongarragalinales > UBA8480 > DTNV01. The sequence continues at coordinate 8,528 of JAKAOM010000003.1, forward strand.
GCAGGATATTGACAATTATCTGGATTTTTATGATAACTCTTTCTCTTCTATAAACGGCGTTTTGGCCAACATTAATCGTTTGTCAACTCTCAACACTGCTAATCCGGGAGTTATTAACCCGGCAACTTCTTACAACGTTAGTAGCTATTTGAATAATGTAAGTGAAATTTTAAATTCAACCGCGTTGTGGAGGAGTCAACCTAATATAGAGTGGTGCGGTAAAACTTCTTCATCTGGTTGTAATGATTTACAATGTTATCCTTTGGAACAGGATTGGATTAATCTTTCGTTTAATTCTAACGGCGTTTTTTCAAGTTGGCTTAATTGTAGTTCATTAACTCAGATGGAAGTAGCTGGATCTAGCGCTTCAGATCCGGGCGCTCCTCTTAAATATTTTGCTTCAGGATCTACTGGTTATGGCAGTTTCAGTTTTTTCAAGGTTTTTAATGTTGTTAATTGCACTAATGACAATTGTTTTCTTTTTAATAAACAAAGCACTCTTGCATCTTCTCCTGTTTGCAATTCTATAGCTTCAGCTGTAAACAATATTTTGAGCGTTTCTTATGATTCTAACGGTGTTTTCTCTCACTTAATTCCACGTGGAGTTTACGTTGTTAATTATACCTATACTTTTAATTCCACTAGCGGAAATCCATATGACGGTTATAATGGGTGGTCGATTAGTTCAACGCCATTACTTTTGAACAGCAGTTATTATTATCAGCCAACCACTAGCTGCAATTTGAATGGAGGAGGTTCTTTCGTCACTCCTTTATGTGGGTATGTTTTTTCAACTAATAATAACTACAATACTAATCCTATTTCACAAGCTTATTTAAGCCCTATTGGTTTGGGTAATTGCGTTTTTTCAAGCGCCAACGCTATAAATAACAGTGATTTGAATTTTAATAACAATGTTAAAATAAACAATTTTAATAACAATGTTGTTTCAATTGATGATTATAACTGTTGGAAGAATCAGCTGTTTAACGGATCGGCTTACTTTTCAAGTTTGATTCCAATTAATTTCAGTCCTGTTGCTCAAATAAGTAGCGGTTTTACTGTTCAGAATTTTGTAAGCGTTGTAGGATGTCCGAACGGAAAAGTGGGTTGCGGCGCAGTAAATCTTAATAATAATTTGTTCAAGATTTTTGTAGTTGATGATTCAGGAGATATAGGGATTGCTTATTGTAACAATCCTTGCACATCGCATGGCAATGCGGATGGCTCGTGCAGTGCAACTAGAAATATGGATATTGCTGGAAATTATTCTAACTTCATACCAAACGAGGACATGGGAACTGCACCTGGGTCGGCAATCAGTGACACGGGAAGGGGCAGGCAGAGCTACTGGATTTGGCCTTACTTTGACGGTTTGGGCTTGCATTAATTTTTCATTTGTAGGGCTTGTTTTTCAAGTTGAAGGATAGTTTTTTAATTCTTTTAAACCTTAGATTGAACAGGTTTTATCTTTATGACTGAGCTAGGAGAGAGCGGTTATTACGCTGAAAAGGAGGAGGTGGAGCTTGGCAAGGGGGGTTTCTACTCGCCTCCTCAAGAGGAAAAGCCTCCTAGATTTGACGTTTCATCTCTGAAAAAATTCTGGTGGGTTCTAGCGATTGTCATTGTGGCAATAGCGGGTTTTTTTGTTTTTAATTCTCTTTCTTCTTCAAGTAATTCAGGAAGCGTTTTCTTGCTTAAAGTCGCCAGCGGGAACAGTGTGGTGAGCGGGGCGAGGGTTGTGGCTTTGATGAATGGAATTCAGGTTGGAGCGGGAGTTACCGGAAGCAACGGGATTGTTTCAATGGCGCTTCCTTCTGGAAACGTTAATTTCGAGGTTGAGGGGAGCGGTTTTGTTTCAAGGAACCAGACAATTCCAACCTCAAAAGGCAACGGAGTGGTTTTTCTCAGCGCTACAGCTCCAAGCGTTTACACCTTGAAGGTTGTTGATGGTAAAGGTTTTCCATTGGTTGGAGCGGGAGTTTTTTATTATTTTTCTAATCCTTCAAGCGAGAGCGAGGTCTACACCGACTCTTCAGGCTCTGCAAGCATTCAAACCCTTGGAAACACGGTTATCTTTGTTAGAGTGGTTAAAAGCGGGTATCAAAGCGCTAGTCTAAGCGTACTCACCACCCAGTCTTCAACCCCTGTAGTGCTTACTGCTTTGAACAACTCCGGCTTTCAGCTTGGAGCCGTCACTGTTAGCGTTTCAGCAGGTTCTGGCTTGGCCTCAACAGGTGTTTTAAGCGTTTACGACGCTTCTTCGCAAAGCATGATTTCAAACTCTTCGTTGAATGGAAGTCAGATTGTTTTTAACCTTCCGTTGGGTGAACAGGTTTTCTTCGGCGTTTCAGGGGTTTCTGGTTTTTATGATTATAACGGTTTTGTGAACGGCAGTTTTTACGGAGTTTCCGACGGTTTAAGCGTTGACCTTAATTTAACCTCCATTCCAGTGGTTTATACCGGCGCTTGGCTGAATTCTTTTGATTCAAACAATAATTCTGTTGCTTCAACTGTTGATGTTATTCCTAATCCTTCTCTTGCCGGGAGCGTTTTTTCAAGCAATGGAAGCTTGTTTGTTCCCTTGACCAACAGTACTTTTTACGCAGTTTTTTCAGCGCCAGGCTTTGTTGTTTCAAGAAGCAGTTTCTTCTGGCTTGGAAGCGTTGTAAATCAGACTTTGATTTCAGCTAATTCAAGCAATTCGCAGAATTTGAACGTTGAGGTTGTTGACGAGAACGGCGCTCCACTGCAGGGAGTCCAGGTGGTTGTTTCAGACAACGGTTTGCTTTCTACAATTCCTGCTTCAACAGATTCTACCGGCTCTGTTGTTTTCAACAACCTTCCGCTGAATATTTTCAACGTTTCAGCTACCTTGGATGGTTTAACTGTTTCTAAAAGCGTTGATTTGAACGTTAACTCTTCAGTTATGCTTGTTTTGAGCGTTCACAGCGCTTTTTTCAACGTGAACGCGGTAAACGCCTTAACTGAAGGAGGGGTGAGCGCTGTTTTCAATAGTTTTTACGGCAACAATTCTTTCGATTCCTGCAGCGGGTTTAACTGTTCTTTGAGAGTATGGGGGGGAAGTAACGAGAAGATCGTTGCAAGCGCTACAGGCTTTTTGAACTACACTGAAAGCTTGAATGATGTTACTCCCTTGTCATTTAATTCTCTTACTGTTAAACTGATTCCTGAAAGCGCGGTTACAGGAATGCTTGTAGATTTCGTAGGGATTAAAAACAGCAATGGCACTTACACCACAGCGCTGGTTGCAGGCGAGAATTACTCTTTTGATTTTTATCTGGCCAGGAGCGGGGCCGAAAGCGTTGGTTTGTATGTAAGAATTGGAGGAAGCGGAGGTTTTGATGGCGGTTCTATAAACGCCGGCGGTTTTTCAGGAAGTGGAGTTGGTGTTGAATCCGGTGGTTTTTTGAGCGATCCCCAGCCTGAATGCGTTGATTTGAATTCATCCTATCAAGACAATGCAAAATGGGTTGAGCTTGTTTTCCCCTCCAGCAGTCAGGATGTTCTAGTTCCCTTTACCGTTCAGTCCAACTTTTCAGGACAGCTTCAGGTTTTTTACCGAGGTTTTGGCTTGAAGGACGGCTTTTATTCAAGAGAGCCTCAGGATCAGTTTTTGGGAGGTAATTTTTCATCCCCTTCTATTGCCGAGTGCTACGCTCAAACTTTGGAAAAGGATTTTCTGGTTATCCAGCCTAACGTTACCTCTTCCAATCAGAGTGGAACCGTTTTCTTCAATTCCTCCTCTTATCAGAATGGGGATTATGTTTTTTACAAGCAGGGGGTTGGAATTTCAAGCGCCAGCGGAAGCTTGAATTATTCAATGCAAGCCGACCCTGTAATGCCTGGAGATGTATTCAATTTAAGCCTGGAGCACGACGCTAACTGCAATATATTGGTTGGAAACTTCAGCGGGGCAGACTCTGGCTGTTTTACCTATAACAACAGCAATGGATTCGTGGCTTTCATCGCTTCCCCGTTGAACAAGAATTGCCCTGTTAAGGTTGAAGGCAACAGTTTTATTGACTCTTCAGGGCCTGTGTCAAGCGTTACCGCCCTTTTGAAGCTTGGAGCCACCTGTAATGTCAATGTTGGTGGGTATGCTAGCTTCACGGTTAATTTGGCTAGCATTCCTAGTTTTTATCTTCTTCCTCAAACCAGCGATTGGAATGGAGGCCCTGGCTTGAATTATCTTGAAAGCGAGTTGCAGGGTTCGAGAGTTTTAAACGTAAACGGGTTTAACTTTTCATTCTCCTCTCCGGGAGTTCAGGCTTTCCAGTGGAGCGGCAACGGCACTTTAAGCGTTGGGGAGAACGGCTTGGAAATTTCATCTCAAACCTATTCATCCAACGGATCTTCTTTTCTCGCTTCAGGCAACAGCATTATAGGATCTATTCAGAATTCCTGCAGCGACCAGTTTTGCTGCGCTTCAGGCTGGTGCCAGAACTCAACCTTCAATTCAATGCTTTCATTTTTCAATTCAAGCGTTTCTTCTCTTGCAAATCAAACTGTATTCAGAAGAGGTTCGGGTCTTCCCTTTGACTATTTTTACCCTTCTTCAAACGCTAGTTTTTACACGGTTGCTCAGTTAAGCCAGGGCGTTTCCAATGGCTGCGGAGGCAAACCAGGAGTTTTTTCAGTGTCGCTTTCGTCTTTTAACGGAAGCAATTGGACTTTGGCTTTAAACCCGTTAAACCTTTCCACAAGCTTGAACGAAAACTGTAATTCAACCCAGCTTTGCGGTTTCATAAGCGGTTTGAACGGATGCGTGCAATCTTCATCCAACTCAACTCCCCTTACCTTAGACCAGCTTCAAAAGCTTACCTTCAATCTTGTCAATTGCATGTACCCTGTATTTCACGGCGCTCCTGTATGCTATGCTTACTACAGCGCTTTCTTCCCAAGAATAGAGCTTGGAATTATCACCTCAACTTCTTCTTTAACGCCTGGAGAAAACGTGGCTTCAAAGCTTAGAAATTCTTTATTCCAGGCTAGCAACGTTAATTTTGACTTGTTCAAGAATTTCGGCCAGAATACTCTAGACTGCAACATTCCCGTTGACTTTCCGACTGCTCTTGTAACCAAAACTGTTTCATCATCTTTATGCGCTTCGTCTCAAACTCCGCCAGCCCCAGCGCCAAGCCAAAATTCAGTGCCTTCTGGATGCAGCGCTGAAAAAACAGCTACGCAGGACAGTTCTATAGCTAAGTTTTTCTCCACTCTAGCTCAGGGAAGCCAGGGCAACGCTGTCTTCAACTCGTTGAATTCCCTTGTGGCGGTCTACTGCACTTCTGGAACTGCTGTATGCTGCACTCCCAAGCAGGGTTCGATTCTGCTCAGCGTTAAGGACAATCAGATTTACCTGATGATCGCGTGGGGGGTTAACGCGAATTGCAACCCTGTATTTCCATTGACCAGCGGAAGTCTTTCAAGCCTTTGCAATTGGGGCACGAGCATTGGAGGTGCTTTGATGAGCTACATGTCTTCCAACGGCGCTGACTTTGAGATGAGTTTGTCCAGCACTGACTTCGCTCCAAATTCTCCTTCTTCAACACCTGCTAAATCGTCTACTTCTAAGTAAGTGTTGAATTAAGAAAAAGCCATTCTGGAGGGTTTTGTACGAAGGGAATAGAATTTTGTTTAGTTCTGATTTTTGTTTTTTATAAGCTCGTCGTCGGCCCTTTTAAGCGCCTGCATTGAATCGTTGTTTATTTCGGAAACACCGTAGGTTATGCTTGAATTTGTTTTGCTAAGCGTTTTTTCCTTTATTCTCGCTATTATCTTTTCAGCTTCTACCTGGCTTGTCTCAGGCATTATCACCAGGAACTCGTCTCCTCCGAACCTTCCCATAAAATCGGTTTTTCTCAGGCTTTCTTTTATTTTTTCAGCCACTTCCCTAAGCTTTTCATCTCCTTTCAAATGCCCGTTCTTGTCGTTGAATTTCTTGAAATCGTCCAAGTCTATCATTACCACTGAACCGCTCTTGGTTTTTTCAAGTGTTTTTTCTATCCTCCCCCTGCTCAGCGTTTGTGTTAAGTGGTCAGTGCTAGCCTCTTTTTCAAGGCTTTCCATAACTTCGGCTGAATCCATCGCCTCCTTGAATTTTAATGCTGCCTTTCTGAATGCTTGAATGTGGTTTTCGTTTAGATCCTCTTTTTGCAGCAGGATTGTTCCGTCTGGGGTGGATAGCGCTGATTGGGTTATTATTATTGAAGCGTGGGGGCAGGCTGCGAATTTTTTTTCATAGTTGCAGTCCGTGCAGTGTGTTTTGCATTGTATTTCCTTTTTATGCTCGCAGTACACTGCAGCTTCGTTTTCGCATTGACTGCATTTCATTTTGTTTTCCACGTTTTTTCCAAGGTTTTATGTTTAGTTTGAGTTTTTTAATAATTTAAAAGTAAAAAAATAAAAATAGCGCGGGTGTTTTTTCCCGCGCTTTGTTTTGTTTTTAGAACTGAACTGACTGCATTTGGTATGGGGCGGTTTCCTTTGACTTCGAGGTTTGGCCTCCTACCAATTGGTCGCTGTTTACTCCGGTTAGAACCGCGGTAACCTGAACAGAGTCTCCCTGGTCTTCGGTTATTCTGGCTCCCCATTTCACGTAGGCGTGGTCGTCGAAGTTGTTGGTTATTCCCTCTCCGATCTTTACAGCGTCTCCAAGGCTAAGCGATTTGGAGTTTCCTGATATTAGGATAAGGGCTCCTTTCGCTCCGGCGGTTTCGACGTCAAGCAGCGGGTGCGATAGGGTTGAGTCTATTGCGTCCTGCACCTTGTTTGACCCTTTTCCCTCCCCGACGCTTATCATTGAAACGTCACCGGTTGAAACTATCATTTTTACGTCGGCGAAGTCGATGTTCATAAGGCTTGGAAGCATTATAGTGTCTGATATTCCCTTGACGCTTTTTGACAGAAGAGTGTCGGCTACCTGGAATGCCTGGTTCATTGGAAGGTTTGGAACATAGCTTACCAACTTGTTGTTGTCAACTATGATTACCGTGTCGCAGGCTTTTCTCATCTGTTCCAATCCCCAGTCGGCTTTTTCAAGTCTCGCTCTTTCAAGTGCGAACGGGAAGGTGACGACTCCTATAGTTATAGCTCCTATTTTTTTCGCCACTTCAGCCACTACTGGGGCGGCTCCTGTTCCGGTTCCTCCTCCCAGTCCTGTTGTGACGAATACAAGCTCGCTTCCGTCAAGTGATTCAGCTATGTTTTCTCTTGCTCCTTCGGCTGCTCTTTGCCCGACTTCAGGGTAGCCTCCAGCTCCCATTCCCTTTGTTATGCTGGCGCCTATAAGCATTTTCTTGTCGGCGTTTATTTGTTTCAAATGATTAGCATCGGTGTTTATCGCTATTGTTTTAGCGCTTTGTATTCCCATTGATTTGAGTCTGTGCACTGTGTTGGTGCCTCCTCCTCCTACTCCAACGACGGAGATTTTTATTTCCTCTGGCTTGAACTCTCTTTTTTGAGCGGATTGAGAGTTTTGAAGAGCGCTTGCAATCAAACTTTCCATTTATATCACCTTATTATTTTTTTTCGGAAAGCTTCCAACAACTAACCCTTGAAATTCGCTTTCCTTTGGTGGGTTTTTAAAAAAATAAAAAATCTTATCCTATAACTTCAATGTCGTAGCCAGGCTCTCTCTCCACTTTTTTTTCAACATGGCCTACTATGTTGGAGCTTTTGACTCCGGTGACTATGGCGGTTATTTCTATCTTGCCGTCGAATTCAGGCACCAGTCTGGCTCCCCATTTCACGTTGGCGTCTACGTCCATTCTCTCTGTTATCAATTCTCCTGCTTTTATCGCATCTCCCAGGGTTAGGTCAGCTCCTCCAGCAATGTGGATTATGGCTCCCTTTGCTCCTTCGAAGTCAACGTCAAGAAGCCTGTTTTTCAGAACTCCTTCAACCGCGTCTTCTACTTTTGAAGCTCCCTTTCCTGTTCCGACTGCTATCATTCCAACATCTCCGTGGCCCATGATGGCTCTGACGTCGGCGAAGTCGATGTTTACAAGAGAAGGCTGTGTTATGGTGAATACAAGCCCTCCGATTGCTTTTCCGAGTATTTCGTCAGCAACCAAGAACGCCTGGTTCATTGGAAGGTTTGGAACTATTTGAACCAACCTGTTGTTGTCAAGTATTATTACCGAATCTGCTATTTGCCTTAGCCTGTTTATTCCCTCGTCTGCTTTTCTCACCCTTGCTCTTTCCAAAGCGAACGGGTAGGTTACCATTGCGACTACTATAGCTCCCTGCTCTTTTGCCACTTCTGCAACTATTGGGGCGGCTCCTGTTCCGGTTCCTCCTCCCATTCCTGCAGTCAAGAAGACCAAGTGTGATCCTTTCAAAGCTTCTTCAATTGCACCTCTGTCAACCTCAGCGCATTTTGCCCCGACTTCAGGAAACCCTCCGGCGCCAAGTCCTTTTGTGATGCTTTTTCCTATCAATATTTTCTTGATGCTGTCGTCAAGTATTTGGAAGTGCTGTTTGTCTGTGTTTACTGCGATTAAATCGGCTCCTTTTATTCCGATTTTTTTAAGTCTGTTTACGGTGTTGTTTCCTCCTCCTCCGACTCCGACTACGTTTATTTTAATCTGATCCGTGTCGTTGTTGTTTGACGCGCTGGAAGAGTAGTTTTTTGACAGCGCGCTTTTGACGATATCGTCCATCATGTTGTCCATTTATAAAATCACCTTAAATGTTAATGTATTTTTTTTATAGGATAACATTTAAAAGCTTTTTGTTGTTAAAAATATATTAAAAATTTTAAAAATGGTTTTTCATATCATTTTTTGAATTTTTTATTTTTTTTGATATTTTTATATATTGTTGAATATTTTTTTAAATGGTGGTTTTAAAAATGGCGGATTCGGAAAGTTTTCTTTTGACCGTTCCAGTTGACTGGAATTTGAACATTTACGCTACCGACAAGAGGAAATTCGGAAGCATTCAGGACTATGTTAGAGAGCTGATAAGACGAGACATAGAAGCTTTTGAAAAAGAAGAGAACAACAACAAGAAGGCGTAATTTTAATTTTTTCATAGGTAAAATTCTTATTTTATTTCCTGAAAAGAAAAAAAATAGTGCTTAAATAAAAATTCACAAATACTGTGATAATTGGAATTGCTGTTGCGGTTCTTTCTTGAACGTGTCGTCTATTTCTTTTTTTATGAGTTCAAGCCTCTGCTGAAGGTATTTTGGAGTATTGTACTGCGCCGCTATTTTTTGCGACACTTCCATGTATTTTTCTATTCCCCCTTTGTTTATGGTAAGTATTATTTTTCCCCCGCATTTTTCGCATTTTCCCTTTAGCGGAGGTCTTCTGTAGTGGTTGTTGCAGTCGACGCACCTGAATTCCTGGGATCCGAACGAGTGGAGGTTTCCGTACAAGTCGGGAAGGAAGTGCGACGTTATTATTTTTTCAACCGCCTTTGAAAGATTAACCGCCTTTATTTTTTTCATCAATTCAATCTCCGCGTTTATTTTTTCGTTCATGTTTTCGAATTTAACGTAGCTTGTTGTCGTGGGACCTTCGAATTCTGTTTCGTGAGTGTATCTTATTCCTTTGAAAGGTTCGTCTTTCAGTTTGTCGTTTATTGTTTTTATCTTCACGTCCGAAGGGTTGATGTTTTGAAGCGTTGCTTCGTAGAATTCAAGAGGGTAGCTGTCGCACACGTCCATCGCGTAAACCTCGTCGTCTACCTCCATAGGATTAAGGTTTGTTGTTAGTATGAGCGGCGCGTCCATCTGCCCTCCTCTCGTTGTCGGCAGGTAGGATTTTGAAAAGTTGAGAAGCGCGTCAAGCATTAGCATCGAGCCGGCCTCGTCACCGTCCGCGTTTCTTCTTATCGCGCAGTGAAGGTAGGGGTGGGCTATTATCCCCCTTATTTTTGTGAATCCGATTATTCTTGTAACCACCCCTGCGCTTATGTGCGGGGCTATAGTTATCATGTACTGCCCTATAACGTCCTGAATAGTATTCGCGTTGTAGAATCTTGAAAGGTTGTACTGGTATTCTAAAAGATCGTCGACGAATTTAGTTATTTTCAGCAGGTACTCTGCAGTGTATTCAGACACTATGACGTCCTGCGGGTTTAGCTCTATCACCTGATCTGTGTTTTCAATCGGCTTTCCGTTTGCGTCTTCCGAGTAGCCCAGCTCTTTTATCTTTTCAACGCTTGTCCCGGTCTCTTTTATTTTGAAGTGCGTAGCGGGTATTTCCATCGCGTCGAGTCTTATCGTTCCGTCCCTGAAAACGCTTAAATCGTATTTGGCTCTCAGCACTCCCTTTTCAAGTCTTTCAGCTATTTTGTCCCTTGATATCAACCCTTCCACTCCCTTTATTTCAGGCGGGATGAACGCTGTTTTTTTGAATGCCTTTTCCAGCTCTGCCTTTAGGTTCACGATCTGCTCTCCGTGCGATGCTGTTTCGGTTTCGCATTTAGGGCATTTTTTTGATTGGGTTATTACCCCGCATTTTGGGCATTTCCTCGTCTCTATAGTGGGCTTCTGGCAGTTTAGGCAGGTTTGCTGGCTTGTTTGCTGTTTGCATTGCGGGCAAATCCTGTAGGCGATGTCTACCGTTACGCTTTCTTTTTTCGTCAGGCTTCTCGCCTTGCCTCCTGTTTTTCCCATCGGGAAAAGCACGTGCACCGGCGGCTTCATTTTTCTTTCCTTCGCCTTTTCAGGCCTTCCCATGCTGGCGCCTATGTAAATGCCGGTCTTCTTCATTATTTTAATCCCGCTGGCTTTTTCCAGAATTGCAATCGAGTCCTGCTCTTCTATTTCAATTATTTTTTTTGAGTTTATTTTGTTTCCCTCAAGAACGCCTAGAGTGTTGAGAAGCGCGAGCGCGTGGTCTTTTTGTATTATTGTTTCTTCCAGCTGCAGGTGGGGTATATTAAGCGTTTCAAGGATTTCTTCAACTCCCTTTTTTATTTTCAATTCCCTGAAGTCGAACCATTCGAAGCGCATGTTGGAATTTTTTTCAAGGTGTTCAGCCAGTTTTTTTATTTCTTCTACCGTTAGATCGTGCCATTTGTAAGTATATTTAGGCGCCAGCGGAATTCCTTTTTTTGCAATTTCAAACGCCTCTGCAAAGTTCATTTTTTTTATTTCTTCAATTGTTTTTTTGACTCCGTTTTTTTCAAGAACCTGAATATACCATTCGTCGCACCAGCTTGCCGGTGCAAGAGGATGGTTTGCTTTTAGAAAATCCCCATAATTTACAAGCAAGTCCCCTAGGCTCAGTATTTCAGCAACTTCTTTTTTCGTTTTTTCCGCCTCCTCTATTGTGTTTATTGTCTTGACCTCCCCTGATTTGGTTTTAATCGTGGGGCCGTCTATCGTGGTGCAGGGAGTGAGCGTGCATGCCTTTCCCGGCCTTTCTATTTTCATCTGCGTTCCTATTACTGGAAATTCTTCGAGTATTATCATTGTTGCCGGGTTTATCGCTTTTGCTGCTATCCCTGTGAATCTGGTTCTCCCGTATCTGAGAGTGAACCCTCCCTTTGTCATAGGATAGGAGAATATCGGCCTGCCTGCGACTATCTCGTTCAGATATTTTTCAACCGGTTTTATTTTTGTTTTTGATTCTTCTGTTTTTGCAACTTTTACTATTTTTTCAATCCATTTCCAATCCAGTCCGAAATTTTTGGATATTTTTATGACTTTGAGCGCTTTAAGGCATATCCCCTCGCTTATAACCAAGCACATTCCCCCTCTTACCTTGTTTGTTTCAACATTGAGCGTGTTCTGATGCACCGAAACTTCATAATCCTCTGTTGGCTCTCCTGTTATACACACGCTGCAGCTTGAAATCACGTGCTTTACCTCTTCTTCAGTTGGGTTGTATTGTCCGACTCTTGTCCTTGCAGCGTAGAGGTTCGTTTCTTCAGCGTATCTTTCAAGCTCTCCTTCGGTTGGCCTGTAATTAGAGATTCCCAGCTTTATTCTGCAATAATCTGTTAATATAACCGAGAATGCCTGTCCTGTTCCACCAGCTCCTCTTATAGGCCCTGAAAAGTATATTGCAGCGTACTCGCTGCCGTCCGGGTTTTTTTTTATTTCCACCTTGGAAATTCCTTCGATTGGCGCGCTCACCACCGCTTCTGTGAAAAGCGCCAGACCGGTCCTAACCGCCTGCTCTAAAAGCTGCTGTTTTTCACCCTGCATTATTTTTTGGTTTATTATCAAATCCGTTACGCTTTTTATTATCTCCTCCCTTGGTTTTTCTTTCATTTCCCTTATGTAAACGCTGACTCCTGCTGGTCCTACTAGCCCTTCCACTCTTGAGGCAAGGTCCTGCGTTGGAATAACCTCGACGTGGCTTGCCGCGTCTAGTCCTTTTGCCCTTGCCTTTTCCGCTATCGAGTAGAGCTTTTTCACCTGCGCGCTTATTTCTTCAGAATAAATTGCTTCTTTCATTTTCAATCATTTTTCAATATTTTCATCCGCCGCGAATTTTTCTATCTTAAGTATTCCCGTTCTCATGTCATATATCGGCACTTCTCCCGGGCTTGGCGTTAACCCTCTCTTTATTTGGTTGCTTGTCGTTTTCTGCCAGCAGCCGCTGTTTACTACCGTGGTTCCCCTGTATTCCGCGTACCCCTTTTTGTGTATGTCCCCGAAGTGCATCACGTCCGGAATTTTGTCGTTGTCTATAACCATTTCAGAACCAGCGGGAACTATAGGAGGTTTTGACCCGTATATAGGGTTCAACAGTCTTCTTTTCAGCATTTCAATAGCTGTTTTCTGCGGGCTTGTAAATCCGTCGCTTGCTTCCTGAATGTTTGATATGAGAGAATATTGCGAAGCTCCGTGATAAAGCAGCACTTTGATTCCGTGTATTTCAACAAATCCCGGATTGTTTATGAAGTGAAGATTTGAATATCCTTTTACAGATTTTATGTACTCGTCGTCTATTCTAGTCTGCGGTTCTGAAAGTCTCGAAGCGTCGTGGTTGCCTGGAGTTAGAATAACTTCTATGTATTCGGGAATGCTTTTAAGGAACTCGCCCAGTATTTCGTACTGAAGGTAGATGTCGTTGTTTTCAAGGTCTTTTTCCTGCTCAGGGTAAGTTCCAATCCCGTCCACCAAATCTCCGGCTATTGTTATGTATTTTATTTTTTCATATGCCTTGTTTTCGGTCTTTCCGTTTAGAAACGATATGAACTTGGTGAACTCTTTCTTCATGAACAGCTTGCTTCCTATGTGAATGTCCGATATCATGGCCAGGCTTATGTCCTCCTCTGTTGTTTTTTTCTGCTTGTAGGGAATGTCGGGCCAGGTTATCGCTTCTATTATGAACAGGTCTTTTGACTGCTTTCCGTCTATAGCTATCACCTCGTCTGGGATGACCTGCCTAGCGCTTTCCATTATTTTAGAGTCTTTTCCTGCGAAGCATGTCAAAGTGTCTTCCTCGTCTTCTATTTCTATTATCATGTGTCCGTTCTTGGTTTGTTTTTTCGATTTGACCATTCCAATAACCCTTGTTTTTGCAAGGGTTTTCTTTGCTTTTTCTATTGTCGTTAGCGGGTTTGAGTTTATTCTGGTCGCAAGAGTACCTTTTAGCTTTTTGAACCTTTCCCTGAAATATTCGACAAAATCGCCGGTAGTGCCAAGCGTTTTTTTGTTCGTGAGGCTGTCTGGATGGATTTTAATGTTTCGGTCTACTTCTTTGGCGGCTATTTTTCTGCTAGGTTCTATCACAATTATTTTTTCTTCCAAATCTTGTATTGCTTTTTCTATGTCTTTTTTTTCAAGGTAGAATGAAGAAGTGTTTTTTGAAGCGTTTTCAAGCACTCTTTCAGGGCTTTCGCTGTTCAATATAAGCTGTATTTCCTCCCTTCCCGCGATCAGCTTTTTAGCCGCGAGGAACTCCACCACTTGCTTTTCCTCCAAATCTGAAACCCACCTTTTCCTGGAGGATTCAATGCTTTTTTTGTTGAAATCCTCTTCTGCTTTAAAATGTTATTTTTTTCTGTGCTTTTCCTTAAGCATTTCGATTTCGCTGAGAATGTTCCACAAGCTTGTTCTTGCGTGCATTGGCAGGTTAACGTCGTTAACTATATCCTCCAGTGAATATGTCATCATGCTCAAAAGCGTGGGCATGTCTTCCTGTTCGTTCATTTTCTCGCTAACGTCTTCTATTCTAGTTCTTATGTTTTTTGGTATGGAGTTGTCTTCAATAAGATTTGAAAGCATTTGCCTTAGTGCGTCCTTTTCATTCATTTTTAACCGCCTTTTGTTTTTTTAAAGAAGTCCTGCTTTTTCCCACAATTTTTACCACTATTTACCATTTGTTATTTATTTAATTGTTTTGATTGAAATTTTAACACCTGCAAGCTTTAACTGCTTCTTGTTTTTATGCGAGCGGGCCCGATGGGATTCGAACCCACGACCTTTTGCTTTCTCCTTTGATTTTAGGAGGCAACTGCTCTATTTGCTCAGTTTTAATCGCTTAAAACTTCCAAGCTGAGCTACGGGCCCGTGTTATTTTCTTGTAGAAAGTTTTTAATATTGTTTTTGTTTACTTTTTCTTTGATTTTTGATGAGTTCCACACCTTTGACTGAGTTTGGAATTGTTGTTTTCCTAGCCTTGACTGCCGGACTTATTCTGGCAAGGATTGGGATCAGTTCTAGTTTGGGATTCATATTAGTTGGATTGCTTTTGGGAGATTCAGGGCTTCACTACCTTTCAAGCACAGGCGTTTCCGCGATTTTCGGAGAACTAGGCCTTATAATGATAATGTTTTATCTGGGGATGGAGATTAGCGTCAAGCGCCTGAAGGAAACGGGCGCTGTTTCTTTCATTCTAGTTTTGGTGGAGATGACCGTATCGTTTTTGTTCGGTTTTTTCGTTTCAAAGCTTTTCGGTTTAAGCGATTTCGAATCTTTTATAATTGGAAGCATTTTGATAGCTACCAGCACTGTTGAAGCGGTTAGTTTTATTTTTGAGAAGAACGCCGTAAAGGCTTTGGAATCTAGGATTGCGATGTCCGGGTTGGTTATAGAAGATTTCGTTTCCATTCTGGTGCTTGTTTTCATTTCAACATTCGGCTCCACCCACCAGTTTGGGTTGGCGGTAGTAAACGGGCTAATATTTGTCTTCGCCATGTTTTTTGTAGTGAGCAGGATTTCAAAGAGACTTTTCGATGTTCTCCAGTCGTGGGGGCAGTCAAACAAAATGGTTTTGTACGCTCTAGCTATTGGCGTTGTGGTTTCTTACATAGGTTCTTTTCTTGGAGTGTCCCCTGTGCTTGGCGCTTACTTCGCAGGTTTTGCGTTGAGCGATACCAGCTACAGTGACCGGATTAAAAGGGAGCTTGGTTTCTTCAAGAACTTTTTCATTCTTTTCTTTTTTGTTAGTTTCGGAGCAAGCGTTTTGATTCCGTCGGTCTTGACCAAAATGCTTTTGCTTGGCGTGGTACTTTTCATTGGCTACGTGATATTGAAGCTCTTGGTTTATGGTTTTTTTGGAGTGGCCCTTGGGTTGAATGTTTTAAGCTCCCTGAGCGTGGCTTCGATAACAATGAGCCTGGGGGAGTTTGGTATCATAATAGCGTCAAGCGCGGCAGCGTTAAGCCTGGGGGGAACACCTATTTTCCCAAACTCTTCTGATTTGATACTTGTAGCCTTTGTGTTGATTGTTCTGACCACCGTGGTTTCTCCGTTTATTTTTGAAAGGGTTGACGTTATAAGCGATTTGATTGTTGATTTTTACCCTGCCGGCGTTCGTGAGCATGTAAGAGGCATGGGCTTGAAAGTGAGGGATTTTGAAAAGTCGATTTCATCATCTTTTCTAAACAACGAGTGGGTTAACAGCGTTGAAAAAATGATATTGAATCTTGCAATAGCCTTTTCGATAATATACCTGAGCTTCATAGTTAACATAGAATCCTTTCTTACCGGTTTTTCCCTTCCAATCCAGCTTTCGGTTGCGTCGCTTCTTTTGATTCTGATTGTATGGCCCATGTACCGAGTGGTGGAGGAGTTTAAGTTTCTAGTGTACAAAGTTTCTTTTTCCACTTCCAGTAGGATGTTTCCGTTGACTGACGAGAATTCTTTGATTGTTGATAGGCAAGTAAGCGATTTGTTTACCTCTTTTTTCATAAGCGCGGTAGGATTTGCCAGCGTTGTCCTTGTATACCTAGACTTTGGCTTGAATGTTTTCGCCCTTCTGATTCCAGCCGTATTTACAATGCTGGCTTTCATGTATTTTGGGAAGAGTGTTTCCAGTGTTTTCGACTATTACGGCAAGTACCAGGAGGTTTCTTTCGGAGAGGGAAGAAGCAAAAGAATAATCGCGGTTTCAGACGAGTTCGACAAGGATGAAGAGCTTCTTAAAAAACTCAACCTTACCCGAATCGAGGCTAGGGAAAAAATTCAGGACGCTTTGAGGAGCGGGGATGCCAGCAAAGCCAGACTTCTGGTACTGCAGCTGCGGGATGATGAAACCGCTTTGATGAAAACTTTTATGAAAAAACCAAAGCCGAGCTGAACGTCTTGTTTTTTTATTATTAGTCAGACGCGATCAGCTTCATCACTTGAAGAATTGAAAGGTTTAATTACAGGAGCCTCTCAAAACCTCGCTTTCAGCCAATAATCTTTCTTATCATCACTGCATCTTTTATGTTTTCAAATGTTTTTAAGCTTTTTCTGTTTTAAATAACAAAACAATTTCGTCATTGTGGAGGGTTATGATTGGCTTAAAGTGATAATTAGATAATTAACCCAGTTTCTTGTTACGTTTTAGTGGGCTCGCGGAGAATCGAACTCCGGATCTCCTCCGTGTGAAGGAGGCGTCTTACCACTCGACTACGAGCCCAAGCGCTTAAAATGCCGCGCTTGGCTGTTTTACTGGTTTTGTGTCTGCTCCTGTGTTTCCTGTTTAGGCTGAGCTGTTTCTTGAACCGTCTTTTCAGTTTGCGCTGGCGCCGATTCAGGCTTTGTTTCTGAATATCGTTCGCGTCTTTCATGATAGTGGCCGAACTCCCTGTTTTCCCTTCTCTGCTTCTCCCTCTGCATTTGCTGTTTTTTCTTTTCGTATATTCTCAAGTGCCTTCCGCATGCCGGGCAGTATGCAAGTTCTCTTGAAAAGAACCTTGTGTAATTCTCGTCCTGTATGTCCTTCCTGTCAGCAGGGTTTGTGAAAACCACTTTCTCTAGAAAAACAGCTTTATCTCTTCTAACGTTTTTACCGCATTTAGCACATATAACCATTCTTTCCTTTCCTCTTCCCATTTCTAAACCACCTTTTTTTTCAGTTATTTTTTTGGACTGGCTTTTTATTTAAACCTTGCCTTTTGTTTTTTAGGCGTTTTTTTCAAGGTTTTTTATTTTTCCAATGTTTAAACCGTTTAAAAGTACCGCTTCGCAATCGCCCACGTTAACAAGATGCTTTATTACCGGGCTTAGGCTGGACAGTTTGTGGTTGGCTTCAATTCCCCTTTTAGGTTGGTTGAACACGTTCATCCCTGTGAAATCAGAAAAGCTTGGCATTATTATAACCGTTTGTTTGCCTGTGGTTTTCCTCTCCGCGTTTCTTTTAACCTTTCCTATTACCCATACTTTTTCCTTCCACAAATAACCGTACTCCCCGCTGAATTTTATTCCTGGATGCTCGTGGCTTATTATCAAGTAATCAGTTTGCAGTGCTTTTTCACTCGGCCACGCGTGCCCGTGCAGTATAGCGTATGTTTTATTGTTTTCCCTCAAGAAAAGTTCTTTGACAACGCTTATTTTTTTGCTTTCTATTTTCTCTATCTGCGTGTCGTGGTTGCCCTTTACTATTGTTATTTTCTCGCATTTTATCTTTTCCAGAAGTTGCCTGAGCGTTTGAAGGTTCAATTGGTTTGGTGTAGGCGTTCTAGTTCCAGGGGATACTATTATATGCTTGGCGTCTCCCCCTATTATCAAATCTTCACCTGGTTTTAAAAGATTGTTTATTTTCTGTATTGTCCAGTGAAGAGGTATGTTAACACCCTTCAACGCCAGTTCTTTTTCAACGCCTATGTGCAGGTCTGATATTATAACGTTGTTTTTTATTTTAAGCGCGGCTTGACCTGTGATGAACTTCATTTGAGTTTCATTTTTTTTTTCCTTTCTTTACTGCGCCTGTTTCCCCTATTTTTCTTTTTGTCCTGCTTATAAGAGTCATTTTGGCTCCGCATTTTGGGCAGAAGGGAATTATACTGGCCTTTCCTCTTTCTATTATTTCCTTTTTGCATTTCTTGCATTGAAATACCTTCTCTTCTATTGTAAACTCTTCGTTTAAATCGTTGACTCCGGTTGTTTCATGCTGGTCGTAATCGTAATCACTTTCGTAGTCCATTTCCTTCTGCGATTCCTCATCTTCCTCCTCGTATTCTTTTTCCTCTTTTTCATAATCGTCTTCCATAAAACATCTCTCTTTTTTTTTTCTTTGCCATTTAAAAATTTTTCGCTTAACTGATTTTACACGCTCTGCCCTTACCCTCATAGATACCTTTAAATACCTCCTAGTAGAATTATTTATTTGAATTTTAAGAGGGAGTTTTGCTAAATTCCCTCTGTAAATTTTAAAAAATTTTAGAGGTTGGTGTGAAAAATGGTAAGGAAACCTTTTGGTGGATACACTATTAGCTTCGGAAGCGTTTCAAACGTAACGCTTGGGCAGGTCTTTGGATCTGGAAAAGTAACTCCTAGCGAGATGACGAAGAAGCTTTGGGCTTTCGTTAAGGCAAAGAAACTTTCAAGCCAGTAAATCGGTTTGGTATTTTCTTGATTTTTTTTATTTTTTATTTTTCTTTTTTTTTCTAATTATTGTTTTTCAAAACACTTCTAATTTTGTTTGCGTTTTCTGGTTCTTAATTTGCTTCTTTATCGCCTCCGTAACAGGGGTTAGAATGTAGCCTTCATCCATGTTTCCTAGCACCTCGCATTTGTCGGGGTTTGCCCAGGCGTAATAAGCGATGTACGCGCAGAAAACAGCGTCCAACCTGTCTTCGTAATCCTTGAGTTTTTGCGCTTTAAGCCTTCTTACGTTTGTTTTCAGCAGATCGTCAAGTTCGAGTTTTGTTTTGGATTTTTTAAGCCCTGCAAGAAGGCGCTGGTATTTTTCAAACGCGCTCCACCTGGATTCATAGTCCCTTTTCGGTTTTGCTTTGTAGGGAATCACTTTTTCAAGATCGAACAGCACGACCATTGAAGGGTGCGGGTATACCTCGAAGAATTTTCTTGAATTTTCGAATTTTTTAATGTACGGATCTTGCTTGAAACCTTCCTTTTCAAGAAGCTTCGATATTTCCTCCCCCCTTATCTTTCCCGACCACTGGCTTAGCCTTTTTCTATTCGAAGGGTGGGCCCCTGCGTTGTATTTTCTGAATAAATTTCCCACTATCTCCTCCGCCTTTCTTCTCCCACTCTCGTTTGGAACTATCAGCGGCGCGTCTATTGCTATGAACGAATTTTCGTTTTTTGCCTTTTCCCTTACATATTTTATAATGTCAGCATCCGAGAAAGTCAAGTCGGCGCTTATTAATTTTGATTTTGTTTTATCTCCCTCTATAACCGCTATTCCAGACCCGTTTTTTGTTGACCAGGCTAGGTCTATTCCGATAAAAAGCATAAGGTTTGACTTGTTAGTCAAGATTTTTAATTTTTACGTTTACAAAACGGATATCGCTATATACAGCAGCATGACTAGGGTTAGCGAGACTATTGCGGTAATTGTTTTTCTTGCTTGGTTTTTGTTTCTGCTGGATTCTTCAACCGCCCACCCGAATATCAGAAAATTGTAAAACGGAATTATGCTGAATAGAAGACTGCTGAACAGGTAGGTGTGAAGTATTAAAGGAATCAGCCAGAGTGTTATCAGTCCGGCGGGAATTGAAACCAGCGCTAGGCTTAACGCCATTGAAATGCTTGAAGCGTTGACTATATTTTCAGCCTTGTTTTCCCCTCCAAGGATTTTTGCCGCTCCAGCGCTTAGCAGTATCATTGCTATTATAAGCGCTAGTGTTGTGATGAATTGAGTTAAGGTTTGGCTTACCGATTGGCTTGTGGTGGGAATGCTCAGTATAGCCGCGCTTGCTATAACGGCTATAATAACCTTGGTCAGGTTGAAGTTTTTCGACAATCTGTCCAGTTGTTTTTTGTTTAAAAGTACAACTTTCAGGCTTTCTGTTTTCATGTTTCAATCACGTGTATTTTTACGGGTTTTTCTTTTCCCTTCACCATCTCCTTTTTTTCAATCGCCTTTATTTTCATCTTTAATTTTCTGAACGTTGAATCGGTTATTGCTATCTCCCCTGCCTTCGCCACCCCCTGCATTCTTGAAGCGGTGTTGACCGCGTCTCCTATTGCCGTGTAGTCCATCACCTTAGAACTTCCGATGTTTCCTATAACCGCTTCGCCGGTGTTTATTCCAATTCCAACGTTAAGGTTTTTCTTCTTGAACTCTCTCTGCATTTCAATTGCGGTTTGAACCGCGTTGTCCGCGTGGTTTTCATTCTTAACCGGAGCGTTGAATATCGCCATGACTGCGTCCCCTATGAACTTGTCCACCATTCCATCGTGCTTCTGTATTATTTTCGTGGCAGTGTTGAAGTATTCGTTGAGTATTTTAACCACTTTTTCAGGCTCTGTCTTTTCAGACATCGACGTGAATCCCCTAACGTCTGAGAATAAAACTGTTATCTCCTGCCTTTCCCCTCCGAGCTTTAGCTTTCTCTGCTTCATTATCTTTCTTATAACATTGGGATTGACATATTTTTCGAACATTCCCTTCATCCTGTTCTTTTCCTCCTGCTCCTTTTTTCTTTTCTCCTCCATTTTGTCGTACGCTATGAACAGAATAAGCGGTATGAAAGTTGCTATCATTGAATATTTTTGAAAAACGTCGTTTAGCCTTCCCCCGTAGAAAGCGAACCATAGCTGCGTTGAAAATAAGAGAAGGAATGCGAGTATTGCGAGTTGCGTCGAGCTTCTTGTTTTAAGGTAGTTTCCCGCTGTTTTCATAAGGAAGTAGAGCGAGTAGGTTAGCAAAAAAAGGTAGAGGTATGTTTCTATCATTTGGCTTGCTTCCTTTTGGATGGTTTTCTTGTCATGAAGTAGGCTGCGCCCATTCCTCCCAAAGCCACGATTGTAGCCAGAGTCCAGAAGCTAATTCCAAGCGTTATTCCACTGCTTTGCGGCGTTGTTACAGGCGACTGCGCTTGATTTGAAGGTACTGCTATTGTGTTCACCATGTAGGCTGCAAAAACGCTTAATCCCGTAGAACTGAACGTTATAGTGTAGTAATCCCCGTTGTCTTGAATTGAATAATTCAAAAGCTCTATGCTCCCATCATGGTTTCTGAACAGCTCCATATCATTTAGGGATATAGAATCTCCTTCAAGCGATTCTTTGGAAACGTTAATCGAGAAGGTCGCGTTTTGTATGTTTTCGTCGCTTAAATTTTGATCTATCTGTATTATGAACAGAGGTTGGGATAGGGTGAAGTTTCTTGTTTCTGCAATTTTTTCAAAACCAGTTGAGTTTGTTTCATTCTCCCTTGTCATGTTGAAGTAGAATTCGGTAACATTCTTCTTTATTGAAACGTTCATGTCCACCACTCCGACGATCGTGGAGTTGTGCAGCCTTACATTGAAACCCCTTATTTCGAGATTTTTTCCATTCAGATAAGATGTTTCGTTGTCTATTGTTATGCTCTGATTTGTAGAGTTGAAGTTCATTGACACTGTCTCGTATTCCAGGGATTTGAGGAGAAGCCTTAGCTTTTCAATAAATAGGCTTAACTCTTCAGGGTTCTGTTGCGCCAGTATTACGTCGAGCCTTTCGTTTATCCGGTTAGAATCAAGAGGGTAGATTTTGGTGATGTTGTCGATGTATTGAGCTGTTATCTGTCTTGATTCGTTTGCTATATAAACCCACACCAATTGCTTTTGGCTGTCATATTCTGACTGAAGAATCGTCTTTTGCTGCGCTATAGTGCTGTTTAGCGTGAGAAGTTCCTGCATGCACTGGCTTGCGTTTTGCGAGTTTGCTACAACCTGTTCTGATGACGATTGCAGTTCTTGGTCAAGCTGGCCTGTTAGGTTTTGAGCGTAATTATTAAATTGAACCACTTTGTTGACGGCAATATCTACGCTGTTGGCGTTAAGTGTTGGGAAAGTGTATTCGCCGATTTGTTCAAGCGTTTGGTTGAAGGGATGTACTGCAAAACCGCACTGCAAGCTTTGGTTATAGAACGCTTCGTCGATGACTGAAACCGCGCTTTGAATATCCTGCCGTTCGGTTATAAGGGTTGTCGCCAGCATTTTTTGAACTCCCGCCTGGTCGTAGTGGAACAATTGTTCTGTTAGGAATATCATGCTCTGGTTTTGAAATTGGCTTGTAGTCTGGATTTGAATTGCAGTTGGTTCTGTTGGCATTGCTATCAGCAGAGCGCCTGTCACTAATGATGCTAAGATTGAAACCAATAGCAATATTTTCCCGTTCATCCCAACTTATATATAATCAGCTATGATTTTTAATGGTTTTGGACTGTCAAACCCTCAATTGCGTTTCACGAGTGTGAAACTAGACTAGTATTTTCTTTTGAGCTTCAGCTTATGTTAAAACTCGCGTTGTTTAGGGTTTGATTCAATTCATTTGTTATATTGTCTATCTGTCCTAACGTTTGGTTTATCTGATCTGTAAGATTGTTTATGTCGTTTACCACTTGAGTTTGATTCGGATTAAGATTTGCGGTATTAAGATTTCCACTTGAATTTTGACTATTCTGAGTGCTGCTGGAATTCAGCGGGTTGAAGTAAATTAACCCTCCTATTATTACAAGGATTATTATTATAATTCCAGCTATCATGTAGTTTTTCATTCAAACACCTTTTTTAATTCTTAATTTTAATGAAAGGAGGGGTTTAAAAACCCTTCTCCTTTCACCGTGCTTTGACTTGCCTAACCTGTTTCGTTTCCGGTGTTGTTTTCACTGACTGACTCGTTTGCTGTGGCGTTCAAGCCGCTGTTTGTTTGGTTTGCGGTTTCGTTTTCCTGCACTGAGCTGTTTTCCTGAGCCGAGACGTTTTCGGGTTGGTGGGTTTCAGCTTCCATGTTCCAATGCATTGGAGGTTCATGATTAACAACTCTAATCATGTCGTCTCTGAAATTTGAAAGCATATCCCTGAACCTGAACATTAATCTAGCTGCCTCGCTCACGTATTCTCCAGGCCCATTGCCCGAGGTTACAGTAGAGTTTGTTTCGTTCAACTGCAACTGAATCTGGGTGAACTCGCTTTGCAGCGCGGTCACGTTCATTCCGTCTGATTTCATTTGGCTTAGAATGGTTTGTATTCTGTCCATCAAGCCACCCGCAACTTCAACAGTGTCTCTTATCTTGTTTTGCTCGTAGGTTAAAACCTCGTTGTTCACAGAGTCTCTTATGTCTGAAAACTCGTGGTACATCTGGTTTGTGTAGTTCCTTATTTCGGTAAGGTTTCCGTTCTGTATTGAATTGTTAAGGTTTTGCTCTATCTGCATTATGTTTGAAATTGACTCGTTCAAACCGGTTGTTGGAATTCCCTCCTTTTCAAGTCTTGCTTCTATACTCTGAAGCTTTTCCAAAGCGTTTTGAAGCCCGTTATTTACCATATTGGACATTCTTTCACGCTCCTGACTTGTTAGATTAAACCTATCCATTTCTGAATTCATCATTGTTCCATTCGTCAGGTTTGAGGTAAAGTTGGTATTATTCCTATAACTTATCAGCATTCCTTGATTCATGCCGCTTCCCATGCTAGTCGGAAACGCGGTTACCGCGCCGATAGGCAGGATGAAAAGCAGGGCAAGTAAAATTTTGTTCATTTTTTATCACCTTTTTTCTTAGAAAGTGTTGATTTTCAAAATTTCAAAAAACAAAAACTTTGAAAAAAAACATTTTCTTCATTTTTGAATGTTGTTTGAGTTTTTTGTTCTTTATAAATATTCTTAAAAGAAAGCTTTAACCGAACCTTTTCAATGCTTTGTTTTAACTTTTTAAACTTTAGAAATATTTTTCTGCCTTTTTTATGGCTTAGATGCCCTCCGATTTTTAAAAAAAGCGTTTTAAACCCTGTTTTTTGAATTTTTTACTTTCTCGTCATTTCGACCCGATATTTCTGTATTTCTAGCTTTTTTATGACACTGCTTATTCTTTTCATGTTTTTTATAGTTAGGACATAGTAAGTATTTTTACTTGGATCGTATCCTTTTTTGTAGTAATTATTTATTCCAACGTTGTATGCTTTAAGCGCTTCTTTCAACTGCCACCATTCCGGCTGCCTGTTGAAGAAGGCTCTCCTTTCCTTCATTTCCTTTGCTATTTGAGGGGTGTTTTTGTACAAGTTTTTCTTAATCCAGTTGATGTACGTCAATCCCGCCTTCATGTTCAAAATAGGGTTTGTTTCGTACTCCCTGACTGGCAGTGACTCAATTAAACCCTCATTTATCATGCCTTTTATTGTTTGGGTTTGAAGTCCCATCAGACCGAAAGCCGAAGCGCTGCTTTCAGCTTTTGGATTGTACGAGCTTTCTGTTTGTATTATTGCATGTATCAAAAGAGGTGGAATGTTGTACTCGTGAGCAAGCTTTCTTACAATGCTTCTGTACGCTAGAAAGTTTCTTTCAAGAATTCTCTCGTTGATTTTATGCTGCATTTCCTCCAAACCTGGCTTAATTTTCACTTCAACTGCAGGATGTCTAAGCTCGTTGCCTGTTTCAATGCTGGCCACCACTTGAGGGTGTTTTAAATCAACAATAGGCGGTTTGACTTGTTTAATAATACTAATAGATTCAGTTTGGTTGACTTCAGGCTTTTTTACCATCTGTGTTTGAATTTTCGTTTCTTTAAGCGGCGGGTTAGACTGCTGTACTCTTGCTGGCGTTGCAAGCGTGGCAAGCAAAAGCAAGGTTGAAATGAATTTTTTAGCTTTCCCTCCCGATGTTCTTTCCCTTCCCATTGTAAGAACCTGATTTTTAGCCAAATAGTCTTGAACCGATGTTCTGGCAGTTTTAATCTCTTCAGGTTTTTTACTGAACCTTTCAACTTTTTGATTTTCGAACAATTCCATCTATTTTTAAAGAACGTTTAATATTTTTTAATCCTTCTTTCAATGTTTTTTACGTTTTCTTTTTAAAAGGGTTTAAGAAACATTTAAAACTCTTAATGTTTTGAGTTTAAGCGGTAGTAAAAATGAAAAACGAGAATTTTGATTTAATCCTGATCATACTATCCATTTTGCTTGTTTTCGCATTCTACTCGCTTCTTCCTGCAAGCATTGCCTTGCATTGGAATTACCTGAACGTTCCTGATTTTTACGCTGGAAAAATCTGGCTTTTTATTTTCCCTGTCTTGATGATAATAGCCTTCCTCGTCATGCGCAAGTTCCCGCATGTCAGAGACTTGAAAAAGGCCCATGAGTTTGTCAATCTTCACTACTCTGATTTCGTATCGCTTGTTATACTCTTTCTTTTATACGTCGAAGGAGTGCTTCTTCTAAGCAATCTCTACTTCTACCCCTTCAGCATTTCCGACTTTTTACTTCCGGCTTTTTCAGTTTTCTTCTACTGGAGCGGGAAGAACATGCCCTACCTTAAGAGAAATCACTGGATAGGGATTAGAACCCCCTGGACTGTGGCAAGTGACAGGGTTTGGAAGGATACGCATAATGAAGGGAAGAAGCTTTTCAAGATTTTAAGCCTTATATTCATGCTTTCACTTTTCATTTCAAACCCCGTTTACCAGTGGATTGTAGTTTTGACTTCTTTGCTGGTGGTTGGATTTGTCTTGATTTTATTTTCATTTTTTGACGCTAGCTCAAAATAGGGAAGTATTGTTTTAAAATATAAAAAAAGGTGGTTTGGATGGATTTTCAAGTTGTTACTTTGAACTATGTTCCCGGAAAGAAAATTGTTAAAAATTTCGGCTCTACTTTCGGAATAGTCGTCAGAAGCAGGGGGATTGGTGGAAACATTGTAGCTGGTCTGAGAAGCCTTTTTGGAGGGGAGATCAAGGAATACAGTGAAATGCTTTCTGAAGCAAGGGAACATGCCATTCAAAGATTGGTGGAGAATGCAAAGAACCTTGGCGCCAACGCGGTGGTTGACATGCGTTTCGACTCTTCTGATATAGGCAGAACAATGACTGAAGTGGTAGCGTACGGAACTGCAGTTCTGGTTGAGGATGATTCAAGCAAGCCACAAAATGTCTCGCTTAGATAATTGCTAAATACGTAAATTGCGGTCTAAACGTATTTGGGGTTAAAAATTATTTTAGCAGTTTTTCTCTTTTTTTTATTTCTTCTTCAAACTCTCTTTCAAGTTTTGTTAGATACAGCTCGTGCATGTGCCTTGCTATCTGCTTGACCCACTTCCTGTCGAACCCTTCCCATTTTTCAATTGTTTTTTCCCTTAAATCAGGGTTTGTTGGCAGGGTCATTTTTTCTGTTTTTTCTATCCTATCTCCGAATATTTGTTTTATTGTCTCTTCTGTTTCTTCTAATGTTGGTTTTTGTTTTCCAGTCTTGCTTCTTATCTTCTTCATCATCCAAAGCGCTTCCTGCATTGTGGCTGGCTGTATTTTGTTTTCAGGCGTTTGTATGAATTTTATCATTTCTGGTTTTATTATGGTTGTTTTCGGCTTTTCTATTTTAGGGTTTTTTTCAAACGGCTTCATTGAGTGAGGGTTTATTAGTCTAACTTTTTTTCTATCTTTTATCTTCCTGCCGTAAGCGTCGTAAAGCTCTGCTTTAGATTGTTGTTTCTCAACACGATTGAATTGTATTACCTTTCCCATATCTGTTTTTTTATTTCAGTTAATATTTTTAACTGTTTTCGCCTTTTACAGAAATATAGCAGACGTGCTGAAGGTGTGATATCAGGGGCTTTTACCTTCAACCAGTCTAAAAATCGTCGTTTAAAAGGAAAACTCCTATGGCAGTGAAAACCACTCCAAGCCCTATGTCTATAAGCATTCCTTCAACAAGCGCTGTGTTGGTAAGGTTTGCAACGTCTTGGGTTGCCTGAAGCTGGGCTTGCTGTGTTGTTGTTAGCGTGGTTGAAATGCTTTTAAGAGCGCTAATCTGGTAATTAAGATTGGCTGAAACTGTTAAATATTGATTCCCTTGATAAACGCCTACTGCCAAAATCATAACCCCAAAAAGAAGAGCAGCGATTCCAATTGATTTCTTCATTTATTCTACCACCTTTTTTTTGTCATTCAATTCTTTCATAATTATGCGGCTGTGGGACATAAGTCGTTCATTAACCCGCATAACAACAAGTAATATTTAAACGGTTATTTAAAACTTGCCTTTTTTTTCACGCTGGCAACGCCGGCGGAGTGGGGTGCCAAGATTAATAAACTCAAGTCAACTTCAGTTAAATTATGAAGGTTTATAAAACTTTAATTCAGAAGAACGCTCCTTCCAAAAGAGTGGAAGGTTTAATGAATTGTTTTAAAGAAATGGTGAATTACAGCGTTAAAATTGCTTTAAACGAGAAGATAACTTCTAGGAATGCTTTGTCGAAAAGAGTTTATAAAAAGTTAAGCGGGAATTTTAAAGTTCCTAGCTATTATTACGTGGAGAGCGTGAACAAAGCAATCGGAATAATCAAGAATTATAACAAGGTTTTGAGGAAAAGAGAAAACAAGAAGACTAGAGAAAAAAAAGAAGGATTTAAAAAAATTTTGTGGAAGGATTTAAGAAAACCTATTGTCAGAAAGCCTTTCCTCTCTTCTTACTTCGGCTTTAAAATCAAAAACAATCAATTATTAATTCCTGTTGGCGTGAGGGATTTCGAAACGATTCCTTTGAATGATTATGTTCAATCTAAGCTTGAAGAAGAAGTTGAGGTGAGGAGTTTTACCATAACGCCCAACAAGCTTTGTTTAACTATTGGCAAAACATTCAAACCAGTAGAGTGTTTAAACACTTTAGGTGTGGACAGAAACCTAAACAATGTTACAGTTGGAAATGAGAGTCACCACCTCGCTTTCGACTTGTCTTTAATTCCCAAAATAAAGAAAAGATATAGAAACAAACTGAAACACTTTCACAGAAACGATGTTAGGATTAGAAGAAAGCTTTTCAGCAAGTATGGAAAAAGGGCATCCAATAGGGTAAAGCAGGTTTTGCATAAAACTTCGAAAATGATTGTTGAAAACGCTCTTCAAAGCAGGGAAGCTTTAGTTTTGGAGAATATTAAAGGTTTGAAAGATATTACTTTTAAAGGAGACGGCAAAAGCAAAAAGAAGAGGTTTTCTTTTCACAACGCTTTCCCTTACTTTATGCTCGCCCAACAGTTAAAATACAAAGCTGAGTGGGATGGTTTGCAGATAATTCAGTTGTCAAGAAAGGAAACTAGAAACTCAAGCGTTCAGTGTTCGGTATGTGAGTGTGAAACTCGAATAGTTCCAGAACGGTTGGTTTTCTGCGAGAATTGCGGTTCTTTGTTTGATAGGGATGTGAATGCTTCGTTTAATATTGCGAAGCGGGGTCGGACAAGGCTGAAACGATCCTTCATTAATGAAAAAGGCTCTTCAGGTGAAGCGATGGTACTGGAACCCAATGACCTTACAAAAGTAGGCGAGGCAGTCCAGCCAGTTGATGAGGAGAAGGAGTTTAAATCAAAAACATTAAACTGTTTTTGACTTATTTACCAAAGCCATAATCGTGCATTGGATTCTTCTTTCTCTTCATAAGCTCCTTCTGTATTTCCTTCAAATTGTCGTTTATGGCAAGGTTTGGCTCTCTGCTTGTTGTTTTTGCAAAAACCCTACCTCCTTTTTTAAGAGTCACTCCAGTCTCTATCTCGTAGTTTTCTTTCTTGCTGTGCAAGTTTACCTTAACGTGAACGTTTACGCTTTCGATTTCAATGCTTTTAACCTTTCCAATGGCGGCAGCTATTTTTTCTTTTATCGATTCAGAGTAGATAGTCCTGTCTCCAGTTATGTTTATTCTTTCAATCAAATCAGAGTCCATAAATCATTTTTAAACACAATGATTTTTAAATGTTTTTAGTTTTCAAAGCGCAGGCAACAGGTTTATAATTATTATAACAAGAACGACTAGGCTTGCAAGCGATGTAAGCCTTGCCGCGGTCTTCTTTCCTTTCTTCTCCTTCAACTCCTCGTACATTAGCCTAGCCCCGTCAGTGATGTAAAGCGGGAGGATGTTTATCACCGCTATAGAAATGCTTAACAGCACTATCCATTCAAGCGTTGTAGAAACACTGTTAATAAGCCACCCTGGAATGAAATAGAAACTTGCTATAAAGTTAGCTCCCGATATGCCCAGAAAACCTTTTTGCATGAAAGTGGCGTTAAGGTTTTCTCCGTTAACCGTTACAGGAACAACCTCCCCTTTAACCGTTGCAGAGGTAAGGTTGGCGAGTTCTTGGATGTTTGTTATCTGCGTGTTGTTGAACGAAGTTATGACGTCGCCGCTTTTCAGAAAAAAGCTTGCAGTCGTGTTGGGCATAACCTGCTCAACCACCACTCCTTTTGATTGATTGTTGTAGAAAAGCATGAATGGTATTGTTATAATAGTGAAAACTACGAAAAGGTAGAAGTTTGCAGCGCTGCCTGCTATCAAAGCCCTTCTTTTGTTGTTGATTGTTGTTTGCGACAACTTTTTTTCGTCAGGCTCCACGAACGCGGCTATTGGAATGAAAGAAAGCAGAACAACCCCGCTGTTTTTTATTTTGATCTTTTCAATGGAGAACAAGAGAGCGTGAAACGCCTCGTGACTAACTATAATAAGTATTATCGCGATTAAAGCCTCCCCTGGAATTGTAACGAAGGGAATTGCCAGAGTGGCTCCGGCTTGAGTGGAATGAGCGAAAAGTATTGCGTACGCGTTTGACCCCATCAAAGCAACCCCCATCAACGCCAAACCCCCTATCAATCCAGAAACAAGCACCAGAATTGAAGGGTTGTTCAATTCAAGAAGCGCTAAAAAAATAATGAAAAGAGTGGTGTAAACATAGAATTTTTTAGAATTTCCAAAAACATAGTAAGAATATGCCGGGCCGAAGCTTATGGCAAGGCCTAAATCAGTAAGTTTCTTGATTAATTTTTCATGCTTCAAAGCCAGCCTCTTGATTTTTTCCAACCCCTTCTCTGTCCTTTTGATATTTAAAAGCAGGTAATAATTTTCGGTGTTGAAGGCAATGCTGAGAGTAACGCTGCAAGCCACCATAACAATAAGCACTAAAATGAGCTTTTCCAGAAAGTCAATCCTTGAAAAAGCAACGGCGAAAAAAATCAACACTAACGCAACGAAAGCAACGAAACTCGCAGTTCTTTTAGAATTCATTTTTTTAACCTGCTCAACTCTTTATTGTATTTAACGAACAGACAATTTTTTAACCCTCTATGTTAAAAAACCTTTTTTGTCTGTTTTGGAAAAGGTTTTAAATACGCTCTTTTAAAGATTTTAATCATTCCAATTACAAAAGGTGCTGGCAATGGATTGCGAAGTTTGCGGAAAAAGAGAAGCGGTCGCGATAGCAATAGTGGACGGCGCTAGACTCAACGTTTGCGAAACCTGTCTTAAATTCGGAAGGCTTGAAAAAAAACTATTTGATGAAAACCCCGAGCGCGGTTTTGACTCTGGTCAAACGGAGCTTGTCCTGATAGATGGCTACGGTCGGGTTTTAAGCGCGGCCAGGCTAGGCAAAAAAATGACTGTTCAAGATTTGTGCAAAAAATTGAATATCAGCGAAAGGGATATTGAAAAATTCGAAAGCGAATCGCTTAAGCCTATTGAAAAGATAGCTCGAAAGCTTGAAAGAGAATTGAACGTGAAGATTCTCGTAGAGGAATGAATAGTGCCGGGCATATATATTTTTAAATATTAACCTGTTATTTATCTTCAATGAATTTCAAAGGTCAAAGCGCTGTTGAATACCTTCTGCTTGCCGGCGGAGTGATTGTCTTCGTTGTTATAGCAGTAGTGTTGGTAAAAAACGTTGTCTTAACCCCCACTCAAAATGTTACTTCAAATCTTTCAAATCAAATAACAAATTATATTAACGCTTCAAACCAGACTGGCGTTTTTGCAATTCCCACTTCAATTCAAAGCAGTAGCTACAGTTTTTCAAACATTGGCGGAGGAAGCGCTGGCGGTTTAAACGGGTCCGCATCTTCAGGAGTGGTCATGAACAGCACAAACTATGAGTTTACTAGCGCTTACATTACTTACCAACCTATTGGTTTAATAAAGAGCAGCGACTACGCTTTATGCGCTGGCCCTGCTTGCACTGGGTGATTTCAATGGATTTTAAGAATTTTAAGGAAAGTTTCAAGCGCCTTGCGCTTTTGAGTGTTTTTATTTTATCGTTTATAGGCTTTGCAAGCGCTTCAATGCCTGCATTGATTGGTTTTCAGGGAACTTTAACAGACAAAAATGGCGTTGCGCTTAACGGCAGCGTTTCAATAACTTTCAATATCTACACTTCATCTTCTGGCGGAACTTCAATTTACAATGAAACCGACTCAGTAACAGCAAGTAACGGTTTGGTAAGTGTTTTAATCGGAGCCAACAATCCATTAACTTCTCTCTCCTTCAACCAACCTTACTACCTTGGCGTTAATGTTAATAACGACGGTGAGATGGCCCCCAGGCTCGCCTTGAGCGACGCTCCTTACGCTTTCAACTCAATAACAGCTGTTAATTCGACTTATTCCAACAGTTCGGTAAACGCGAGCTACTCTTCAACCGCGAACAACTCTGCCTTTCTCGGTGGTGTTGCTGCTAGCAGTTATGTTCAGAGTGGTAGTAGTCCTTCTTTCAGCGGTTTGACTATAACCGGCAGCGCTTCAATCGGAGGTCACACGCCATGGACAAACGCAACCTGTTCCTGGACTAGCCTATCCACCTCACCTACTATTCCAGCTAATGGAGGATATGGCACGGCAACTGCTTCATGCAATTCTGGATTCACAGCAATAAGTGGCGAGTGCACTGCAGGCCTATCTGTAAATATGACTATAGCTGGATTTTATCCTAATTCAGGAGGGTGGTCGTGCTTTTTTTACAATCCCGCTTCTACAAGTGGAGTTGGCGCAGCTGAAGCTTTGTGCTGCCCAAGTTAATAAATAGTAGCTATTTTAATTGTTGTTGCTAACGTTGACATGCAATTTATATTTGGTGATTAGTGAAAAAACGGAAGGCAATTTAAGTAGTTTTGCGTTCTTTTTACTTCTATGAGTGTTGGAAGTGCAGTGTATGAACATGACAGGAGATGCTATAATTACCGCAAAACCAGTATGTCAAAGCTTGATAAAAGCAGGTTAAGCGCATTGAAGGCTGCTTGAGTTTTGATAAAGAAAGATTTCATAAGTATTATGGAATTAACAAACAAAATTATTCTGACTACATTAAAGAAATGGAGTTCTGATTCAACCACAGAAAAGAACCACTTTATCCATTACTAATCCAGCATAATACTCCAATTTGCTCCTAAAATTCACTAATCACATTATATTTTATAACTGCTACCCACATGCTTCTTTTTTTCGCTGTTGTGTTTTTCCTCGCTTCCTACCGCGTAGATTTTGTCTATTCTAGCCCCTCCGCTGACGTGGAATTTGGCTGATTTTGCAAAGACTTTTCAGTAGGGGTTCTCGAGTTTTGCTTTTCTTGTTTTTTTAATGAAGTTTTTGGCTGTTTTTCTCGTGTGGTTGTCGTATTTTTGAAGATTTACTTTTTGCGAGACATACTGCTTTATAACTTTCTCTAATAATACTTGATGTTGCTATTATCATAAATTTAAATGTTTAAAATACTTCAGTATAATGAAGTAAATTACATATTTTAGTTCAATATATTGAATTATTTTTGACTAGTTTAAACCATATTATAGCCATATTTTACATCATTCACAAGAAAAGTAAAAGAAAGCCTTCTGTGAATAAATCTTGCAGCAGTTGAATTCCATTTTTTTATAAATCCATTTTATCGCATTTTTATGTGATTATAGTGCTTTTCAAAAAATTTATTTTAAGTACCTCCAGCGTGTTTTTAACACATTCAACGTTAAATCTGCTTATTTTTGATAGACGTATGACACTGCGATTCCCAGGCCTCTGTGTTTCTCCTCACTTCCTCCTGCATAGATTTTGTCTATCCTCGCCCCACCGCTTACGTGAAATCTGAGTGTGTCCTCTGGTTTTCTTCCCAGAAGTTGGAAGTATTCTTCAATGCCGAATTTCCTTCCTTTGTAGAGTTTTTTGATAAGACTCCTGTTTTTATTTTTGAATCTTTGGAACGCGCCTGGCTTGTTGTCTATGCTTCCTTGCAGAAGCCTCCATTTTAGTTTTTCTCCATCAATCATATTTTTAGTCAGTTCTTGAAATTCTGACAGTTTTTTTGTAAGCTTTTCGTTCTCTTTTTCGTTCTTATGCGTTGCGCTTATGATTTCTCCGTTTTTATCTCTTTTTATGTCCATATCTGATTTTTTGAACAAAGATTCGGTGTGGTAAAGTCTTTCCATAGCTATTCTTTCCTGAGTTTTTTTAGGCAGTCTGAGAAAGCTTTTTTCATCCTTTAGTTTGACGTTGAATTTTTCCTCTATGTAACTCTTGAATTCAGCGTTTTTGAACAGCATTTTGTTAAGATCCTGTATAGGGCTGTGCGTTCTTATTTCAAGTCCTTTGTATCTTCCCATAAATGCGGAGAAACCGTTAACCACCGTTTCTCCAATAGTTTTGGCATGATCTAGGTGTTGTTTTCTAAGTTCGTGTGCTATGCGCACGTCTTTTACCTTTACATCAGGATCTACTGTTAACTGATATAAGGTTAGTTTGTCTCCTTTTTTGTCCATCCTTTCTTTAATGTTACCATATCCTATATGTTCACTCCAGGATGGTTTGAAGTCTTTTGTTATTATCCCGCTCATTTGTCCTATGACTTTTTCCTGTTTTCCCTCTCTTTGGTTCAATACTGCAACGAATTCTATCCCGTCGTTTACCCTGTTTTTTAATTCTTTTTCATCTACCTTCCGGTCCCACCTGCTATTTATCAATTTTTTAATACCTTCAATGTCCTTTTCCTCTGCCTTTCTGAATCTTATATCGCTAGCGGATATTTCCATACTTTTGTTAGGACTATTAAAGTTTTAAAGGGTTTATGCTCTGGCAGTTATGAAATTTGGCCGTATTGTTTGAGTGTCAAAGAGAACTGCTTTTTTGAACATTAGAGACGCCACCTTAACAACTTTTGTGTTTCCTATCATTTCAACCCCTTCTTTTTTGTGCACGTGACCGCAGAAGTTGAGCAAGGGTTGATATTTTTCTATTATTTCTTTTATTGAAGTGCTTCCGATGTGCATTCCCCTCTCTTCATCAAACACTCCAAAGGGCGGGGTGTGGGTTACAAGAATTGTTTTACCTCCTTTTGCCTTTTGAAACAGTTTTTCCAGGCCATTGTATATTTCGCTCTCGCTTTTCTCGTTCACTGTGTGGAACGGCCCGCGCGGGCTGGAGCCGAACCCTATGAATGTGAATTCTTGAATCCTTCTTACTTCATTGTCTATGCTCACTCCTTTTTTTCTGAAGTATTCCTGCAGTTCTGGGTTTTCGTTGTTTCCGTTTATTGTCAGAGTTTTTTCAGGCTTCGTTATATCAAGCATTCTTTCAGCGTAGTCCACCGAATCAACGGCAGAATCACCCAATATAAGCGTTAAGTCTGGATTGTTCTCCTTTTCGATAATTTCAAGAGTTTCAAGCGCTTCCTCTTCTGAGTGAAGATCAGATGCAGCAAGTATTTTCATTATTACAACCTTTCTTTTGATGCTTCAAACTCTTTGATTATGTTTTTGTCATAGGTTGCTATTTTTGATTGCGTTGTAAGCGCTAGATGAACTATCGAAGCGTCTATGAAGCTTAGCTTGTGTCTTTGTTTTTCAAATATTTTGATAGTGCTTTCAAAATCGTAGTAATCGAGGTGGTATATTTCAACATTTTCAGTGCTTTTGATTGCTTCAATAAATGATATCGCTTTTTGTAATCCTGCTTTATTGTTGAGAACTGTTGCTGTTTCGTTAACAACATAATCGCTTATAAGTTGTGTTTCCATTTCAATCTTTTTCATTTCTGAAATCGCCTGTTGGTGAAAGGCGTCATCTTCGTGTAAGAGCGCTACCAAAAAGGAGGTGTCAATTATTATCATTTATATATCACTTCATCTACGTTTGTGCTTAGATTCTTTCCTCCTCCTTTGAATTTGATTTTTTCATACGCTTCAAGAAGGCTTTTATACTTCTTTTTGGTTTCTGTCTCTTTTCCAAACATCATAAGGTTGCGTATTGCTTCAGCCGTGCTGAGATTATGCTGTATTGCATAATCATGTATAATATGCCTTGTTTTTTCATCCACGCCGCGTATTGTATAAGTGCTCATGCTGATATTATTTAAAAACTTAAACTTTTAAATGTTTGTATTACGTGTAATACTGTTGTTTCAGCTTCCGAGTATGCTTTGAAGCTGGGCTGGGGATTGGACTCCCACGTAAATCTTGCCGTTAATGAAAAAAGTAGGGGTTCCCTGCACTCCTAGATTTCTCCCAGTCTGAGTATCCTGCATCACGCTGCTGTTGTACTTTCCGCTTTCAAGACAGGAGTTAAACTCGCTTGAATTCAACCCAAGGTTCAAGGCATATTTTTCCAGATTGGTAACGCTCGCCCAACCGCTGTTCTCCCCGCCCTGATGCGAATACAGATAATTATGATAATTCCAGTACTGCCCCTGATCGCCTGCGCAGCGAGCGGCTTCGGCAGCGCTTAAAGAGTCAGGGCCTATAAGAACAAAATCCCTGAAAGCGAAAACAGCCTTTCCCGAATTCACATAATTCATTATTGTTTGTTCAGATTCGTTGTAGAAAAGCCCGCAGTAAACGCACTGATAATCGGCGAATTCTACAATCTGGTTTGGAGCCGAAGCGTTTCCAATGTAATCGCTCCCAAGAGGAACGACTAAACCCTTGCTGGTTGTGTTTTGGCCTGAATTAACGGTTGTTGAATTGTTCTGGCTTGAAGCGTAAACATTTAAATTCCCGTTAGAATTCAGCTGGCCTGTGCTAACAACCGAGTTTGAAATAACCCCCGCCCCGTAAATAATAGCCACTGAAATCAAAACCGCTGCTACTATCACTGCAATCCAAGTGTAATCTTTTCCCTCTTTCATGCTTTTAACATTTTGAACGGATTGTTTAAATTCCTTTTGATTGATTTTGAACGAAAAGCGGTTTTAGGCATAGCCGACCCTGCAAGATTCGCAGTTAGCGTCTATTTTATTTGACGTTAGATAAATGGAAACTAGAAGCAGGAGAATGGTAGCTGCTTTTATCTCAGATGAATATTTTGAAAGTATAAGCATTCCCGGAAGGCCTATGAAGGAAATGAGGAAAACCGCGCAGGCAGTGCAGGTTGCCACCCCTGTAACCCCTGCTATCAACCCTGCCATGAAAGCGCTCAAACCTCCCACCACTCCCCTTTTCGAAATTCTCCCAATAACGTCGAAAGAATACAGTTGAAGAGTCAAACTCAAAGCGAAAAGAATTGAAACGATTAGAATGAAAGCATAATCCAACCCGGTGATTGTATTAGACGCGTTCAATGGATTGTAGGGAATCGTGGTCAAGGCAAGATAAAAAAGAATCGCTGAAACAACCGCTATTATTATTGAAATCGAAAGATATTTTAGGTTGGAACAGCATTTTTTTATGTTATTTAGCATACTTCTTCATGAAATCCTTTATGAAAGGAAGAGTGTATTTTTTACCTTCAAGAGCCTCATACATAAGGTAAAGCCACACAACAAGGAAAACTACTCCGAAAACAAAGCTTAAAAACCAAATTATAACCTGAGTGAATGGAATGAATGAAATTAAAAATTCGATTATCCTAAGAACAATCCACACAACAAGGAAAACAACGCTTACAACAATCGACTGAATAGAGTGAAATTTTACAAAATCGTCATCCTCCTTGAAAACAAGCATTAAAATCCCGCTTAAAACAAGCAAAACGTAAGAAGCGGCCGCCAAAACATTGCTATCTCCTTTTTTCATAACTTCACAATAACGTTTTAAATGCTTTTAAAACTTTCCTTTTGAAGAATCTTTTTTTTCAAATACCAAAAAGATTAAAAAGGATTCAAGAGAATTTTCTAAAAAATCCAAAAGGTTTGCAAAAGCGAATGAAAACAAAAGGCCAAGGCGCTCTCGAATATATATTATTACTAGCCGGCGTTTTGCTTGTAGTTGCAATAGTGGTGGTGATACTTAAAAGCATTGTTTTAGCGCCTGCTTACCAGAACGTCAATTCCTCAAACGCGGTTCTTTCAGACCTTGAAAACGTCAACATTGCATTGCCATCAAACAGCTTGTTTTACATTAGTTTTCCTGGCGGCCCTTTAAGTCTAACTTCAGGCCAGGCGGTATTGTTCGTTAATAATAACGACACGGCCCAAAACCTTACTGTTCTAAACCCAGACGGAAGCACCTACTATACATCAACACTGCAGCCGGGCCAGAACGTAACGCTAACCTTCACAAATTCAGGCAACTACCAAGCTTCTTTCACAGGTTCAAGCGGAGTTCAAACCATAACCGTTTCAGGAGGTTCAACCCCCCCATCAAGCAACTGCGCGCCGCCAGCAACAGGAAATTGGGTGGTAAGTGGAAGCGTGGTTTGCAGCAGTACCACCATAATATTAAATGGAAGTTTGATAGTGAACTCTGGAAACAGCATTTCTCTTAACAGTGTAACGCTTCAAATCAACGACTCGTCAGGAGTGGGAATAAACATAAACGGAGGAAGCGCGAACATTCAAAGCAGCGTCATAAACAATTACACTTCAACCACATTCAACTTCACAGTAGCCAGCGGTTCAAACTTCACTCTTCAAGGCTCGACAATAAGCGGTTTGAACACAGGAGTGGCTTTTCTAGTCGAATCAAACAACGCTCAAATAATATCAAACACAATTCAAGGTGACTACGCTTTAACCGTTTTCAACGCTACCAACGATATAATACAAGGCAACACTCTTCAAGGCAACACAAGAGGGCTTTACCTTGTAAACTCAAGCTACGATACGATTTCAGGAAACAACATTCAATCCAATTCTGGAAGCCTTTTTGTGAATTTTAATGGCGCAAGTCTAATCGGAACCAGCGCTGGAAACGTTTACAGCCAAAACACTTTCAACAACCTGCCCTCTGGCACCGACTTAATAATTGGCGCTACAAACGGGGATTCAGTAAAATACAACACGTTTGAAAACTCACAAAATGGTTTAGAAGTAGGCATTAACCAGAACATGCTTATAACCGAAAATCAATTCACAAACCTCGAACAGGTTGGAATAACCCTTATCTATGAAGACTCTGCAAACACTGTAACTTCAAACACCTTCAGCAACGTTGGGCAGGGAATTTCAATTCAAGACTCTTACGGAGATATAACCGTTCAATCAAACACGTTCACCAACAGCAGCGCGGTTTATGTTACAAACTCCACCTCAGATAATGTAATCTCGAACACGTTCAACCTTTACCCAGGCCAAACAGGAGTGTTATACTCCAGCAACACCGCTAACCTTCTTGTAAACTCAAACACTGTCAATAACGGGGACTACGGCTTCAACGGACCTGTGGGAGGAGGAAGCAATTTTTCAAACATAACCATATCAAACAACGTTTTTTCAGGCCAGGCGGTGGACGCTATACACCTGTATAACATTGAAAACTCCACAATAACCGGAAATACAATCTACAATTCAGCAGGCTATGGAATCGACGTTTTCGGAAGCAACAACTCTAATATTTCAGGCAACACAATCCAGAACAGCACTACTTTGGACGTTCAGGTTACCTACAATTCAGGTTGTTCCTCCCCATCAAATAACACGCTGATTCAGTCAAACAACTTCTCTTTCGGAGTTTTCCGCTCAACAACAGACAGCGCTGTAAACGACGTTGGCGTCTGCTCTGACTGCAACAATTCAGGTTCAGGAACTATCACAAGCATTCTTCAAAACCTGCCTAACAATAATTCAATAACCGTAAGTCAAGAAACCTGCCCGACCCCGCCAAGCTCAGGTTGCCCTTACGTAGAAACTTCAACCAACGGAGATTGGACGTATCAAGGAGGGACAATCCTGGGTTTGGTTACACCCTACCTTGCCGCCTGGAGGACAGAAAAACTCTACAACACCGGCGCTTCTACCAATCTGTCTGTTATGATTCATGAAATCCCTTCGGAAACCGGCTATTACAATGGGTTTAAGCTTTTGGTTGTGGACCACCCCACCGGGCAAGCCTTCTTTAACCAAGATGAGGATTCAACTCCCTTAATTGTAAACAATCCTTTGAATGTTTTGAACTGCACTGACTCCTACGATAGGAATTGCCTGCCCCAGATTCAAAATAACGAGTTCTCATTCCTTCAAGGTAAGTCCGCAATTCAAGGCTTTACAATCCTAAACCAGCAGAACGCGGCCCAAAACGCTTGGTTCTCCCCGATCAACTTTTCAAATCCACTACAACTCAATGATTGGATTCAGCTAACCCTGCCTTCAGGATGGAAGAATGCCTCTGAAATAAAACTTTTGGTAACCGGAACCGCTACCGGCTTGAACTCTCTTGCAGAAGACTACTGGGGAGAGAACGGTTTTAACCACAATATCGTAGGGTTTTTAATTCAAAACACTCCTCTGGCAGATATTGTAAAGAAAGGCATTTACTACTTCTCGAGTTTCAGTGTTGAAGCCCAGCAGGCCGACGGTTCCTGGAAAGTTGTTGTGGGAAACAACAATTGCGTTTTGGATGACTACAAAACGTGCGCTATATCCATTCCTGTTGAAGAAGTTCAAACAGGAAGGGTTAGAATTGTTGAACCCGCCTTTGTCAACGTTATTGATTCTGTTAAAGTCGACTATACACCAAGCTTTGCCTTTGTCTCTTCCATTCTCCCTTCAAGCATTAACGCAGAAGGCATTTCTTACGCCGAGAGCAATTCAGGTCTTTTAACTAGTGAATTAACAGTTCCGGAGAACAATTTCGTTATTGTCAATTTTACAGGACTTCCCCCAGTAAAACCTGGCTTTAAGAGAACCTATTTCCTTGACTTCAACGGCTGGTACGACCCGCAACCAATTCAGGATTTGAGTTTAATACAAAAAACAATAAACAGCCTTAAACTTGCCGACGCTATAAGCCAGGTTGCTTTTTTGGGCTCTCCAATTATAGAAGAGCAGATTTTCCTGAAAGCCTATCCTGAAAGCGTTATTTGCAATGTTTTCGCTTCAAAATTCTGCGTGAAAAGTGATTAAAAATGAACATAACAAGAATAACAATAGGCGTTTTCGGATTGGCAGTGCTTCTAATAGCAGTCTACTTTCTTTTCCTATCCCAAAGCCAAACCGCTCAAGGCGGGCCTTCAGCCACTACTTCAAACGTTTCAAACCCCCTCCCTCCTTCAATGCCATCAGGGCAAACCTCCCTCCCGACAAACTCCTACACCCAATTGAACTTCTCTTTTCCAGGAGAGCAGCTTCAAGTAAAGAATTATTATGTCAAAATGCTAAACTACACTAACACCACTGCCTTTCTTCAGCTTTTAGATTCAAACCAACAAGTTTTGGGAAGCCAAACGCTGCTTTTGAACGAGCCCTTCTCAACCACCTACTACACCGCTGTTTTGGAAAGCGTTTCAAACGGCTCGGTAAACGTCGGTGTTGAAATAAATGGGGTTGTAATCAAATAAAACTCTTGGGTAATTTTTCATAAAACAGGGTAAAAGATTAATTAGCGCGCTATAAAAAACGCAGGGTTTGAACTACTGTAAAATTTTTTCAATAGTTAGTTTTTTAAAACACCCCTGCTTTAAAATTAAATAAGGTGATGCTATGATGGACGAGTTTGATAAGGCGAGAGATTTGGGATTGATTGGTTTGGGGCTTCTGGCGGTTTCAACCTCTAAATTGGTTTCCAAGGTTGACGACATGATAGCTAAAAACCAGGTTAATAAAAAAGAGGGGCAGAAACTGATAAAAACACTCAAACAGGAGGGAGAAAACAGGAGAATGGAAGTTGAAAACCTCGTCAAAAACGAGTTGAAAGACTTCTACAAAAACGTCTTCGTTTCAAGAAAAGACTTTGAAAAACTGGAGAAAAAAATTGAAGCGATAGAGAAAAAAATAGAGAAAAACCTGGGTAAAAACCTAAATTCAAAGAAAAGAAAAAAGTGATTCAAAAATAGAAATAGACTTTTTCAAGGGAAGCGTCAGGGAGTTCAAGCGTTTTCAACGCATAGTAGGCGTTTTCGTAAAATACGGTTTTGGAGGCGTTTTATCAAAAATTTCAGAACTCGGAGTGCACGAAAGGCAGAAAATACAAAAACTGCCTGAAGGAGTGCGGTTGAGACTGGCTTTGAACGAGCTAGGGCCAGCGTTCATAAAACTCGGCCAGCTTTTAAGCACAAGAACAGATTTCTTCCAGAAAGAAGTTGTCGACGAGCTTGAAAAACTAGATGACAACGCCGAACCATTCGACTTCTCTGAAGTTGAAAAAATCTTCAGCGAGGAAACAGGCTTGAAAATAAGCGAAGCGTTCAAAAGCTTTGAAAAAAAACCAATAGCATCAGCGTCAATAGCTCAGGTACACAAAGCTGTTCTGAAAAACGGTTCTGTGGTAGCAGTAAAAGTTCAAAGGCCCAACGCAGAGGAAGAATTCAAGACAGACGTTGAAATTCTGAAGCAAGCCGCAACCCTCATTGAGAAATATTTCGAGGAAGCGAGAATATACAACCCCTCTTTAATGGTGGAGGAGTTCGAAAGAAGCGTAAACCGAGAGCTGGACTTTAGAGTAGAAGCTAGAAACGCGGAAAGGTTCAGGAACAACTTCAAGCAATTCAAGGACGTTCTAATTCCAAAAGTTCATTCAACTCTAAGCGGGAGGAAAATACTTGTTCTGGACTTCGCCGAAGGTGTTTCGGCAAAGCAGCTTAAAGCATCCGCCAAAGAAAAAAAGGAGTTGGCCGAAAAAATAACCTTCCTCATAAGCAAGCAAATCTTTATCGACGGGTTCTTCAACGCCGACCCGCACCAGGGTAACTTCCTATTCACCAAAAAGAAAGTGGCGA
This sequence comes from Microcaldota archaeon, assembly GCA_021812145.1. Classification (GTDB taxonomy): domain Archaea; phylum Micrarchaeota; class Micrarchaeia; order Norongarragalinales; family UBA8480; genus DTNV01. Next base: position 50,715 of record JAKAOM010000003.1, read on the forward strand.
TGATAGACTTTGGAATGGTAGGTTTTGTCGACGACGAAATGAAGGAGATAATAGGAGGGTTGTACTCCAACCTGGTTCAGAAAAACCTTGACGCTTTCATGGATAATTTTGTTAAAATATCCAAAATATCAGACGAGTCGGACGTGGAAAGCTTCAAAAGCGAAATGAACGACTTCATAGAGGAATTCTACGGCGTAACGCCAAACCAGATAGAAATAGGAAGAATCTTCTTTGAGTTAAGCTCCATGGCAAGAAGATACAAAATCTCAATAAACCCGAAGTTTTTGCTTCTTGCAAAAGTATTCGTAAGCCTTGAAGGAATGCAGAAAACCCTTGATCCAGACTTCAACATGATAGAAAACGCAAAAATCTTCATAAAAGAAGTGGCCAAAGAACAATCCAAACCTTCGAATATCGCAAAGAAAACAATGAAAAACCTATCCTCAATCCAAACCTTCCTAACAACCTTCCCGCCTAAAATAACGCAGATACTTGACAAGGCAGGCTCCGGCAAATTCAAAATGGAGTTTGAACACGTAGGACTTGAAAAACCTGTTTACAGAATAGACCGGGCGGTAAACAAAGTCTCAATAAGCATGATAATAGCCGCGCTTCTGGTTTCAAGCTCCCTGATAATACTCGCAAAGGCAGGCCCGCTATTCGACGGTTTTTCTATTCTTGGGTTTTTTGGGCTTGCGTTGGCGTTGTTTCTAAGCTTTTGGCTGGCCACCGCAATACTTCTTGAAGGAGAATTCTAAACCCTGCTTTTTAAACCGCTTATCTGCTTTGCAATCTCCCTAACTCCCTTAGCCCTCTGCTCGGCGAATATTATAACAAAAAGATAAGCTAAACCGCCGGCTATAAAAGCGGCAAGCATTGAAACCTCGGTTGCGAAAAAACCGTCGTAAACAGAAAGAAACACTATAGATAGTATTGAAAAACCATACACAAATTCGAACAATCTTGTCTTGACAGTGGATATCGCAATCACAACCATGGCAAGTATAACCATGTCTATAACCAAGTCAAGCAATTCAGGAACATAACTATATATCCCGTAAGCCTGAGTGATTACTGTGTTTACAGACCCGAGCATGTAAAAGAAGGAAATAACCATTATGATTAAAATCAATATCAAATCCATTATCTTTCTCCTATTCAATTGGACGAATATCTCGTTAATGAAAAAATACGCGGCTGCAGCCAGCATTATATGCCCCGCAAGGTTGAGAAAATCCCCTGCAAACAACGGAAGCACGTTAAACGCGAAAAGCAAATAACTAATTTCGCTCAAAATAAGAAAAATAGAAGAATAGTACGCGAAAGATAACCCCCTGCTTTTAAGCCTTATATTGTAAAGAGAAGCCGCCATCACTATAGATCCTGCAAGCAAGCCTATGAAAAAAATAATTTCAAGCAATTCGGACGGGATTACCCCTGAAAAAACGGACGCTAAAATCAAAGCCAGAATAATTCCGTACGCAAAACTGAATTTTCCCATAATTAACTTACGATTGATAATTTTTAATATCTTTCCATTAAACGCAAAATATTTCAAAAAGGTTAAAAATGCATTCCATGGAAAAATTTAAAATGACTCACTTCTTAGCATATATGATGAAAGATAAAGGGAGCGGCTTTCAATTTGTACTCTTGGGGCTGGTTATAGCCGTTTTAGGGTCAATTCCGTACTTTTTCAGCATTATCCCAAACTCATTCTACAACCTTTACTCAGATATAATGTTCTTACTTCTTTTAGGTTTGATACTATTAACCTTCACAAAAGTTAAAAGAACCTTTCCAAGCCTGAAATATTTCAACTACGGAATACTGCTAATGTTCATAGCAACAATATTCAGGCTATTCTCAGATTTAGGTATTATACCCGTCTCCTTAAGCGTGATCCTAATCGCCATAGCCTACGTTACGATTCTGGCAAGCGCTCTGAACATTTTCTCCGACGTGTTCATCCCCAAACAATACGAGAACGCTGCCATAGCAACAATGCTTGTAATATTCATAATAGCGCTGGCTTTTCAATTTCACTCGTTTTACTTCTCCGGAATACCCTCGCTTCAGAAAATCTACTACCTTTTAATACAACCCGCTGATTTGATAATGATGCTTTCAACAATACTTCTCGTAATAATAATAAACTCAAAGCTTTTCCTTAAAGTGTACGGATGGCTTATTCTGGCGTTCATTCTGCTTTTCATTTCCGACTTCTTCGGAGTTGGGAGCAGGGTGACTGTTTTGCACAACGCTTGGGATTTAAGAGACGTTTTGGTATTCATAGTATATCTGTGCTTCATAAACTTCATAAGACAGCATATAGACGTCAACCTTGAAGAATTCTTCAAGCCAGCCAAAATAATCCACAAAACCTGAAACCTCTCTTTTTAAGCAACTCAAAACCTAAATAAAAAAACTTAAAAACATAAAAAACTCTAAAACAGTTAATGAAGCAGGCGGATTTTTTCGAAGGAATAAACGAGAAAAAAATGAGCGAAGCTCTGAAGCAAGCGCTTTCCTCAATACCTACTATTGCAAAGGCTAGCGTCAGAATAGCTGAGGACTGCGAGCCCGGTGAGATACATCTTATAATACCAAGGGGAAACATGATACTGCACGACGCGGTCAAGGAAGCAATGTCAAATCAAGACAAAAAAGTTAAAAGAATAATAGTGCCCGTAACCCAAGTAGGGTCATACCTTCCTGGAGAGCTTGAGGAAATACTGATGCAAAAACTTGAAAAAATACCGCCAAACTCAACCCTGCACTACCTAGACGAGTGCGAAACAGGAGACAACAGCGTTCAACTATCCAAAGCGCTTAAAAAAATAGGTGATAATTTAAAACTAAACCTAAAAATAGACTTGGTTGCAAGCCACGGAGGTTCGAAAATAACAAAAGAAAACATGAAAAAACTCAAAGAATTAAACGCCAAAATCCACCCGGTAACAGAAACCCCCTGGATGGACAACCCCCCAATAGAAGGCTACTTTTGGGCCAAGGATTTTCTCGATGTTTCAAAAATACTTGAAGGTATAAGCGAAAAAAACGCAAAAAAGATAAATAAAACGTTCAACTCGATAATGTACTCTCAGCACGATTGGGTAAAGAATAGAAAGACAAAAACGCTTAAAATAATAAGATACGACTCGCCAGAATACCTTGAAAGGCCGTTCCAAACGCTTAAAGCACTGCACAAAGCCTTCAAAAAAACCAAGCTGGACAAAAAATACCGCGTTGCCTTGGACAGAAAAAACAGGATTATATACATAAACGACAAACCTACGCGCGCAAGCCAACTTCTAGAACCCTCCCAATTAACTTCAGATATTTTCAAGAAGGAAGATCCAAACAGAAAAATAGACAAATACACCCTTCTAAGAGTCGGCCACCCCTACTCTGAAGCTGCTTTTAAATACAGAGAACAATTGTTTAACGAAATTAAAAGACTATCAATAAAAAGTTAAAAAAACACAAATTTGAAACGTGAATTAAAAAAAATGGAAAACCAGCAAGAAACGGCAAGAAAAATAGTAAAAAGCACGGCTGAAATACTAAAAGAAGTAAAACCTGAAGATAAAATCATATTCCTAGGAAGGGACGCCCTACCCCACTATGTCACGGCAAGAAAACTTGCTGAATCGATGAATATAGACAGAAGTCAAGTGAAGTTGGTCCAGTCAGGTAAGTTCATGCTTCAAGCAGCAAACCACAACCCTGCTGAAAAAAGCAGCCAAAACAGGAAAAACCTTGAAAAATACCTAAAAAAGCTGGAACTTCAGAAAACAATGGAAAAAGAGGGAAAAGTATTGATAGTGGACACTGGAATTGGAGGAACTCAGGTGAAAGCGCTTGAAAAAATAATACACCAAATGCACAAGGGAGTAAAAACCCAGAAAAAGCTGATTATATCATCCAACCCCTACATACAGGGGGTGGAAAAAACCGTTCCGCTTCACCTAAAAGATGAAAAAATCAAGAAAATATTTGAAAAAAGAAAGAGAAAACAATTGAGAAAGGGTAAAGAAATCGAAGACAGCAAAAAATTGTTTGAAGAGCTAAAAGACAGACAGGAAGAATTCTATGAAAAAGCGGTGACCGACGTGCTGAGACTGGAAAACCTGCCTAAACTAACTGTGCCCATAAGCGGTTATGATAAAAAAGGAAAACCAATATATAAAGGAAAAATAGAGCCGGGAGATCCACCGCCAAACTTCCAGGAATACAAAGAATTCAACCAGAAACTCTCAGACGAGATAACAAAATATATTGGAAAAATTAAACGCTTAAAAAAAGCTTAATTCTTGAAAACTCCCTTAAAAGACTTACTACTTCCAAATAAACTCCTGTACCTGGAGTTAAGAGAAGAATGATACTCTGAAGCTGACCTCCTAACGTCAGGATTGCGGAACTCGCGGCTTACATTTTTAAGAGTTTTCAAAGCGTGATCCCAAACAACCAAACTCCTGTTTTTTGAAGCAGTGCTGCTGATTTCGTTCAGTTCACGCTGAGCCAATAAAACAAGGTTGGGGTGAACCCTCCACTCCTCCTGAACAGGATTTAACTTCATAATATTTTCATGCATCTTGTCAATCTTTCTAATCTCCCTGCGCTCCCCAACAGCGCTTACATAATTCTTCAACCTTTCAAAAGCCATGGTAAAAATAGTGACGCTCAATCTTTTAAACCTTTTTCAACCCTAATAAAACAACATTTGCAAACAAAACGGTGACAAGATTGAAAGAAAAAGAACGCAAACCAACCTTCAACGACGCGCCTAAACCCAACGGATTTCTAAAACACCCTTCTTTCACGCCAGACCATCCTTCTTTCATGCCTAAACCCCACGGCGTGACGCCGCAATTCCCAAAAATCGAAGTGCCAAAACCAGAAAGCGTCAACGGCTTTAAAATCAAAAAAGATTCCAACCGCAAATAAACATTACCCTAAAACAACCGACAATTATAAAAACAATTCAACCCCCAGAAATAAATGATGTCCCTACACTTTTTAAGTCAAATAAACGAATGCAAAAACACGGACGAATTTGTAAAACTTCTAATACCCACCTTGCGAAACGGAAAAATAACCGTTAAAAGAAAACTTACAGAACAAGAAAAAAGAAAACTGAGAGCGCCAGCAGACTACGTTACCCAACTAGTATTCTATGAAAAGGGAGAAGCTAAAATACCCTTTGAGCAAAAGCACAAGATAATACTTCACTTTCAAAGAATGTACCACGGCAACAACTACAAATATCAAATGGCAGTAGGCAAATATTCAACCGCGCTTGAAAACCAGGATATGAGAGACACCTACACCGCAGATTTTATAGCCAACAGAAAACCATACAGCGGAACGGTCATAGAGAACCTCAAAATACCTATGGAAACCATAGAAAAACTAAACCCTGAAATAATAGATCGAAACGGAACGCCAGTCGCAGTCATAGAACTAACCCAGGAACAGGTAAACCGGATAACTCCCTACTCCAATGCAGGAAACTTTCTATGGAAACTCACCGGCTACCTACGATTCCACGCAGGAGAAAAAACAGAAAAAGACAAAAAAATACTTGAATCCTACTTTAAAGGACAAAAAGACGGTGTTAAAACCTACCTCCCTGAATTCTTCGAAAAATTCATAAGATCAAACCAGAACCAATTAAAAGAAATAATAAACTCTGAAAAAACAAAGGAAAAAATAGCAGACGAAGTATCGCGAAAATACGGCATACAACTAAGCGGGTACAAAATAGAAAGCTTCGCAAAACTAGAAAACTACCTCAAAAGAATACCAAAAACAGAAAAACAGGCGATGCTAAAAGAAATAGAAGAAATTCAGGTAAGAAGATAATGAAGAACTACAAGCTCGTAAGAGACAAAATACCTGAAATAATAAGAAAAAAAGGGTTAAAACCAATAACGCACGCCGCGTCAAAAAAAGAATACGAAACAAGACTAAGGGAAAAACTCGTAGAAGAAAGCAAGGAATTCCAGAAAAGCGGTGAAAACGAGGAACTCGCAGACATACTGGAAGTGATAAACGCGATAATAAAAACAAAGAAAACCACGATTAAAAAAATAGAGAAAATAAGAAAGCAAAAAAGAAAAGAAAGAGGATCATTCGGAAAAAAAATAATACTAAAAATAAACAGATGAAAAATCACTCGGCGAAACAAACCGCGCTTTAACCAAATAACCGATTTTAGACATTAAAAAAGATCAGCCAAAAGCCAGCCAAACAAGAATCGTCAAAACAACGCTGGAAACAAAAGAATAAATATGAATCTTCCTGGCCATAACCAAATCCTTCAAATGACCCACTGTGCTTCCCACCTTCCCTCTCTTACCCCCAGAACCCTCAAAATCGTAAATTCCAGCCCTGGCGAAACCAGCGCAAAACTTGAAATATCCCTGATACGCCCCTTCAAAACCAGCCATAAAAGGAAAAAAGGAAAGCCAAACCCAAAAACTACCCCTCAAAAAATAAACAAAAACAATAGCAACCAAAAAACCAACCAAACCAAGCAAATACCTCTTCCTAATCTCGTTCTTCCCAATATTGCAAACCCCTGGATTGTACAAAACCATTGATAAATACAACCGTTACAACAATTTAAATGTTTGCAAAAACAGGCGAAGTCATGTAATAAACAAATATGAAACAAGAACCACCTATATTCATGCAAGATTCAAAAACATCTGAAATACTAAAAGAAGTAAAGGAATGCATACCCCCAAAAACAAGAGTCTATATCGTAGGCGGTGCTATAAGAAACGCACTATATTTCAAAATATTCAACAAACCTCTCAAACCAACGAGGTTTTATGTAAACTGATAGCGTATAATATTACAGTGCTGATAAACGCTATTTACGAGCTAGGAATACAGCCAAACCTACTTAGACTTTAATTTAGCGTGTTGGTCTTTTTGTCGAACGTTTCTCATAAAGTCGAGTTTCTGCAATATGATGTTCTCTGTCTGGAGCTACCACTCCATGAACAACTTCAAAAGCAACCGCTCGTTTACGATCTTCTAAAGGAATTTGCGATATTACCTCAGCAATGCTTGGCGCAAAGTGTCCCACTCCGTTAGGTTCATGAATAGTTTTAATTATTTTGTAAGGCTTTTGATTGATATCATACGCTATTTGTGTTAGTTTTGGGCTATATGTAAATGCACTATTGATAGGGTCTTCTTCCTCTATGTAGCATAAATCTTTTCCTCTTCCAATTCTAATAACTGGTTTTATCCTTTTTGTAAGTTTCTTGAGATCAGCATTTGATATTTTTGGCATTCCTGACATGTTATCACCTTATTATTAGAATTAACCTGTTTAAAAAGCTTTATTGTTGCTCAAAAAATCTTAAAAACGCTCAGAAAGTAGTTTTATAGAAGGAGTTTATGAGCAAAGCTACCTACGCTGGAGGAAAAATCAACGCTATAAAACTCGTGGAAAAGCTTGGAATAAACGAAAACATATTCAACTTCAAAGCAATAAAAAAACTAAAAAAAAAACCAGTAATTACAACCTCGTAAAAATCAATACTAACACTAGAACAAGAAAAACAAATTGACGAATACGGAAAACAAGCCAATCTTTTTCTCCTCAGGAACCCTGGAAACGCTCTTCTTCAACACGCCAATCACAGCCAAATTATCCATAATTACAGAATTAAACGCAAATAAGTTAAAAAAAGCACCACTCCAAAAACAAAAAAGCTTTAAAACCCTAACAAACACAATCCTTAAATCAATGGAAGAAACCCAAAAAATAATGAAAAACGCTGACTTAGAAAACGTAACGCTAAGACGCAAACTAATAAGCAACCTGCAAACCAAACTTGAAAAACTCGAAGCTAATCCAGAATACAATAATGAAAAAATAATAAACTGCTCAAAAAAAATAGGCGCGGGACTCTTCCACTTGGCAAGAGACTACGGAAACAGGGAAGACTACAAAGACGCGGGAAAATACCTGCTAAAAGCAGTCAACCTAAGCGTTAAAAAAAAATCGCATACAGAAAAAGAACAAAACGAAATACTAAACATGACAAAAGCAGTGGTGGAATCATTCAACCAAACAGGACAAAAAACAAAAGCAAAAGACGCAAGCGAAATGCACAAGATAATATCATCAAGATTCAACAAAGAAAACCTAAAGTGACTTTTACCAATTGACGGAATAAGAGACGCGTGGGAATTTGAAAACGACAAATACAACTTCTCATCCAATGAAACAAGCAAAAAAATGAAAGCAAACCTCAACAAATTTGCGACAAAAATGAAAAGAATAATGAAAACGCGAGAACAAACACCTATCTTGAAAAAACCACACCTCCACCTACAAACCCACATAACAACAGGACCAAAAGAAAAAGACTTCATCACGCTAAGAGCAGAATTCAAAAACCTAGAAAACCCCTACCAACACACAGGCCTAAAACCAATCCCAATAAAAAAACCTAAAAAACCAAACATTTAAATACATAGTATACTATATAATATTCATAAAATATACAATAGTATAATATATGATTAAAAAGTGATTTTAGAACGGATAGGGAAACTCTAAAACTGGTTGTGGCAGACCAGAGAAAAAAAATAGAAGAACAATACAAAAGGAACATAATCCAAAGAGAAGTAACCCCAACCATAGATCTGAAAAACCCGACAGCCCTGGCAATACTAGGAGTAAGAAGATGCGGAAAATCAACTCTATCCACGCAACTATTCAACGGGCAAGACTTCGGATACATAAACTTCGATGATGAAAGACTGCTCGGAGCGACAAAAGACGACCTGAACACCATACTCCAAATATTCTACGAACTGTACGGAACAAAACTAGAAAACATAATACTCGACGAAATACAGGAAATCTACGGCTGGGAGCTATTCGTAAGCAGACTCAGAGACACAAAAAAAGTGATTATAACAGGCTCAAGCTCCAAACTCCTAAGCAGCGAACTATCAACACACCTAACAGGAAGACACCTAGACCTTCTACTATTCCCCTTCAGCTTCAAAGAACTGCTAAAATACAAGAAAATCGAAACCCGCCCAAACCCAACAACCGAAGAAAAAGCAGAAATAATGAAAACGCTCGAAGACTACCTAAACAACGGAGGATTCCCTGAAAGACTGACGATAGGAAAACAAATCACAAAAAACATATACGAAGACATCATAACCAAAGACGTCGTCATACGCCACAAAATCAAACACGTGAACGACCTAAGGCAAATAGCGCGCTACATGATAGCAAACACGGCAAAAGAATTCACCTACTCCTCACTCAAAAACATAACCAGAGTAAAAAACATGATAACCCTAACCAACTGGGTAAAATACATCGAAGAAGCATACCTCGCCTTCACAATAGAAAAATTCTCCTACAAACTCAAACAAACAATACTAGCCCCAAAAAAAACATACAGCGTGGATAACGGAATCACAAACGAGATAAACACAGAACTAACCAACAACAAAGGAAGACTCATGGAAAACACCGTGGCGATAGAATTAATAAAAAAAAGCAAAAACCAAAGAAAATTCAACGTCTACTACTGGAAAAACCAACAGGGAAAAGAAGTAGACTTCATAACACAACACGACAAAACACTACAACTAATACAAGTAACCAACGCCTCAAACCAAGAAAAAATACAAAAAAGAGAATACGAATCACTACTAAAAGCCTCAGAAGAACTACAATGCAACAACCTAACCATAATAACCTGGGACTACGAAAAAAACACGACAGTACAAGGAAAAAAAATAACACACACCCCACTCTGGAAATGGCTACTACAACAAGAATAAAAAAACTAAAAAAACCAACCTCCAAAAACCTAGAAAACCCCTACCAACACACAGGCCTAAAACCACTCAAATAAGAATTACACTCCTTCTAAACTTCCCATCTTTTTTACGCCGGCAGTGGGGGGCGCAAAAGCTTTTAAACTTAAAGAGAGCAAAATATAATTACATCGCTATCATCATCCTATCCTTGAAAAAAGAGGGGGGTCATGATAGTTTAAAAACCGATTCCTATGACCGAAGAAGGCATTGAACAATATATAGAACACTATAGAAAAAAACTGAGCACAGGCCAAGGCTTAGACCAGCAAAGAAATGACATAAGAAAATTCATGCACAAAATTTACAGAATCCAAAACCACAGCACCATAGAAGGAAAACAAACACTAGGAAAAGCAATAGACGCGCTAAACGAAAGCATACCAACACACCCAGACGCCGGAGGATCAAAAATAAGAAAAGAAACAATGACTGCCATGACAAAACTAGCTACAATGAGCGAAACACCCTGGATAGTGCAAAAAACCCTAGACTCGCTCCTACAACACGCAGAAAACCAAAGTCAACTAACAAGACTCCACGCCCTACAACACGCCGACAACCTACTACAATCAGAACAAAACATGTTCATCCCACTCGAAAAAGACAAAAACAAAGAAAAAATACGAAACAGCGCCCTAAAACTAAGCAAAGAAACCCACGGATACATCAAAGGACAAGCCATCAAAATAGCAAAAACGAACATCCACTCATTCAATTAAACAACCACCCCCTACACTGCCAGCGTCAAAAAACAGTACGCCATCAAACATTTTCAAGGAAAAACAGGAGTGAAACCCAACTCTCTAGCCTTACCCTCAATAAAATCATTAACAGACAAACCCTTCATCCTAGCAGCATACTCGGCAAAACCCAAATCATTAACACAAACCACCCTATCCACCAAAGCCTTAATCCCAACATTCCCTATAACTTTTCTTTGAACACAATCATAAGCGATCGACTGAACGTTAAGAGGAACGCCAGACAAAAAACTCTCAATACTAGGCTCCACACCACGCTTCAAAATCGAATAAACGTTATTCAAAGGAACATAATCCACAACCAAACCCCCACTCACAAGCTTAGGATTACCATACCTATTCTTCTTAACCACCCAACCCTCGGGCAAATCAAAAACATCAACAGGCCTCTCAACCAAAAAATCCAAATCAACAACCGGCCTAGCCACCCCATACCAAACACTAGCCAAAGTCCTATAAACAAAACCACCAATCAACCAAAAACCACCAACACAATTCCCCTCCACAACACCTAAAACATCCAAAAAAACAGAATCGTCAACACCACTCAAAAAATCACCAGTAACATCCATAAACAAACAACTAAAACAAACAAAAATAAAAAACCAACACCCTCAAAAAAACAAACAAACACTAAAACAATATAAATAATCTAAACTCTAAATAGTAGTATCTCCTCTACTATTTAGTTATAATGGTAGCGACAAAACCGACAAAACCTCAGAGGTAAAAATTGCGGGATAGTGCGGGATTCTGCGGGATACTCTAAACACTTTTGCGGGATACTCTGCGGGATTCTCGACCCCAAACTGCCGGCATAACCTCAGTAGGATTACATTTTAAAATCATTTAATACCATAGAATGTTGAAGATGAGCAAGCAGTATAACCGATGCCAGAGGCATGGGTGTCACAACAGGGTTTCAAAGAAATGCAGGTTTTGCGGCAGGCTTTTCTGCGGTTATCACAGCACTCCAACACTTTGCTTAAATCCTAGAATGGTTCAAGAGGTCAAACAGTCGGATTATGAAAGGTATAAGAAGTATAACGAGGATTGGGATAGAAGGGACGGCCACCCCTGTATGAAATACACTGAGTGGTGGAACTCAAACTATGAAAAAAACAAGGACTTGAAGTACGAGCAAACAAAAAAATCCCTGGACCACTTGTCACAAACACCAACTTACAGCTTTCCAAGCAGGACAGAAATCATAAACCAGAATGAAAGCTATTACAACCCTCAAAAAGACTATAACCCGCCTTATGACAATAATCCTGAACGGGCGTACAAACCTGAGAATTATCACCCTCCAGAACGCAGCAGCAAGAATTATGAGGAAACAACCTCGAATAAGAAATTAATAACAGGGATTATTATTATATTTTTAATTATGGTAGCAATTGCGGCTTTAACTTACTATTCCCAGAACGAGAGTTCAATAAACAAGGAAATAGGCTTGATGACTATAATAAAATGTTCTGACAACACCACAAGCGGTTCTTGCTCTTTAAACCAGCCTTTTTACTGCAATAACGGAAAGTTGATATACAACGCTACCGAATGCGGCTGCCCTAGCAACACTATCCTTGATTCAGGCTACTGCAGGCAGTACAAGAACTGCGCTGATTACACTAAAAGCGGTAACTGCTCTCAAACCAAACCATTATTCTGCTTTGATGGAAACTTAACTGACAACGCTTCAACATGCGGTTGCGGGCCTGGTCAAATAGCTGATGGCGAAGATTGCAGACCAGTCATAAACTGCTCTGACGGAACTCCTGACACGCAATGCTCAACAAACCAACCTTACTATTGTTTTAATGGAACTCTGGAACAAAAAGCGTCTTTATGCGGCTGCCCTGCATACCTGCAACAAAATGGAGATAACTGCACCAACCCCTACCCGTCTGACACAACGCGCTCATACTCATGGGAGTACGGAGGAAACACATATCAAATATCACTAAACCTTAGCAGCGATCTAGCAGCACAACTCGACCTAATACCAAATACTTACACAACAACCTTAGAACAGTATTTCAACTCCATAATAAACAACACCTACCAACAACTAGCAATCAACGACATCATAAAACAAACAACTGGAAACGGAGACTATCAACTATTAAACGCGCTGGCCATGGTTCAAACCCTACCCTACGATTACACCTCCTACCAAAACAGCGTTTTAAACCCCTCGCTGTCAGAAGCAAGATACCCTTACAGAACGCTGTATGATCAGACAGGTGTTTGCGAAGACAAAAGCCTTCTAGGCGCGGCGATAGCAGAGCAGATGGGCTACGGCGTAGCATTATTTCAATACACTGCAGAAAACCATATGGCGCTAGGAATAAAATGCCCTACAGAACTCTCAAACTACAACTCAGGATACTGCTTCCTAGAAATGACTACTCCCTGCAGCAAACTAACTTACAACGAAGGAAACTACACAGGAGGAATACAACTAACAAGCACGCCACAAATAATAGTAATATCGGACGGAAAGAGCCTATCCTATCAAACAGTAGAAAACGCTATAACAGAAATAAACAACTACAAACAAGCATCAGACATGATGAGTCAACTACAAAACGAGATTTCAACATCCAACGTAAACCTCTACGATCCAAACAGCGTAAATCAATACAACGCTCTAGTAGACCAATACAACTACTATGTTAAAGTGTACAACACATTCAACAGCTGCAACACAACGTGATTATATGCCAGACTTTAATTATTGGTCAAAAAGAGCAAAAAAATATGAAGATCCACTCTTTCAATGGCTACTTTACGATCGTGTGCAAAATAAACTATTAACTTTTATAAAAACAAAACAGGAACCTAAGAAAATAATTGATATTGGTTGTGGAACTGGACGTTTACTGCGTAAAATAGAAAAAATATGGCCAAAAGCACAACTTATAGGTATTGACCCATCAGAAGGAATGATAGAAAAAGCAAAAAAACTCACGCCAAAAGCAAAATTTTACATTGCGAGGGCAGAATCTATACCACTACCTGATAATTCAGTTGACATGATTTTAAGCACACTTTCATTTCATCACTGGTCAGACCAACCTCAGGGAGTAAGCGAAATATGGCGAGTTTTGAAACCAAAAGGCCGATTATACATAGCAAATAAAACACTCCCAATATCTTTAAAACTATATTATATTTTAAAAGGAAAACCATACTACAAAGCAAAAAATATATTCAGTAAAGCTGGATTTAAAATAGAAATTAAAAAAATAAACTATATCTATATATTATTTAGAATAGAAATGATTATTGGAAAAAAATAAAAAAGGTTACATTGTAAAAAGTAAACAATGAAAGATAAAAAAATTATATAAAATATGTTAAAGAATTTTCCTTATTTTTGGCGAATATTTTTTTAGAACATTCGAGTTCCGTTAAGTATTTAAATGTTGTTAAATAAACCATTTGTTAGATTATGTTATGGTTGTAAATAATATGGAGTTACCACAAGTTAATATTATTGTAACTATTGTTTTAATTATTATCGTTGCCGGCATTACATATTTTGTGCAGCAAAACAGTTATGTGTCAAATATTTCAGCATTACAATTACAACAGAATAATTATATATTAAATATTTCAAATTTACAATCACAACTTAGTCAAACACAAAATCAACTACAAGCTTCAGTCAATAAATGAAAAATTTAATTATATACATTAGGCTATAATTTTTAGGTGTATTAAATATGGAAGAGAATATTGTTTTTGAATACATAAAATCAAAAAAAGAAATTACATTTGTAGAATTGGAAGATTTTTGCAAAGAAAATAAATTTATAGAAGAAGACAAATACTTCCACTTATTAACTTTTAAAGAATACCAAAATGTGATTGCATGGGAAAGTAAGAATAAGAAACTTATAGATATTACAACTTCATTACTAAACTCTAAAAAAATATCATTTAAAAGTTGTGGTATGTTTTTTTATCTAACAGATGGCGTAGGTTTAGATATGCCAATAGCTAAAAAATTAAAAAATTATAAAGAACCACATTGGATACCATGCCTAATTTATGCAAATGTTGAATAAAGTTATCAAATGTTATAAATACTGTTAAATATTAAATATACTCTTTTTGAGAAAAACAAATACCTCTTGATGAAAAAGTGAAAGTTTTTAAAGTCAGGCTAGTTTTAATACTATAAGGGTGATTTGTTTTTTATGGCGCGTAAGAAAGAGAGTGTTTTAAGTTTTATTAAAAATAGGAGATTGTTATAGTTAGGGCTTAGTTTTTGGATAGGAGTTAGTTTGATGAGCATTTTTAATGTTTGGAAGATCAGCACTGATAAAAACGCGCTTTCTTATTCTTGGATCATGTTTTTCATCTCCGTAGTAGCCATCATTTTAGGCGGTTTTTACTGGGTTACTACAAATAAAAAATAATTCAACGTTAAATCAGAAAAAGAAATCTAGTATTTTCCTTTGATTACGAAAAACGAGCCTCGGATCGTTCCCGCCAGTTTGGATTTTTGCCTGGCGAACTTGAACTTTCCCAGCTCTTTTGGCACTTCCATTCCTTCAGAAAGCTTGAACCCGACAGCCCGCTTTTTAGGATCGTCAATCGTGTAAAGAACATTAACCCCAAGGCCGTCTTCGTAAAACACGTACGACCATTTGATGTTTTCCACTTGAAAACTTGATGTTTCCAAAGGTTTTGCCGCGAATTCAATACCACGCTCTTCTTTCAATATTTTTTTAACATAATCAAGGGTCTTCCGGCCTTCTTTAGCAGGAACAACAGTGAATTTATGATTGTACTTATTCATAAAATAACGGGCTTCATTGGCACGCAAGCCAGCAAGCGCTCTTGCCACAGGCGAGGATTCCAAGCCGACAGTGGACACGTTCTTAAAATCAACTTCATACGCCATTTTCAACCACCCTTTATTTTTTTTAGGATTAAGGTATAAACAAACCAAGTATATATAATTATGTTTTTTTACTTACCCACAACCGTTCTAATAGTTTTCTTCATCTTCCTAGCATTCTTCCTACAAGAAGAAACCTTCCTTGAACTCTTCTTTCATTTACCTTATTTTTTATGAAGGTTTGATCACGTTTTTGATTTCTTTTTCTTTGAAGCCAAGTTTTTTCAACTCTTTGAGTGTTTCAGAATGCGTTGTAACTTTTCTTTTTATTTCTGAGTACTTCTCTTTAATCATCTCTTTTTCATCAAGCTTTTGTAGTTTTTTAGTTATCGGCAAGGTTAAACCGTACTTTTTTTCCAGGTCCTCTAGCTGATTGTAAAGAGCACCGTAAAAAGGGCGTGTTCCGCTTTGATTCTCGCATTCTTTCAGTATAACATTCCAGTCGATTGTCGAACCGCGGATAATCAAATAAATATCATTAACGTCATCAGGACGTTCGGTGACGCCTTTAAAAAGAATCACATCTTCATTTGAAACTATCCTAACAGATAGTTTACCATAAACTTCGAGAAGCTGAGAACGTCGAACAATGCTTTTTGAGAGTTTAAGCGCGCCGCATACCGTTTCTATAAACAAGTCGAACCTGAAACCGTTCTTTTCAAGAAAATTCGCCTCCATTCTACGGTAAGGCGTTTCGACTCTGACCGGCTCTTTAAAGCCCATCCGCCCTATGGCTTTTGTAAAAACGTCAAAATCCTTTGAGTTTTTTAGAATCAAGTCAAGATCCTTGGTAGCCGTTTTCTGGTCTCTGAACGCCATCGCGCCCCCTCCAACCATAAACACTTCCACACTTTCTTTCAGTAACCCTCCTATCTGCTTGAAAACCTCGTTCAAGTCGTCCTTTGTAAAACTTTTTCTAATCATCTTAACTCCAACTTCATTTTATCGTAAAACGCTACCTTTCTTCTTGTCTCATCAAACTCTTGCGCCACACCATACTCTTCTGCAATTTTTTTAAGTCTTTGAATGTTAAACCTGCCCTCATTCTTAGCAAAAAACAATTCAAGAACCAGAAGATCCTGCTGTTTAAGCTTGGCTAGCAAGAGAGCGTGAGCAAAAAAATCTTCTATAGTTAGCTCTTCTTTTTTCTCATCAAGATTGAAGTAATAATCCCTGAACGAGGTTAGCGTTGCTTCCAAGCCTTTCTTGGCAAGCGCGCTCACACCGGTTTCAGAAAAGAACTCCGGAACTTTACCAGCAGTAGTTCTAACAATCGCGTGCTTTCTAACCCTAACCGAAGCGTTTTCAACACCCTCAAGCTTTTGCTGAATTAACAATTGAATATTATCAGCATAAGAAATCGCGAACGAGTACACCAAACTATCTGAAACAATAATGGAATTGTTCTTCTTTTGAATCAAGCCCGCGCCTTCAAGCCTTCGCAAAACCTTGTAAAGAGTCGTTTTAGAACAACCAGCTTCTTTTAAAAGAACTTCCATGCTGGTTCCCTCCTCTTTTCCAAAACCCAGAACACCAAGCATTGAACCCTGATGGTGTGATATTATCTGATGCGCGTCTCCAATGGCGCTGACCAAAACGCTCAAAGCAAAACCTGAAAGAAAACCTTCTATATTAGAGCCAGGCCTTGAATCTGAAAGGATTTTGAAAGTTTGAGCATGCCCGGCAATAGAAAGTCTCACTGTTTTTCTAACCCCCTGCTTTTCTGTTAACACCAAACCTTTCTCATTTAAGTCTTTTAAAACGCGTGACAAAAAACTTCTCTTAACGCCCAACCGCCATGCCAAAGCTCCAGCCGACCACTCTTTCTGGCAAACCAACCGAAGAACCCTAATCTCTATTTCACTTAATTTAAACTTCATATATTAAAATTAGTTAATAATACATTAATAAAGTTAACTATTATTTATAAAAAACATTTATAAATGTTTATATTGCAATATATATTTGTTGGAGATAACTGCAGTTTTTTACTGAAGTGAAAAACCCTGTCTTTTGAATAGCAAACATTTAAATACTTAATTAATTATTAATATATTAGAGGGCGATTAACATGACAAACCTATATTTTAAAGGAGTTGGAATCGGGCTTGTAATAGCTTGGGTTACAACCTTCCTAGCTTACTGGCTGCAAAGCAAGGGAATAAAGCACACAAAAATTCCCATACCAACCGCGCTCATACTGTTAGAGATAGTGTTAAGCGTGATATTCCTCGCAGTATCATTTTTAACATAACGTGATAATCAATGGGAACAGTGTGGAAGGCTTTAGCAGACGACAGCCGCAGACAAGTTTTGCTCATGCTCATAGAAGGCGAGATGACCCCCAGCGAAATGGCAGCCAAGTTTAACTTCACCATGCCGGCCCTATCCACCCACCTAAAAATTCTAAGAGACGCTGGACTAATAGTAGAACGCAGGGAGGGAAAGAGAAGGCTCTACTCGCTAAACGCCAACGGCATGAACGAACTATTCGAATTCGTGGACTCGTTCTGGGCCTACCCGCTGCACAACCTAAAAAACTACTTCAAAGGCAGAGCGAAACACAAGGAATGATTTTTCTCTAAAGGCAGCGAATTACAAGAAAAACCACAAAAAATATGGAATTTCAAGAAAAAACCATACGAATGAATGAAGTTTTAAAAAAAAATAATTACAAAAAAATGATTTAACGCCGGCAGTGAGGGGTTGAAAGATTTATAAACACTGAAAAGTAGATTTATAATAACGAAGAGAGGCCCTCATCTCTTTTTGCATGCCTCTGCCCTTGAAAAAGGTGAACATGTATGAATACATACGCTGAAATTAAAATAAAAAGCAGGATATCCGAAAACCTGGCCACGCGAGAGTCAGCCGACAGCTTCTTTAACACGATAGAAAAACTACGCGCAGAAAAAATAATCGTCAACTTCTCAGGTGTGACGTTCATGTCAAGATCTTTCGCCCACCAGTACCTAACAAGAGAGAAAGAATCAAACAAACAGATAACAAACACTCACGAGCCAAAAGAAGTTAAAAAAATGCTTGAATTGGTAAAAGAATCAAAAAACGCTCCTGCCATACACTTCAACACAGGCAGGATAGCCGCCCTGCATTTGTAAAAATCTTCCATGAAATCTAAACCACAAACTAAAACAGGAAAAGTTTCAAAAAACTACCTCAAAAAGCTTGAGAGGATACGCAAGGGAAAGTTCACAAGAGTGAAAAGCTTCGCAAAACAATACAAAAACCAGCATTAAACGATAAATTAATTTTTTATTTTTACCAGTACGCCTTGTTGGCCCAGATGAAAAAACCTATCAATACAATCAAAACTAAAAATAACACCATCACCGCGCTCAACCCTATATACCACCAAATCGCTGGAAAAGCGACGACTATTGCTATTGCAGTGAGGATGAATTGAGCTTTTTTGCCAGGATCATCATTTAACATTTTTCAACAAACAAATTATGGTTGAATATATTAAAAATGTTTTTACACCGCTTAACAAATATACACAAGTAAGAAACACTCTAAGCTTTGGATTTAATAGCAAAAATATAATAAACACAAACAACATAACTATTATTTGTAAGGTGATGCTATTCATGAAGAGATATTTTAGAGTGATCATAGAAAAGGATGAGGACGGGGTTTACATTGCAACAGTGCCTGAACTGCCTGGATGCGTTTCTGACGGCAAAACAAGAAGGGAAGCGCTTACAAACGTCAAGGAAGCAATATCAGGCTATCTGGAAACACTAAAAGACATGAATTGGACTATGCCTAAAATTGTAGGGGTGGACAGGGTGCTGGTGAACGTAAATGCCGCACCTGCCTAACGTTTCCGCCTCTAAAGTCATAAAAGCCCTTTGCAAGATAGGCTATGTTTTCAACAGGCAGAAAGGAAGCCACATAATACTAGTAAACCCAGAAAGACACAAAATAGCCGTAATTCCAAACCGCAAGGAAATACCCACAGGAACGCTAAGAGCAATAATAAACGAAGCAGGCCTCACGGTTGAAGAATTCCTAAAACTATTATAAAAATAATTTACACAAGTAAGAAAAACTCGGTTCTTATAAAAAAAGAGGCTTTGTGTAAGTAATTCAGAAAATCGGTGATTACTTGCACAGAAAAGCGATTATTTAAGCAGGTTTTTCATTACTTCTGGCATGGATTGTTTCACCTGTTTTTTGACCTGCAATTTAGTGAACAGGTCTTTGAGTTCTTGCTCGTTATCTGCTTCTATTTCAAGTGATGGGCGATATTTTTCTATATCCTCAATGAACACGCGGTTTTTTCCTAACTGGTACTGCCACCCTTGCCGTGAAAATTCAAACCCAAAATCAAAATCTTTGCCTAACTCTTTTTCAATAAAATTCAGCGCTTCTTTTTCAGTATCAAATTCTTTCCTTAAGGCGACTTTGTCTATTTTGCCTATCTTTTGAAACTCGGTCTTTTTTCTAACCAGGATAACGTTTTTTGTGTTCCAGTTGTTTTTGGAAAGAACTCGCACTCTTAAGAAGTCGTCCGTTAGATTGTATGTTTCTTTCCTGGGAACAAAAATTATGTCTTTAAAGGCATAATTGCTTTTGAAAACGCCGCCAAGACCCTCAACTTTTTGCCGAGCAATTTCAACACTTTCTATTATCCCCCTGCCTTCAATCATACAAATATTTTGGGTAAGGAAGTTTAATTAAAGTTTAGAACTGTACACTTTTCCCTCATGGCTCCCCCCTTGCATCACTCCGGAACGGCATGAACGAACTATTCGAATTCATAGACGCGTTCTGGGCTTACCCCCTGCACAACCTAAAAAACTACTTCAAAGGCAGAGTGAAACACGAAGACTAAAAAATAGCAAAACTAAAAAAACCTGAACGGAAAACCTTAAATACAACCTTAATCTTAAAATAAGAAAGTAAGAATTATAGAAAAGGTGATTCAAATGAACGTGGAGATGATAAGAATGTCTTCAAAAGGCCAGATAGTGATACCTCAAGACATAAGGCAGTATGTCAGCGCGGGAGAAGGAACGGCTTTCGCCGTCATAGGAAGCAAGGACACCATAGTGCTTAAAAAGATAGAAATGCCTTCCAAAGAATCTCTAATAAAAGAACTCAAAACAATGGCTGAAGAAGGAAGCAGAAGAATGAAAAAACTAGGCATAAAAGAAGAAAACGTCAACTCAATCATACACAAAAGAAGGTTAAAACAGCAATGAAAGTAGTTTTCGACACCAACGTGCTTATATCATCAACAATATTTGACAAAAGCGAAGCTCAGAAACTATTATTCAAGCTTATTCAACTTGAAATTCCAATCTTCTCATCAACGCAGATATTAGAAGAATATCAAAACGTGCTGAAAAGAGACTTCAAATACTCTGACGAAGAAACTGCAAACATCACAAAAAAGATGCTGTCCTTTCTGACACTTGTAGAATCAAATCAGAAAATCAACCTCATAGAAGAAGACCCAGATGACAACAAAATCATTGAATGCGCTGTGGCGTCAAACTCCGATTTTATCGCCACCTACGACCCGCACCTGATCAAAATCAAGAAATATTGCGAAATAAGAATAATAACGCCCACAGATATGAGAAGATTGCTAAAATAGAAACGCACTCGCGTAGTAAATAAGCGCAAACTTTACAAAAACATGGAATTTCAAGCAAAACCATGCTAAATAATTGTTGCTTTTTGGGTTTTAATGCATAATTTTTTAATCCAGTTCGATTCTAATATTTGATGATTTGTTATGGTTGAAGTTAGGAATAAGAGAAGTGGTGTTGATGAGGCTGCGTATTTGAACGCTGCTCATTTGAAGCTTGCCGGCGCTGATCATAAGGTTATAGCTAATTATTTGAACGCGAGGCATGGCCATGAGAGTATTGCCCTGGCGTTGCACAAGGTTGGTTTTGGCGAGGAAAAGATAATTTCGGCGTTGAACCAGAAAGAGCTTGGCCTGACCAACGCTGACAAAGCGAGAAGCTTAAGCATGCTCGTTGATAATTACAAGGACTTGCGTTTTAAAAAGATAGGAAAGGAGATAGAAAAACTTAAAACCAAGCGGGTTTCAGGTTTAAAGCAAAGGTGATTGTTTATGGCGAGAGGCGGGATAGATGAATCGTTTTTTAGAGGTTTTGGTAAGCGTAATGTTGATCCTTTGGAACACTCACCGCGCGGCTCTGGCACCAAAGCTGAGAAAGCTTTTCACTCGCCGGAGGACGAGCATGACTTGAAGAAAATGGAGCTTAAAAAAATAAACTCGACACTAGACGCGTCCCATCTTAAAGCTGTCGGAGCTAATCACAAAATGATAGCCGCTTTTTTGAACATGAAGTACGGCCACGAGTACATTCCCTGGGCGTTGTACAAAGCAGGTTTCAGCGAAAGAAAAATCATCTCGGCAATAAACCAAAGAAAACTAGGGCTAAGCAACACAGAAAAAATGAGAAGCCTACACAAACTACGCACCGACTGGTACCTACCACTAGAAAAAATAGACAAAGAAATAAGAAAACTAGGACGACAAAACCAACCATAAAAAAAAGATTTTAGTTCATACTAAAAAAACACTCGTTTTTGAGAAAAAAGAGAATTACCCGCCACACAACCTAAAAAACTACTTCAAAGGCAGAGTGAAACACAAAGAATGATTTTTATCTAAAGGCAGCGAATTCCAATAAAAAACCACCAAAAATATGGAATTTCAAGAAAAAATCATACGAATGAATTAAGTTTTAAAAAAAAAATAATTACAAAAAAAATGCTTTAACGCCGGCAGTGTGGGGTGCTAGGATTTAAATATTGTTTAATATATCTAAATTCAGATGATAAAAGATATGAGTGTGACTGAACAAGCCTCAAAAGATATATTTATATACTTTAATGATATAAGTATAACTATGAAACAACAGCAAATTCAAATAATGCACTCGCCCACTCTAAACACGGTTTTGATGGTTGAAAAAACGCTTCAAGACTCAAAACAGGTAATAAAAGTGTCAGAACTGAAAAGAAGGCTTCCAAGACAGGTGATGCACAACACCCTTCTTCAAATACTAGACTATCTTCAGGAAAGCGGAAAAATACTCGTAACAACCAAAGGGGTTGTCTGGACCTACACCCCTCAAAACGTTATGGAAAAACTAAAGAGAGGGGGGCTAGAACTTTGAAAACAATCAAGGTCATTCTTAAAAGCCAGGCAAGGAAAGAATATGAAACACTATCCAAACTTGTGCAGGAGCAGAGAAAAGAAGGCAAAACAAACTCAGAAGAAATCCAGCTCCTGAAATCAATAGACAAAAAAGTGGAAATACTAAAATACAACCCGGCGTACGGGAAAAACATACCTAAAAAGCTAATTCCAAACACGCTTGACGTCGACAACCTATTCAGACTAGAGCTAACCAACTACTGGAGGATGCTCTACACCATAAGAACAAACGAGGTTGAAATAATAAGCTTCGTATTATACATAATCGATCACCCAACATACGACAAAATGTTCGGATACAAAAAACGCTAAAAACCTAAAACAGTTTATACAAGTAAACAACTAGCTTTTGAGAAAAAAACGGCTTTGTGCATAAAGTAAAACTTTGTACACAACTTTAAGACTTTGTACACAAGAATTTTTTTTATTGGTTTAGGGGTATTCCTAGCTCGTTGATTTCGTGGATTAGGACTACTATGTTGTGGCATAGGGCTTTTAGTAGGGCTTCGTTTTTTTGAGCGGTTTCGTCTTTGCTTCTTATTAGATCTGTGAATTTGCTTTTGATCATGCTGAATGTGGCTTCCACATTGCTTCTTAAGTGGTAGTGTTTCAGGAATTCTTCTCTGTTGAAAGTGAAGTAGTTGAACATTTTTCTCCATATGAAGCCTCTTCCAGTAGTTTTTATTGACACGTTGGTTTTGAACGGTATGTATGCTGTGCCTCCTATACTATCAATGAAAGAGTAATTGTCTGAGGCGTGGTAGCCTTTGTCTGCTGATACTTCCTGTATGTTGAATCCGTTGTTCAGGGTTTTTTGTGTTAAAGGTATGAAATAAGGGTTATCTGGGCTCGCTCCTCTTCCAACGTCCACAGCGGTTATTATGTTGGTTTTGACTCCCACGCACACATGCATTTTAACCCACTCATGTTCTTGGTCGGTTTCATGCTTTTCCTTGCAGTACTCGCTAAAACGGGTTGTTCTGAAACCGCTTGAGTCTATGGCGAAGCTGGTTTCCACGCTTTTTAAAGGCAGGGATGAAAGGGTTATTAGCTGTTGTATTACAGGGGTTAGGCTTTCTTTTCTCATGTACTTGCTTACGGCGCTGAAACTCCATGCTTTTTTCACGTAATTCTTATCTTTTGCATCCCTTAGATCGCTCATGAACCTTCTTAACGAGAACATTGTGTACACTTTGAGTGTTGAGGCGAAAACCGCGTCTCTTGTTGAAACTTTAGGCCTGCCTAATGCTTGCTCTGGCTCTTCTATACTATTGCATAAGTCTGAAAGCAGTTTAAGGAAAACCTCTTTTTCCTGCGTTTGGCTTTGGTTGTAGGCGCTCCAGTTTTGCGGGTATGTAGGTCTTTTGAATTCAAAAACTTCGTTTTTCCCATAGGCTTTGAGTATTATCGTTCTAACAGCGTGAATGTGCTTGCATATATTGCCGTTTGTTTCAAAGTCCTGGCACGTGCAGGTGAACCTGTCGTCTTTCTGCCTTACTATGTAGTTTCTGCCTGGATTGCTTTTGCTTGGAACGTTCCACTCTCCATCATGCCTTCTCTGTATGTGAGCATGCCTTGCAAGCCACCTTCCTCTTTCCTCTCTCCTATCCACCAAAAATCATCTTTTCTTAAACACCTCAGCCCATTTGTGTTCTACTTAGAATAAGGAAGGTCAAATATATAAGTCTTTCTACTTAGAATAAATTAGGAGAAGATTTAAATATCTTTCTACTTAGAATTTAAAGCTATGAAAACAATAGGAGTTTTCAAGGTAAAAGTTCACCCCTCGACAGACAAGAAAAAGCTAAGCGATGGAAACGTCAAAAACTACGAGTATGGCAGCGTTAGCTTAAGAAACCCTATACTGACAGAATACATAGGAAAAGAAGTAGTGGTAAAAGTACTAAAAACATAAAAATAAATTAGACAAACAGAAAATCTTAATAACTAATCACCTTTCAATAAATAGCAATGGAATCCTCTAGAAAGGAACATCATAATAAACTGGTTGAATCTAAAAAAATTGGCCCGCTTAAAATTATTCAATGGATATTAACTATTCTTGCCCTTCTAATTTTTATTAGTTTACTAACAACTTCCGTTTTATCAGCATTTTTCTTCCTTTTAATCGCCATAGTAATATATCCTGACTTTAACAAGTTATTAACCAAATATTTCAATATAAAACTTTCAAGGCCTTTACGAATCGCTCTGATTATAATTTTGTTTTTTGCTTCTTTTATTTCTTTTGGAAGCGTTTATAACATGCCAGTAACGCTTTCTAATAGCTCTTCTGTAACTCAATCTAGTTCTGCTCCAACTTACTCTTCAAACATACCTAACGCTTCTAACTCTGTAACGTCAACAAATTCGTCTTTAAATACGCGACAGTTGAACCAGAATTCAACGCTTCAAATCAATAATTCAATTCAAGCGCCAAACATAACAATAGCTTATAGTTTAGAAACATATGCTCGCATAAATTATACAAATAATGGTTATGCTGACTATGTCACCCCTGATCCTGGAAAAGTTTTTGTTGTTGTAAATATGACAATTAAAAATAACGGTTATGACCAATTTGGTACCGATTCGTCATATTTTAGTATTATTGCAAATAATGTACAGCATTACTCTGAACAATTTACTTACAATCAAGCTTTGAACAATATGGTTAGTAACTTAGAATCTACAAATGTTTTGGACAATGGCACTTTAACAGGAACACTTTTATTTGAAATTCCTGCAAATGATTCCTCTTCATCAATTAATGTAAGCTATTATAATTCGCTTGCGGATTATGATGTTTTTTGGTTTGACGCCCTTCAAAACAGGAGTTATCAAAACAAGTACAACACTTTGATGCTTCAGGGAACTACAGACCCCCTACCTTCAGGATATTATGACTACGTGCCATTCTCCATTATCGATCCTAGCACAATCTCTGGTTCATTCACTTCCAACAACGGCATAACAGCGTATATAATGACTACATCACAGTTTAATTCCTTCAATTATTCCACTTCACAACTTTCGTACGTTTACACCACAGGACAGGTTCCTTCTGGATCTATAAATACAAATCTAAACCCTGGCGTTTACTACATAGTTTTTTACAACACAAACCCTACTGAATCAACTTTAATCATAGACAACACCATTCTAGTTCAAACATAAGAATACAACTAATTTCTATTAACCTTGAATGAATAGGGTTATAAATCAACTCAAAGCAATTATCCTTTGGGTTGAAAAATGGGCGTTTTTGGAGATATTAAGGGAATGTTTGAAAAAGGCAAGGGTTATGTTTTTGTTCCTCTTGCAAGCGTTGTTTTCATGGACGGGGACAGGGTTTTGATTATCAAAACTCCTGAAGGCAAGAACCGTTACGGGCCCGACGTGTGGCAGCTGCCTGAATCTGAATTATTTCTTGGAAAAACCCCTGAAGAATGCCTTAAATTTACTTTAAAGGAAAGGCTGAACGCAGAATTTTCAAAGTCAAACCTTCTTGACGTTATAACAGGAATGGTTGAACGCAAGGGCGTTTTAATACACATTTTAATGATAATTTATCAGGCAAAACTCACTGACAGCATAACTTCAAAGGATTGCGAGTACAAATGGGCTGGCCTAGAAGAAATAGAAAAAATGAAGCTCGCAGGCTACGCGCTTAAAATAATCGAAGACATTTTTAAAATGAGAGCCAAACTCGAAAAAGACATTGACGAACTAAACAGTGTTCTGGATAAAGGAAAAAACGTAGAAATCAAATGGTAGTCAGTCAAAACCACTAACAACTATTTTTAACCACCGACTTCCGCTATTCTTCTAACGGTTTTTTATACTCGTTTAGCGTAATGATATTAAAAATAAAGAGGGTTGAAAAATGGATTTTGAAGATGAATGCAAACGCAGAGGGGGAAGATTTCAAAAAAAAGGAAATACAGTAAGAGCTTGTTCTTTTGATATAAGCGAGATTGATAAAGCTATAAAGTTAAAAGAAGATTTTTCGAAGCTAAATCAAAACGTTTTAACTTCAATAAAGGATAATGAAATTGAAGTTATTCATATGCGTAGGGCTTTAGAAAATAAAGAGATAGCTAGAGAAAGGATTCCCACGACAAGGTTGGAACAACCTAAACGCATAAAACATATCGACTTTTCAGAAAGTAATTTGGATATTTCAAGAAAGATTATTCTCCCACGCTCTAAACCATTTGAAAAGGAAACATTTAGAAAACAAAAAGAAGTCAAAGAACCAGCAATAACAATTTCATTTCCAAAGCCCACTAATCCTGATTTTAAGAGGGAAGTAATATCTTGTTTTAGTGAAGAAAACCTAGCCGTTAAAGAAGAAGGATACATTATTAAAAAATTATGGACTTTAACTGATGTAGAAACCATCATTAACATTTCTATTCCCGTATTAACGTATTTTTTGCCGAGAATAAAGAAGGGTATAGATAGAATTAGAGAGCTAAAAATAAAAACTTCGATTGTGTTTAAAATTGAACGTGAAAATGATTATATACTTGTTTATATAGGCTATGTCAGTAAACAAGATCTTGATGATGCTTTATCGAAGCTTCTGGATTATTTGTCAAACAACAAGCCAAAAAGTATTTTTATATGGTATAATGAAAAGCTTAAAGTTTGGGGTGATTATGAAGATACTAAAAAATGGAGGCTTTAGTATTAATAATATAAAGTTCAAATAAATTGAAGAACAATGTCAAAACAACAAAGAACAGTATATGTTTCAGATTTCAATGAAACTAATTTATCTCCAGATAAGACGGAGTCGCAATTTAATTTTTATCAGTTGGAAAAGGAGCATACAAAGGCGTTTTCTTTGATAAAGAAATTTGATTATGTTATTGATTTAGAGAGAATGAAGCGTATATTAGATAATCAAATGAAACTAGCTGCAATTTTCACAAAGCAACTTTCTCTTAAAGAATTTCGTGGTTTAACTCATGATTCTAATATTTTAGTTGAAGCAAATTTATGGAAGACACCAGTAATACTACATGGAATGCTTTTTCTTATCAAAAATGGTTATTTTGGTTCTGCCAGGGTTTTGGCACGTCAGTGTTTTGAAACATTAATTTATGCAAAATACTCCTGGTTAGATAAAAGTATGGCTACTAAATATTCTAACAAAAAAGTTGGTTACGATCAATCAAACAATCTCACTATAAACTATGTTTTTAAGAGTCTGGGGCAAAAGAAAGGTAGTTTACAAACAAAGTACTCTAAATTATGTGATTTCGACCACCCAACAATATATTCTCAACAACTACCACTCAGCTTAGAAAGTGTTGAAGAAAAAAGATATTTTATTGATCTTATTAGTTATACTACTGACCTTCTTTTTACTCTCATGCTAATGAATCTTCATTTCCTGAATCTTGTTAATAGGCAAACTCGTGGCGTGTGCTTCGGTTATTATGATGATGTACCTGGCAAAAGCGCTAGAATAAAAAAGCTTAAAACGGACATAAAAAATGAAATCAAAGCTCATTATAAAGTTAGAGTAAAATTCCAAACTCCAAAAGAAGAAATAAAAGAAATAAAGATGACCGCACGATCTTTCAGTAGAAAATGGGCGTAGAATATACCTGCTCGAATTTATGCTGTAGACGCCGGCAGTGGGGGGGTGCTAAGGTTTGAATATAAAAAATAGAGATTTTCAGTGAGTGTTATTAGTTGGATATATCTTTACAGATACATTCTTTGTAACATTTCCAATTGAAAGTTGTATATTTGCATATGAAATCGTTGATACGTTGGGCGGAATAAAAATAATGTCGCATAAACCATAAGTAGTGGTACAACCGCTTACATATCCTATATCTGTTGATGCTTGAATAGTAGCATTATATATTATACGCCCAAATTCATCGGAAATATCCGCAACTATAGTTAAATTGCTTTGATTATTAATAATATTTTGATTTGGATTTAGAACATTAATATTACTTGGCGCATAATTTCCTAAATTTACTCCTAAAACTACTGAAACTACACAAAGAACAGTTACAAG
This sequence comes from Microcaldota archaeon, assembly GCA_021812145.1. GTDB lineage: Archaea > Micrarchaeota > Micrarchaeia > Norongarragalinales > UBA8480 > DTNV01. The sequence continues at coordinate 79,544 of JAKAOM010000003.1, forward strand.
TGTGAAAGCTAAACGGTTTGATTTTAAAGAACTAACTATTTCTAATTTTAAAGAATCTAATGATTCTTTTTTAATATCTTCATAAAATACTAAAATAAAAGAAAAAGTAATACAGACTATAAAAACTGCAAGATCTGCACTTATCATTGCAATATTAAAAATAGAATAACTTAGGCTATATAGACTAAATAAAGAACTTAAAATAGTGATAAAAGTAAGAATAGTGAAAACATAATTAACTGATCTTCTCTTATCAAGAAAATTTTGACCCGCCAAAAATATTATAGTTGCTGCAACAATCAAAGCAGAATCTATCTGTGCTAAAATATTTGCATTTGCAATTATTTTTATACCATTTGGAATAAAAATCAAAGGCATTGTTATAACAGATAAAGCAAGAATCATTGCTATTCCAATATATTTAAAATATGAATTTGAGTAACGTCGATATGGAATGAGTGCAACTCCAATAGCCAGAATAAATTCAAATAAAAATAAAACCCTTATATTTGGAATCATTGGATTGTCGTATAAAAAAGCTGAAATAGATATTATGGAAAACGTGATTAAACAAATTATATATACAGAAAGGATTATCTCTGTTGAATTTTTAGTATTATTATTCAAAATCTAAATCTCCTTATACCTTTTTACTTGACAGTTTATTTTTTTGAGTAAATTAATGTCAATTAAATTATGTGCATTGAACGCTGTAGCTGTTTTGGCCTGCCATCGCAACTCCAATGCTGAAAGGCTTTTGCTGTGCCTGTCCTGGCGCTATAGTGTCGCTGCATACTGTTTGTGAGGTTATAACCGACCCTTGGTTTAAAACCTGCACGTTGGTGCAAGCTGAACCTGCAGCCCCGCCATTATTTATGAACTGAACATCCCCAACCATGTCGTAAGACAGGCCGTTTACTTGAGCGCTTCCAACGCAATTAACGACCACAACATCCGCCACCGCTGCTGGCGCTGAAGAACCAGAAGGTTGACTTAATGACCTATAATTATTTAAAAACCAGAAAACTCCGATGATAATAACAAGAATGATGATTATCGCAACAACCTTACCGCCCGAACCACTCTTCCTCTTAACCCTACGTCTTGGCTCTTCCTCCTCATAATCGTCTTCCTCCTCGCCCTCATATTCTTCGCTTAAATCCTTCTTCATCTGAAGATATTCCTTCCTTGTTATCTCTCCATTTGAATACCTTAGCTTCAAGTTTTTAAGCGCTTCATCCTCGTTCATTTCTTATCAACTAAATTTTTTTACTTAAACATTTAAAAAACTAACTTTTGAATTGGAATTTCAACTCGGCAGCGATTTAACCCCTGATGACAATACTTGATTTACATCAACACCTCCAAGCTGGTTTGAATTTTTATAGTTAGTGAATTCAGAATTACCTTCATTGTAAGCATCTGAAAAGCTAGAACCACTACCCATCAAAGTGGTTTCAACACACAAAACAGTATTATAATCTTGCCCACTACCCCATTCACGAACGCAAACAAAAGCGTGGCTTGGAACCAATTCAATAATCGGATCCATTCCTGTTGCTGACACTGCACTGGCAAAAACCAAAGTTCCGTCAATGCAATTAGCTCCATTTACTGCAATGCTTTGTGTTGGAGTGTAAACAGTTTGAACTCCAGCAAAATCCTGAAGCGCGTTAACATAATGCATGCCATCCGCCCGTAATTGGTTGTAGATCGCCTGTAATTGCAAATAAACTGTGTTAAATTCATCACATGAAGAAAGCCCTAAAAGCCCACAACCACTAGAATATAATATGTATCCTTGTATGCTATTTGTTGATGTGTATTGTGCAGCTTGTGACAACAATTGATGAATGCTGGTGGCATCCGGAGTAACCCACGCTGCTATAAGATTATTTTGAATGTTAAATGTGGAACCATACATTGGAGTTGCCCAGTCCATTGTGTTAAAACTAGTTATGCTTGCAGGGTAAGTGTTTTGATAAACCACATTTCCATTAGAGCTTGTTATTGTTAGTTGATAGCTTACCGATTGCTCCTGAAGATTGGAAAAAGCATTGCTGCTTAAAGTCGGATTAAAGTTAACTATAGTTGAACCTTGAGAGGGAATTGTAATGTCCTGAGTGTCTGTTGATGACCAGCCAGTAATTTCCAATTGCGCTGTGCCTGTAAAGCTTCCAGAGCCAGTATTTGACAAAGTAACACTAACCATATTTTCGTTTAAATAATTATGATTCAATGCAAAAGCAGGAACTATAGGATTTCCAACATCTGGAGTCATAGAAAATTGAACAACATTAACATCTGACACAGGATTCAAGATAATAGAAACAGAACCACTCAAGCCTCCAACACTTCCTGTTATTTGTGTTGTTCCCGCCTGGTTTGGAGCTGTGAATGTTACAGTGCAAGTGCCAGAACTACTTGTAGTGCATTGTGATTGTACAGAACCAAGAAAGGTTGAAAATTGTACAACTGAATTTTCAACAGGGGCCTTAAGCTTGTTGACAACATTCACAGTTATAGTAGCGGTGCTCTGACCATCCGCATTTATAGAGTTCGCTGAACTTGTCAATGAAATTGAAGAAGGAGGTAATTCTTGCAGGGTTATACTCTGAGAGGTTGAAGCGCTGTAAGAAGTGGCTTTAACTGAAACCGTTCCAGGATTTATGGAAGAAGTATAAGTAACCTTGCATTCACCATCAATCGAATTGCAATTTGTTTGAGACAAAGAACCGTCGCCACCAGGGTTCAGACTAAAAGAGATTTGAGTGCCATCAGGAACAGCGTTACCTTCATTATCATAAGCTTTAGCATCAACTTGAGTTGCAGAACTACCATCAGCCAACAATTGATTGTTATCAAAAGTTAAAGACAACGTTGAGGTAGAGTCAGGAATTATTTCAACCGATACTTTTTGTGTTATGCTACCAACTGAAATTTCAATATCAGCATAGGAAGATGTTGATTGTTTTGGAGGAGTAAAAACAATATTACACTTACCATTACCTGCAGTAGTACAACCAGTAACAGAACCAATATTAGTCGAAGCTTGAACAGAAACTCCCCCCATTTGAGTATTAAGCTTGCTGGAAACTGTTACAGGAATATTTAAACTGCTCTGACCGTTTCCCATAATGTTTGGAACAGAACTCAGAGAAGAAGAGTAAACGGTGTTTGGAGTGGAATTAGCATAAACAGCAAAAATAATAACAGCACCAAAAACAATGATCAAAATAATGGCTGGCTTTGATTTCAAAAAAGTTAACAGTTTATTTTTGTCCACAATATGCTTATGTTTAAGCTTATAAGAAACCTGCTCTTTTTCATGAACTTTACTTATTAGTTTAGCACCGCAATTGCGACAGAATTGAATGCCTGCTTTATTCTTAGCACCACACCCACGACAAAACAAATCAGTCATTTAAATATCACATGCTATCAAATCAAAGTAAAGACAAGTGATATGATTACGCTTATTAGTAAAGCAATTAAAATTCTTTCCATATTGAGTTTATATTTATCAATAAGAATCTTGAAACCATAGAAACTTATTAATGCTAGAATTAAAAATATAATACCAACTAGATAAGAGTAAAAATTTGGAAATAAAATAAGTATAAAAAATATTGGCAAAAAGAACAACCCAAGCATTATAATACAAAAACTTATCAAATATCTCGTATTTGTTTGCATAAACTTATCTTCATTGTGTATATTTAATCCCCCTAAAATTACAAATAAACTAAATGAAAATAGGCTTATTACTCCAAAAAATAAACCTAGAAAAAATATAATATTAGCTAAGTTAATACCTAAACTATAACCATTTATATGAGGAATAAAAATAAGCACAAAAAGATATAATGCTAAAAAGAGAATCACAAACCCGCCGAGTATAATTGGTAATCCAATAAGCTTACTGTTATATTTTTCACCTTTTAGTTTAGCACCGCAATGCACGCAGAACTTTGAATTTGAATCATTATTTTTTCCACAATTCGGACAAAACATTTTAGTTCACCAAATATTTAACATAAACTATAAGAACATGAAGTTTGAAGTTCATTTTGTTGTACGTCAACAACTCTATCAATAAAAACATTATTTCCCGTAACTATTTCATTATTTACGCCACCAAAATCAAAACCAACAAACGTAGTATCATTAGATCCATTTACAACATAAATATGATTATTATTTCCTTCAACATCAAACTGAAAATGTAGTGGCCCCCAGTTTGGAGGGAATGGTGATGAATTTAAATAGAAAGTAAAATTGTTGTAACTACCATTAATCCAAACAATTCCATCCATGTTAGGATTAGTAAAGTTTGAATTTGATAGTGTAAAACTTTGAGTTTGATTACTTCCACCAATAACAATATCCCCACTTGAGGGATAAAAAGTAGCAGTTCCTGTACTGCTTTTCATGATAGATATTACTACAACCGCTATTATTATGCCTGCAACAACCCCTACGATAATTGATTTTTTATTACTAAGTATTCCTTCACTTTCAGTATAAGATTCTCTTTTTTTTATTTCGTGAGTTAGCTTAGCTCCACAACGTGTGCAAAATTTAGAATCAGAACTGTTCTCTTTACCACAGTTTTGACATACTAACTCACTCATTAGTTAGACCTTAGCAGGGGAAATAAATAAAAAGTTTTGTATTGATTTAATATTAAGTGAGTTGTATTGACACAATAATTTTAGCATTAATATCATTAATATCAGTATTTTCTGGATTTGTTGGATTTTATATAAAATACCTTTTAGATCAACAAAATGAAACCAAATTATTAAATCGACGTATCACTGAAGATAAGTATAGAATTATACTTGTACACATGCTATGTGCAGTAGAACCAATGGCAGCATCTTACTTTAGCATGGATGATCCAAATATTAAAACATTTACTAATAGAAATAAACTTCAAAACTATTTCATAAAGAAAGTTATATCATATTATTATATTGCAATGCTTTATGCAAATGATAGTGTTTTAAAAGAGATGAAAAAATTTATAGACCTTATAGAAAAACAAAAAAAACTAAAGCCTCTTTATCATTCTTTAATTGAAACCGCGCTTGCTATGAGGAAGGATTTATGGAAAAAAGGAATAAAAATTAAGGTTGAAGATCTAATTGTATTATCAGATTTAACAAGTCAAAATCATTAGAATTTCTTAACTTACAAAAAGTAATAAAAAAGTTTGTATTAGATTACCTTCAATTGTATCAATGTGAGTATAGCGCTTATTGCTGCGATAATTGCTAAGGTAATAGTAAGCCATTCTAAAAGTTTTGAATGTTTACGACTTTCATTATCAAATGTTTTTATTGAATTATCCAAATTCATTAATGAATCATTTAATATCTTTGAGGATTCTTGGCTTTTTTTATCAAATTCTTTTATCAAGTCATTTAGTAATTTCAATTCCTTTTTAATTTTTATTTGATTTAAGAATTCTATTCCATTTCCACTCAAAGTGCACATAATATTTCCAACATTAGTGCAAAAATAATCATTATCTTTATTTTCCAAATCTTTAAACAGATATTCTGAGCTTTTATGTATGTAAATTAATTTAGAATCAATAATTATTCTTATTAAATTATAAAACTTTTGAACATTTTTATTGTTTGTATCCTTTTCTATATTAAATTCTCGCGCTATATCTTGTATACTTATATATAGAGATTGATGACTTAACCACTGTAAAATATTCTCGATATTTACTCCTCCAAGCTTACTTTTATCAAAATATTTTTTTTCAATACAAATAGATTTGCTACACGTTTTTATAAGGGGGTTTGGCTTGTAAAATTTAGAATTTTTACTATTATAATAGAACAAAATAGTAGATATTCCATTATCTTTTAGTTCGCTTATAACTTGTACTAAATGATCATTTGCTGAAACCAAAATTATTTCATTTACTTCTTTCGATGAAGAAAGATTATGAAGATCTTCTTTAAGTTTAGCATAAACTCCCTTTTGCTTATAAGCTTTAGCTTTCTTGATATCTCCTTCTTTGATTATAAAATTTTTAATACGTTGACAGTAGATTTTGAATTTATTATACCTCTCTTCACGCCTTTTTTGATCTTCTGTAGGATTTTTATCATCTCTATATGGCGGGGCGGTATACAAATATGTTTTTATGCACCATAATTTTTGGAAATGTGAAATCGTGTGTGCAAACTGATTTATGTCAAAATTTAATCTTTTACCTCCTCCTAACTCCATTGAGATTTTATCTAAGTAGCTATTATCAATAAAAACTAGCGTTTCGTTTTTCATATAACAAATCAGAAAAAAACCGTCTGTGTGACCAACTCATTTGGTTTGTACACAGACGGTTTATATAACACCTATTTAATATTATTAAAATATTAATTTAAAAGGCTTTCTAAGCTGGTTGAATTATTTAGAATGATTTTTTAACTTTTCCTGCATTCCTTTTATTCATGCTTTCCAGGAATTTGTGGAGGGTTTTGAAGGTTTACGTTTTTCTTTCTGTTTTGGCTTATCTTTACGCAGTACTTTCTAATTATGGTTGGGTTGAATTAGGGATAGCCGTAGTGGTTTTAGTTGTTTTAGGCTTGGCGTGGTTTTTGTTTTTGAATTCCAGGGTTAAGCCTTTTCTTAGAAGGGCTGGCGTTTGGCTTGATAATTCTTTTTTAGGCGGTCATGAAAAGCTTGTTTTAGTCATTTCAGTTCTTCCGTTGGTTTGGGTTGTTTTGCTTTTTTATTGGGATTCTTTTGTTTATTGGTTTTCTGGAATAATCTACGCTGTAGTTGGTTTGACTATTCTTTATCTTTTCGTTAGATTTTTTTTAGGAAAGGTAGGTGTTAAACAGGCGTTTAATGATTTTGAGGTTGGTTTTTTCAGCTTTTTCAGTAATAGGGGTTTTGATTTTGCAAGGTTTTTAAACTTTAAATCCGATGCTAATAAGTTGTATTTAGGTAGGGTCAGCAAGGTTTTGAAGAGTAGGGTTACTCAAGGAAGATTAAGGAGCATTAAGGAGTGGTTCTGGAAGGATGAGGCAGGTGTTTTTGTTTTAGATCCTAAGAGAGAGTTGAATCGTCATGGTTTGATTGTTGGTTCTTCAGGTACGGGTAAGAGTAATTTTCTTAAAACCTTGACCGAAGAGCTTTGCGAGCATGAGTGTGTTCATGTTTTTGATTCTCATGGCGAGTATGCTAAGAGTTTCAAGGGTTTGGTTTTGAAGCTTGGAGAGCAGGGTTTGAATCCTTGGAGTTTGGATGGTAAGAGTGCTGGTTATAGGATTCATGAGAATGTTGAAGTTTTGGCTGACGTTTTAGACTTAGGAGCTCAGCAAACCTATTTTTTGACTATAGCAGCTAGGAACGCTTTTAAGAGAAAGGGTTTCGATCTTGAATTGAATGAAGCTGAGGATTTAGACCCTCCTGGTTTTGATGAGGTTTTGGCAGAAGCTAGGAAGCTTGAAAGGGAAAGTTCAAGCGTTAAAACATTGTGCAGAAGGTTGGAGGGTTTGATGTGGAGTCACCTGTTCCCTAGCGAGGATTCTTTTGACATTGGAGATTTGATGAAAATGAAGGTTTGTTTTGACGCCAAAGGCATTCCAACACCAGGCCAGAAGAAGCTTTTTACAGAGATTTACATGAGAAAGCTTTACCACACCGCGGTTTCAACGCCAAGGGAAAAGCATTTGACTGTGATTATTGATGAGGCTGAAGGGCTTATAATCAACCCTGAAGCTTACCCTACCAAAGGTTATGAGAGTTACGCTGACAGGTTGAGCGCTGAAGCAAGAAAGTTCAAGATAGGCTTAATTCTAGGCACTCAGAGGTGCACTGCTTTAAGCAAGGGTTTGGTTCAGAACGCGGGTTTGTTCGTTGCTTTTTATGTTCAAGAGCCAATTGACGCTAAGTATGTGGCGAAGCTTTTGTGTGGGAATTCAAGTGATGAGTGGAAGTTAAGCGTTGTTCAAGAGATGCTCAACAATTTAGGCAAAGGCGAATGCGTGATTATGACTAGCGGGGTTTACAGAGACCCTGTCGTGGTTAAAACCGACTTGTTCAAAGAAAGTGATAAAACAGTTGTTCAGAAGTTTGAGCCTCCTGTGAAAAAGAAAGGGCTTCAGAAAACCCTGACAGAGGAAAATGAGTTGATTAAGCCTCCTGAGGTTAAGACAGAGGATTTGTTGAAGAAGGAGGTGGAAAAGGGCTTGAATGATAAGGAGAGGAAGGTTTTGGAGCATTTGAGGGTGCATGGCAGCGTTTCTGCTAGTTCTTATGCTGTTTTGATTGGCGTTGATAGGAGGACTGTAGACCGTTATTTGGAGGATTTGTTGAGCAAGGGTTTGATTGTTAAGAAGCAGGAGGGTAGGAGTGTTGTTTTTGTGCTGAAAAAATAGGTTTTAAAGGGCTTTTAGAACGTTAGACATAACGTTGGACATTTTGGTTTTTGACGTTAGACACGTTGGACATTGAGTGTTTTTTACCTCTAGGAAAAAGGGCGTTCGTTGGACATTTTTGTGTCGCCATATATAATATATATTATACTAAGGACAGTAGGAGGAGTGTACTACTACTCCTTAGTTATTTATTTAGAGTTTTAGTGTTGTTTAGGATTTTAGAATTTTATACTTTTTTTTGCACTTTCTACTTTTTTTTAAGATGTTTTAAGAATTTATGAGAATTTGTAATAAAATGAATGGTTTTTTCTTGAATTTTTATGAATTAAGATAAATTTATTAATTTTCCCTAGATAGACTATTGTGTGGATCTTGAATTGTATGAGGCTTTGAAAAGAGCTTATGAGAATAAGGGTCAGGTAGAATTGGCTTATTTTGGAAACAAGCGTTATAAAGGAAAGATTGTTGAGTTAAACCCGCGCACTTTAAGTATTGAGTGTTTAAAAAAGGGAAAATTGATTAAAGCTCATTTGATTTGTGGTTATGTAAAGAGCGTGGAGGAAGCAATATAAAAACCGAGTTTATGAGCAGAGATTGGTGGATTATTAGCAGAAAAATAAGGTAAAACAAGCTTTTGACTTTATGCACAGTTTTCAGGGTTTATGCACAGGTTTTTACTTTATGCACAAAGCCGAAAAAAACAGAAAAATTTAAAACCAAGCAGGTTTCAAGTTTAAAGCAAAGGCGATGTTTTTATGAAAGGTAGATTTTGATGAAAGGTAGAGTATAAGAGCTTTAAATAAATTTAAAGTCTGAAAGTAAAAGGCGATTCACATTACAGGCGGATGGGGAAGCGGGTAATAGATGATTTTTTATGGCAAGTATAAGAGAAACCAGAGAGATCAACCAAAAGTTCTTGGATAATATTTTTAAAACACACAAAAATCCAGTCAAAGCAGCTAATTTTTTAACAGAAGGGGTTAAATCTAAAGTTTTTAAACCCGAAGAAGTCAGGCCGCACTTTCTTAAAATAGTTGATCAGCTTAAAAAAGAAAAGATAACAGAAAAGCAAATAAATAGTCAAAAAAAGGCTCTAACTAACATGCTAGAACAAGGAGTAAAACAAAAAATAATAAAAAATAGGGAAAAATCATTACACATTCGTGAATGGCACATAGCACTACAACCCTACTTCTATTGGGAAGGGTGGCAGAAAGGCATTAGCTCTATTCTTAAAAAAGAGCAAAATAAAACAGCGGTAAAAATAGCAAGAGCAGCCTCAAGCTATTCAGGCAAGAAAAGACTAATAAAAGAAGGAGAGACGATAGACCCTATAACACGAAAATGGAAAAAACTAATAAAAAAATAACAAAAACAATTCATACTAGTAAATTTAATAAAGAATAACCGCTTATTTGATAAAATATGGGAAAATCAATGCAGCAAATCGAGGATTTTTATTCAAGCAAAGGTTATAGCGGGGCTGGCCTGCGGGCGGTTTTGCTTAGAGACAAGGATTATACAAAACTGCTTAGAGAAAGAAAACAAAAAGTAAGGAAAAAGGCAACACCAACAAAATCTGAAATAAAAAAGTATGTTCTGTCAACAGAAAAGGATTATACCATATTGAAGAAGATAAAGGAACTAGAAAAGGAAAAACTGAACAAACAAGAAAAACATTTAATAAAATTAATAAAAAGCCAGCTGGAGTACGACTGGAGAAAACCTCTCATAAAAGAACTAAACAGAATCTCACAAAGGCACGCCAAAAACTAGTTCATACTAAGAAACACTCGTTTTTTGAAAGAACAGAAAAATTAAAAAGCAAGCAAGCTTCTAGACTAACTTAAAGGTGATTGTTTTATGCTAGAAGCTAAGCAAGCGAAACTTACCAGAGAATACCTAAATCATGTTATTAAAAGAAAGAAGAATAACCTTGTTTCGGCAGCTGACATCTCAATAAAAACAGTAGAGGACGGCTTGTTCAAACCAAACCATGTCAGACCAGGCTTTCTTAAAATACTCAATAGACTAAAAAAAGAGACGGTAGAACAAGGACTGGAAGCAAGTCAGCGAGAAAAGGATTTAACCAACCTGCTTGAACGCGGGGTAAAACAAAAAATAATAACCAGCCAAGAAAAATCATCACACCTTTATGAATGGGAGCATGTAATACACCCCTGGTTTACCACAGCAAGCAAAAAAATGGTCAAAAACTTAATGGCAATCAAAGACAGATGAAGTCAGTTCATACTAATAAGAACTGTTGTTTAAGTGCTTAAAATAATTTCTTACGAGTATGAACCAATCGTGATGGCTTGTTTAATACAAACTTTTTAAAATGTTTCAACTCACAAAGTAATACCATGGAGAGCAAACAAGTTTTTCCAAAGCGTTATGTCATTCCTTATGACCATTTCAGCGCAGAAATGAAA
>JAKAOM010000025.1 GCA_021812145.1 Microcaldota archaeon
GAGGATGGATGATGATTATAATTTGGTGATTTTCGGCCATGGTCCTGAGGAGGAGGCGTTGAATAAGCTTATTCAGAAGAAAGGTTTGCAGAAAAAGGCTAGGGTGATTTGGAGTGCTGGGATTGAGAAAAGGATGAACGAGCTTTATGCTATGAGCGACGTTTTTGTTCTTCCTTCGCTTTATGAGCCTTTCGGCATGGTGGTGGTTGAAGCAATGGCTAGTGGCAAGCCGGTTATTGGCAGCACTGCCGGAGGGATTCCTGAAATTATTAACAATAAGACTGGTTTGCTTTTCGAGCCTAAGAATGTTGATCAGTTAACAGAAGAGATGGAAACGCTTTTAAGCGATGAAAAGAAAAGGAAATCAATGGGTTTTTACGGGAGGGGTAGGGCGGAAAAAGTTTTTAACTGGGATAATACTGCTAAGGGTTATGAGAAAATGTATAGAGGTATTTGAATTATGGATTTTTTGTTTTTTTTCGAGAAAAATAAAGTCAAGGATTTGAACAATGTTTTGAGTGCTGACAGTTTTGCTCAGAATTCTTTTGCGCGTGTTGGTTTCGTGCAGAAGGACGGGAAGTCTTTGGAAGAAAAGGATGGTTTTTTTGTTTATTTTAAGACAGAAGAGAGTATAGGAAACGTTTTGAGCAAAAAGCTTATTGACGTTCAGGGCGTTGAAGTGAAGGGGGAGGAGAAGGAAAGGATAATCAAAAAAATAAACGAGCAGGAGAATCAGGCTATAGAGGGTTTCGGCTCTATTTTCCAGTGATTAAGATTATTTTTTTTAAATAGAGTTAGGCTTAGATTACAAATCTTTAAATACTTCCGTGTTTCTTTTATTTCTTGGTGATCTGATTTGAAATCTTTTGCTTATGTTTTAGCTTTTTTTGTTTTTGTGTTGTTGTTTGCTGGTTTTTCTAGTGCTTCTTTTTGGGGTGTCGGTCAGATTGCTGGTGTTGGGGGTTTGTCGGTTCAGTTGCAGGGGGCTACTTCAGATATGGGTTTGACTTATGCTGGTTTGGTGGTTACTAACCCTTCTGGTGTTTGGAAGGAGGTTTTTGTTTCAAGTAATTCGGTTATGCAGTTTGATGGCTTGGTTTTCAGTGTTGGTGTTGTTAATTATAGTGGCGCTGATTTGAATGTTAGTTCGGGCGTGTTGCCGGGTGTTTCTTTTTCCGAGTATTCTGCTGGGCAGACTTGGAGTTTTAACGGCAGTGTTTTCGAGTTTTTGGGGGCTAGGTTTTATGGCAACGTTCCTCCTTTTGTGAAGTATGCTATTATTTCGGTTAATGGCAGTGATTTTTTGATTACTGAGAATTCTTCCAGCGTGATCGACGGGGTTTCGGTCAGCGTCGGGGTTTTGGATGTTGGTTATACTAACGCGAGCGGTGATGCTGAGCTTAATTTTTCCGCTGCCGGCTCGGTGTTGGTTGGTAATGTTTCTTCCTCTTCTATTCCTGCTAATGCTTTGTATGTGGGTCAGGGTTTAACAGCCAGCAATGGTGTGTTGGTTCATCTTGATTATATCAGCACCGCCAATGGGGTTTACGCTGTTTTTTATGCTACTAACACGGATGGTTCTGTTAGGGTGGTTACTGTTTACGGGAATTCTTCAGCAAGCATTTATGGTGTTACCATTAATGTGGGTCAGATTGTTACTAACCCGGTGTTGGGTGCGCAGTACGCAGTGGTTACGCTTTCGGCTGGTGTTTCTCAGTCTAACTCTTCTTCGAATTCTTCTCAGTCTAACTTCTCTCAGGCAACAAATTCTTCTCAGGTTAACTCTACGATAACGAGTTTGACGCTTGGCAGGGAGTCTAACTACAATCCTCAGATGTATGTTGGTCAGAGTATGACTGCAAGTAATGGAGTGGTTGTTGCTTTGAATTCTGTTTCAGGTTCTTCTGCTTCGTTCAACGTAAAAAGTGCTGTTGGAATGGGGCAGGTTGTTGTGATCGGCCAGAACTCTTATTATAGTGTGGATGGGATTATGATTCATGTTGGTAAGGTATATCCTGGCTTGACTTCGGGTGTTCAGTACGCTGAAGTTTCATTGATAACAAAGCAAATGGTTTTGAGCGCTAATGGTGGTACGATTATCGGCAGTGAGAATTACGGTGATTGGCAGTCGGTGTTTAAGACTTCTATGAATGGGAATAGTGAAGCTGTTTCCAAGATTGTTGTTTATAGTCAGGATTTGATTAATGGCGTTCAGCCTAACTCTGCGCCGTCTGGTTATTCTTTGATTACAGGCGACCCTGTTTTCAATTTTGCCGAAGGAAATCTTATGGGTCCTAATGGTGGTGTTTCTTACTCTCCTATTGTTTTTGCGATAGTTCCTGATTTTGCGGTTAGGGTTAGTCAGAATGGGTGTACTGGAACGTTGTCTTTTAATGCGGTTCAGATTGCTACTTCTCCACATGTTTTTAATGGTTATCCAGCTCCGATTCTTTTCGACTCTTCCCCATCTGGCTTGCCTGGCACTTCAACAACTTTCAGTACAGGCTATTTAGCATATTCTGATATTGGCGCTATTTCTGATAACGCTTCATGCAGTATTTCCAACGCTACGGTAGGTGATGTTTACTACCAGCCTGGCGGTAGCATGTTTTATTATGGCGATAACGCTTCTAATGTTCAGTTGAGGTATGATTTTCAGCCTAATGTTACGGCGTACCCTACTTTCTCTTATCAAAACAATATGCTTGGAATAAACGAGAGCACTGAAAGCCCTGAAACGGATTTCAACGCTGAGATTCAGGTTGGTGTTAACGTTTCTCAGAACTTTTTAACAGGTGTTTTTTACACTGACCCTAGTGGCGGTCCGACTGTTTATTCAACCACTCGTGTAGGTCAGGGTTTTGTCACTAATAGAGGCAGTTTGATTTCTAGTGTTTCTGTTGATTCTGTTGCAATAAACTATTCCAATGTTTTGCAGGGTTTGGTTTATAGTTTGTCCACTAATGGAGTTGGTTATCAGTTAGAGGGTTTGATTGACAGTTATTTGGGTTCTGATTATGCGACTGCTGCTTTGACTCCTGCTAGTAGAAGTTCTGGTTCTTTTGTTTCTGGTTTGAACTCTATGCTTTCCAGTGGTTTTGACAGTGTTAACGCTAGAATTCCTTCTTCTACTTCTATTTCAGTTCCTTTTCTTGCTCAGTCTGATGTGATTTCTGTTGGTGGTAATACCTTGTCTGAGAGTGAGCATGTTTACGCTGGAGCGGATAACTCGTTTTCTACTTCGACGAATTCTTTGAATTCTAATGGTATGGGCGCGTACTATGTGGCTAGTTTTGCCCCCGGCCTGCCTTTGTGCGCCAACACTGCTTTTAATGTTGCTGGTTGTGATGCGAGCGGTGGTTTAAATTTGATTAACGATTCGAGGACTGTTATTGATTTTCTCGGGCAGAAGTGGGTGGTGTTGGGTTTTTCGGTTTCTTCATCTTCTCAGTCTTCTCCTGTTAACGTTTCCCCTCACTTTTCTGTTAATAATAGTCTTAACGTTTCCCCTTCATTTCCTGTTAACGTGACTCCTTCCTTTCCGGTTAGTACGACGACTGGCCCTATTTCGATTTTAATACCGCAGGATTGGCAGCAGGTTACCTATCAAATTCCTACGAAAATACTCTGCGCGTTTTTCAGCGGGGATTTGTATCCGACCGCTACGGTGAACATTGCGACGAATGCTATAGCTGGCGATATTGATAGTTCCAACGATCCTTCTGCTGACGGCGCGATTATTTCAGTATGCGTGTCTCAACCGTCGAGTTTGGAGAATATGTCTGGTATTTTTCAGTTAAATGCCAATGAATATCCGGCTACAACGTCTCTTCAAAGTTTGAATATAGGTGGTTTTGATGGGGAAATGCTAGTCAGCACTAACACGTCTTATATTGTATGGCCTTATCATTCTTTGACTTTGGTGGAAGCGTTTGAAAATACGAGTTCAAGCAATCAAATATTCATAACCGGGGTGGCGACGCCTGATTTTTCAAAAGAACTTTTAAGCGCTGTTAATGCTATAGCTGGGGGTATAAATTATTCTGGTGGTTTAAGTCTTAATGTTTCTCCTGGTTTGCCTGTAATTAATTCTTCCGCTCCTCTGCTGGTTAATGTTTCTCCTTCTGCGCCTGTTGTTAACGTTTCGGTTAACTCTTCCATTAGTCCGGGGTTTGGAGTTCAGAATTCTTCCGTGGTTTCGAATTCTTCTGTTTCGAGGGGGGGTTTGGTTGAAGCGGTCGGCAAGTTTGTTGAGGGGATTGTCGAGTGGATTCATCATTTTTGAATTATAATTTTTTTTGAGGTGGGTTTCTCCCTTTGTTTTTGTTTTTTTTAAGGGGGAGGGGTTTTGTTTGTTTTTGCAATATCAATGAAAAGGTTTTTTAATTTTTTGTGTTTAAATATCCTTTTAGTTTTGCTTTGCTTTGTTTAGTCGTGATTTTTTCTAATGAGTAACCCACATTCCACTGTTCATTATCTCGTGCCGAGGGCTGAGCTTGCGTCTGAGGAGGATTTGAGCGCGCTTTCTGAGAGGGGTATTACTAAGAGCAAGCTTCCGTTGGTTAGGAAGGGGGATGCGGGTTTGAAGGGTCTTTCTTTTTCTGTTGGTCAGGTTGTTAAGTTTTTTCGTCAGAGTAAAATCACTGGTGGGGAGGAAGTGTTTTTCAGGTTGATTGTGGAATGATTGAAGCGGTTGAAGCGTTTTTGAATGAGAATTCTCTTTCGAAGCAGTTTATTGATTCTTATAATAAGTTTGTTGATGTGGAGCTTCAGAGGATTATTGACGAGCAGGTTGCTATTCAGCCTGAAGTGGAGGGTTTGACTGTTAAGTTGGGTAAGATTTGGATTGAGAAGCCTTATGTGGTGGAGGCTGATAATTCGAAGAGTCCTTTGTATCCTATGGATGCGCGGTTGAGGGATTTGACTTATTCTGCTCAGGTTTGGGTGGAGATGGTTAAGATTATTGATGGAGTGGAGAAGAGGATTGA
>JAKAOM010000009.1 GCA_021812145.1 Microcaldota archaeon
GCATGTTAATTTTACCTTTTAAATTCAATTGGTTGTGAAAACCACGTCAACGTTTGCCGTTACAGTCTGGTTTTCAGGAAGTATCTGGGTTGAAGGACTGTTGCTTGCAGCAGTCATTTCCGCAGACAGCACAAACGGCTGGGGGTAATAGTAGTTGTTTAGATTAACGCTTTGAACTCCGGTTATTTTCAAGTTTAAATCCGAAGCGATTGTTTGAGCCTTCTGCATTGCTTTTGTTATTGAATCATTAAGAGCCTGAAGAGAAAGCAAGTTGCTTTCCTGGCTTGAAAAATCGAAACTAACGCTTTGAACGCTGTCCGCTCCGGCGTTTACAGCCGCGTCTATTATGCTTCCCCCGCTTGAAAGATTAAGCGTTTTAATAGTTATCTCCTCGCTTGCTTCGTAAGTGCCGTTTGAAATGCAAGGCTTGCAGATAGGAAGAATGTAATTGCTTGAAACATTGGATGCAATTGGCTGAGTAGTAGCCTGCAGAGGTTGAAGCGTTGGCTGACATTCGGGAGGACAGTAGGTGTTTTGATATAAACTATAAGAGCTTGTTTCAACACTTTCTGTGCTGAACTGTTTTAAAGTGTTGATAACACTGCTGGCTTCAGCCGCAAGCTCGCTTACCGCTTTCTGAGAAGAAGAATCGGTTGATTTAACGCTTAAGACAATTGTTAGTTCGTTTGGAGCGCCTTCAGCGCTTCCAGTGGCGCTTACGCTTATAGTATTTGGGGTATTGTTCGCCACCACTCTGCTTTGGCTTGCTGTTGTTATAAAATTGTTAACAGAAAATAATACCAGAACTATAAAACCGAACGTTATTATGCTTATTAGAATTATAAAATGATTGTCCATGGTTAAATAAGATGACGCCAAGGTTTAAAAAACTTTCAATAAAACGTTTTTTCAAACGGTTTAAGAATTTGCTAGGGTAGTTTAGTGCTCCGATCGGGATTTGAACCCGAGTCTTAGGCTTGAAAGGCCCATATCCTTGGCCGGTCTAGACGATCGGAGCTGATTAAGATTTGAAACGATTAAATTAAAATCTTTTTTCCTCTTTTTACTGCAACATTTAAGCGTTCTATCAGCACAAAATATTATAAGATTATTGTGAAAACAAGTCTTTGAATAGATAGCAGCGATTGTTTTTAGATTTAAATTAAAAGTGGGCCTGAAGGGATTTGAACCCTTGACCTTCCGATTATCAGTCGGATGCTCCAACCAGGCTTTCAGCCTCGCACTTAAACAAATTAAACTGCAAGAAAGCTACAGGCCCCTTAATACTTTTTTAAGCAAGATATTTTTCTCTAAACCTTTATAAGTCTTACTTTTATTTGTTATTCTAACACCAGGTACAAAACCACCTAAATTAGCAAAGTTTTTTATTGATTCTAGCTTATATATACGTACGCCATCAATACCACACCAGCTAATGCAGTAAAAAAGAACAGATTTTGACTCTAGGCATGGAAGTTGAAAGCGAACTCATAGGAGACCGTCAAAGCAATACGTGCGATGTTTAGGAGCAGCCGCTGGTTGCCCCGCAATTCAGGCACTTATAGCAAGAACCGTTTCGAACCATAACCATTCCACAGTTGCTGCACAAAGGCGCGTCCAACTGGTTAACAAACCCTGTGCTTTCCTGATGACCTTCGCTCTCCTTGGGTTTTATTGTTATCGTCGGAGTGGATGATTCTGCAACGGATAATGACTTTTCAGACGCCAGCGTTTTTTGCTCGCCAGGCTCTTTGATACCAAGCTCTTCAAGATCGTCGTCGTTCAGGAATTTAAGCGCAAGCCACCTTCCAATATAGTCTATAATGCTCGTTGAAAAGCGTATGCTCTTGTTGTTCGTTATTCCAGCAGGCTCAAAACGAGTGTATATCATTTTGCTTACCAGGCTTTTAAGCGGAACGCCATGCTGCAAAGCTATGGAAAAGTTGACGGCGAACGAATCCATCAAACCAGCTATAGTGCTTCCCTGCCTTGACATGGTCACAAACAGCTCGCCAGGAGAACCGTCATCGTAAAGTCCAACTGTAAGATAACCTTCATGTCCTGAAATCGAAAATTTGTGAGTTATCGACTGCCTCTCCTCCCCTAGCTTTCTCCTTTTAGTTTCTGACTTTATCGTAGTGGTTATTGGCTGAAGAGATTTGGAACCGTCGCGATATATGGCTATGGACTTCAACCCAAGCCTCCACGCAGTCATGTATACATTTTCAACATCTTCCACCGTTGAATCCTTATCCATGTTTACTGTTTTCGAAATAGCCCCGCTAAGAAACGGCTGAATGGCAGAAAGCATTTTAACATGCCCCTCCCAACTTATGCTTCTCTTTCCGTTCTGCGCCTTAAACGCACAGTCAAAAACAGGCAGATGCTCGCTCCTAAGATACGGCGCCCCTTCTATCGTTCCCTTTTCCTTAATGTACTCGGTTATTTTTTCTATTTCAGCTTTTGAATAGCCAAGAGTTTGAAGTGATTTAGGCACCATTTCATTTATTGTCTTAATAACCCCTCCCCCCACAAGCCACTTGTACTTTACAAGCGCTATTTCAGGCTCTATTCCCGTTGTTTGGCAGTCCATCAAAAAGCTGATGGTTCCAGTAGGCGCAAGCAGGGACACCTGCGCGTTTCTAAAACCGTTCTTCAAACCAGACTCGTAAGCCTCGTTCCACACCTCATAAGCCTCGCTGAATAAATTCTGATTCCCACCAGTTTTTGACTTAAACATCTGGGAGTGCTCCGCGTGCTTTCTAATCACGCTCAAGAAAGAACTTTTATTTTTCTCATACTCCTGGAAAGGACCTTTCATTACCGCCAATTTCGAAGACACCACATAGGAATATCCAGTCATTATGGAGGTTATCGCCGCCATGTACAATCTGCCCTCTTCACTGTCGTACGGAATTCCAAGATTCATCAAAAGCCCTCCAGCGTTCGAATAGCCTATCCCCAGCGGCCTGAATTTTTTAGAATTCTCGGTCATTTCCTTTGTAGGATAGGAAGCGTTATCAACCACTATCTCCTGCGCCGTTAGAACTATCCTAACCGCATGCTCGAAACTTTCAACGTCAAAGGTAAGATCATTCTTAAGGAATTTTATAAGGTTTAATGAAGCAAGGTTGCACGAAGTGTTTTCAATGAACATGAACTCGCTGCATGGATTCGAAGCGTTTATTCTCCCGCTTTCCTTGCAGGTGTTCCACTCGTTTATGGTGGTATCGAATTGCAGCCCAGGGTCTCCGCAATCATGGGCTGCTTCTGCTATTATCCTCATAAGCTCCTGGGCGCGATAGGTTTTGCACACCTCGCCCGATTTTATGAATCTTGTGCTCCACTCCCCATTTGACTCAACGCTTCGCATGAAATCGTCCGTCACCCTTACGCTGTTGTTCGCGTTTTGAAAGTAAACGCTTGCGTAAGCTTCGCCATCCATTGAGCCGTCATACCCCTCGTTTATAAGAGCCTGAGCTTTCTTTTCTTCAAGAACTTTTATTTTTATGAAATCCTCAATATCAGGATGATCCACGTTAAGTATAACCATTTTTGCGGCCCTCCTGGTTTTTCCCCCGCTTCTTATAACCCCCGCCATAGCGTCAAGAGGCTTCATAAAAGAAACCGGCCCGCTTGAAATCCCGCCTCCGGACAAATGCTCTCTCGATGACCTTAGTTTTGAAAGATTAACCCCGCTTCCGCTTCCGTACTTGAATATCATCGCCTCGTTCTTCACGAGTTCAAGTATCGAACCCATGTTGTCCTCCACTGAAAGAATGAAACAGGCCGAGCACTGCGGATTCTGCTCAAACCCAACGTTGAAATAAACCGGCGAGTTGAATGCAGCGTACTGGTGAAGCAACAGATAAATAAGCTCGCTTTTGAATGCCTCACCACTCTCGGAATCAAAATATCCGTCCTTCAAACCCCAAGCTGTTATAGTGTTTACTATTCGGTTTATAACCTGTTTAAGACTTCTCTCTCTTTGTGGCGAATTCATGATTCCCCTGAAATATTTTGAGGCTAAAATGTTGGTAGCGTTTTCGCTCCAGAATTCTGGAATTTCAACTTCACCCTGTTCGAAAACCTTCTTTCCCCCGCTGCCTTCTATAACCGCTTTTCTTTGCACCCATTTTACCTCATCATAAGGATGTTTTTCTTTTCTTGAGAAAAAATAGTCAAACTCCCCCCTATTTTTTTGCTCCTGCTTTACAAACTCCATTTTTCAACCACCTTTAAGCTTTTCTATCTCCTTCTTGAACTCTCCCACCCCCTCAAACTCTTTGTAGACTGACGCGAAGCGAATGTAGGCTACCTTATCAAGGTCTTTTAGAGCGTTGGAAACCAACTCGCCCACTTTCTTGCTTGAAACCTCAGTCAAATCCTCCTTTCTCAGGTTTGTCTCTATATTTCTCACCATCTCGTCGATCTTGTCTATTGAAATGTTTCTCTTTTCGCAGGCCTTCACTATTCCGCTTTTCAGTTTTTCCTGGGAGAATTTTTCCCTTCTGCCGTCCTTCTTTACCACGGTCAAATCCTCAAAGTCAACCCGTTCATAAGTTGTGAATCTTTTCTTGCACTTCTCGCATTCCCGTCTTCTCCGCACCGCAAGCAAATCTTCGGTTTCTCTTGAATCCAAAACGCCAGTCTCTTCAAAACCACAGTAAATGCACTTCATTTAAACCACTACTAATAGTATTTTAGCCATTTTTAAAAAACGAAAAATACAATACATAGTAATATATAAACTTTTTGTTTAAAAAGTGTTTTCAGACGCAAACAATCAAAAAAATGCAATAAAAAATTGTTTAAAAAAAAAATAAACCAAGCTAAAAGCCAACGCAAAAAAAGTCAATAATCAGAAGCTACCTTTGTCATCAAAGCGTTAAGCTCAGACTGGGATGGTATCATCACTGCATTTAATATGAAAATCAACACTTTTAATTCAATCGGTTTTAAATAAAAACAGGAGTTAATTGAAGCAGAAGTTGCTAAAAAAACAAAAATTAAAACAAAAAGTTAAAATACTTGTTTAAAATATAAACTACGGGTTAAAAAAATTTAAACTTTTTAAAAAGGTTTAAATTATAAAAGAAGTGATGATAAAATGTGGGGCTGGATTATCGGTGGAATTATAGTTGTTCTTATAGTTATAGTGATATTGATCTACAACGGATTAATATCCAAGAGAAACAGGGTTCAGGATGCCTGGGCGCAGATTGACGTTCAACTTAAAAGAAGGTATGATTTGATTCCAAATCTCATAGAAACGGTCAAAGGATACATGAAATACGAAAAGCAGGTTTTAACCGACGTTACAAGGCTTAGGAGTTCAATTGTTTCAGGATCTGTCCAGGACAAGGCACAGGCAAACAACCAGATAAGCCAGGCGCTTAAAAGCATATTCGCTGTCGCCGAGAACTACCCTGACCTGAAGGCAAACGAAAACTTCAAAATGCTTCAGGAGGAATTGGAAACAACCGAGGATAAAATCTCTTTTGTCAGGACATCATACAATGACTATGTTTTAGATTACAACAACGCAATTCAACAATTCCCAGGCAACATTTTCGCAGGAATGTTCAACTTTACAAAAACAGACTTTTTCCAGGCGCCTGAAGAAGAAAGGCAGGTTGTCAAAGTTAACTTCGACGACGTGAACGAACCCTCTGATGCAGGCAAACCACAACCTGCGCAGGGCAAAGCTCAAAAAGGAAAGAAGTAAAACATAAAGTTTAAACTAAAAAAAGAGCGAGTGCAATGGCAGTAAACTACTTTGACCAAATTTCAAGGAACAAATGGAAGTCTATACTGTTAATGCTTATTTTCTTCGTTCTGTTCGTTGGAGTGGTCTTCGTATTCACCCTCTTTCTAGGGCTTGGCCTATTCGGACTTGTGATAAGCTTTATTTTAGTAGGAATTTACGCCTTGTTCACTTATTACAGCGGAGATAAAGTGGTTTTAGCAATCAGCAATGCAAAAGAAGCTGATAGAAAGCAATACCCTGGATTGTATAATGTAGTTGAAGGCCTGGCTTTAGCTCAAGGTCTTCCAACCCCTAAAATTTACATAATGAACGATTCAAACCCCAACGCTTTCGCCACAGGCAGAAGCCCAAAGCATGCTTCAGTGGTTGTCACCACCGGCTTGCTTCAAATGATGAACAAGGAAGAACTTGAAGGCGTTTTAGCTCATGAAATGTCCCACGTGGGAAACAACGATATTCAATTCATGATGATAGCGATTGTTTTCGTAGGCGTTATTGGGATAATAGCAATGTTCACTAGAAGCTTCCTTTTCTTCGGAGGAGGAGACAGGAGAGACGAAGGATTTTTAATAATAATAGCGTTAATCGTCGGCATTCTAGCTCCAATAGCAGCTGCCCTAATCCAACTCGCCATTTCTAGAAAACGCGAGTACATGGCAGACGCAAACGGCGCCAGGCTGACAAGAAATCCAAAGGGACTTTCCAGCGCTTTGAAGAAAATCCAGCAGTACGAAAAAAACCCAAACAGCCAGCCGGTTCAGCATGCAAACGAAGTGACCTCTTCTCTTTATTTCGCAAACCCGTTCAAGGGAATTGGAAACTTCTTTTCCACCCACCCGCCCATAGAAGATAGAATAAAAATTCTCGACAGCATGTACTGATTTGAAACGAATTAATCCAAAGCATTCAAATAATCAAAAAGAGCAACGGCGTTATTGTACCTTACATCCTTTGCAGAAAACAGCAAAGTCACATCCTTTTTTCCAACCACAATTTTTTTCAGATTTACTACGGCGCCCTTTTCTGAATCTAGCTCTTTGAAGTATTTTTTCTTGAAATCCAGCCATTTGAAAGGATCGTGCGAGAACCATTTCCTCAACTCGTTGCTTGGCGCCACCTCCTTAAGCCACAAGTCTATTTTCGCCTTTTCTTTCGACACTCCCCTAGGCCACAACCTGTCCACTAATATTCTGTAACCGTCGTCCTTGTCAAACTTTTCATACACTCTTTTTATTTTCATGAATTTAATTTTTTAGTGCTTGTTATTTTAATTTTTCGACTTTCAGATTATTTTTAATTAATCAACTTCCTAACTGGAATATACTTGAAAACCAAATTCAAAAAAAAATCGCCGGTAAGCAAAAGTATTTCAATTGCATAGAACATTAGCAACTGAACAGAATTTAATTATTTAAAAGTTGAACAGGTCATGCAGGGAGAGGGATTTGAACCCCCGAACCTTGCTGCGGCAAAAAAGAGCTTTACCAATCACTTTTCATGAAAGCTGCTTTAAATCCTCTACAGGAGCAGATCTTGAGCCTGCCGCATTTGACCAGACTTTGCTATCCCTGCATCCATTTAAGTTTTCTTTATAAAAAGTTATAAAACTTTGCGTTCTAATTAGTTAATTATGGATAAAAAGCAGGAAGCGGTAAAAGAGGGCAAAATGGACAAGGTAATAAATCTTTGCCTTAGAAGGGGGATTCTTTTTCCATCAAACGAGATTTACGGAAGCACATCCGGTTTTTTCGACTACGGCCCCGTAGGAGTAGAATTGAAGAAAAACCTAGAAAAAAGCTGGTGGAAATACATAGTAAACGACCGGGAGAATGTGGTAGGAATAGACGGAGCTTTGATAAACGTTTCTAAGGTTTGGAAGGCTAGCGGGCACGTCGACTCATTCAACGACCCGCTTGTGGAATGCAAAAAATGCCACTTAAGGTTCAGGGCGGACTCTTTGATAGAAGAAGAACTAAAAATCAGCATGGATGGGGTTGGAGTCAAACAGCTTCAGGAATTGATAGACAAACACAAAATAAAATGCCCAAAGTGCGGCGGTGAATTCACAGAAGTTCAGGTTTTCAACCTTATGTTTAAAACTCACGTGGGAGCGATTGAAGACGAAGCATCTCTTATGTATCTAAGACCTGAAACGGCTCAATTGATTTTCACAGATTTTAAAAGGGTTCTGGCAACTTCAAGAAAAAAACTTCCATTTGGAATAGCTCAGATTGGAAAGGCGTTCAGAAACGAAATATCACCCAGAAACTTTGTCTTCAGAAGCAGGGAATTCAATCAAATGGAACTCGAGTTTTTCATAAATCCAGAAAAAATGAACGATGTTGAAATCAAAAAAGACGATTTGAATCTTGAAAGTTTTTTCTACACTCAGGAAATGCAGGAGAATAACAAAAATCATGAAAGAATGAATTTTGAAAAAGCATTGAAGGAAGGAATTATAGGAACTAAATGGCACGCTTACTGGATGATAGAATTCTTCAAATGGTTCAAAAGTATTGGAATAAAAACCGAAAATATGAGGTTCAGACAACATGTAAAAACAGAGCTTTCGCATTATTCTTCAGAAACTTGGGATTTGGACTACAATTATCCCTGGGGCTGGAAGGAAATGGAAGGAATTGCAAATAGAACCGATTATGACTTAAAGCAACATTCAAAATTCAGCGGGGTGGATTTGAGTTTTTTTGATGAAAAAGAAAAGAAGAAAATAGTTCCATTCGTCATAGAACCATCCACCGGGGTTGAAAGAACAATCCTAACCGTTCTTATAGATGCATACACTGAAAGAGATGATGAAAGGATTTTTCTTGATCTAAACCCAATCATTGCACCGGTAAAACTCGCGGTGCTTCCATTGATGCCAAAGGAGGAATTGGAAAAAAAAGCACTGGAAGTATTCAATGGATTGAAAAAAGAGGTAGTATGCGATTACGATGCAAACGGAAGCATTGGAAAGAGATATTCAAGATTTGACGAAATAGGAACTCCATTCGCAATAACAATAGACTACCAAACAATTGAAGACGATACGGTTACGTTAAGGTATAGAAACGACATGAATCAGGAAAGGGTTAAAATCAGCGATTTGAAAGCTAAATTAAGCGAACTAATGTAGAATGATGAATTCTGATGAACAGTTTGAAACTGACTGAACCGCTAAATCTCGGCTTGACTTTAAATTCAGGCCAGGTTTTTGACTGGAGCGAAAAAGACGGTTTTTGGGAGGGGTTTATACGCGGAAAAAAAGCCAGACTGTCAGATTCAGGAGAAAAACTATTCTTTGAAGGCGTTGAAAAAAAGGAAATCTACGATTTTTTAAAGCTTGATGAAAACACCCATGAGATCTTGAACAAAATTTCATCAAAAAACAGAGATCTTTTCCTTAAAGAAATGATAAAAAAATATTCTGGCCTGAGAATATTAAACCAAGAACCATGGGAATGCCTGATTTCATTCATAATATCGCAGAATTCTTCAATTAAAACAATTAGAAAAAGAATTGAAACGCTGCGCGGGCTTAAAGGAGGGTTTCCAAAACCAGGAAGAATGGCGAGTTTCTCTGAAAAAGACTTCAAAAAAATGGGTTTCGGCTACAGAAGCGCTTATCTAAAAAAAACATCTGAGATAGTAAAAGGAGGCTTTGACCTTGAAAGGCTTAAAAAAATAAGCTTTGAAGACGCGCTGGAAGAGCTTGAAAGCCTTCCCGGAGTAGGCGAGAAAGTGGCTAAATGCGTCATGCTATTCAGCCTAGGCTTCAATTCAGCGTTTCCAGTAGACGTGCACATTGAAAGGGTTATGAAAAAAAGATATCATGTTAATAAAAATATTCAGGAGTTCGCGGTCAAACGCTTCGGCCCCTACGCCGGCTACGTTCAACAGTATCTTTTTTTAAGCGATCTCCACTGAACCGCCTGAAAACAATAAAAGCAAAGAAAAGCAGAACAATCAAAGGAATTAGAATAGCTATTACTTCAGTAAGCGGATCTGTGAAAAACCACTCGTTTGACAAAAAGTAAATGAATGAAAAAGCTAAGATAGAGATGGAAAGAACTGCCGCTGCCAAAACAATCTTGCCGTCCATTTTTTAAATTTTAAAAAAGAATGTTTAAAAGCTTAACTAGCGCAAATTGTTTCAAAAAAAGTGATTGAAATGCCAAAAATACTAATTCCAGAAGAAAAAAAAATCCTCATAGTAACGAGAAAGGGAAACAAGGACGAGTTATATAAATTAATCAAAAGTTACCTTTCCACGTTGAAAGGAAACATTCAAGTACACAACGCCGCTACAGAAGATGACATAAGGGATAAAACGTTCGGGCATAATTTCGACAGGATAATAGTGCTTTCAGAAAATGACAGAGATCTTGTTGGAAAAATAAAAAACAAAGATAATATAACCTTTATAAAAAACAGGGATGATTTCAAAAAGGAGGTTGGAAGGGTTATAAGCGAACATACGGGAATTTCAGAAAAGGAGTTTTAACTATTTTAATTAACCGAAAAATTATTTTAAGCTTACAGAGGTAAGTATAGATATGGAAAAATTTTACATCACAACGCCTATTTTCTACGTAAACGACAAACCGCACCTAGGCCACGCCTACACCATGCTGCTGGCCGATTGCATCGCCAGATTCAAAAGAATGCGCGGAGCTGACGTTTTTTTCCTTACTGGAACCGACGAGCACGGTGAAAAGATCGAGACTGCAGCCACCGCCAAAGGGTTGAATCCAAAAGAATTTGTAGACTCAATTTCAATTCAATTCAAAAACGCATGGGAAAAGCTTAACATTTCAAACGATTATTTCATAAGAACAACAGACAAAAACCATGAAGACACGGTTAAAAAAACATTGATTAAACTTTACAATAAAGGGGACATCTACAAAGGAACGTACGAAGGATGGTACTGCGTTTCATGCGAAGCCTACTATGACGATAACGAGATTAAAGCTGGAAAATGCCCGATGTGCGGAAAAAACGTAGTTAGAAAAAAAGAAGAATCTTATTTCTTCAAAATGAGCAAATACGAAAAACAGCTAAGGGAGTGGCTTTCAGAGGATCACCTAATTCCAGAATACAGAAAAAACGAGATGATAAACTTTTTCAAGGACGGGCTTAAGGATTTAAGCATAACAAGAAACAACATTAAATGGGGAATTAAAGCACCTTTCGACGAAACTCATACTGTTTATGTTTGGTTTGACGCGCTTTTGAATTATCTCAGCGCAATCGGTTATCCGGACGAGAATTTCGGGCATTACTGGCCTGCGGACGTTCAGATTATGGGAAAAGACATTGCAAGATTCCACGCGATTTACTGGCCAACATTTCTTTTTGCATTGGACTTGAAAACGCCGGAAAAAATGATAACCACAAACTGGTGGATATCTGGAAAGGAAAAAATGAGCAAAAGCATTGGAAATATCGTAGACCCATTAAATTTTGCTGACACCTACGGGCTTGATCAACTCAGGTATTACTTATTAAAGGAAATGACTTACGGAGGTGACGCCAACTTCAATGAAAAAGACTTCATTCAAACCATCAACAACGATCTTGCAGAAGAGCTTGGAAACCTTCTGAATAGAACAATGGTGATGAACGAAAAATATTTCAATTCAGAAATTCCAAAACCTGAAAAGCAGGATTTGAAGGAAACCGCTGATAAAACGGTCAAAAACTTTTTAGACCTAATGGAAGCATATCAAATTGACCGGGCTTTGAAGGAAATCTGGGTTCTGGTTAGGGAATGCAACAGATACGTAAATGAAAAAAAACCATGGGGCAATGAAGAGGAAAGGGGTACAATAGTCTACAATTTAATTGAAGGGCTTAGGATTATTTCAGTTCTTTTAGAGCCTTTCATGCCGGTTAAAGCAGTTGAAATCAGAAGCCAGCTTGGAGTTAAAAACCACTCGTTTGAATGGAGCGGGTCCACAAAAGGAAAGAACGGAGCAAGAACACTCCTGTTTCCTAAAATAGACGCTTAAAATCAAAATTTTAGATATCATCAGGCAGAATCAATTTAACCCTGTCAGCGCCTTGCAGGCGCGTAGTACTTGTCTCCGTCTTGAAAGGTTATTTTAACCGGCTTCTGGTCTTTCCCCTCTTTCACGGCTTCCACAAAAGAATCATAGTTTTCTATTATAGTTAAAATCTGCTTTGACGATGCTTTCTTGAACGCTTTACTTAACTCCTTTGCGAGTTTTTTCCTTGAATTATCGTTCTTAAGTTCCAAACCTGCTGAAAGCTTTTTAGAAATCCTTTTAACGATTTCTATGGATAATTTCTTCCAATAGTCAAGCTCCTTTTGAGTGAAACTGGTTTCCCTTTTCTTCAGAAAACGTTCGTTTCTAACGACGAATGCTAGAAACATGTCAAAATTGCGCAAATCCATCAGAAACCACCTTTTAAATATTTGCATACTCCTCTATAAATCCCTTCCGCTGAAAGTTTCAACAATGTGAAATATCAACGTTTGCAACCCACGCCCCGCCTATAAGTGAAATAGAGTTTACCTTCATTATGAAATTGCATTCAGGAAGCACTACCGAATCACCTTCAAACAAAGGCGTATAACTGCAATCGCTACCGTTGAAAGTCTTAACCTCGCTGACATCCGCATACGGCTTGCCTAAATTGGAGCTGTATCCTACAAAAATCCTAACATAGAAAACACCATAGTAAGGAACCCATGAATAGTTTAGGTTTCTGTTCATTAAATTGAAATTGCCAACGTAAACACTGTTGCTAAGGCACTGCTGAGTGTAATTTACTGTTTGATTGGTCATGTTTTCAGGATTTGCAGTGGAATTAGATGCGATTGAACTGGATGAATTTAAACTGCTCTGGTTTGAATTACTTGAATTAGTTTGATTAAAAACATTCAAATTAGAAACGTTCTGGCTGTTTGATGAATTGCCTGACGGGTTAGTAACATAAGAAGGCAGCACCTGCCCTCCAGTTCCCTTGCTTGAATTGCTGTTGTAAAGATAGTAAAAAGTTACAACCGCAATTATTACCACAACCAACGCTATTTGAATATACGGTGTTTTTCTATTCGGTTTACGTTGCTTAACCGCCTGCGACTTCTCGTTTTTCAACGGTTTTTTCACGCCAGCATCCATATGATTATTCTTTATAAATCAGCTGTTTAAAACACTTTTGTTTGAAAAGCAAAAATGCCCTATTTCACTTAGCAAGTCCTGAAATTAGGTTGTTGAATATTTGCGGTTCTGACTGGGGCTCAAATGAAAGGTAGAAAACACCGTAGTTTTCGCTTTGAACAATCGCGTAAAAAGTCTGGTTTTCAACCTGGTTTGAGTAACTTGCTGGAAACGATATCAACGACAAAACCTTGCCATCAACGGAAGGATAAACAACCGTCGAATTTCCAGAAAAAGCCAGGTCTGAAACGTTTGAGAATGCAAAGCTTGAATAATCGACAATTTCTATGGTACCGTTACCAACACCAGCCGTTTCCTGCAATTGGGTATAATTGAAAGAAGGCGTAACCCCACCGAAAACAACAGGCATTACGCTGCCAAGACTGTTGACCCCCACATTCCAGCCAATACTTGCAGGATCGTTTGGAACCTGAGTGCAGGCATCTCCAATAACAATAAGCTTTCCCCCATTCCTGACCCACTCTGCCAAACTGAATCTAAGGGCAAGACTGCAATAAGTCATGTTGTCAACCACTATAACGTCATACTTTTCAAGAGAATAGTTGACAGAAGGAATGTTTTGAACGCTTAACGACTGGCTTGAAATAGGAACGCTTAACGAACCTATAACCCCGATCAAAGTTGAAGAATTTGACGAGTTTGAAGCAGGCATTACCATGTTGCTTGAAGGAAGGGAGATAAAGATAAGAGCCGCCGCAAGAAGCAAGGCTGCAATCAACACAAGAGCAATCTTGTTCATGAATTATTATTGAGAAAAAACGATTATTTAAATCCTTTGCCTTTTCAAGCTTTGCTCCTAAAGTCAAGTTTGCTCCTTAAGTCGACTTTCTGCTCCTAAAGTCCCAAAAACCCACAAAAAACCGGCAACAACTAAAAGAATGATTAAAAGTAGAAGAGCAGACCAAACATTATAAAAAAACAAAACAGTATAAAAACTAATAAAAATGAAAAAACCAACTAAAAGCAACACTGAACGCCAAACATCCCTGGCAAAAGTCATGAATAAAAAGAAGGCAGGAAAACTTAAAAAACATTCTAATTTATCTAAAAAACATAAAAATGTAAGGTTTTTTATAAAAAATATGTTAAGTTGTTTAGAGAAATACTTTTAAATAACCTAGATTATTATTACATTTATGCCAAATATAACTAAATATCTTGCAAAACTTAAATCAGAATATGAAAATGCTATAATTAGTGGGGGTAGAGAAAAGGTTACCGCACTTATAAGATCTAAAAAAATTATAAATAATATTCATGAGTATGTCAAAGCTGAACTAGTTTCTAAGGGAATAAATCCTAGAAAGATTTATCCACCAAATGATGAAACTAAACCAGAGTTGACAATGTCGGGGTTTTTGAAAAAGAAATCTCAAGATATATCTATTTTATCTAGCAAACCACATAAAGAAGAAATAACAGAGGGGGTTTTAGTCGGTGAAACGGATATAATAGGCAAAAATGTTACAAATTCTAGTATATCAATAAATGTCAGAAGCCAACTTAGTAGCATAAGTAAGAATTATGATACTCTTTATGAAAGAACATTTGCTGAAGCGCTAAATCTGCACCTTAGAGTCCCAAAACTTGTAATGGGCGAGGTTTATTTAATTCCAGTATTTGCATATGACTCTAATGCTATGACTGAAAATAGGATTAAATTCTCTGAGCGATTACCATTAAAGTACATCCCCGCATTTCAAAAAATAAATGGTAGGGGCTCTATAAGAGGAGATGAATATAAATATGAAAGAGTGTGCCTACTTATTGTTGATTTTAATGATACGCAACCAGTAGTTATAAATGATATTAACCAACTTGTAGAAAAAGATTTTCTAACAAAAGAACAGTCTACTAGATATTCATTATATAATCTTACAATAGAGAATTTTGTTGATGACATATTAACAATATATAAAAATAGGCATGGTAGTATAAGTCAATTAAAGTAGTAATAATTCATACTTCTTTACAAGCCATCTATCAATTTTTTCTTTATTTTCTTCTTTATTTAAATAATCTATATCTTCCTCTGAAAGTGTCGGTATGGTAAATTTTTCTATAAAATTTTTCTGATAACACTGAAAGTTTCCTTCAATTTCTACGCTTGTTTTTTTGATGTAATAATCCATAATTTTAGAATTTAGTATTTTTTGATATGCACCTATATTTTTATCAATAAAAACTGCATATCCATTACAAAATAATGAATCATTTTCTTCGTCTAACATAAAATTAGGATGATTAGAAAAAGTCCGAGTGTATAGGCGCGACCCATGATAATTAAAACCTTGAGTACGTCCATATGCATACCAAGAAGGATAAATCTTTTTTCCTTTATCCCGACTAGCTAGTTGACTTTTATTGGCAAGTAGATAATTATAACACAAAGGATATTCAGTTTTAAGTTTATCCTCTGGTATTAAGTAATATTTATTATTTTTTATTTTATAGGGAAATATTATCCTTAGATTGTTCTTTTTTATATATTCTTCCTTAAGTATACTTGATATTTTTACAATTTTTCTTGTTACTTCCTTTTCTATTTTATATTCGTTATCATAAACATTCTTGGTACAATATTTTTCATTGCTGTCATTTACAAAAAATATTTTGTCTTTTAAAGTGGCTATACCAACTCTTATCTTAAATAATTTTCCTATTTGTATTCCAGCAGTTTCTATTTTATGAATATTTTCAAAATCTTTATCTCCAAGCAATCTCCATTTTTTATCATTTAAAGTGTTGTATCTAACTTTTTCGAATTTAAGATGATTTAGATTATTTAAATCAGATGATTTGTCTAGATAATAATATTCAAAAAATTCCTTATCATAACTATTTGATATCAAAGTTATGCAAGTATATGTAGAAGCTTTTTGAAATATTTTAAGATGATTAAAATTAATTATTCTCCATATCTTTTTTTTTGAATGTAAGTAATAACGTAAATTTTTTCCTGCAATAGAAGTAAAATAATTATTTGGAACTATATAACCTAGATTGCCATTTTCAGACAATAATTTCATACCAAGCTCAAAAAAAGGAAAATATAAATTAAAATTACCACTTCCAGTTGTTTGCCATTTTGCAGATAATCTTTTCTTTAATACATTACTTAGATCTTGAATTCTAACATATGGTGGATTTCCCACAATATAATCAAAAGTATTCTTTTTGAACACATTATTCCAGTTTATTTCTAAACTGTCACCCACTATTAAATTAAAATTTATGTTTTTTTTATCTTCCTTATTAGAAATAGCATATAATAAAAGTAATATTTTAGAACGCCTGATACTATACTCTAAAATGTCAATTCCAAAAAGGTTTTCTTCTATTATATTAATCAATGATTTGTTTGTTAATTGTTTAAGCCTTCTCAAACTACCAATTAAAAAAGCTCCAGAACCACAGGATAAATCACAGACCGTACCACTTTCATTTATTGTATTATCTACTATATAATCAACAATAAAGTTAGGAGTATAAACTGTACCATTAATTTGTTGGTCTTTTGGATTAATCATCAATTCAAAAATCTTTTCTAAATCAGATAAATTTATTGATTTATCTAAATTTTTAAGATAAATAAATACTCTCTCTTCTTTATCCTTTTTAATTATTTCATCAATGAAAACATTCTCAGTAGTAAAGTTATTTCTATAAAGAAAATACCTAACTAAACCCCCTTCTAACTCTTCTAAATTAAAAATATCATTTAATTTTTTAAAATCTTCTAATAAATTAGAATAAATTATCATATCAAACACCAACAATATTCTTAGAATATATATCTAAATCTAACATCATTTTTAAATCTTAGCACCCCTCACTGCCGGCGTTAAACCATATCTTTGTAAGAATTTTTACTAAAAATTCATTGTTTTGTATGACTTTAATCTAAAAATCGTGTTTTTATTCAAAATTATATTTTAATAGATTTATAGCACATTTAAAATACATGAAGAAGCTAATTAATAATTAAATAAATTATAGGTAATAAGTAATGTCTAATAGTTATTCACAAGAAAAGGATGTATCTCTTTTGATAGCAGCTCTAGAAATTAATAAGGTATTATCTAACATATCAGATTTTACTAATTGGATAAAAATCAAGTATGATATAAATGAAAATGAGGTTTTTGATGGATATAAATTTATGTTAAATATGTCGCTTAGAGGAATATGTGAACAAATTAAAGATTCGAGTAAGGCACTTAATCTTGAAGAAGATTATACCACTTTTAGATCATTATTTTTCCTAGATATGAATATAAATGAGATTCCAAATTCTTCTGAAAAAACCATACTAATAAAAAATGTTTGGATGATGAGAAAATTATTTACCAAAAGTAAAAATTTTATAGAATTACAAAAGGGTTTATTTGATTTAAATACTAAATTGAAACCTTTTTATGATCTAACAACAAAAGTTAAACTAATAAACTGTCTTATGAAACAACAAGATATTATAGCCTACTTATCAAAAGCTTATATTTCTACTTATTTTAATGATAATAGAAATGGAATTCCATGGATTTATACACTAACTAAGCAGTTAAGTTTTAATGAAAATGATCAAAACATAAAGCACGTTTTACAGGGTTATAAATACGCTCTAGAATATATTTGGTTTAAATTGCTGGAAGAAAGAGAGTTTGAAACTTTTAAATTTGATGTGATACATAAATCAGAAAGTTTTATTCAAATAGATAGAAGCATCTTTAAAAAAGCTTTTGATAATGTAGTAGATCCAATTGAGAAAATAAATAAGGTAAGTATTCTAAAACCACTTTTGATTTTACAAACTTTTGATAAAAAAGTTGTTAAAGATTTCTTATCGACTAGTAAAATTACGGAGCCAGAATACTTAACTAAAACAGATGAAGATTCAAAATTCAAATATCTAGATTATAAACTATTATGGTATGGCATAAACGTATCAGATACTAGAAAAGTAGAAGTATTTAATGGAACTTTTGCATTTGAATCCATTTTACTAGGTTATAAAGAACTTAAAAAAAGAAATAATAACACTAGCAAGATTTATGTTAAAATATTTAAACACCCTGTTACAGATATTAAAAATTCGTTTGATTACAGTTTTGGTATACTAATAGAGGCAATTGGTGCATTTTCTGATGCTTCAGGATGGATGATTTTTTTTGATTGTGCAACAGATTATTCCGGAAGCGGAGGAATGCAACTTTTACATACACTAAAATTAATTGATGAATTAAAAAAAGAAAATAAAAATGTTTTAGAAATTGAAGATTTAATAGTTGATAAAAAATTATTTATAAAATATATCAGAGAAAGAAAAGTTTCATCAGTTTTTGATTATATAAATAAAAGTTCAACATCTGAGGGTATCAAAGATAATGGTAAGCAAACAAATAAAAGTCCTAGAGAAATAGAGGGGGTTATAGGGCGTGCAAAAGGTAAGGTATTAGAATTATTAGCATATTTGTTCTATGAAAAATCCAAATATAATAATGAAGAGGTGATATTTAATTATCCAGAAGACGGAGAATGTATAGATTTGATAATTAAAAATGAAAAAATAATAAATTTTTTTGAATGCAAAATTGACTTTCACGATGATGACCTTCGTGACTTAAAGAAACAAATTGAAAAAGCTATAAAATTGATTGAAATTAATTTTCCAAAAAAAACAATGCAGGCAAATTTACTAATATATAGACCTTTACCTGATAAAAGAAAAATAATAATTAAAAATAATATTCCAAGAATAAATATTATAGATAATTTTAGAAAAACAATAAATGAAAGTAGGAGAAATACTTTTGGTGGAGAAGTTGATGCTATAATTAAAATATTAGATTTTAATTTTTACAATAAAACTAACTTAGAAAAGAACCCAAGAAATTTAAATTTTTATTGAGTATAAGATTAGCTTATGAAATTATGTATTAGCCTGGGCTTTTTTTTGTTGTTGGGTTTTTTCTTGGCTTGTTCCAGTAAGGGGAGTGGCATTTTGGGCATACTAGGGGGGTGGTTTGTTTTCTGTTTATCCATTCGTGCCCGCAGCGTTCGCATTTGTAGCCTTCTACTGTGATTTTTATTTTTGCCATGACAAGCCCCTTTATTAACTAATAATATATTCTATAGTAAGGTTTAAATACCTTTCTGACTATATTATTAGCAAGTAATATATTATAAAGTAATATAATGGGTTGGGTTTGTTATGGATTTGAGAAGATTGAAAGGAGAGTTGATTGTTAAAAAAAGCCATATCGAAAAGCATGGAGACGTGTGGAAAGTCCTTTCCCAAAGCGGCAAAGGCTTTTACAGCGTTAAATACGTCGGCGATTTCCTTGCCTGCAACTGCCCTTATTTTGAGCTAACACGCCAACGCTGCAAGCACATCTACGCAGTAGAAATCCAAAAATCAAGGTGCTACGACTGGATAAGCGGCAAAATGACAGAAATTAAAAAAACCTCCTACAAACAGGACTGGCCCAACTACACAAAAGCCCAAAACGAAGAAGGAAAGCTTTTCAACGAATTGCTAAAAGACCTTGTAGAAAACATCGAAGAACCGGTCTACACCTTCGGCAGACCCAAACTTTCCTTAAAAACAGCCTTATTCTGCGCCATAGATAAGGTATACTCAATGCAGTCAAGCAGAAGAGCTTACTCTAGATACAAAGAAGCTGAAGCCAAACAACAGATAAGCAAAACCCCTAGCTACAACGCCATAAACAAAGTTTTAAACAACGCCAACATCACACCCCTCCTACAAGACCTGCTTAACATCACAGCCCTGCCTTTAAAGTCAGTAGAAACAAACTTCAGCTCAGATTCAACAGGCTTCAGAACCTCAAGATTCAGCGACTACTGTGAAATCAAGCACGGCGTAAACAAAGAGCACGCGTGGGTCAAATGCCACGCCATGACAGGAAACACCACCAACATAATAACAAGCGCTGTGATAACAAGCGAAAACGGAGCGGACAGCCTTCAATTCATACCACTCCTAAACGCAACCAACCACCTAGGCTTCACCATAAGCGAGGTCACCGCAGACAAAGCCTACAACTCCATCGACAACTACAACGCAGTCCAAGAAATAGGAGGGGTCGCATACATACCCTTCAAAAGCAACGTTACAGCGCCAGTCCGCACAGGCTTTAAAGCAAGACTATGGCGCAAAATGTTCCACTACTTCCAACTACACCAAGACGAGTTTTACGCGCACTATCATAAGAGAAGTAATGTTGAAACCACGTTCTTCGCAATAAAAGCCAAATTCGGAGACAGCCTAAAAAACAAGAACCTAATATCACAAACCAACGAACTACTATGCAAGCTAATAGCCTACAACATTACAGTGTTGATAAACGCGATGTTCGAGTTAAAAATAGAACCCCAACTATTACCAGCTTAATATTACAATTTATTATAGGTTTCTCTACAATAAGTATTTATGTCAAATCTTGATACCATAAAATTCAATCTTTGGATTAAAGATACTCTTGAAGTTAGTGGTTATAATAATAGATTGAATATGCTTGTTGGAGCTAAAATAATACCGCCAACGCAACTAATTTTCAGTAATGAAACTTTAAGAAAAATTTATAGTGAAAGTATTATGGATTACTTGTATGGTTCACCTAATTCTTCAATTCCTATAATAATTAAGTTTTTTCAAATAACTATAAGGGATAAATTTAGACAAGTTAAAGGCGATCCTCAAGCTAATCCTAAAGTTGAAGATATTATTAACTGGGTTGAGAAATTCCTAGATCAAAAAACAACCGCACATGGATTCCAAATACTAAGAAATCTTGTCCATACTGAAGAATTAGTTGTAGATCAAGATGCATTAGAAGGAATTAGACATGTATCAATAATAGTGAATAAGGTTTTACCATATGAATTTACGTTTATTGATGCATTTTGTAGTAAGTGTTCAACCACACATCATTATAAATTCAAGAAAGAAGACTATTATATTGGTAATGATTTAACTTTACAATGCCCAAATAATAGATTTCCATCATCTAAAACATACTTTAAAGCTAATATCTAACCTGCTCCTAAAGTCTTAAACTTGCTCCTAAAGTCAGTTTAAAAGGCCACTTTAAGAGCAAAGCTGCCTTTTCACAATCCTTTAAACAAGGGTGTTATATTTTAACCTTCTTGAAAATCATGCTTCTCAAGTCAGAATACAGGATAAACCCATCAAAATTAGGCTTTCCCTTCATTAGAGTTATAAGCTCTGAAACCTGAAGGCTTGAAGCAGCCATCACTGTTGACGCGGTCACGCGAACGCAACCACCACTTCCAACCGACTTCCACTTACTAAAAGGGATTGCTTTACCAGGAATGAAGGTGGATATCATGAATTCAAACTCTTTAACCCCACAGAAAATCCACGGCACGCCATTCCTTTCAGAAAACTTGCCAATCGCAAGCCTTGCTTCGCGATTGTCGCTTCCATCCAGCACAAAATCAACATTCAAAGACTCTTCTCCGTTGAATTTTTCAGAGTGAACCTCAACTTCAACCCTGCTGTTTATCCGGTTAAGCATTTTCTTAAGCTCTAATACCTTTTTCCTGCCAACACTCTTTTCAAAGAAAGGCTGGCGCGAAAGGTTGCACTCCTCTACAACATCCCAATCGAAAAGAATAAGCCTGCCAACCCCCATTTCAGCCAGTTGAATGGCAGAATAGCTTCCAACCCCACCAACACCAACAATCAATACGGAAGTGCTGGAAAAATCAGCAAGTCCTTTCTGCCTTGAAAAACGATTCAAATAAAATCACAAAATTAAGTTAAATAAAAAAAAGAAAAAAAATAAAAAAATAGGTTGAAATATTCAACCCTTGTTCATTATTATCTCTATTGAAGACACTTTGCTGGTGCTTCCGTCTTCAGAGGTTAGCTCCTCAGTTCCTAGCTTTATCTCCTTGAACTGCAGGGTTGGAATGAACCTGTTTTTTATTATCTGGCTAGCATCTATTGCTATGCTCATGCTTCTCCCTCTTGCCTTGAGCTTTACCTCAGGAGCACCCTG
>JAKAOM010000010.1 GCA_021812145.1 Microcaldota archaeon
GGAGCAAAATGGTGGAGCGAATACCCGCTAACCGCAGACAAGTACGCGCACTGGGTTGAAAAAAGCACCGGAGACGTGGCAAACATATTCATAGACTACGAAAGCTTCGGAGAACACCACTGGGCAGACACCGGAATCCTAAACTTTCTGGGCCACCTGCCAAACGAATTCACAAAAAGAAAAATAAACTTCGAAACAGTAAGCGAAGCGTCAAAACACGAGACAAAAGACGAGGTGGACGTGCCCTACAACCTCTCCTGGGCAGACATGGAAAGGGACGTTTCAGCCTGGCTTGGAAACAGAATGCAAAGACACTGCTTCAAAGAACTGCAGGATATACAGGAATTCAAAAACAACGAAGAAAAAAACCTTGAAATATACGGAAACCTCCAAAACTCGGACCACCTATACTACCTGTGCACTAAAAGCTGGAGCGACGGAGACGTGCACAAATACTTTTCTCCATACAAGGACAAAAACCCCTATGAAAATTTCGTTAACTACATCAACATTCTTAAAGACTTCAAAAGCGAAGCCTCTAGGAACGAGATGAAAAAAAATATTTTGGTGAGCGGCCTATGAAAAAAATACTGTTTTTAATAACCGAACTGCAAAAACCCGTCGGAGGACTCTACCGATTCGCGTCTGAACTCCTTCCAGCCTGGAGGGAAAAAACAATAGAAGGCTGCGACTACGAGCCATTCATCCTATCCATGAGAGACTCATCCACCCCGCTCGGAGACCTCAAACTAACCAAAGACTTCCCAAAACTCAAACTTGACGGAATGAAACTGTACGAAGCGGTAAGAGGAGGGGTGAAATGCTACTTCTTAGAAAACAATTCAACAAGAGAAGAACAAATACAACTGCAGAAAAGACTATGGGACGACTACAGAATAAAATCAATGAAAAGCGCTTTCGACCCGTTCTACCAAAAACTCAACAACTACTGGATCGCAGTGGAAAAAATAGCCCCCCAACTGCATAAAGAACTAAACTTCGCCGCAGTAGACGCTCAAGACTGGCTTGCATTCCCGGCAGGATTCGACTGCAAGAAAAACATGGGAATACCGCTAATTTGCAGGTTCCACTCAGGAGAATTCGGAAGAAGCCTGGGAAACCCAGACCTAGAAGGAGCGCCGGTAACAATAGAAGCAGCAGCGCTGCAGGAAGCAGACCACATCCAAGGAGTAAGCGTGCACGAAGCAAAATTCGAAGTCTACAACCTCCTGCCGCTAAAACAGGAAATTTCAAAACAGCTAAAACCGTTCAAAAACGAAACCTGGTGGGAGGAACAAACGAAAAAAAACGACGACTACGAACTATTCCTCCTATTCGAATCAGAAGACCTCGAACTGACAACAAACATAGCCAGCGGAGTCACAAACGGAATCAACCTCGACGAATGGAGCAGGCTTGACGAAGACAGAATAAACTTCGGAAAAACAGTCCTGAAAAAACTAATGCCAAACCAGGACAAGATAATCCTATTCATAGGAAGAGCCGACTGGAGAAAGGGAATAGACACGCTAATAGAAGCCTTCGCCGAACTCAACGACCAAAAAACAGGGTTGATAATAGCCAGCAGCTTCGACGACGAAACCTACTCCAAATACCACACGAAAATAATGAACCTCGGAATAGAAAAAAACACTCTCCTGTACAACGGGTGGCTGGCTGAAGACCTTAAAAAATCACTATTCACCGCCTGCGACATACTTGCACTGCCTTCGCTGTACGAACCGTTCGGCCTAGTAACGCTTGAAGGGCTAGCCGCAGACCTGGCCTGCGAAAACAACGGCAAAACAGGGCCAACCGTGATAGTAGGAGACACGGGCGGAATGCACGAAATAATCAAAAACGGGGTAAACGGCTTCAAAACGCCAATGGACGGCTTCGACCTCAAACCAGACTACCTTTCAAAAATACTCAAAATAACTCTTGAAAACGAAAAACTCAGGAAAAAAATATCAAACGGAGGGGCTAGAAGAGTAAAACAAAAATACTTCGACTGGAACTACATAACCGAAAGAATATTCGAAGAATACAACCAAGCCACGGCAAACTACGAACACTGGCACGGAATAAAACACCTGGAATCAACACATAGAGAATTAAAAGTCTAAAAGGTAAAAAAATGAAAATAACCGACCCGCTTGTTCTTGAAGCACAGGAAAATCCAGACTGGGGATTCGCAAGAACAAAAAGAGTAGCACTGTTCAAAGACAACCTGTCATTAGTGCAATCAGCCTACTGCGTAGACTTCAACGGATTCAAAGGGCCAAACAGGGACTACTGCACGGAAGGACTACTGCACGGAATGGAAAAATACCTAGACGGCCTATTCTACAAAGCAACCCTAAACGGAGAAACGCTAAGAATGGACTGCGAAAAAATCGAAGCCTACCCCTGGAAGCAAGTTTACTTCTTCAAAATATACAACGACCAAAAAGAATGGCTATTGACCGCAAGCTACATGATATCAAAAAGAAGCAAAAACCAATCGCTAATAGTTGAATTCAAAACAAACGCGCCAGAACTCGGCCTTAAACTAAAAATCCTATCCGACTTCGACGACCACGACTTCGAAGAATACAACCTAAAATACGAAGGAAACATAGAGATAAGCAAAAAAAACAAAAAAATGATAATAACCTCAAGATCATTCTCAAACGTGAACCTGGAAAAGAAAAAACAAGAATGGTATTACAAACTAGGGTGGGGGTACAGAAGAATAACTGAAAAAGGAGTTGAATTCGAAGGCTGCAGAAGAGTACTGCTGGACTGCGGGGACGTGGAACTAAAACTCAAAAACAACGCCCACGTAGATTTCTTCATACAAGAAAGCTCAAAAACACTGCCTAGATTCGAAGAACGCGGAGAAGTAATGCTATACTACAAACACATAAAACCATATAACGACCTAATCAAAAAAGCCGCGAAAATATGGGGCGAAGAAAACGCGCTGGCTCTAGCGCAGAGAATGGAAAACCTAATCAACCTGATAAAACCCGAAGGGATAGCTCCTGCAGGAGGGTTATGGTGGCACTACCCCTGGTACAGAGACTTCTTTGAAACAGCATACACGAACTTTGACTTCATTTACACGCTCAAAAAAACCGCTCTTAAAAACAACATAATGGAAAGCCTAAACCTTGAAAAAAATGGATTAATTCCCACATCAAAAAAAGGCGAACTATTCTTCAACAGCGTTGATACTACCTTATTAGCATACCTGACTGCACTTGAATTCGCCAAAAGAGACAAAAACGAAAAAATGAAAAATCTGGTGTTCGAAAAAATAATAAATTTCATAAACAGGTTGAAAGACGGAGGGCAAATAAAAATAAAAGACGGGCTAATAATGTGCCCAGCCGACTACAGCTGGATGGACGCCACAATAAACGGAAGGCCGGTAAGAATACCTGAAGAGTGGGAAGCGGAAGAAAATTACTACCTTCCTGAAATCAACGCGCTCTGGATTAAACTTTTAAGCGAACTTGAAAAATTCGGAAAGCCGGAATTCAAAGAACTAAAAGAAAAAACACTTGCTGAATTCAAAAACAAACTGATGGAAAAAGACTTCATACCTGATTTAACTAGTGAAAAAAACGGAAAAAGCCCGATAGAAGGCAGCGGAGGAATAGTGGCTCTTGCGATCCTAAAAGACTTCTTCGAACAAAACGAAATAGAAAAAATGCTTGAAAGGGCTGAAAAAATAATGGTAAAAAGAAACGAAAAAACATTCGGAATCCTATGCAGAAACACTGGAAGCGAAATATACCTCAACGACGGCGAATACCATGGCAAAACAATATGGCCAAGAGACACACCCTACTTGATAAAACTACTGGAAAAAGCAGGAAAGGAAAAGGAAATAGAAGAAATACTGCTCAACGCGCTAGACCACCAACAAAACGAAAGCTGCGTAATGTACAACAGCGAATTATTTTCACAACCAAACGGAAGAAACCCAAACGAAAACCAAACTCCAGAAAGCCAAAACCCGGTTCCCGTAAAAAACCCAATACAATTATGGAGTCAATGGATTCAACCCTACATCAACCATCTTAAACAAATAAAAACAAACGACCAACACAAAAATACCTAAACGAAAAAGTTAAAAATGAAATCAAAGATTTAAATAACGGTTTAAAAATGATACCTAAATATCTTCTTTGGGTTTTAGTTATAGCAGGAATTCTTGTAGCGATAGCGCTAATCTACCCCTACAACGTAAACGGAGTGCTAACCCCTCCGGTAAATCAAAACACTGCAATAAACCTGGCAAATCAATACATACAAAATAATTACGGAAACGTGCAAATACTAAATGACACAATCATATCAAACCAAGGAAACCAGTGGTACATTGACGTTCTATATAAGCAATTGAACAGTCAAGGCGTCTGCGAAAAAATCTCGCTCTGCCACTTTCGCCTAATACCTCCAGTCTGCAGGCAGGAAACAAACCAAACAATAATACCCTGCTGAAAAAAACGCAACCATTAAAAATACTTTTTAACAAAGAAATAAACATGAAAGGAAGTTCAATAAAACTATACGAACACTACGACCAACTGGAAAAAACAGGAAAAGAATTCAACAACGACGTTAAAGGATTAAAACAAGCGTTTGAAAGAAGAAAAACCGAAAAAAACCTAAACGCAATGAGAAAAATAATACTAATAAACTGGAGGGAAAATGAAAAAATATTCAATGAAGGAATAGAACAGCTTAAAAAACTTAAAAACCACCCAAACTACTACATAAACGGCAGGGCAAGGGGAATACTAAACGAAATCAATAGCACTGAAGAGAAAAAAATCTCTGAAATCGAAAAACTTGAAGACAAAATAATGAGCTACAGAAGCGAGCACCCATTAAAATGGGTTGGTGAACTGGAAGAAAAACTTAAAGAAAACGAAGGAAACAAAAGAATAAAAATAGCCGTGGCTGAAAGCCTAAGAAAAATAGCGATGAAGCACCCGAACAACGACGTGCACAACGCTTCAATAAAAGCAATCAAAAAATTCCTTGAAAAA
The DNA here is from genome assembly GCA_021812145.1 of Microcaldota archaeon. GTDB lineage: Archaea > Micrarchaeota > Micrarchaeia > Norongarragalinales > UBA8480 > DTNV01. The sequence continues at coordinate 5,046 of JAKAOM010000010.1, forward strand.
AACAAACGCTAACGCTTTAAACCAAAAGCATCAAAACGCCCATAATTATCAGCAGAATCGCAAAAATAGCAACTCCTCCTTCAATCGCAGTGATAATCAAATTAACCAACCCTCCCAAAAGACCTGCGCCTGCGAAAACCAGGAAGAACTCTGCAATTAAAAGCACAACTCCAACCAGCAAAACTCCAATAGCATATTTGTCAAGATTCATTGAAAAACCACACCTCTTTTTAAAAATAAAACAATCAAATAATTAAATAGAGCAACTATATAAATAACTTTCGTTGAAATTTTAACTAATAAAAAAACAGGGTAAAAAAAATGAAGGCAAAAATAGGAAAAAAAACAAAAATTCAACCCCAAAGCACCGAAGACCTGTGGCTACTGGCAAAAATAATAAAAGAAGGGGACGTTGTTGAGGGAAACAGCTTCAGAAGATTCAAAACGGAAAATTTAAGAGCCGAAAGCGGCGAGAAAAAACACGTCAGAATAAAACTCAAAACCGAAAACGTCGAGTTCAGCGAAAACGCCAACAAACTAAGGATAACTGGAAAAATAATATCCGGCCAACCTGAAGAATTCGTGCAAGCTGGCGAACACCACACGCTGGATGTAGAGGAAGGCGAAACAATAGAAGTTGAAAAAGAATTCAACCTGTATGAAAAGAAAATGATTAAAGAATCTCAAAAAAAATCAAAAAAAATAACGGTAATACTTGTAGACGAAAGCGAGGCTAGAACATACGAAGTAGGATTGCAGGGAGTAAAATTCGCGTTCGACATAGAAAACCACGCCAACAAAAGAGACCCTAAAAAATTCCAAGATGAAAAAAACTCGTTCCTGCAGGAAGTGGCAGATGCTATAAAGGCTAATGAAATAATAATAGCCGGCCCGGGATTCATGAAAAATGATCTAAAGAAAAAAATCGAAGATCAAGGGAAAAAAACATGGATAGAAAACGCTTCAACAACAGAAATAACCGGCGTGCACGAACTCATAAAAAAAGGAGTGCTAAACGCCGTATTCGGAGAGCAAAAACTTGAAAAAGAATTCGAAGCGCTTGAAGAATTCAAAAAAAGCATAGGAAAAGAAGACGGGCTAAGCTGCTATGGAATAAAGGAGGTTGAAAAAGCAGTCGACGCTAACGCAGTGGAAAAAATACTAATAATAGACGAACTGCTCAGAAAAAACGAGAAGGCAGAAGAAATAACCAAAAAAGCAGAGGACAAGGGAGCCGAAACAATAATATTCGAATCAACTGACGACGCCGGAAAGCAATTCAAAAACATCCAAATCGCCGCGATGCTGAGATACAAACAAAGATGAAAAAAATGCAAAATCAAATCCAGGCGATAATAGAAAAAACAAGAAAAAAATACACATTCAAACCAATAAAAAACAATGTAACCGACGTTATAGTGCAAACAATCCTATCCCAGCACACTTCGGACAAAAACAGCTGGAAAGCATTCGAAAAACTCAAAAAAAGATTTAAAAAATACGAACAAATACTTAAAGAAAAAGATTCAGAACTGGAAAAAACAATAAGAAGCGCGGGCTTATCTAAAATAAAGACCAAACGAATCAAGAAAGCGCTTGCAGAACTGAAAAAAATAAACCTGAAAGAACTTGAAAAGGAAAAACCCTCAAAAATACAAAAGGAATTAACAAAAATAAGTGGAGTAGGCCCAAAAACAGCAGCGATAACTCTAATTTTCGGAATGGGAAAACAGGCAATACCCGTAGACACGCACGTATTCAGGGTTTCAAAGAGGCTAGGCATAGCAACTGGAAAAACACCAGCCAAAGCTCAGGAAGAACTAGAGGAAAAAATTCCTGAAAAATACAAGGCAATGCTGCACGTTTCTCTTATAAGCATAGGAAGAACTGTTTGTAAGCCAAAAAACCCAAAATGCGAAGAATGCATTCTCAAAAAACACTGCAACTACTACAAAAAAATATTCCAGGTAAAAAAAAACATAGAACAACGATTTTAAACATTAATATGTAAAAAAATACTGTGATTTTTAGAAAATGAACGTACCGGAAATGGAGTTAGAAAAAATAAAATACTGGAAAGAAAACAGCATCTTCGAAAAAAGCGTTCAAAATAGGAAAAAAAACAAAAAATTCGTATTCCTGGAAGGCCCGCCTACCGCAAATAATCCACCGCACCACGGCCACATACTGACAAGAGTGGTGAAGGATATTTTCCTAAGATATAAGACAATGAAAGGATTTTACGTTGAAAGAAGCGCGGGATGGGATACGCACGGACTTCCCGTCGAGGTTGAAGTTGAAAAAAAACTGGGCTTCAAATCAAAAAAGGACATTGAAAACTACGGAGTTGAAAAATTCAACAAAAAATGCAGGGAAAGCGTTTTCACCTACATAAAAGACTTCAAAGAAATAACTGAAAGGGTTGGATTTTGGATAGACATGGATCATCCGTATATAACACTAGAAAGCAGCTACATAGAAAGCGTATGGTGGAGCCTTAAAGAAGCATGGAAAAACAACATGCTGTACGAAGGTTACCGAGTAAGCTGGTGGTGCCCAAGATGCGGAACCACCCTTTCTTCTGCTGAAGTAGCTCAGGACTACAAGGAGGTTGTGGACAAAAGCGTTTACGTAAAATTCAAAGCAAAGAAAAACGACTTCTCCTTTCTAGTATGGACCACCACCCCCTGGACGCTATACTCAAATGTGGCCCTAGCGGTAGGAGAAAACCTTGACTATGTAATAAAAGAAGTAAACGGCGAAAAGATGGTAATACTAAAAGAGCTAAGTGAAAAAATAGAAGGAAAAGTAATACAAACAAAAAAAGGCGGAGAGCTAAAAGGAATTGAATACGAACAATTGTTCACAGACGTAAAAACAGACAAGCCAGCATTCAAAGTGATAACCGCAGATTTCATACTAACAACAGAAGGAACCGGAATAGTCCACCTGGCCCCCGCATTTGGGGAAGATGACTACAATGCATGCAAAAACGAATTCCCAATACTAAAACCAGTAGACGAAAGCGGAAGGTTCACCAAAGAAATCCCCTACCTAGAAGGTATCGAAGTAAGAAAAGCATCTGACAAAATAATAGAAAAACTGGAAGAAATGAATGTTCTGGTCAAAACAGAAAACTATCCTCACGACTACCCTCACTGCTGGAGATGCCACACCCCGCTCATCAGCTATCCCAGAACAAGCTGGTTCATAAAAATGACTGCGGTAAAGGAAAACGTTATTGAAAACAACCAAAAAATAAACTGGTTCCCAAACCACTTGAAAAACGGAAGATTCGGGGAATTCCTGAAAGAAATGAGGGACTGGAACCTATCGAGAGAAAGATTCTGGGGAACCCCTCTGCCAATATGGCAGTGCGAATGCGGGGAGAAAGAATGCATAGGAAGCGTTGAAGAGCTTAAACAAAAATCAACAAACAAAATCCCCGAAGACCTGCACAAACCCTACATAGACGAAGTAAAAATCAAATGCAAATGCGGAAAGGAAATGAAAAGAGTGCCCTATGTGATAGACACCTGGTATGACAGCGGAAGCGCCCCGTTTGCAAAATACCACTACCCTTTTGAAAATAATGAAAAATTCAATGAAAACTTCCCAGCTGACTTCATAACTGAAGCTATAGACCAAACAAGAGGATGGTTCTACACCCTTCTAGCAATAAGCACAGTAACATTCGAAAAACCAGCATACTTAAACGTCCTCACTATGGGGCACATACTTGACGAAAAAGGCCAAAAACTAAGCAAAAGCAAAGGAAACTACACCGACCCTTACGAAGTAATAAACAAATACGGGGCAGACGCGCTAAGATGGGCGCTTATCTCAAAGGGAGAAATATGGGAGCCAACAAAATTCTCAGAAAACATAACAAAAGAATGCTACAACAAATACATCTCAACCCTCCTGCACTCCTACGAATACTTCAAAACATACGGAAACGACCTAAAAGAAAAAATAGAAAGCAAAAACCCGCTGGATAAATGGATACTGTCAAGGCTAAACTCCGCGATAGAAGAAAGCGGAAGCTATCTGGAAAAATACGACGCCTTCAGAGCGGCAAGAAGCCTTGAAAACTTCGTTATAAACGATTTGTCAAACTGGTACATCCGACTATCAAGACCAAGATTCGACGGAGAAAAAAACAACGACTGGAAAGAAGCTGTTTCAACACTTGAACAAATCCTTGAAAAAACAGCCATAGCAACAGCGTGCCTAACGCCATTCAGCGCAGAAGAAATCTATCTGAGGCTTAAAAAAGAAAGCGTGCACCTGCAAAACTACCCTGAAAAAGGAAAAGAAGACAAAGAAATTGAAAAGTCAATGGACGAAGCCAGAAAAATAATAGAAGCAGGTAGAAAAATAAGAAACCTAAAACAAGTCAAAACAAGACAGCCGCTCCAAAGAGCGATAATAACCAAAGAACTGAAAGAATTCCACGAGATAGTGAAGCAAGAGCTTAACGTTCAAAAGCTTGAATTAAACGACAATTTCGAAGAATTTACGGAAGAACCATTCGCATACGAGGAATTCGAACCTGAAAATTACGTTATTCTCGACTTGACGATAACCCCTGAACTAAAAGCAGAGGGAATAGCCAACGAACTCTCAAGAAGAATACAGCAAAGAAGAAAGGAGGAAAAACTGACGGTAAGCCAAAAAGTGAAAAAAGTAATAATCGAAGGCCTGAAAGAATGGGACTCAATCCAGCCATTTCTTAAAGATTTAAAGGAAAAAGTCAGGTCGGAAACAATAGAAAAAGGAAAGGCAAACTCGAAAGAAGAGGATTTTGAAGAAGAAAAAATAAAAATAGAGATTGTAAAATAACAAAATACTACTAAACATTTACAAATAAAAACATTTAAATACTTTAATATCTAAAAGTATTATCATGAAAAAAACCATAACTGTAAACATTGACGATAAAACAAACCTCGTCTTCAGGGATGTTGCAGCAATAAAGTATGGAGAAGGAAAAGGCTACCTTGGAAAGGCGTTGACAGAAGCCATGAATTTCTGGATTGAGAGGAATGAAAAAAGCAATGTCGACCTAGAAGCAATCAAGATGCTAAACAAGGGATTCAGAATAGGCGGAATAAAAGCAAAAGAGCGTGCAGAACTTCATGAAAGATAAAACAATGTTCGACACAAACATTCTTGTATACGCCTTCGACATTGAAAGCGGAAAAAAGCACGAGATATGCAAATCGCTTGTTGAAAAAGTCTTTTACGGCCAGTCAGATGGAATTGTTTCAAACCAGATTCTCGGCGAATTATTCTACACGCTGACAAAAAAATCGGGGCACAACCTTTCAGCCGAAGACGCGTATAAAATCGTTGAAAAATTAATCGACTCGGACAAATGGGTTAAGTTGAACTACTCCGCTGAAACGGTAAAACGAGCAATGTCAAACTTCAAAAACACCGGAATGCACTTCTGGGACGCGATAATAGCAGAAACAATGAAAGAAAACGGCATAACAACAATAATAACAGAAAACACTGAAGACTTCAAAAACTCGGGGGTAAAAACTATTAATCCCCTAAAGTAATGCGTTTGAAATACTTTTTTCTCTAAAAATCACGAGAGTATTGATGATAGGGCGAAGCCTCAAAGCCGGAACGAATCCGACAACGCCTGCTTTTTCACCGTCGCAAATAATTGTATAGTAAAAACCATTGCCTTTGATTAAAACGTCTTTGCATCCAGCAAGAGTTTTGAAAAAAAGCCTGTTAAACTTAGTCAGTTTTACATTCATGAAAGACAAATAGCCAACACTATCTTATAAAACTTGTTGAACTAATTACCACTCAGATCAAGTTCAAAGAAACAGCTATCAAGACGCCGATAAAGATAAGCGTTACAGTGTTCATAACCTTAATCAAAGAGTTCAACGCAGGGCCGGCCGTGTCCTTGAAAGGATCTCCTACCGTGTCTCCTACAACAGCTGCTTTATGCGCATCGCTTCCCTTGCCGCCGAAATTCCCATCCTCTATGTATTTCTTGGCATTATCCCAAGCCGCACCGCCAGTAGCCATGAAAATCGCAAGAAGAAAACCGACAACTATCGCGCCGACAAGCATTCCTGCAAGCGCCTTCAAACCGAACAAGAATCCAACAAGAAGAGGGCTTACCACCGCCAAAATGCCTGGAATCATCAACTCCTTCAAAGCAGAGCGAGTGCTGATGTCAACACACTTCGCGTAGTCGGGCTTTTCTTTTCCACTCATGATCTTCATTGTCTTGAACTGTCTCCTTACTTCTTCAACAATGTCGAAAGCGCTCCTCCCGACCGCCTTCATCAGAAAACTTGAAAACAGAAATGGAAGCAAGCCACCCAAAAACAACCCAACTATCACCGAAGTGTCGAAAAGATTAATGGAAGTCAAGCCAGCCTGCTGAGAGAAAACGCTGAACAACACCAAAGCACTTAAAGCAGCGCTTGCAATGGCAAATCCTTTCGTAGTCGCTTTTGTAGTGTTTCCAACCGCGTCAAGCTCGCCGGTAACCTTCAAAACCTTGTCCTTCAAACCGCTCATTTCAGCAATGCCGCCCGCATTGTCGGTTATCGGACCAAAAGAGTCTAAAGTAATTACAATTCCTGTAAGGGAAAGCATGGAAACAGCTGCCAGGGAAACCCCGTAAATGCCCCCTGCCATGAAACTACCTATGATTGCAAACACCACTAGAAGAAGAGGAATGGTTACTGACTGCATTCCTTCAGCCAACCCTTGAATAAGGTTAGTTCCAGCCCCTGTTTTCGCGGCTTTGGCAATGCCCTGAACAGGCGCGTAATCCTTGCCAGTGTAATATTCAGTAACAAAGAAGATGGCAAGAGTCAAAACCAACCCTATTATCAAAACTTCAAAAATGTAAGTCCAACCGAAGGCTATGAAAAAGCCAATCAAAGCAAGAATGGTAGCAACAATAACCCCCTGATACAAAGCTTTCATTACTTTAGAACCGCTCAGCTTGAAAAAGAAAGTTCCAATGATAGATGCTAGAACGCCTATGCTTGCAACCGCAAGAGGAGTGGTGGTGAACATGCTGTCTGTTTGAAATCCATTCAAACCAACGCCAGCTACTGAAACGCTCAAAAGCATGGCCGCTATGATTGTTACTACAAAGGATTCAAACAAGTCGGCTGCCATTCCAGCGCAATCCCCTACATTGTCTCCTACATTATCGGCAATAACTGCCGGGTTTCTCGGATCATCTTCAGGAATTCCCTTCTCAACCTTTCCGACAAGGTCTGCCCCAACATCAGCTGCTTTTGTGTAAATTCCGCCTCCAACCCTTGCGAAAAGAGATATGAGGGAAGCTCCAAAACCAAAACCTATCAAAACAAGAGGAGAGTGGAACAACACATAGAAAACACTCACCCCAATCAAACCCAAGCCGACCAAAGTCAAGCCAGTAACCGCGCCGCCTCTGGTTGAAACGTCAAGCGCTTTTTGCAAGCCCTTTTCCGCGGCTTGAGCGGTTTTAACGTTTGCCCTGACGCTTATGCTCATTCCTATGAAACCAGCTAGAGCGCTTAAAATTGAACCGACAATGAAAGCGAAAGCTACGCTCCAACTAACCGCAAAGCCAATAATCAAAAAAAGAATAATAACAAAAACCGCTACGGTGGAATACTGCCTCTTAAGATAAGCGTTAGCCCCTTCTTTTATCGCTTCTGCTACCTCGTTCATCTTCCTGCTTCCGTCAGGCTCCTGCAGAACACTGTAAACAAAAAACCCTGCAGCGCACAAAGCAATAACGCCAGACACTAAAGCTAAAATGATTGAAAAGTCCATTGTTCAAAAACCACCGTTAAAAAATTGAATTAAATAAATTAAAAGAGCAATGTTTAAAAAGATTTTCAGAAAAACGATTTTTATCGTTGCACAGTCGTGCCAACCACTTTACCGTTTATTATTTCACTAATCAAAGGTTTAGAACAACCTTTTATTATATGACATTTTTCCACTCCTGACTTCAATGCTTTGACGCAAGTATGAACTTTTGGAATCATGCCTCCGATGATCGTTTTGCCTTCGATCATATCTCCAGCTTGTTTCATAGTTAAGGTTGTTAAAAGATTCCTGTTCCCATCAAAAACACCATCAACATCGGTTAGCAAAACCAGCCTTTCAGCTTTTATTTTTGAAGCTATAAAGCCGGCAACATCATCAGCGTTGCAATTAAAGCCGAAATCAGAAGAATTCATTCCAGCAGTGACAGAAGGAACCACTGGAATGACGTTTTCAGGAATGTTTTTCAAAACAGCAACATCCACCATCTCGGGAACGCCAACAAAACCAAGCTCCTTATTCTGCCTTGACTTGACAAAACCAGTATCCTTGTTAAGAATAAGGCACTTCAAACCCTGCTTTTCTATCTCGCTTTTAATTTTAACACTTATATTGTTGAAAACCTCTTCGGCAAGCTCAAGCACCTCCTTTGAAGTGAATCTTAAGCCGTCAACCAAACGGATTTCAAGACCTTTTTGCTTCATGGCTTCGTTAAGCTGGAACTGGCCGCCATGAACAAGAATAACACGCTCCCCTGACTTCTGCAGCGAAACAACCTCATCAACAAGACAAGGAAGCTCTGAATCCAAGACAGAACCGCCTATTTTCACCACTATCATATTCAAAACCCTTAAGCAGGGCCGGGGAGTCGCACCCCGCTATTCCGCTCTGCAGGCGGACGCATAGCTGCTCTGCCATAGGGATTCTCTTCGACAAGCGAAAAAAACTAACCCTGCCTTAAAAAAGAGCAGCGGTTAAAATTCGGTTCTTAGATTTTATTAACTTTTTCTTTAAACGCTAAAACTGAAGCTAGAAAGAAACAAAAAAGAACGGGTCGCCAGAGAAAATTAGAATTTTCGAAGGGCGACCAGTTCAACCCACCTTTCCATAATAAGGTAGCTTAAATAGGGTTTTTAATGAATAAAAACCTTGTGTTTCACCTTATAAAGAGTTACAAAACCCCTGGAAAACACGAAAAAACCTTAATTCAGCCTTCTTCCACGAACTTTTCAATATCCTTAATATTGTCAAGAATCAGCTTGGCCTTCTTCAAGCCGAACGTAACCTGGGAAAACCTGTCGTCCTCCCGCCCCTCCTCGAACAAAACCAAAACCTTATGCCCCTTAAACTCCCCTACTTTCGAAGCCATATGCAAAAAATCACCTTTTCACCTACACAATAAACGCCAAATTTTAAAACGATTGCGGAAAGAAAAAAATTCAAAAAATATTTAAACCCGCAATCGCATTAAAATAAATAATGGCGATAATCTCCGAATTCAAGGACTTCATAGCAAAGGGGGATGTTATAGACCTGGCGGTGGCTTTCGTGATGGGAGCCGCGTTCAACGCAGTGGTAACCGCGCTAGTAACAGACATAATAACTCCAATAATAGGAATACCTGGCCACGTCAACTTTGCAAGCTTAACCTACACCCTAAACGGAAGCACGTTCCTGCTAGGCGCGTTCCTGAACTCGCTCATAGCGTTTCTTTCAATAGCAATAGCGCTTTTTTTCTTTGTAATAAAGCCTGTTTCAAAAATGAAGCCTGCGCCAAAAGCAAAGGCGCCTGAAACAAAAACCTGCCCGTACTGCTTATCTCAAATATCGGTTAAAGCAACCAAATGCGCGTTCTGCACTTCAAACGTTTAAAATTATTCCAAATAAAGCCCAGGCCTGCCCGGCTTTGCGGATTTCGACTTTCCTTTGGGATCATACTTGGCAGAATCGTTAACAGCAAAAACAAACGATTCAACGCCAGAATGGCGCTTTAAATAAACAGGAAGGCCTTTGAGCAATTCAACCTCTCCTGGAATTACATAAACATACGCCTTGGAAATCTTAGCTTTGGAAATACCCTTAATCTTTTCCACGTCAGCGCACACCTTCTTGTACAATTCAACGGTTTCAATCGGCTTCTTGTCAAAAACTCCTGCCACAGGCCACGCCGCACTTGAAACAAAGCCTTTCCCACCCAACTTGCTCCAGCACTCCTCGCAAACATGCGGGGCAAAAGGCGAAAGTAGAAGAGTCAAATTCCTTGCAACGCTTTTCATCAACGCCACCTGCTCCTCTGAAGGGTTTTCAGTAACATCAACATATTCATTAAGCGCGTCAATCAAAACCGAAAGGCTGGGAACAGCCAAATTAAACTTTTTATCGTTAAAACTTCTAGTAACCTCCTCCACTGCTGACGCCGAAAGAGAAGCTAAATATTCGTCATAAAAACCCCTGCCAGAAACACTACCCGAAGGCTTAACCACACTCACTGCTTCTATAACGCTCCAAAACCTTGAAATAAACCTGAAAGACGCGGGAATGCCGCTATCAGACCACTCCAACTCTGTTTCAGGAAGGGCCACCGAAAGAAGGTAAAACCGCATAACGTCAGGCCCGTACTTGTCCATAATTTCAGTAGGATCCACTATATTTCCAACAGATTTGGACATTTTAGAACCCTCCTTCAAAACCATGCCCTGAGCCAAAAGATTGGAGAAAGGCTCGCCTACACCCACCAAGCCAAGATCCTTAAGCGCTTTAGTGAAAAACCTGGAGTAAAGCAAGTGGAGAATAGCATGCTCAACCCCCCCAATATATTGATCCACCGGAAGCCACTTTTCAACCTCTGATTTAGAAAAAGGAGCGGTTTGATTCCTAGCATCAGTATACCTCAAAAAATACCATGACGAATCCACAAAAGTATCCATGGTGTCAGTTTCCCTTCTCGCAGGCGCCCCGCACTGCGGACATTTTACGTGAACAAAACTTTCAGACGTTTCAATCGGATTCCCGCTTCCCGTAAACTTTACATCCTCAGGAAGAAGCACCGGAAGATCCTTCTCAGGCACAGGAACCACCCCGCACTTTTCGCAGTAAATAACCGGAATAGGAGTTCCCCAATATCTCTGCCTTGAAATAAGCCAATCCCTTAACTTGTATTCAATAGTCTTCCTTCCGATTTTCAAACCCTCAAGCCAATCAGAAACCTTGTTTATAGCTTCCCTGCTCTTTAAACCGTTAAACTGCTGAGAATTAACCATAATTCCTTCATCCACAAAAGCCTTTTCCAAGGTTTCAGCATCCAACTCCTTTCCAACAGGGTTTATCACTATTTTAACAGGAATTCCATACTTTTTGGCGAACTCAAAATCTCTCTGATCATGCGCTGGAACAGACATTATAGCTCCAGTCCCGTAATCAGCCAGCACAAAATTGCCAACATAAACAGGAATCTCATCTTTATTAACGGGATTCACGCAAATCCTGCCTGTGTTGACTCCGTGCTTTTCCTGATCCAAAACCCCGGAAACCCTGTCGTGCATCGCCTTTTCAATGAACTCCTTAACCTCCTTCTCCTGCTTTGTTCCCTTAACAAGACTCAAAAGCTTAGGGTGGTCTGGAGCGATAACAACAAAAGTAACGCCAAAAAGAGTGTCCGGCCTAGTTGTGAAAATCCTTAAATCATCATCCGAATTCTTAATCTTAAAATCGACCAAAACCCCGCTGCTCTTACCGATCCAATTCTCCTGCATTACTTTAACCTCCTTTGGCCATTCAAGCCCATTCAAACCCTCAAGAAGCGCTTCAGCATAGTCGGTTATCTTGAAAAACCACTGCTCCAAATCCTTCAAAACCACTTTGGACTTGCATCTCCAGCACTTGCCCTGCTCAACCTGCTCGTTCGCAAGAACAGTTTTGCACGAAGGACACCAATTCACAGGCGACTTGCGCCTATAAGCAATGCCCTTCTCCAAAAACTTAAGGAAAAACCACTGGTTCCACCGATAATACTCTGGTTTATAGGTAACCACCTCCCTCCTCCAATCATAACTTGAACCAATTCTCTTGAAAATACTCTTGAACATGGAAATATTCTTCTCAGTCCAAACTCGGGGATGAACGTTGTTAAGTATAGCCGCATTCTCAGCAGGCAGACCAAAGGAATCAAAACCCATGGGGTACAAAACGTTAAAACCATTCATCCTCTTGAACCTTGCAAAAGCGTCACCTATCGAATAATTTCTGGCGTGCCCCATGTGCATGTTTCCCGAAGGGTATGGAAACATTTCAAGAACATAAAAATTAGGCCTTCCCTCAACTTCGCTAACTTCAAACACTTTCTGCCTTTCCCATAAATCCTGCCATTTAACTGCAATGCGCCTCAATTCTTCAACAGTTAAAACCTCGCTATCCAAACAAAACACCACTAAAAATAAAACGGGCTCAGTGGGATTCGGACCCACGACCTATCGGTTAAGAGCCGATTGCTCTACCAGGCTGAGCTATGAGCCCAATTATATCTTTAATTGAATTGAAATGTTTAATAAGTTTTTTTGTTCATTTAACACTTCATGATAAGCGTGCTGAGATTGAATCATAGGAAAAGAGACAAAAGAATAACAACGCACTGCGCGTTAACCGCACGAGCGTTCGGAGCCAAAGAAATGACGTTCACAGGAGAAAACGACCCAAACATCATCGAAAGCGTTGAAAGAGTGGTGGAAAAATGGGGTGGAAACTTCAAAATAAAACACGCTGAAAACTGGAAAAAGGAAATAAAAAACAAAAAAACAAAAGTACACCTTACTTTTTACGGAGAAAGGCTTAAAGACAAAATAAAAGAGTTAAAAGGAAAAGACATTCAAGTGATAATCGGAGGGGAAAAAGTTCCAAGAGAGATATACGACAAAGCCGATTACAACATTTCAATAGGAAGCCAGCCGCACTCAGAAGTCGCCGCTCTGGCAATCTTTCTTTACGAATACTCTAACTATAAAATACCTGAAAAATTCAAAAACTGGAAGATAAAAATAACTCCAAGCGAAAAATCAAAGAAAATAAAAACTAGGCAGTAGTGAAAAAAACCTCGCGGTTAAATATAAAAGGTTATACTATTCGAAAAAAATACATGAAAGAAAAGGTTAAAACAAAAACAACTAAAAGCAAACTATCGTTTTACCTTAACTCATACATAAAAGAACTTTACGGAAACTCTGGATTGAAAATTTTAAGCGCAATGGAACAAAACGGGGAGAACAGCACAACAGACGAAGCGCTTGAAAAGAAAACAAAACTCAAAATATCTGAAATAAGATCAAGCCTAAACCACCTACTTAGCTACGGAATAGTGAGCTACAACCGAGAAAAAGACGAAAAAACAGGGTGGTACACCTATATGTGGAAGCTCAACCCAAGCAAAGCAGCTTACAACATACTAAACAAAAAGAAAAGCGGGTTGGAAACACTAAGAAACAAACTAACGCAAGACGGAGCCGTTTTCTACTCCTGCGACAAAAACTGCGATTACCTAGAATTCGAAGAGGCGCTAAACAACAGTTTCAAATGCCCTACATGCGAAAGAAAGCTCAAATACGTAGAACCTAGCCCAAAAATAAAGCAATTAAATAAAAAAATCGAATACCTGGACAAACTCTACAATCAAGTTGTAGAAAAATAAAACAATTAAAGCGTATAACGACAGCAAAAATTAATAAACAACTAAAACTAAGCATAACTTATGAAAATACTAGCATTTGGCGGAAGCCTGAGAAGCGGATCCTTTAGTAAAACAATATTAAACGAGTCAGTTAAGCTTACACCTGAAAACGTTAAAATGGAAATATTCGACATAGGTCAAATTCCATTATTCGATCAAGATTATGAAAAGGATATGCCGGAAATAGTAAAAAATTTCAAACAAATCGTAAAAAACGCGGACGCAATACTAATCGTAACGCCAGAATACAACTATTCAATACCTGGTTTCTTAAAAAACGCAATGGACTGGGCTTCAAGACCGTATGGAGACAACGCATTTGAAGACAAGCCAGCCGCAATAATAAGCTGTTCAACAGGAATGCTGGGAGGGTCCAGAGCGCAATATCACTTGAGGCAAACGTTAGTATTCCTAAATATGCACACAATAAACAAGCCAGAGGTAATGATACCTTTTGTTGACAAGAAAATAAACAACAATGAATTAACAGATAAAGAAACCAAGGATAAAATAGCAGGAATAATAAAAGCGCTAGCAGACTGGGCTGAACGCATTAAAGTCAAATAAAAAATTAAAATAACCACTTATTTAAAAATCAATCTTAAAATACAGGCATTAAAATCAAATAATTAGACGATTCTTATATAATTTTAGTAATTTAAACACTTTTATAAGTCTTTTACATGTCTTTTATGACTTTTAAACGTCTTTTATAAATAACAAAACGTATTTTACAAGTCTTGTAAAAATCTTTTAAAAACAAGGAAAAGGTTTTTATAAGTATCTTACGTTATGAAAGCATCTTTTAAACGGTGGGAAAAATGGAAGTGAATAAGATTTTCGAACAGAAGGAAAAATTGCTAAAAGAACTTAACTGGAACGAAAACCCGTTTGTAAAAGATTTAAGAGTACAAGACAAGGAAACTTTTTTAAAATTCTACTATCCTCTTGAAGCTCAAAGCATAGTTAAAAGTCTGGCTTTTGATGCAAAGGCTTGCCTATTGCTTGGACCAAAAGGAGTTGGAAAAACCTCTGCCATGTACTACGTTTATTATTCACTTCCAGAGACAGAATTCGAAAAAAAATTCATAAAAGAACCGCCAGAAAGCATAGAAGAACTAGCTAGAGACTTGGAAATTGAAAACACATCGCTATTCGGACTTATTAAAAAACAAATAAACAGGGAATACATAGCCTCAAACCTAAGAAAATTAAACAAAAAAACAGTGATAATAGTGGATGAAGCTCATCTTCTTAAAAACAATTCAATGTTTATGGAATTCAAATATATAATGGACAGCGTTTCAAATATAAGATTCGTATTTTCTGCATTGGACAAAGAAAGCTTTCCTGATTCCCTCATTCAACTAATAGGGGAAAAACAATTCTTTCAGAGAAAAAACTTCTCAAAAGAAGAAATGAGGACAATAATACTTCAAAGAATCAAAGCAGTAGGAGGTAATACGATTCCATTCGAAGACAAATACCTTGAGGAAGTACTAACCGAGCATAATCTACTAACCCCCAGATATGTTTTCGACGAGCTAAACAACAAGCTAGCTTCAATGATAGGAATTGAAAGCACCACCGAAGTAGAATTCCAAACCAAAACTTCAAAAAACGAAAATATAACTACAATACACACAGATTGGTGGAGTTTACTATCGCCCTCTCAAAAGGCAATAATAACGGAATTGCTTAAAAATGATGGTTTAAACCTTCAGGAATTAATTGATTCGACAAAACTAGGCCAAAACACTGTTTTCAACGCGTTGTACCAATTAAGAGGGGATGATGAAAACGAGATAAAAAGAAAGCCAAGCATACCCTTCCCCTTAATAATAGCCAAAACAAACATGGTGGGAAAAAGGAAGAAAAACAATTATTTCATTAATCCAAAAATTAAAAATTTATTCACATTACATTGAAAAATATCATATTAATTTAAAAAATTCAAAAGAGGTGGGATTTTGAATGGATAAAGTGTTCAGTCTAAGCGAAATGGACAGGATAATGAGAAATGCGGGGGCTCAAAGAGTGGGTGAAGACGCAAGCATAAAGCTAGGGGAAATAGTGGAAGATTCTGGAAAGGAGCTAATTTCAAAAGCATCTTTCCTTGCAAAATACGCTGGTCGTAAAACCATACTCAAAAAAGACATACTTCTCGCTGCAAAACAACTAAAGGCAGCGCCTATTTAATCCAATCCTCCCACCACTTAGAGTATTCCTTCAAAGTTTGTGAAAACTTCGCTGACAACTTGTAAGGACTTCCCACCTTCTCCCTTTCAATCATACCTGACTTTTCAAGTGAAATACAAGCCAAATAAAGAGAACTTTTTTTAGCCTTCAATTCCTTTAAAAGATCGTAAAAAGAAGTAGGCTTCTCTTTCAACTTACCTAAAATCTTAATAGTGATTTCTTTTTTAGATTGGGAGAAGGAAAAAGAATTTGTTATAAAATCATAAATAGTGAATTGATAATTAGTTATTTTATCCAAATCGTTGTAATTTATCCTAAAATAAGAAAAAGACTGGTTTTTTTGCTTTAAATAATGGTCATGTGTTTTACTCAAACCCCCACCCACCTCACTTCCACTAATAAACACTCAAAATTGAAAACCTCAAAAAAACTATTCAATAATGAAAAAATAACGTTTTCAAAATACATTTTAACTCAATTTAATAATTTTTTAAAAGTTATTAAGGCTTTTGCTGAAGCTTGAACTTACCATTATAATTTTGTCTTCCTTTCAATTCTTCAAAAAAAATCTGACATACTTCTTTACCTTTCTCCAAAACATAATCATTATTTGAAAAATTTATTAATTCAAGAACCTGATTGTTAAAAACACCAGGTTGTACTAAATTTGAATTCAAATCAATCATCAAACCATTCCTAGCAATACTACTCTTACCTTCAAGAAAACCACAAATACTACTATCTAATCTAATCCTTTCAAGAGTAATTGCCAAAACTCTTTCACCTGGCTTCAAAACAAATCTATCAATCTTAACAATTTCTTCATAAAATTTATTATAATCACTATCTAACTTAACAATTCCTTTCTTTTTCAAAGGCTTTTTAAAATAACCACCTATCCTTAAATCAATCGAACAAGCTTGAATATTTTCTTTCTTAAAAGGCTTAATATCAATTTTTCCTTCTTTTATTTTTTTTAAAATTTCAGGTTTGGACAAAATCATAAAAATCACCATAATTAGTGGAAGTAAGGGGTCCCCCTCTTCACAATTGCTTTATTCATTATTTTCATTATCTCATATCCTTTAATCTCTTCCTTTGCACCCTCCTCAAAGCTATTTTTAGTTCCTTTAACCCCTAAACCACTTATTAATACAGGAACCGGGTTGTTTGTATGTGCTTTAGCG
>JAKAOM010000011.1 GCA_021812145.1 Microcaldota archaeon
TTAAACGAGATTTAACGAGATTATTGAAAAGGCAAAAAAAAGACTCGGAATGACCGTAATAAGGCAGGAGGGGGAAATGAAAAGAACTCTTCTTCCATACCTTCTGGCGCCTTCTAGCATAATAAACGAACCCGACCATATACGGATTGGAGAGTACTACAATCGGGTGATTGCAGTGGTGGGAATTCCAAGAATGGTTAAGGCGGGTTTTCTTAACACTCTTGTCATGCAGCAGGGCAACTTCGACTTGAGTTTTCACGTTAATCCAAAGCCGGTTGAATTTGTCATAACACAGCTCAACAACGAGCTTATTAAACTGTCTTCTGACATTTATTTGATGCAATCTAAGGGAGAGATAGTTCCCCCTAGTTTGAAGATTAAGCATGACGACATGGTTAAGGTGCTGGGTTTTCTTCAGACGGGGGAGGAGAAGCTTTTTGATTTTAGTTTTTACATCAACATACGCGCAAACAGTCTTGAAAAACTTAATGAGTTGACTGAAAAGGTTAGTGCGACTCTAGGGCAGCTTTCGCTTTTGTACAAGGTTATGGACATGGAAATGCATGACGCAATACCATCAGTGATACCGCTTTGCGACGATAGGTTAAAAATAACTAGGAACATGACGAGCAGCGCTCTTGCAGCGGCGTATCCGTTTACTAGTTCCAATCTTCAAATAGCTGACAAGGGAGTTGTTTTTGGAATAAACAGTTTGACCAACATCCCGCTAGTGGTTGATATTTTCACGCTTCAGAACAGCAATGCGCTTGTGCTTGGAGGAAGCGGCAGCGGAAAGAGTTTTGCAATAAAATCTCTTCTTTTAAGGCTTAATAAAAGCAACACGGCTGTTTTCATAATAGATCCTGAAGGAGAGTACAAAAAAATGGCGGCAGTCATTTCAGGCGCGCAGGTGGTTGACGTTTCCCCATCCGGAAAAAGCACTATTAACCCGTTTGATCTTGGAACTATGCAGTTGAATGAAAAGATAGACTCGCTTAAGGTTCTTTTCACAATAATGGCTGGAGAGTTAACTCCGATGCAAAAATCAATACTTGATGACGTTCTTTACGAAGCGTATGAATTGTATGGAAAAGAAGTTAGCTTATCCCCAACGTTCAAGGATGTTTACTATCTTCTTGAGAGAAAATCAAAAAACAAGCAATCGCAGAGGGACGCTTTGATTTTGAAACAATTAGTAAAGCCGTATGTGAGAGACTCGCTTAAATGTTTTTCAAGCCAAACGAAGGTTAACCTCAATTCTAAGTTTATAGTTTTCGACGTTTCTTATTTCATGAGTAGGGCGGGAACGATGGCCGCTCCGGCCATGTTTATAATTCTTGATTTTCTTTCGAACAGAATGAGAAACAACACTGAAAGGAAAACAATTGTTTTAGATGAAGGTTGGAGGCTTCTTAGAGCTAAGAACATTTCCGAATACATACTGATGTTCACAAAAACTGCGAGAAAATACAACACCTCGTTTCAAATAATAACTCAAGAGTTAGGAGACCTTGCGGGAAACGATGCGGGAAACGCTGTTTTAGCCAACACGGCGATGAAGCTTCTGCTTAAACAGGATCCTGCAAAAATAGATGAGATTGCCACCGCGCTTAAACTATCGAAAAGTGATTCCACAAAGCTTATGACCGCTCCAATAGGAGAGGGTATACTTATACTCGAAAATGTGAAGATACCTTTCAAGAGCTTCTGCACGTCCGAAGAGGAGGGGGTTATAACAACAAAACCAGAGTGATTAAATTGTTAGAATGGAAGAAGCATTTGCATTTTGAAATAAACGATAGGATCAGAGGTTTGAAGGGTAAGACCATTGTTTATTTAATAATAGTAATGACCGCTTACACTACTGCTGATTTTTACTTAAATGGATTTAATTTTTTTAAACTTATTATTTTGGAGATAATGTCGCTTGCTATTCTAGTGGATGTTAAGATTTTCAAAATTTAACTCAAAATTAGCCGTTTTGATACATTGAAGCAATCAGGTTTCCGAAGTTTACCGCGTTAGATTCAAGGAAGGATGAATTGCCATTGAAAATTATTTGGTTGGCGGTTAATTTAACGCAATTGCAGGTTCCCACTTGCACCACTACCTGCGGGTATCCGCAGTTTGAGTTGTTGGCATTGCAGCCTATATTTTGATTTCCAACCACGCCGTACGCTGACGTTGAATGGTTGAATACCTTGCTTGCCACCGCTATTTGAGCCGACGCCACTGCCACCGCGCTGTTTCTTGTGTCGTTTCCAGAGAAGAGTTGCTCTTGCAAAATCACTGAGCTATTTAATATTGCTTTTCCAAGTGTCAGAGGATTACCGTTGCTGTAAACAGGTATTCCGTACATTAGCTGGTATTTGTTGTTGTTCGAAATTGCGATAAATGCTATTGAAGCTGCTACGATAGCGATTAACGCATAGATTAGTATTTCATTGTTCATATTAGGATTTCTAACCCCTCTCTTGCGAGAACTGTTTCAGGGAATATTTTCTTAGCCTCTTCAAGCAGTTTGCTTAGATCTTCATACCTGTTGCTGAAATGGGTGAGCACGAGCTTTTTGGACTTGCTTTTTTTAGCGTTTAAAGCCGCTTCTGTTGCAGTGCAATGGAATTTTTCCCTTGCTATCTTCTTTTCGCTTTCGGAGAAGGTGGAGTCGTGTATTAGAAGGTCAGCGTTTTTTGCCTTTGAGGCTATGCTTGCTGATTGCTTCGTGTCTCCTGTGAAAACTATTTTTTTGCCTTTAGCCAAATACGACAGTTTGAGGTAGGTTATCTTTTTACCGTTAACTTCAGCCGATCCGTTTTCCTGTATTTCTGAGAGTCGTTTTCTAGGTATTTTCATTTTTTCCACTTTTTGCATGTCAAACCTTCTGTAGGGGTTTGTTTCCAACACGTACCCGTACGCGTCTGTATTATGGCTTACCTTAAACGCAGTAACGGTGAAAAGATCGTTTGAATAGAATGG
This sequence comes from Microcaldota archaeon, assembly GCA_021812145.1. Taxonomy (GTDB): domain Archaea; phylum Micrarchaeota; class Micrarchaeia; order Norongarragalinales; family UBA8480; genus DTNV01. Next base: position 2,977 of record JAKAOM010000011.1, read on the forward strand.
CTTTTTGGTTTGGGTTATTTCTATTATTTCGACAGGAAAATTAGACTGGAGCGGTTTGAGCGTCAAAATTGATGAAAAGAAGCGCTTCCCTCCTTTTGGAGAGTATATTGTCAGGGTTTCTCTTCTTCCGCTTAGATTTAAAGATTGTATTAGTCCAAACACTCCGAGAAAGTGGTCTGCATGCAGATGTGTTATGAATATTGCTTTTACTTGGAAAAAACTAAGGTTGAATTTCATTAGTTGTTTCTGAAGTCCTTCACACGCGTCGAACAGATAAACACCTCCGTGTTTTATTCCAACACAGGATGGAAATTCTTCTTTTGAAGGCATGCTAGCGCTTGATCCTAGTATAACTGTTCTTATCATTTTAAATCAACTTTTGAAATTAAGCGCTTTCAGCGCTTGTTAATGAATCAACGTGTTATGGTTTTTAAATGCTTTGATTTTTATGTTTTAGCTTGTGAGAATATGAATGCCGCAGGCCGGATTTGAACCAGCGACACATCGGTCTTCAGCCGAACGCTCTCCCGGACTGAGCTACTGCGGCACGTTAGCATTTGAGTTTAGGGCCATTTTTCTTTGTTGCTTGGCCCCGCATTCTGAACAGACTAGGAGTCTTCCTCTCAGGGTTAATTCCGACTTGCAATTTGTGCATAGGGTTTTAACTACTCCTAATTCTGGTTGTTTTATTGTAAGGTATATTCCAAGGCTTTTTATGTCTATTACTTTCGCCTTGATTATGTCTCCTATTGTTATGAAACTTCTCATGCTTTCGGCATATGAATTCGATAGTTCGGAGATTCTTAAGAAGGTTTTAGTAGAGGGGTATGCCTTTAGTTTGTTCTCCGGGGTTATGCTGTCTATTGTTGCTATTTGCTTAGATATTGCTCCAACCATTCCATAGACTATGTCTCCTGGTTTAATTAGTTCAAATGATTTACCTTTAACGTAAATTGTTCTCGATTTGACGTCTTCCACTTCCTCTCCGTTTATTGATGAAAATACAACGCCGTTTTCTGTGAATGTCCCGCTACCTCCGGTGAACTCTTCTTCGAAAGCTAGCTGTTGTCCGGGAATTACCTGCACTTTAGATTCACTCTTGATTTTCCTTAAGCGAAAGCAGATTCTTCATAAGATCGTCTGCTACGTTCACGTTCTTTTTAAGCGTTTCAACGGCTTTTTCGTCTTTGACGTTTTCCGTTGCCTGCGCTTCTGCATTCATTCTTTCAGCCTGCTTTTCCGCTTTTTGAATTGTTGGATGCTCGCCGTGCTCTTCCTTCAAGTCATTTAGTATTGAACTCATTTCGTTTGAAATGTGTAGAACTATTGATTTTACTAAAGTACTCTGATCTACCTTGTCGCTTTGCATTGAATCTTTGAGTATTGATATTAATTCATTCAATCCTAAAAGTCTGCCTTCCAAGTAGGCTTCCTGCGAGTCCATGTCTTCTATTTCTTTAGGCATATAAATATCACCAATTTAATTTTTTAATCCTTATATTTTTAACGTTTTCGCCGCTTTAAGCCTTGTGTAAAAAGTCTTAAATTTTTACACTGGAAACGCTGGCGGTTGGGGGTTAGCTTTGTAGGAATAATGCCATTATTCCGACAAAAATCTTATTATTCAGACAGACTCAGAATATTCCTACAACGCCTTTGGGGTTGGAAAATTTAAATACTGGTTTTACGACGATTGTTTTAGATGAAAGAATGAAGGTTGTTAAAAGCGTTATTCAAACGTACTCTCCTAGTGAGGAATTTTGTAGCTCTGCTTAACTCGTAAACATTAACCTCTTTTGAAGAAGCGGTTGTAGTGTTGTTTAAATTCCAGTCTATTTCAACAACATTCAAAGTTTTAATCACTTCAACTTCTTTAGAATAGGAGATTGAAAGAGTTTTATCAGTTAAAATCAACTCTCTCCTATTTTAATCCCTTTTTCACTCAAAACTTTCAAAACATAATTGTTCAACGGAATTTCAATAAAACTCCTGCTAGCAACATGCATTTTTAGCTTTCCATTAATTATTTTGAAAGCCTGGTTTCCAAGAATTATAAAATTTCTTTTTACACGAGGCGTTCTAGAATTATAAATTTTCATAGGTTTTTTTCATGTAGATTGCATCCTGTTCTATGTTTGGAGATTCTGATATTATCGTTCCTCCGCAATTGAATTCTTTAAGCGCTTCAGCCAATGGTTTGAACGGCGGCGCTTGGTGGGCCATAGTTAAGTGGTTTCTCTCTCCTTTTTCAGTGAAGTGAACGCTGGACATATGGCAGTGGAGTGTTTGAAGCCCTTTTTTGCCGGTTTTCTTTTCCACATACTCGAATAATTTTAGATAGTCTTCTTTTCCTTTTATTTTTCCGTTTTCCCTAGCATGGTAATGCGCGAAGTCTATGGTTGGCCTTAGGTTTTCATACCCCAGTTCTTCTGAAAGGGAGTACAGCTCTTCAAGGGAGCCGAATTGCGTTGGCTTTCCTGTGAGTTCAGGAGCTAAAACAGAGGTTATTCCTTCTGATTTAAATTCTTCTATTATTTTCTGGAATTTTTTTTTAATTTCTGCGTACGCCGCTTCTTTTGACAGTTCAAGATAGAAACCTGAATGAAATACCAATCGTTCGGCTTTAGCGGCGGTTAAAACCTTCCCAGTCGTTATGATTTCCTTTATTGATTTGCTCACTATTTCGGGCTTTTGAGATATTAGATTAAGATAATAGGATGCATGAGCGCTTAATTTTATTTTGAATTCTTCTCCCTTTCTGCCAACTTCCGCAGCGTTTTCAGGTTTCATTTTGCACCCATGCACGAATTCCAGCTCCATGGCATCCAATCCGAGATTTTTAACACATTCAACAGCTTCTATGCTTGATTTTTCTTGGCACGAAATTGGTTTTCCCGCGGTTCCGAATAGCATTGGCATATTTTAGGTTTATGAAAGAAAGTTTAAAAATAAGAGTGCCATATTAAAGTACATGGTTTACGATTTGAGCGCGACCAAAAAGGACGCTGAGAAAATTAGATCCGACATTATGGGAGAGCAAGATGCCATAATCCAGTACCAGGCACACATCGATGAAAGCAAAAGCGAGGAGGTTAGGGAAGTGCTGACCCATATTCTCAATGATGAGAAGGAGCACACTGCTGAACTTACAAAGCTTTTGAGAAAACTTGACAAGGTTCAAGACGAAAAGTTCAAGAAAGAAGGATTGTGAAATAAAAATGGCGCAGGTTTTCCCTGAAGCGACAGTGGGTATTATTATAGTAAATTCGGATGGAAAGATTTTCATAGCAAAGTCTCAAAAATGGAAAAACAAGTACGTTCTGCCCGGAGGCCATGTTGAACTCGGGGAGGAGCTTGTTGACGCGGTTAAACGGGAGGCAAAAGAGGAAACTAATTTGTTCGTATCTGACGTTAAGTTAATAGATTTTCAGGAAATAATATACCCAAAAACTTTCTTTAAAAAAATGCATTTTCTTTGCTTCGGTTTCGCCTGCAGGACAAAATCAAGCAGGGTTGTCCTGAATGATGAAGCTGAAAGCTTTTTGTGGGTTTATCCAAGGAAGTCGCTTGGAATGAACGTAGAGCCTTATTCAAAAAGAATAATCGCTGACTTCCTGAAAAAATATTCTGATGGTTTTTAACGTGCGACCTAACCAAGTTTTTCTAAAAGACGATACTACGCTTAAGCTTATTGCAAGTTTGGTTGAGGGAGATATTCTTGAGATAGGGGGCGGTCATGGCGAGTTGACAAAGCACCTTTTAGGAAGGGGAAAAATTACGGTGATTGAAATAGATGCTAAACTGGCCGTAAAACTTAAAAAATTGAATGAAACGAAATTGATAGTAGGAGATGCTTTGAAGGAGAGTTTTGATGGATATGATTTTGTTGTTGGAAACATTCCTTACAATATTTCTTCGCAGATAATAATAAAATTTCTAGATTCGAATTCTATGCGCGCTATTTTCACTATTCAAAGGGAGTTAGCTGAACGTATGGTTGCAGAACCTTGTTCTAAGGATTATTCAAGATTGAGCGTAAGGGTTCAGAGTGCGGGCAAATGCCGGATTTTAAGGGTTTTACCACCTGTTTTTTTCAGTCCAGAACCTAAGGTTTTTTCTGCCGTTGTGGAGATTGAGAAAACTAAAAAGAATGCTCTAAGCGATTTTGATAAGAGGATAGTTGATTTGATTTTTCAACATAAAAATCAGAATATAGGCAAAGTTTTGAAAAGAGAGGGTTTTAAGACTACTGAAGACCCTGTTTTTCTTAAGAAAGCTAGGTGCGTTGATATAAACGACATTAAGAAAATAAGCAGTCTTGTAGAGTTTATCTGACTACGTGAAGCGGAATTACGTTTTTCTTGAATTCTGTTTCGGCTATCTCAAGCGGGGACGTGTCCTGAACTTCTATAAGCGGAGGCGCGCCTTGCGCAAGCTGAAGAGCTCTAGCTCCAATTATTCTAGCGATTTCATACTTTGTTAGTTCTTCTTTCATTAAAATACGCCTTTTATAAGGTAATTATGAAGGGTAAAAATTTAAATGCTTATTGTTGGAAATCTTCATAGTTATTGTCGTCGAATTCGAAAAGATTCTTAACGAAGACAGATTCATTTATTTTAAGGGTTTTAGCAAAATCTTCTGGATTTTTTTCTTCAATTAATCCAGCAGTTGGTTCAGCAGTTAAGGTTTTTCCTTTGATTTCTGAAATTACAACAGGTCTTCTTGAACCGTCTGAAAATTCAAGAACTCTTACTTTAGAATTCAATCCCGCGCTTTTTATAAGGGAGCATAGAAATATAGCCTTGTCGAACGCGTCTGAAGCGTTTATTTCAATTATTTCTTTAGGGGAAAGCCAGAATGACACATCCGAATCCAATTCCACAAGTTCTATTTTTTTAACAAATTCAAAGGCTTTTTTAATTAAATCTTCCTCATCAACTGCAGAAAGACTGTTTTTAATCGAAATTATTGTTTCGTCAGCAGGATTTATAAGCGATTTAAGTTCAGGGACCGTTTTTATTTCGCTTTTGTTTATGTATTCGGCGTATCTGTTGATAAGAAGTTTGTATGTTTTGGCTTGAACCATCCAATTTTCCTCGTTTTTAACCGGTTCTAATTTTTTAGGTGTAGGCTGCTGTTTCTTGAAAGGAAGCAAGTCCCCCATCAACGACATGTTTAAATAATATGTAACAATAGAATAAAAACATTGCTTAAATAGAATTAACGCATTAAATGGTGAAAATTTACATTGAAGATAACTTTTTTGGGGGCTGCTAGGGAGGTTGGGAGGAGCGCGATACTTGTTGAGGGGGATGGAGAGAGAATACTTCTTGACTGTGGGATTAAAACAAAGAGAAATGAAGAGTTTCCGCTTATAGAGAATAGTGAAATTAAAAAGTTGACTAAGGTAGTGTTGTCGCACGCTCACCTTGATCATTCAGGATATCTTCCAGCGTTGTATGCCGCGGGTTATGAAGGAAAGGTGTATATGACAAAGCCCACTAGAGATTTGATTCAACTTTTGTTGGCTGACGCTTTGAAAATTCAAAAGGATTGGTCGCCCTATAATAAAAACGATGTTGACCTGCTTTTGAAAAACATTGAAATTCTGGAGTACAATCAGTTAAGCAAGGATAAAATCATCAGATTTCAGAACGCTGGGCACATTCTAGGCAGTGCGATGACTGAAATTTTTCTCGAGGGAAAAAAACTTTTGTATACCGGTGATATTAATCTTAGGAGTTCAAGATTGTTGAGCGGTTGCAGGACTGGATTAGAAGCGGATTTTCTTATAATTGAAAGCACCTACGGCGGAAAGGAGGATTTGCACGTCCCTACAAAGGAAGCGACTGGTGAATTCATTTCTAAAATCAGGGAAGTTCAACAGGAGGGGGGAAAGGTTTTGATCCCTACTTTCGCAGTTGGAAGAGGCCAGGAGATTTTATTCACTCTTGAAAACCATTTGAAATCCGGATTGATGAACGAAACTACCATCTTTCTTGATGGGATGGTCAAGAAGGCTTTGAAGATTTATAGGCATAACGCGATTTATCTGAAAAAGGAGGTTCAGAGAAGGATTTTGGCTGGAGATGACGACCCGTTTAAAAGCGACTTTTACAAGTTTCCTAAAACAAAGAGCAAGAAGGAGGTTTTTCAAAGTAAGAAGGCAATTATTTTATCAACAAGCGGCATGATGACAGGAGGCCCAGTTATGGGTTATTTGGAAAAGCTCGCGGGGGATGAAAAAAACATATTGATAATCGTAGGATATCAATCTGAAGGCAGTCCTGGAAGGAAGCTTTTGGAAGGAGAGAAGAGAATAAAGAACAAGGATAAGATTATAGATGTTAAAATGAGGGTTTGGAATTCTCCGTTTTCAGCGCACTCCGACCACAAAGAGCTTGTTCAATTCGTAAAGTCAATGAAAGGTTTGAAGAAGGTTTTCGTAGTGCATGGTGAGAATGAAAAACTTTTTGACTTGGCGGATAGCGTAAAATCCAAAAACACCGAAGCTATAATACCTCATTTAAAAGAGAGTTTTGAAGTTTGAGCTTTGATACTAGGAAAAAAGGCGAAAGAAAAAGATTTTTAACCTTGAACAGTTATGTTTTAACTGGTGATTGAGTTATGGCGTTCTTAGATTTATTTGGAAAAAAACAAGTGGTTGCTTCTAAAGGGGATTATGAGGTTAATTTCGAGCTTCATCCTTTCAGGCTTGTTGCAGGCAAGAACAATTCTGTTGACTTGAAAATTCAGCTTACAAACACTTCTGGAAGGAAATTGTTGACTGCGGTTGTGCTTAAAACTCAAAAAACGCTGGGTTTTGACCAAAGCACAATATCTCAGGAGAGGGAGATTAGACTAGGAGAGTTGCTTCCTGAAGAAGTCAAGAATCTAACAATTCCGGTTTATGCTACGCAAAGAACTGGGAAGGGAGAGTATCGTGTTCTTATTTACGTGATTTCTCATTACCGAAGCTATTCTTATGTTCTTAATGAGATAAGAGTAGATGTTCCGTTAAGGGTTGCGTGATCGGCTTTTTTTTAATTTTAACTCTTGGTACGCTCAATCAGGAAAACGAAAGATTAAAAATGGTTTGAGTTTTATTAAAAAGGCATGGATGAAGTTTTAAGTTACAACGTTAGGACTCTTTTAGGCATAGGTCTGGTTTTGTTTACGGTTTATTTGATTGTGAACATCCTTACTACCGCAGACCCTATTTTTATAATCGGAACTGTTCTTGACGTTTTCCTTATATACATTCTTTACGAGGTAAGCGCGTTAAAGGTTAAAACTGAAAAACTCTCTAAAAAGTCACGTTGAAGCCGCCTCCTGAATTAATTGTAGTTCTTCAAATGAAAGCTTCTTGCCTTTTTTAAATTCTTCAAGTAATCCTTCTGCCTTCCTTTTAAGTTCTACATTTATTTTAGGCTTCTTTTCCTTATTCTCGTGTGGTTTTTCAACCCGTTTAGTAGTTTGTACTTTTGACGCGGACTCGCTTATTTTTTTCCTAAACTCATCGCTTTTGTTATATAGTTCAATCATTTTTTTATGGTGCTTCTCACTTTCACCAGCTTTGCCTTCTAGTTCACGCGAGATTGCTTTTATCTTTGAATTTAGGTTTTTAAGTTCGTTTCTAAGTTCTTCTATGTTTACAACGCTTTTTTCAGGCATTATTTCTTTTATTTTTTCCTCGATTTCGCTCATTGACTTCGATATTTCTTTTTCCCTAGCGGGATTTTCGCCTTCAAAGTGAAGCTTGTATTCGAGAGCGTTGAGTTTCTTCTTTAGAACCTCGTATGTTGAGAATTTTTTCATTTGCAGGGTAAAATCATTAAGCTCCTTCTTCTTTGAATCAAACGTGGCTATAAGTAAAGCTCGCTCTTCTTTGAGTTTTTTAACCGCGTCGTTCAACTCGTCTCGTGCTTTTTTTTCCTTTAAAGCTCCATCGAAAGACTCTTTGAAGTCACGTATTGATTTTTCCATTTTTTTCCCCTACGGGTTTTCAAGCTGAATTTCTGCTATTATTTCTTCAAGCTCGGCTCTCTGTTTTTCAAGAATTTTCTGTATTTTAAGAATTCTTTTTTTATTCAATCCAATTTCACGGTATTTTCTAACCGCTTTGTTGAAATGCTCTATGGAAACGGTGAAGTATTCTTCCTGATCCATCGAGTTCGCAACGTCGCTTAGTAATTCTCCTAGAAACTTGTTTGCTTCTATCTTGACTTCTCTTTTTATTTGGTGCTCTCTTTTGAAATTTTCCTTTAGTATTTTAACAACTCTTGCATTTGGAAACGGAAGCGGTTCAAGCTCAAGCTCTGCATCCTCCTGCTCAGTGTTTGGTGCCTGAGCGGCATCTTTTTTTTCTAAATCTTCAATATTCTCGTCCACAAAAACCACCTTTAAATTAGCTTGCTTAAATAAGGATTGAAACGTTTTTAAAGGTTGTTTTCAACCGAATTTTTTTAAGTAATCGCTTCTAAGCTTTTTAAGCAGGGATTTTGAAGCCGAAGCCATTTGTTCGTTTCTGCCAGCATAGGCATCTTTTATTTCAGACAAAGCGTTAAAGCCATTTACCCAAACGCTAGGATGGGCGCTTTTGGATATTGTTGAATGCATTTTTTTAAGTTGTTCAACTTCGCCTTTGTTTAAAAGCGAGTTTTTAATGCGGTTTATCCTTAATTCCTGCGCTCCAATTTCCCTAGCAGGAGGGGTTTTTAAAAGTTTTAGAAAAGACATGCCTAAAATAGGAGTGGAAAGATTAAAAAAAAGGAAGCATTGATTTGGCTTGAAAACCCTGCGACAGCGAAAAACTTAAAAAGAGATTCAATAATAAAAAATACAAAAAGGTGATATTTAAAATGACAATAAAAGTTTCCCAGTTAATTGGGTTGGATATTTATACTGACTCTGCACAGTATATTGGAAAGGTTTACGATGTTATTCTCGATTTGGAGAAGGGCGAGGTTGTTAGATTAACAATGCAGCCTATAAACGCGGCAAGCAAGGATCAGGCGGCTAAGATTTTCAAGGAAAAAACGATTCTGTACAAAAGCGTGAAGGCTGTTGAAAAGATAGTCATAGTTTCTCCTAGCGCAAATGTTGAAGAAGAAATGGATGAACCTGCAGCGCCTCAGGCAAGCAAGCCAATGCCTTACTCTTACAGATACAGGAAGGTTTAAAGCTTAATTAACCAAAAAGGGTTCTAGCGCTTAAATAGTGACAATAATGAGAGAATGGGTTTGTGAAAACTGCAATTTAGTGTTTTTATCGGAAGAACCCGTCTCTTGCCCCCGCTGTTCTAGCAAGAAATTAAGGTTGAAAAGAAAGGAAGAGGATGAAAAATCCGAAGCCAAAGACTTGAAGGCCGGGGCGTGCATTAACTGCGGAGGCAGCGAATTTATCCTGGATTGGAAGAAAAGGGAGAAGATTTGCAAGAAGTGTGGCAGTATAATGCCTCTTGTTAGAATGCATTGATTTAAAGCTTTAAGAAAGACTTGAAACTCTCAAAAATAGACTTTTTTTGCTTTGGAACCTGAATTTTTGGCTGATACGAGTAGATTATTTGTTCAGGCGGCCTTGCATTTTCAAAAACAGGGTCTTTTACTTCGATTATTTTTGGCTTCATTGATTTCCAACCACTTTAGGTTTTGGATTTGAAAAGTATTCAGCAGCCTCCCTGTTCAAAGGACTTAATGGGTTTGGATTGTCTAGAAGCTGCTCTAATCCTAGAACAATGCTTTTAACCGTTTGATTCTCACTCCATTTGTTTAAAAGTTGTATGCATACCCTTCCATCAGGAGCTATGTTTGGATGAAATATTGGAGAAAGCCAGAATACCTCCACGCTGTTTGGGTAGGGAAAATCTCTTTTAAGAATTATTTTAACTAGGTGGTTGAAGATTGGAGTTATCGAAGATCCCTTTTTTTGAAGGGCTTTTTTGCTGAATCTTACAGTGTATTCTGTTTTTTCAGGGTTTGCTTTAAAATCAATGCTGCTTTCTGACATTTCTTCGAACTCGCTTTCAAGTCTTCTGCGCCAAATGCTTTCAGGCAATGACGGCATTTTTTAAAACCCGCCTTCTGAGTCGGGCATTATTAGAAGTTCTGTTCCTTCTGCTATCTTGTTTTCTTCCAAGGTTGAGCTTGGATTTAGGAGTTTGTTCTCCTTTCCCTCTGACAATGCCAAAACAACCCTGTTTTTAAACTGCCAGTAGTCTACTACCACGTCAAGCACTGACTGGACGGTCATCTGAGGTTCTACTTCCAGGGTTACTTGCTTTCCGTCGGTTGTGTTTCTAACGTTTATTTTGAACTCGGTCATGAGGAATTAGTTAAATCGCAAACATATTTTAATATTTACGTTGAAATAAAGTTTCAATGGACAAGCCTAAAATAGTTGGAGTGCAGTCAAAACCTAAGATAGTTGGTTCGCAACCGCAGCAGGAGAATTTAAGCCCAAGGCAGGCGGTTGAAGTTCAAGCAGCTAGAGATATAGCGCCGGTTGCAGGTAAAATTGCTGAAGAGCCTTTTCAGATAGGGGATGATTTGAAGCAGAAGATAGGAGAGGATCAAAAGAAGAGGGGTTCCGGCTGGTTTGGAAAAATTAAGTCAATTCTTAAAATTTAAGGTGGTTGGATTGTTTGAAGCTTACCTGCCGATTGAAGTAATTCGTGAAATCGAGGATCATTTTTCAGAGCAGGGTGGAAAAAAGCTTGAAGCAATGGGACTTTTGGCAGGTAGGGTTTGCGAATACAAGGGGGAGAGATATGTTATTGTTGACGAATACTTGACAGGATCGCTTAAAGCGTCGAGCGTGAGTGTAAAATTCAATGATGAAGCGCTGGGATTGATTGCAGGTAAAATTGGAGGCAGAATGATAGTTGGGTGGGTTCACTCACACCCTGGATACGGCTGCTTTATGTCAAGTACGGATATTAAAACTCAGAAAAGTTATTTTTCAAGCGATTTTAATATTGCCGGAGTGTTCGACCCTACGAGAAGCGAGGAGGGTGAGATGCTTAAGCGATTTTACAGGCTTGAGGGAAATGGGTATAGGGAGATTTCATTCGCTGTTTTCAAGTGATTTTATATGATTATTAAAATGTTTGACAAAACGCTTCTTGAAACTATTCGAAATGGCAAAACAGATTTGAATGAGATTGTTAAAGAGTTTGGAATAGACGAAGGTGAATTTAGGAAGAGACTTCAAACGCTTAAAAAAAATAAAATGGTTATAGAAAGCGATGGCCAGCTTAAACTTGGAATAAAGGGTTTTAACGAGATTGAAAAGAGCAGGGTTTTGAGTGAAAGGAAAAAGAAAAGAGAATTGGAGAAGGCAAAAACAATAGAAGTTGTTGAACCTGCTAAAGAAGTTATTCAGAAAAAACTAGATGTTGAAAAAATAGCGGTTGTAGAAGAAGGTAAGATAGAGAAAATGGATTTGAACGAGATTGTTAAAAAATACGGCCCAACTGAAGAGCAGAAGAAAAGTTTTGGGAAAAAAATGGAGGTTAGGGAAACTGCGATTGAAAATCCTGAAAAGAAAGACGCGATTGCAATTAAAGAAGAGAGGTGCGCATTGTGCAGGCAGCATTTCGAGCTTTCGGTAAAGGATAATTCAAAGGCAAGGTATGGCTACTGCTTCTGCGGAGCAGCATATCACAAGGATTGCTACGAATCGCTGCTTGACGCTTCCGGATTGTGTGTTAATTGCGGTAAAAAACTTGTTTTGATTCTTGACAAGCAGACTAAGGACGCGTTGAAGAATGTAAAGAACTTATTTGCTTAAGACATTGCTTGAAATTAATATTAATTCAAGTAAAATAATTAGCCAAATTGATGAACATTGCACTTATTGCTTTTTTCTACTTTAAACATTGATGTTTTGTTAAGCATACCGTCGTAGAAAATAATTTCGTCATTTATTTCACCGGTCAGAGCGTATTTTATAAAGCTTTGAACTTGAATTCCCGCAATTATGCTTGTTGTCGTGGGAAGGGCCGGAATTTTTGCCTCATCAAATTCTTTTTTCTCGCCGCTGCAAGAATACCTCCTTAAGGCGTTTGTGAAATCGTTTTTTGAAACAGTGCATTCCAAACATGCATTTTTGAAAACAAATTGCACGCGACCGTTGAAACCATCCGTGCCACCATCAGAGAACGGAACAAAACCATAACAATTCGCATTCACATGAAGCCTCGCTGAAAGATTGTCCAGGCACCCGAATACAAAATCAAAGTTCTTGAAAAAAACCTCACTTAACTCTTCTACTTTTTTATTCAATCCTTCCACGGTGCAGTCGCTGTTTAGGTTTTTGACTGCTTCAACAACCGCATCCACCTTTAGCGTTTTTATATCTGCTTGGTTTTGAGTAAACAAAACGCATCGATTTAGATTAGCGGGTATAACAAAGTCAAAGTCAACTACGGTTATTTTTTCCACGCCAAGTTGAACAAGCATTTTTATGACTTCGTTCCCTAGAGCGCCGGCGCCTATCACAAGTACTTTTGATTTTCTAATTTTATCCTGATTCCAACCTTTAACTCTTTTTTGCCTATCATATCGGTCTGAATCAAAATCCATTTAAAATCAACCTGAAAATTCAGTCAAACGCTTTTGAGTAAGTATAAAACTTCTTCTTGTAAATTCGTTGAAAGGTGTTTTAAGCCTTTTTCTTAGTTCGTTTAATGCATCTGTTAGGCTTTCAAATTTTGAAGGGGAATTTAGAAAGGCGTGTCTTACGTTTTCCCTCACTTCTCCAACGCCTACGGGTATTTTGTAGTCTTTTCCTATTTCTCTGAAAACTATTGCTTTCGCCTGAAGTTTCATAGCTTTCAAACCTTCTGCAACGCCCAACCGTCCAGCATAGTAGCCGCCTCCTTCTTTTTCAGCGTAATCGCTTCTTCCTTCAAAACCCTCATATTCCTGCTCTATTGCAAGTTTTCCAGAATTATTCCAGAAGCTTTCTGGATGCCAAACTTCGAATTGTTCGAACTCCCACGCGCCTGGAATTAGAAGTACTTCAAAATGATTGAAAAGGTAGGTGTTTGAAAAAACAAGAAAATTCTCAAGATGCTTGAATTCTTTTATTTTTTCCAAGAACTCGTCAGCAACCATTTTATCCACCGCAGTTATGCTCCACCTGGTTGGAACCAGTTTTTTCTTGTTTCCGATAAAACCACCACTTAAGAGTTTTTGCAGGTAGAAAACATCAAAGAATGGAATTAATTCAGGAAGGGATTCTCTTACAGTTATTTTTTCGTTTATAAGTGAATCCACTTTTGAAGGTACGGTAAAATTCTCAGTGATTTGAATACTTTTCAAATCCGCCGTTGGGCCCATTGGTTGGAGTATGTTAGAAAAGCTTAGTGAATAATTTATTTTTTCTACTTGGGCTTCCATTTCAACGGGTTTGAGCGATAGGCTTGAAAGCCTTGCCTCATCAAGTCTGCTTGAATTAATATTTAGCTTTGATTTTGCCATCAATTGTGAGCTTCTCATTCTTACTATATCAGTTATATCAGCGCCGTACCATTTTGCCGGGTCGTCTTCAACTTCAACGTCTGAAAAATTTATGGACGGCCCACCTAATACGGCGGGATAACCATAGTGGCCTATGAAAAAATTTGGAGGAGAATTTCCAAATACCGCATTGCCATTTATTTTGGGAGATATTTTGTTAGTTGTATCTACCTTTTTAAGAAGTGGACAATAGGTTAGGCCACATAAAAGCCTCCCTTTGCATTTAACGCATAGATCGTTCATTGAAATTAACTTGGTTGATTTAAAATTTTAAGTTTATTGGTGGACGTGTTTTATTTTTTAAAAAAATAAGTTTAATTTAAAGCTTTTAAAATGCTTTAAAAAGTTTAAAACAACCGTAATTAACTTTAAATCGCATTCAAAAGGTTTAAAACACTTAAAAAACGAAAGGTTTTAAAGAATTAATATATATTTAAAAAAATTTAATATAAATCAATGTAAACGCGCCGAGAGTTTAAATTCGGCGTTTTAAAAAATGGTTTTAGAAATGAATGTTCAGAAAGAAAAGCCTATCTTCAAAATGGTAGGAGTAACAAAAGAATATAATGATGGAGGTTCTTTTCAGGCGCTTAAAAATGTCAATCTTGAAATAAGAGAGGGTGAATTTGTTTCAATAATAGGCCCTTCTGGAAGCGGAAAAAGCACCTTCCTTCATTTGCTAGGCTGTCTTGACAAGCCAACGGGAGGGGAGATTTACGTGGATGGAATAAAAACATCTAGTTTAAGCGACAACGAACTTTCAATTATTAGAAGGGATAAAATCGGTTTTATTTTTCAGGCGTTCAATCTTGCTTCAACTCTTGACGCGTTTCATAATATTGAACTTCCGTTGTTGATAAGCGAAGTTGATTCAGAGGAGCGAAAACAAAGGGTTGAAAGCCTACTTAAGCACGTAAATCTAGACAAGAGCACTCATTTTCCTTCGCAATTAAGCGGGGGTGAAAAACAGAGAGTTGCTATAGCGAGGGCGCTTGCAAACAATCCACCCATCCTTCTTGCTGACGAGCCAACTGGAAATCTAGATTCTAAGAACAGCAAGGACATAATGGATTTAATAAGAAATTTATGGGTTAACCGCGGAATTACAGTGGTTTTGATAACGCACGAGCCACAGGTGGCTGCTTACGGTACTAGAATGATTCACCTAAGAGATGGAAAGGTGGAAAAAGACGTTAAAAACAAGCCACAGGTGGCTGACGGGCATAAAATAAAAGAAAAGCGGTGATTAGGTAGATGAAAAATATATTGATAAGTTTATTTATAGTGGTGTTTGCTACTGCGATGATTTCGGCTTCAAGCACAGGTTCGGCAGCAATTCAAATTTCTAATTATTCAATCATACCCTCCACTGTTTATCCGGGAACTTCAGGGTACGCACAAATAACGCTTTCTAACGTAGGTGGGGATACGGCAACAGGGGTTACCGCGTATTATAATTATCTTCAAGCTAACGTGCCAACACCGCTGTCTGAGGGAAATATTGCTCCGAATTCTGAAGAACAGATCACAATTCCTTTTCAAATACCTCAGCAAGTTTCTAGCGGGCTTTATATGATTAATGTTCAGGTATATTATGGTTCTTCAAGCACTCAGAATAACGTTCAGGAAGCAGCTATCTCCATTCCGTTAGTTGTTTCGCAGCAGCAGTCGCTTCAAGTTCAGATGGTTGGCGGAAGCAGCAGCATAGTCTCTCCTGGAAATTCTTTTTCAATACAAATTCAGGTAAACAATAATGGAGCTTCAAATATAAATAATTTAATTGTGACTACCCCTTCAAACTCTTCTTTTTCAATACAGGGTGCTAGCCAAGAGAATATTGGAAACGTGAATTATAACTCCTCTATTGAATCAACAATTAATTTGACAGCTTCTTCTTCAGCTATTGCTGGGCAATACACAATTCCTCTTGAATTTCAATATAATAACGCGCTTGGAACTACTGTAACGCAGATTTTAAACGTCGGACCTGTGACTGTAGCCGGACCTTCCAGCAATTTTGTGCTTTCAATGAATCCTATTGGAAATACTGAAGTCGGCTCTCAAGCATATTTTCAAATAGCAATTAAAAACACTGAATCGAATGTTGAAAGCTATGTTGTTAATCTTGGTTTGAATTCAAGCGTGTTCATACCGTTGAATCAATCAACAATAAACATTGGGCCGGTAGGACCGGATCAAACTGCTTATCAAACGATCGAGGTTGGAATTTCAAATGGGGTGAATGCAGGTTATTATGAATTTCCGATTCAAGTGACTCTTGCTTCAGGGCAGGTCATTAATCAGTCTATAGGAATTTACGTTACCGCCACACCTGGTTTCACGGTTACTGCATCCAGCGTGAGCGGAGGCAGCGTAACAATAGAAGTTGCTAACACCGGCAATACTGAGGTTAGAAGCGTTTACTTGAGCGCTTCAGCTAGTAACGCAATTATTGAAGGCACATCTACTCAATTTGTCGGAACTATGAATATTGATGATATAGCCACGCTTCCTTTGACTATAACTACGTTTCAGAATGCTAGCGGAGGAATTCCGACTGGCGGCAATTTTTCAAGAAACTTCCAGAGTGGGGAACCTACAATAGAAGTTACAATCACTTTCAAGGATTTGAACAACATTCCGTACACTTTTGAGAAAAACGTGACTATTAGCACTTCTGAATTGATGGCTTCAAGTTTGGCAGGTGGTTTTAGGACAAGGCAAACAGGAATAGTATTTCTGGGTTTGGGTTTGACCGAATGGGTGGTGTTAATAATAGTGGTTATTGCAGCTTACTTTGTTTACACCCGCTATTTCAAGAAGAAAAAGGATGTTAAAAAATGAAGCTAGCCGACACCGCAACGCTGGCTTTCAGCACGCTCAAGCATAATAACCTGAGAAGTTGGCTAGCTATTCTTGGAATAATAATAGGAGTTGCCGCAGTTGTTATGTTTATTTCCATAAGTATTGGTTTAAGCCAACAGATAAGCAATAGGCTGAACACGCTTGGAGGCAACATTATAACTATAACTCCTGGAAGTTCCAGGGCTAATGTCTTGATGGTTGGCGGAAGAATAGGTGGCGGTGGACCACCTGGCTTTGGAAGCCAGAAAAGCGAGCCGCTGACTTTCAGCGAGGCTAACTCACTTCAAACACTTGCCGGAGTGGAATATGTGGATGCCAGACTTACTGGAAGGGGGGATATAAGCTATAGTAATAAGAACACTTCGACAACAGTAGTTGGAAGCGAGCCCCAAGCGTTTTTGGCAACAGTGGGTGTTAACATGTCTGAAGGAATGCCTTTGAGCAATGGAAACCCTTACGGGGCGGTTATAGGTTATAACATTGCAAACACAACGTTCAACGATTCTAATATGCTTAACCGCCAGATACAAATCAATAACGAAACGTTCAGAATTACAGGCATTTTAAACCAGTCAGGATCAAGCTTTGGAGGGGTTGATGACGAAATATTCATACCTCTTAAAACCGCTCAAAACATATTCAATCAGACACAGAACGCGAGCGAGGTGATTGTAGTTGCAAACCCGACTTACGATACAAATACGGTGGCAAGTGAAGTTGAAAGCCAGCTCATGCTTCTTCAACACACTCAGAACGGACAGCAGGACTTTCAGGTTACCACTGCTTCAACACTTCAATCCACAATTTCAAGCATTACAGACACTCTTTCTCTCTTCCTTGGAGGAATAGCATCAATTTCTTTGATTGTTGGAGGCATTGGAGTGGCGAACACCATGTTTATGAGCGTTCTTGAACAGACCAAATACATTGGAATTTTGAAGGCCATTGGAATGAAAAACAACGAGGTGCTGCTTTTGTTTCTTTTTGAAGCAGGGATAATAGGATTGGTAGGAGGGGTTATTGGAATAGCTTTGAGTTTGATCTTGTCAGCGGGCATTACAAGCTTAGGAATACCTTCCGTAGTTACTCCTGAATTAATTTTGCTCGGCCTAGCATTTTCATTCATTATCGGGTTGATTTCTGGTTTCATTCCAGCTAGGAACGCATCCAAACTCCAGCCGATAGAAGCTCTTGCATACGAATAATGGATTAAAAACATGGTGAGGTAAATGGATTTGAAAACATTCAATCCCAGTAAAATTAAACTGGCTGGAATTTTGGCTCTCTTGGTGATTGATTGGATTGGCGGGTTCTTATCTAGACTTGCGTTTCAACCAACGCAGAGGATTTACAACGCTAATTTTTCAAACTTCACGCGTTTTGGAGGGAGCGGTTTGCCAATACAGCAAAATTATAGTTATCAACTATATCCAACTGTTTTGAATTACGTGATTTTAGCGGTTTTATTTTACGTTGTAGTTTCGATTATTGTTGAATCTAGTGCTGAAAAAAAATAAGAAAAACTTTTATAACCGCGCCTGCCTAATAATCAAAAGGCAGGAGTGAGGGCATTCAAGCCTTCTTGAGAGTTGTTTTTCAAGAGGATGGCTAGCGGGGTAACTTTTCATTTTTAAGTGAAAAGCCTTTAGGGTAGCCAGGAGTGCCCGCTGGGCTCATAACCCAGAGACCGGAGGTTCAAATCCTCCCCCCGCTATTTATTTTAAAGTGAAGGTTAAATGAAGAAGATTCTCGTTGTTCTTGACGGGGCTGCGGACTATCCTTCTCCAACGCCACTTCAAAAAGCATTCAAGCCGAATTTGAATGAAATTGGCAGAAACAGCGTTCTTTTAAAAGCTAGGATAGCTGGCACGCTAGCTCCAGAGTCAGACGTAGGCGTTTTGAGTGTTTTAGGCTTTAAAAATTTGAAGATAGGCCGCGGCGCGTTGGAAGCGCTTGGAATGAATGAATATCATGGCAAAAGTCTTTATTTAAGGGTTAACTTCGCCACGGAAAAAAATAATACAATAATTGACAGGCGCGCAGGTAGGAGTTTAACCGACGATGAAGCTGAAAAGCTAGCTGGTGATATTAATAGAATAAAATTCAAATATAAATTCAAGTTTACCCACACTATAAGTCACCGAGGCGTCCTTGAAATTAAAATGAACGGATCTAAAAACATTTCAAACACCGACCCTGCGTATGTTAAAACAAAAGGTGGGTTGACGCAAGCGCTTAAGAAATTCAGCAATAAAGTTCAAATGTGCAGACCGTTAGATAAGAGTAGAGCTAGTGTGGAAACATCCAGTGCTTTGAACGAACTTTCTGAAAAAATAAGATTTGCTTTGAATAAAAGTAGGATTAATGAAAAAAGAATAATGAAAAAACTCCCGGCTGCAAATATTCTTCTTTTCAGGGATGCTGAAACTAATGTTAAGATGACTAAAAAATTTAAAAATTGGAGCATAATTGCCGATATGCCTCTTGAAAGGGGAATTGGTAAAATGCTTGGAATGAATGTTGTTAAAGTTGAAGAAGACCAATCTG
>JAKAOM010000012.1 GCA_021812145.1 Microcaldota archaeon
CACCGTGCTGTTCAACATTGCTGATGCATTCATTAGTTCTTCAACCGACTTGTTTATGAAGAAAAGGCTTCTTACATACGTTTGCCTGTTTCCGCAAAGATTAGATGTTGTAGTCTGATTTTCCTGAATAGTCAAAGCATTCAGGTAATCCTGATTAGCGCTGGTAAGCTCAACAACAGCGCCTGCATAAGAAGTAAAGAAGCCCTTGCCGCTGAGAGTTGAAAGGTTGCTGCTTGACTCGAAAGCAGTAAGGTTTGAAACAACCCCTTGCAAAGTAGATGAAGCGTTGGAATCGTTTAAGAAGCTTGTTCCGATAAGAATAGGAAGCATCGGATAAGCCGCGTTTGCAAGATCGTTGAACGCGTCAGAATCATTATAAGAGACTGTTGGGTTTGAAGGTTGAATAGGATAGGAATTGTTTACAGGTGGTTGCCCTTCATTAGAAACCGAAGCATTTGAATTATTCAAAGGAAGGTTATTACTAGAAGGCTGGCTAAAGTAAAAGATTATTGCCGCAATTACAATTACTATAATTGCCGCAACTGCAATCGATGTTTTATCCACGTAAAAATAATTTTTAAAGTCTTATTTAAAACTTTCGGTTATTTATGAAGAATTCTACAAGAAAACTAATTTATGAGCAAAGCAGGTTATTTGAAAAAAACAGTGGTTAAAAAAGCAGAGAGAATTTAAAACAAAACCTAAAATACAATTTACCTGCTACCAGCACATAGATTATAGACACGATTATGGCATTGTTTGGAATTTTTATAGTTCCCATAAGCAAGAGTATGGCTTGCAAAATCACTAAAGCTGTACGTGGAATAAACTAGCGCTTAAAAATAAAAGAGTTGGTGTTTCGCCAACTGTTAAAAAATTAAAAAATTCACTTTCTTCTCCGGTGGTGCGCTGACTCTCCTAGCGTGTAAGCCCACCACCCCTTGCTTCTGTTGTACGCCCAACCCATTATAGCCCCAAAAACGAAACCATCAATGAAACCCCAGATAGCTCCTATTATTCCACCTACGAATCCTGCTGAAAAACCAATGTACAGCGAAGAAAACACTGAAACCAGTTGAGTGCCCCATCCGAACGCTGCAATCCACCCTAATACCAACATTCCAATTCCACCCGTGGTTCCAAAAGCGCAGGCCAATTGCTTTACATTCAATTCTTCCATTATCCTTCACCTCTTAAAAGATTTAAAATTCCTTAATCAAATCTACTTAATAACTCTTTGCATTTTTAAAAAATTTGCGTTTTTCTAAATCTATAAAAAAATAAAAAAAAGGTTTTTAAAACATGGCATTTTAATTAATGCAATGATAGGCGTTTCTGAAAGTCTTGTTGTTGCTGGGCTTATAATAATACTTGGCTTTATCGGAGTCCAGCTTTTTGACTCTACAAAGATAATAGAAATCCCCCTCCTTCTTATAATCGGCTTTATAGTAGGCCCTGTTTTGAAACTTGTTAACGTTTCAACTTTCTCAGGCCTTTCAGGCTATTTCGGAGCTTTAGCGCTTACCGTAATTCTTTTTGACAGCGGGTTGAACACTAAATTAGAAAAAATAGCTGATTCGGCAGGCAAAACAATGGTTGAAACGCTTTCAATATTCATTGTCACCCTTATTCTTTTGACTGCAACGCTGCACTTTGTGTTCGGCTACTCGCTTGGAGAAGCAGCTCTTTTCTCCGCAATAGTCGATGGAACCAGCGCGGCGGTTGTTCTGAGCATAGCTCCAAAACTTAACTTCAATGAAGATGTTAAAACAATCCTTTCAATGGAGAGCATAATAACATCCCCGCTTCAAATCATTCTCGTAATAAGCATAATCCAGATAATGACCAGCAGTTCAATGAACGTCAGCCAAACCATCAATGCGCTTCTAGGTGAATTTTCAATTGCTTTTGTAATAGGAATGATAGTGGGAATTGTTTGGCTTAAAATATTGAAAAGCATTTCAAAAAAGCCGTTCGCTTACATGCTTACAATAGCAATAGCGTTGATTCTATATGGTTCTAACGAGATGATAAACGCTAGCGGAGCCATAGCAGTCTTGGTATTTGCTTTAATAATAGGCAACGGTGCTGGAATTTGGAACGCTTTCAAAATGGGGGGTGAATTCAAAACACCTGAAAACTTCAGGGACTTCCAAACAGAAATAAGCTTTTTCGTGAAAACATTCTTTTTTGTTTACCTTGGAATTCTAATACAACCCCGCTTTTTCACCGCAACCTCAATAATAATCGGCGTTGTCATAACCTTGATTATTTTCATTTCAAGATACGCAACGCTTAAACTAATAGTGTTCAACGTTTACAAAAGTCTTAAAGGCAACCTTGAACTAATGTCAGGAATGATGCCAAGAGGCTTGACAGAAGCGGTATTAGTCGTAATACCCGCAAGCGTTGGAATTCAAATACCCTACCTTCTTGAAATCGCCTTCCTCGTCATAATATTCACCAACCTTATAACCACTGCCGAAATCGTAAGAAGCGAAGGCAGAATAGTAAAAAGGCCAAGAGTGGTTAAATAAAAAACAATTCAGCCAAGATTTTTGAAAAAAACAGTCAAATAAGTCAACAAATCAGGCCACGAATGAATGGCAAGAGGAATATGAATCTCATCTGATTTTTTCTTGTAGTACAAAACATTCTTCCCACCGGAAGAATTAATCAAATGCATCTCCTTTGTTTCAGAATGCTGAAGCCCTGACTTTTCAACCGATTTTTTAATACCGCTCAAAAATTTTGTAAGCCCCACCGAGTCTTTGAATTTAAGAGTCAGCAATTTAGGATTGCTTTTAGAATCCGTTTTAATCTCCTCGTGGTTGAAAAAATTAACCGCCACCCTGCTCCACTCGCTAATATTTGATTCTGATTCAAAAGGGGGTTTATTGGCACTCAAGGAAAAGCTAATCCTGAAATCCTCAACCTTCTTGCTGTACGGGTTAAGATAGCTATCCTCCACCTCTTTATCTTTACTTAAATCTATTATTCTATCTCCTTCAGGTTTTTCAGCCATGAATTAAGATTGAAAGTTAAGCATTTTTAAAACTTAGCGTTTAAAAAATCAGCCTTTTATAACTCCAAGCGGAAGCATTTTCGCTATTATTTTGGATATTCCCGCATCCTCAACGCTTTTAACCACTTCATCCACGTCTTTGTACGCCCCGCCAGCCTCTTCTGCAAGGCCTTTAAGGCTTGGTGCCCTCACCACCTGACCTTTGTCCTCCATTCCCTTTTTCAAAGCGCCGCCTTCGAACGTTCTAAGCGCCTCATGCCTTGACATCACCCTGCCAGCCCCATGGCAGCTTGACCCGAAAGTCTGCTTGGCGCCTTCCAAACCAAGAAGAAGATACGAAGAAGTATTCATGCTCCCGGGAATTATAACCGGCTGCCCTATGCCTCTGTACTCAGAAGGAATTTCCTTCCTCCCCTTCCAAAAAGCCCTTGTAGCCCCTTTTCTGTGAACGCACACTTTTCTCTTTTCGCCATTAACCTCATGCTCTTCGAATTTTGCTATGTTGTGCGCCACATCATACACCAGCTTCATTTCGCTTGACGGCAATATTTTCTCGAAAACATTCCTTACCCACGAGGTTATTATCTCCCGGTTGCAGAAAGCGTAGTTGACCGCACAACTCATTGCCTTCAAATAATCGTCGGCTTCAGGGCTTCCCAAAGGCGCGCAAGCCAACTCCTTGTCAGGAAGGTTTAGATTATACTTCTGTTCAACACTCAACATTGTTTTCACGTAATCCTCGCAAACCTGATGCCCGAACCCTCTTGAACCGGTATGAACCATTACAGTGGCCATTCCCTGCTCCACACCAAACTTTTTAGCAACACCCTCATCAAACGTTTTCTCCACCAACTGAACTTCAAGAAAGTGGTTTCCGCTTCCAAGAGTGCCTAGCTGCGGGCCTCCACGCTGCTTTGCAAGGCTCGAAACCTTCAAAGGATCTGCCCCCTCCATTCTACCATTCTCCTCGCAGAATTTCAAGTCTCTTTTCTCCCCCATTCCATGCTCTACAGCCCAATCCGCCCCCAGCGTGAGAACCTCGTCTAGCTCAGCTGGCTTTAGGTGTATTTTGCTTTTACTTCCCACCCCCACTGGAATGTTCACATAAAGCGATTCGACAAGCTCTTTTAGCTTTGGCTTAACCTCGTCGATGGTTAAACCAGTCGATATCAGCCTAACCCCGCAATTCACATCATAACCAACTCCGCCAGGCGAAACAACCCCGTTCTCACCAAAACCAGCAACACCCCCTATTGGAAAACCATAGCCTTCGTGACCGTCAGGCATAACGAAAACATTTCCCAAAAGCCCGGGAAGTTTTGAAACGTTAACCGCTTGCCGTATAGTCCGATCTCCTTGCATTTTTTCAAGCAATTTTTTTCCAGCAACCACTCGCAAAGGCGAGTTCATTCCCTCCTCCCTGAACTCCCACACGTTTCTTGAAACTTCCTTGAAATCCATTTTAAAAAATCACTCTTTCTATTAATTATAAAGACAAGCATAGATTAGCCAGGTAAAGTTAAAAAGCCTTTAACTTTAAAAGACCTTATATGCTGGGGTGGCGGAATCCGGTAACGCGCTAGACTCGAGATCAAAAACAGGCAATCTAGTTGGTTGCAAAACCTATCCGAGTTCAAATCTCGGCCCCAGCGTTTCACGCGTCCACTCCGACAGCGTCCTGCACGTTCTCAAAACCATCCTTTTTCAAAAACTCTGACAATTCAACGCACACTTTCTTTGCAAACGCGGGACCCCTGTAAATCATACCAGTTATCCCCTCAACAAGCGAAGCCCCGTTCCTTATCTTATCATAAGCATCCCTTCCGGAAAAAACCCCTCCAACGCCAATAATTGTTTTCCCACTCTCCTGGTAAAACTGCTTTATCAGCCTGTCGCTTTTAAGCTTTGCCGCTCCACCGCTCAAACCCCCCCTACCCCCAAGTTTTTCAACAACATCTCCAAGCCTAGGGTGTTTTTTAAGGTGTGACATTTCCTTCGTAAGGTTTCCAATAACAAAACCGTTCACAAAATCAAATCTTTTGACAACCTTCGATATTTCCTCCACGTCCCCCTCGGTTAAATCAACGCTGAACTTCAAATACATAGGCTTTTCAACCCGACAATTCTTCTTTACCTGTTTAAGCAGCAGTTCAACCTGCTCCGGACCTTCAAACCTGCCCTTGGCAACGTTCGGACAGCTTGCGTTCAAAACATGGTAGCTGCCAACGCTTTTCACTATATTGTAACAATCAACAAAACTCATCGCCCTGTCAAAATCAGAGTCGAACTTCTCATTCATTGACGCCACGCTAACCCCGAAAGGAATCAAATCAACGCTCTTCAACCTTTTCAATATTTTTTCAGCCCCCTGATTCGGAAGGCCCAAATTAACTAAAATGCTTTTCTGCTCAGGAATCCTGAAAAGCCGTGGTTTAGGATTTCCCTGAAACTCCTTCAGCGTAACGCTCCCAACCTCAACAAACCCGAACGCAGTCATTGAAAAAAAACCAAGCGTTTTCCCGTTTTTGTCAAAACCAGCGCTCAAACCAAGCGGGCTTTTAAAGCTCAACCCGTCCACGCTTGAACTAAGAACCTCATCCTCAAAATTAAACATTCCCCTCAAAAAGCCGAAAACGCTTTTGTGAGATCCTGCAAAACCAGCGGCTTTAAGCGTCAAATCATGCACCAACTCAGGATCAAGCTTAAACAAAACACTTCTTGCAAAATCCTCGTAAAAATCCAAATTACATCACCAAAAAATAGAAAATCAAAAAACCAGCCACGCCCACAATCAAACCAGCCAGCATGTTGACTACATCGTTATCCATCCACTTCAAACCTTTAATAAGCTTTGTTTCAGTTCCACACTTATGCACTTTTCTTTCTGTCAAAACCCTGCACTTCGGACAATAATAAAGACCTTGCATAAAAACACCCAGCAGACTGTCCACCAAACTCCCGAAAAAGCCAGATAGAGTTGAGAAAATCAAAAACAATTCAATACCGCCCGGAGGCTGAACGCCTATGTAAAAAAGCAACAAAACAGCGAAAACCCCAATTAAAAAACCTCCTAAAATTCCCGCAATCAAACCAACAACAGTAACACCCCCGCTAACCCCTTTCTCCACCCTCTTTAACGTCTTAATGCTTACAGGAGGCGTTTTTGAAAGCACTCCCAACTCGCTGCTTAGAGTGTCGCCAGCCATCGCGCTGACGCTGAAGATAAATCCTGCGAAGGGAATAGTGGATAAAGTGAAAAAACTAGCCACGGCAAAAACAAGACCCCCCACACCGTTTGCTATAACCTGCATGAAATTTCTAGCCCCACCCTTTGCAAAATTCTCCTCCACCTGCTTTTTTGAATCTTTCTTGAACTTGCTGGCGAAACTGCCAAGCACGAAGAAGAATAAAAGCACCAAAAGCCAAACCCAACCAGAAGGGTTCTGAGGAACGAAAAGAAGCACCAACCCAACGAAAATCGCAGACACCACCCCCGCCTCGTCAAGCATTTCGCGCTTGAAAGCATAGACTGCCACGAACAAAAGAAAAACCAGCCAACCCAAAACTTCGAACAAGTTCAAACCAAACACCACACTATTTAAATAATTCCCGGCAAAATATAATAAAGCGATTACCCCTTAAAAAAACAACGCCCTGATAGCTCAGACGGTAGAGCGCTTGTCCCGTAAACAAGAGGTCGCGAGTTCAACTCTCGCTCAGGGCTTTCTCAATTCAGGCTGAAACCTTCTTGGACTGTTAACCTTCAAACGTTCAGCCTTTCTCCTCTCATATTCCAGTTTCGAAAGAGTATTGAAAACATGTTTGACCTTAGCCCTTTCAGTTTTATCCCAGCTCTTAAACGATTTAATGCCTTTGCCTGTGAAGTTAAGCTCCAAAGGCCTTATCTGCATCAACCTTGCGGTGGGCGCGTTACGATTAACCTCGCTAGCCCTATCCACCTGCTTAATTGCGCTTTCGTACATTTCAGCTTTAGCGCTTCCATTAGTAGAAGCTTTAACCGCTTTGATTAACATTTTTTTATGCGCGTCAAGTATTTTTTGAGTTTCCTCCCTGCTCGGCTGTCCTAAAACCTTTCTAGTAACAAACCAATCTACAATTCCAGTGCCAGGAACTAAAGGAATATTTGCAATAACATCGCCGTATTTGTTCCAAAACTTTGCCACTCTCTGCTTAAATCGGCTATCCCCCCTCTCTTTAACGTAATTTTTCACAGGCATGTTTCTAAAAGGGGTTTTAAAGTTAATAAACGTTGCTAAAACAGGCTTTTAAGACAAATTTCAAAAAGTCAAAATGAAGACCTATTTTATTTTGACTATGTTTCCCCTGCCCTTCTTTATCTTTACAATCAAACCCTTGTCCTCAAGACTTGTAAGCGCTAAGCTAACAGCAGACTCGCTCAAACTAAGGTTTTTCCTCAAATCTTTCTGAGAAGTCCTTCCCTCAAGCTCTCTTATTTTGTCCAAAACAAGCTTCTCGTCCCCGTTCAAAACAACCATTCCCGCATTCTGGCTTTCAGACTTCCTTCTCCTCAAAAGTATGAACAAAACGAAAACAGAAACCACGAAAATGGCCACTATTAACAGGATGAGAAAATCGAAAGGAAAAAACTGAGGCGGGGGCCTTGGATTACTATTATTGAAAGGAGAACCATTCAAACTGGAGATTGAAGCACTGACATTTCCAAAAGAACTCGTAACGTTAGAAAGGTTGTTCAACTCGTCAAAGGAAGGGTTTGGAATAGGAAAATTAAAAGCCAGCAAATCCACTTCAAAACTCCCGTTGTTCTCAATCGTCAGGTTTTGAAAAGTGGCGTTTTGAGGAGCGGCGGGAGGATAAACACTAATCATAAAATAACCATCAGGAAGCTGGAAAGAATAAAACCCTGAATCGTTGAGTATTATAGTCTGAACAGGAGTTGAATTAACAGTAACAGCGTAACCACGCGCAGGGTTTAAATTATAATCGTAAACAAACCCGTAAACCATAGCCGAAGCTGCAAATTGCGTTAAAAAAAGAAAAAAAAGAAGCTTTAAAATGCCCCCACCATTTCGCATGGTTTTAATAACACTTTAAAGCTTTTAAATGCTTTTCATCCAGTAGAGCACTGCGCAGCGCTGGTCGCGCTGGTTGGACTCTGGAAAGTCAAACTGCAAGCGCTTGCAGGACTGTTCATAGCATTGCAGAAACCCTTCTGGTAGATTGTAGGCGTCCTTCCCTGAGCACCATAGTCAGTGAACTGAACACCGTTTATGAACCAGGTAGGAGATCCCTGAACTCCAGCACTCACCGATTGAACCGCATTCGCTTCAAGCATTGAAGGCGCGTCGTTCAAAACGCAGTTATCTATAACGCTTGAATTAACTCCAAGAGAAGTGAAGATTCCTGAAATGGATGAGGTAAGATTCGCAAAAATCTTGTCCTGAACGTTTGAAACTCCAGGGCTAGGCGGCGAAATACCACCCGCAGCTATCTCCAAACCGCTTATTGTAGGGTCAACGGCAAGAGTGTAGTTGTACCAGGCATTCAAACCGTAATTCTTCAAAACACAGGATTGAATCGCATCCTCGAAAACCTCGTCGGCTCCATGCAATGAATTAACGCAAACCCCATTCGGCCAGCACAGATAGTTCAAACCATTTGAATCATAACCCTGCGTCAAACCGTTGATTCCTGAAAACGAGAAGTTCTGCACGTTGGTTGAAACAGCAGAAGCGTTTGGAGTCACTATAAAAGTAGGAGTGAAGTTAACGGTAGACCCGAATTTTTGAAGAACAGGAACCGCGCTAAGCTCCGACTGAGTCCCATAAGGGCAGTAACCCATAACGTAAAGCTGAACGTTAGGAACAGCAGATTTAGGAATACTCTGATTTGAAGCTGAAGACGAAAGATTTCCTGAAAGAGGAATACCCTGAGAAGCTATAAACAACTGATTATTGTAGACAAAAGCAGGTATGGACTGGGTTGAACCGTTAATCGTAGCGGTAAGATTAACTATAGGCGCTTCAGCGCTAGCCACAGCAACGCTTAAACTTCCACCCTGCGCGCTAAGCACAGGACCCAAAACACCCTGAATCTGAGATTGCAAAGCAGCCTGATCAGAAGAACTCAAACCAGAACTCGCACCAGTATTAACATAAGTCGTAGAAGTTACAGGAGTGGTAGTAAGCTTAAAAGCCATAAAACCCACCAGCAACCCAACAACAAGCGCTGCAACTAAAACAAGCAAAACCTGATTCTGGGAAAACCCAGCTGTCTTGTGATGCTCGCTTCTTTCATGTTCATGTTTAGAATCCATTAATTCAACCACCTATTATTAAAAAAAAAGATGTATTATTAAAAAGACCAAGATTTAAAAACCTTTTCAATACTCTTTTAAATTTTAATGAAATTTTAACAAAATTCACTCTTTTTCATTAAAAGTTTTAAAGCCCAGCCATCATCAAAGGAAGCATAACCGAAGCGTCCCCATCGATGTTTATGAACTTCGCCTTTTCCTTCACCTTACCCCAGGACACAGCCTCGCTTAACCTTGCACCGCTTAAACTGCCATCGTACTGAGAAGCAGTGGTAATGTAAACAGCGTAATCCAAACCTCCCTTGAACTGGCTCCACCATATTGTATGATGCTTGCTGATACCACCCCCAATCATCAAAGCGCCAAGCTTCTTGCTTTCCATTATTATCCTTGACATTTCCCTCTCATCCTTCAAAACATTCACCTTAAAGTCATGATCCTGGCTGAAAATCATCAACTGAGTACCGAACGCTCCGTCGGTTATTCCAGGAACGAAAACAGGAACATTGTTAAGGTAAGCCTGCCTAACGATCGAGTTTTCGTCTTTTATCCTTTTTCCGAATTCCCTAACAAGCTCCCAGCTGCTCCACTCATTCTTTATCTTGGCAAGCTCCTCAAGAATCGGCTGCATACCCTTCTCCAACACAAGCCCGTAATTTTCAGAAGGAATAAGCACGTTTCCAAGCCTGAAAACATCTATTTTCTTCAATTCAAAATCGCTGAAATCAAAACTTCCCGAATAATACTTACCTCCCCACGTTCTCGCAAGATCATGGTCAAGCATACCACAAGTGGTTATAACCGCGTTGAAATTTTTAACATTGTCCGCAAAAACCCCCCTAACGCCGGTTGAAATCAAATCTGCCGGAAAGCTTAGAATTTTAGTAGCATCCTTGTCCGCGAACATCTCCCTCAAAATTTTGGTGCCAATGAAAACGTTCGAAGCGGTAAAACCACCCACCTCCTCGAAACTATCCACCAACTCCTTTGCGGTTGTTCCTTTCTTAATCTTCAAATCCTTTACTTCAGAATCCAAAATTTTCCTAGATAACATTTTTACAACACCTACTATTATTTTATTAATATAAACTAAATTTAAAAAAAAACACAACGAATTTAAAATAAGAAGACTTAAGGCACGTACCCGTTACAGTATATTATTTTTGACATTGCAACAATAAATTTGAATGGAAAAATATAAAACTCTTGCCAATAAAAAAAAAATTCAAGCGTCCTCCTTGTAATTCAACTTAAGCATCCTCGCCAGCTTAACCGCCATTTTCTTGTTGGAACTGGTAACTCTATCTTTGTACACCAAACCAAGCAATACAAAATCTTTATCCGACTCCTTGCTGCTTATTTTTGGAAACTCGTTGAAAGCCGGATTAGAAGGGGTAAACTCCCTCACTACAGCTATGCAAATCTCGTTATTATCGTCAACTCCATTCATTAATTTAAAACTTTTTCTAAGAGTTTCAGCGCTTTCTGGATCTATGCTTCCCGGCAGGTGAATCACTTTCTTCCCCTCGTGTTCAACCACGTCCGAAAGCTCAAATCTTTTGAAACCAGCAAAACGCGGCGCGACTTCGTCTTTTTTTAAAACCATTGCTTATATTTTTGAACGGTAAAAATTTAAAACTCTTTCAACAAAGAATAATGGATGCTCTTTCAAGAAGTTTCCGACTCTTTCGAAAAAACAAAGAAAACAACCTCCAGGCTGGAGATAACCTCAATCCTAGCAGGGCTTTTCAAAAAAACCAAAACCGCAGATATTAAAAGACTCTGCTACCTGCTGCAGGGAGTGGTCCAACCTTCCTTTGCCGGAATAGAAATAGGAATGGGCGAGAAATTGGCTGAAAGAAGCGTTTCCCTAACCACGGGGCAAACCCAAAAAGAAGTTGAAGAAGATTACAAAAAAACAGGAGACCTCAGCAAAACCACCAGAAACGCCATGCAGAAAAGAAAACAATCCAGCCTTACAAAAGACGACCTCACTCTTGAAAAGGTTTTCGACAATCTCTACAAAATTTCAACAACTTCAGGGTCAGGAAGCGTGGAGATGAAAATAAAACTCTTGTCAGAGCTTCTTTCAAACGCAAGGCCTGAGGAAGCTGAAATAATAATGAAGATAATAACAGGCAAGATAAGCTCTGGGTTCGCAGAACAGACGATTATAAGCGCTTTGAACGAAAGCAGGGAGGGAAGCAAGGAAAGCCAGGAGGAGCTGGAAAGGGCTTATTATTTAACTTCAGATCTTGGGGATGTTGCAGAGGTTCTTTTCAACAAGGGCTTTGAAGAAATAAAGAAGGTCAAGCCCGTTCCTTTCAAGCCTATAATGCCTGCTCTTGCAGAAAGGCTCGCCAACGCAGAAGAAATTATAAAAAAGCTTGGCGAGTGCGTTGCTGATTACAAGTATGACGGTTTCAGGCTTCAGGTTCATTTGAAAAACAACGAGATTCAGATTTTCTCAAGAAGGCAGGAGAGAATGACCCACATGTTCCCCGACCTTATTGAAGCAGTAAAAAAACAGGTTAAAGCAAAAGAAATAATTTTTGAAGGAGAGGCTATATCCTTTGACGAGAAAAACCAGACGTTCCTTCCCTTTCAAGTCACCATAACAAGAAAAAGGAAGCATGAGGTTGAAAAGAGAAGCAAGGCTATACCGCTAAGGCTTTACGCCTTCGACCTTCTCTACCTTGACGGCGAGGATTATACAAAGAAAAAATACGTTGAAAGAAGAAAGAAGCTGGAGGAAACAATAAAAGAAGGGGACAAGATTCATCTCAGCACTCAAAAAATGGTGAAGACGGCTGAAGAGCTTGACAGGTATTTCAACGAGGCTTTGAAGAAGGGGTTGGAAGGAGTTATTGCAAAAGACCTCAACGCGCCCTACACCGTAGGAGCAAGAAAGTTCGCGTGGATAAAACTCAAGAAAAGCTATGAAAGCAAGATAGCGGACACCATAGACGCTACGATTGTTGGCTATTACTACGGAAAGGGAAAGAGGACAAAGCTTGGCGTTGGAGGGTTGCTAACGGCGGTTTATGACAACAAAAACGAGAAGTTCAAAACCATTGCAAAACTTGGAACAGGTTTCAGCGAAGAACAGCTCGAGTGGTTCTCTAAAAACCTCAAACCTTTGAAGGAAAAACCTGAAAACGTTGAAAGCATTCTCAAGGCAAACGTTTGGGTGGAACCATTGATTGTCGTGACAATAAAAGCAGACGAAATAACCAAAAGCACAATCCACACCTGCGCTTTCAAGGAAGAGCAGGGCCTTGCGCTAAGATTCCCAAGACTAACGCAGATAAGAACCGACAAAAAACCTTCTGACTCGACAACAGAAAAGGAGGTAATAGAAATGTTCAGGATGCAAAGCGAAAAACAGGCGTAAAAAACTAAAATATATTCAGCTGGTGAATAATTCAGCAACTGAATATAACTAACTGTTCAGTCGCTTGTGCTCCACCATCATGCATCTATCCATGATTACTTGAATCCCATTTTTCTCAAGAAGCTGTCTCGCCTGATCGTTTTTAATTCCAACCTGCATCCAGAAGAACCCCGGCTTGATTTTAAGCTTTACAACTTCTTCTGCGATTTGCAGAACCTCTTCAGAAGGCCTGAACACTTCCACAACGTCGATTTTTTCAGGAATTTCAGAAAGTTTTGAATAAACCCTTTCTCCCAGAATAGTCTGGCCGACGGCGTTTGGATTGACGGGAATTATTCGATATCCAACGCTTTTGAGATAAAAAGGAATCCGGTAAGCAGCCTTATCCTCGCTTCTAGACAAACCCACCACTGCTATTGTTTTTGACTCAAGAGCTTTCTTAGTACTCAAGACTTCAAGATACGAAATCAAATTGACCTACCGAAGAGCCATTGGAAAGGCCGGTTATTGAATTTCCAGTGCAATTAACAGTGTAATTATAGGTTTTTTTAGTGGAGGAGTAAGGAATACCTGCTGATGATGGATTGACTAAAATTGTTGATTGAAGAGTATTCTGCACTATAGTATTGTTTACTTCTTTGTAACTGCAAATTTGTCCTGTTCCGCTATAATAGCAGCTTTCCAAATCCACGCCGCACGAATATTCTGAGTCAGAGCCAGAGGCGGTAAAGTTGAATGGAATATACAAATTATAATATACTAACTGAGGAGTCTGTTGATTTATTGGAGATAAAAGATTTACCACAAGAGATGGATTTTCCAAATAAAAAGTATTTGTTGAAGACATCCCAATTAAACCTCCATTTGAACATGAAAAGTTATATGTGTGAGTTCCAGAATCTACCGTTTCATAAATCAAGGTAGGAGTATCGTTTAATGCAGTTAAAGCATAAATAGACCCATCAAGATTTAAAAAGCAATTATACAAGTTATCAGGACCCTGCGCAGTGAAATTAAACAAAACAGGATAAGAAGTCAACCCGCCCGAGGTAAATACTTTAACGTAATTGCCAGGATTTAACAAGTTTATCAAGATCTGAGGCGCGCTCTGAGTGAAAGAATATGTTTGAGAACTCCCGGTTATGCTTATCGAATTTCCAGAGCAGCTTACATTGTAAGAATGAGCGCCGTTAGGTAAGTAGTTAGCAGACAATATAGTAGTAGAGGTATTGTTTAAAACGCTTGAATTACCTCCGTCCGCCGACCCATCAACATAAAGTTTACACGAATAGGTACTATCAAATCCGGTTACGTTAAATATAAAATCAGGTTGCGAAGTTGAAGTAGAATCTCCATTCTGCGGAGACTCTAATTGCACAGAAAGCGACGGTGCAGGAGGGATGCAAGAGGTATTTAGATAACTGAAATTTAGAGTAGCGTTCGGACTTGAAATTGAAGGATTAAGATAAATTATTGAAAGATTAGCATTTGGAAGAACTGTTATTGAATTTAAATATACTGCCTCTTCACCTTCAAAACCTGATAAATTATATATATTTATTAACACTCCAACTCCAGAAACATCGGAAAGAGAATAGTTAATATTTCCAACAGTGAAATTCTGACCCTTTAGAAGCGTTTGAATATTGTTCTGAATACAACCTGTTTGAGGAGCTACACCAAAGGTTAGACACCCTGAACCAATATATGAAGTTATTGATGTTTTTGGCTGGTTAAAAGCGCAAAGCACTCCGTTGAACGGATTTTGAACAACAGTAGGATTGCAACTGTTGGAGGCATTGAAAATAGTGTACAAATTGCTTGTTACATTGCAATCCAAATAACCCCAGCAATTTCCATTAAATATAGGCCCTAATTGTAATGGTCCTGAAGCACAGTTGTTGCAATTAGGATCTATGCTAGCATACTGAAGATGGCAACAACCATCCGCTGTTGCCGTTCCGTTAAACACACTTGCACAGCACGCGTCGGCTTTTGTCGAAGTCCCCCATGAAGGAGTGTAATTTACTAGAACACATTTACTCTGAAGTGCACAACCATTTGAATCTACTCCTGAATTACCAACGCTGCCTAAAACACAATTTCCAATATTCAGAGTTGCCGAAGCATTTCCCCCTGCTATTGACACGGTAACAAGTGCAAGTCCAGGCGCTATGCTTGTTGCAACACCTTCATCAGATATGGTTGCAATACTGTTGTTGTTTATGAACCATTGAGGAGAATTTACGGTAAGATATGTTTTGTTGTAGTCTTGAACCGTTGCAAAAAACTGCTGTGTTTGCCCAGCAGCTATGGATGAAGATAGGGGTTGAACGGTTATGATAGGTGATATTCCACCAGGCAGGTACGGTACGTAACCAGGTTGAAGCACAGTGATGTTTACAGAGGTATTAAGAAATCCAGCCCGTGCAGTTACAGTGTAATTGCCGGGAGTGTAACCAACATAAAGCAAAACCCCACTTCCAGTTGCAGTAAGATATGCACTGTTGCCGTCAAGACTTCCTTCAAAATACATAGGAGACTCCACACTCCACTGAGAAAAAACGTTAACACTTTGTTTATTTGATATGCCTTTAGTTGAAAGATAAACAACCCCTCCCCCCATAGCTTGAACATTTGGCGGGGTTATGGAATAATTTGAAATATTTGAAACGTAAACAGTTGAAAGCCCAGACCAGGGGGTCACCTGAGCTTCCACAAATAAAACTCCAGAATAATTGCTTGGAAGACAAAGAGTTCCAGACTGTGAAACATTCACAGAAGTATCATTAGAAAACCAAAACGGATTCTGAGCAGGTACCTGCGTGTTTATTGAAGTAGTTTCATTAGCGTAGAATTGAATGCAAGAACCTGCTATAGCATTTATCGTTGAAGGAGTTACAATCACTCCAGTAGTATTATACGGAAGAGGTATGCAGTCGTTCCCGCTCGAAACGCTATTGGCATTGCACTCCTGATTTGTAGGGCAGGTTAATGAATTGGAATCACTTAGCGTACAATTTTGAGAACTCCCAACACAGGAATAATCATAGAAAGTGCCTGCTGAGAGAGAAGAACATGTCACGTTATGAACCGGGAAGGGTTGCTGCTGATTAGGAATGTTACAGCACTGCTGATACAAATCAACAGGAGATCCCTGAATATTACATGAACTTGAATTTGATATCTGATAGCCGGCAGGACAGGAAGCTGAATCGTTGCTTAAACATCCAGCGTCAACGTAACTAACACAATTGTTTGACCCCCCAAAAATGAAGCTAAGGAATCCACATGAACTTGAATTTGATATCTGATAGCCGGCAGGACAGGAATTTGGATTACTGAGCATGAAATTGAAGGCAAAGCCACAACCAGCATTTACAGTTTTAATGCAATTAAAATCAGTTCCAACTGTCGTCGGAGTGCTTGTACCTGCAGATTGTTGCGAACACGAAACCCCTGCGTTTAGGCATTCCGAAGGGCATGAGGGATTTTGAGATGGTTGTGAACACGATGTTGTAGCGCTTGAAAATTGAACCAAAACCACTGCAATGATAATAAAGAAAAGAATCTTGCCGTTCATTTTGTTATCACCGGAATATAGTATTGCACGCAAACAGAAGAAGTGCAATCAAATATTGAAGAATTAGAAAATTGAATTCCAATGTACGCGGTTGGAGTTAAACCCACATTAGGAACGTAAACGCTGACATTCAAAATATTATTGTTTATCACGTTATCATACGTCTGGACCAACCCACTAGGCCATTGAATTATTGAATTGTTGCTTGAATTGAAAACGCCATTAACAAATAAACTTCCATCAGTTATAGGCATTGCGCCCATATTCATATTTCCGTAAAGATAAATTGGAATGCAAGTTGAAGCAGATGAAGAATCAGGAGAGTAAACGCAGGGAGTATAGTTTGCGGTTGTCTGCGAACCACCAGCAGAGATAACCGGCGATTGAGAATAAAAAACAGAATCTAAATTCGAGGCCAGTAAAAAATTAGAGTTATTTATCGTAATCTGAGGAGCGGTTGCAGCTAACGTTGAATTTGAACTTACGCCAGCACCATTAAAATATAATGGGCCTGAAAAATTGAACAAAATTGAATAATTGTTTCCATTGAGGGTAAGAAGGGGATTAACAGTTGTATTTACAATTATGCTTCCATTGAAAAAGCTAGTGCAGTTCGTGTTTTGCTCATTCTCTCCAACAAATTGCGTGTATACCAAAGATTTAATATTTCCATTAAAGGTCATACAATCCGAAGACACAACTATAATTTTTGTTGCATTTATATTGCCGCTAATATTCACATAGTCTCCCTCTATCATCAAAACACCACTTACATTTAAAGAACCATAAATACTAAGATTAGAATTTCCAGAGTTCAACAATACATTGCAATTTGCATTTCCAGATAATATCTGCCCACCGCTTAAGTCAGTTTCGTTGAAAAGAACACCATTAACATTCACCCCTGATTTAGTTGGCGCAGAACATAAAGAACCTGCATTTATTACTTTACTTGAACCATTAGGATTTAATGGAACAGCATTGATCGATATTAATAACGTTGAAAAAAACAGTGCTAATATTATAGTTGCAATAAGATAAAATTCTAACTTCATTGATAAAATAATATCAATAAGTTTTAAAAAGTTATTCATTAATCAAGGAATTTTTATTCCAGATAAATTTGGAAGTGGGGCTGTATTAATTGGCGCAGGCAATGATTGAAGATTTATTTTGAAAACAGCGTCGGTTTGAACGTTTATTGAAGTAATGTTTTCATTGAATCCAGCACTTGACGCTTTTACCAAAACATCTCCTTTTGAAACGTTGAAGATGTAAAGAACGCCCTGATTTAAAGTTTTAGTAGTTGAACCAACCCCCTGAAAAACGCTTACCTGCGCGGTTGGGGCGCCTGAAATTGAAAGGGTTAAAGCAAAGGTTTGCGTAGGAGCTTTAAAAACTAAAGCTGAAATTAAAAACAATAATACAAGAATTATTAGAACAAACACAGGAAAACTCGGAATCCTCCTGTTTTCTAGCGGGTGAATGAAGAACTCGTAAACAGGAACCCTGATTTTTTCAAGAAAATCCATCAAATTGTAGTACTTTTCTTCAACATTGAAATAGAATTTAAGCAAAGAACCCTGAACGCTCATGAAGATTTAATTAAACAAAAAGAATTAAAAAACCATTCTTTTTGAATTTTCAACGCTTTCTATAATATATATAGTAATTACCCTTTTAGGCTAAGTATTGCCTGCGCTATGTCACCGCCACTGTCTTTTAGAGCATTCTCAGCCGTTTTCAAGTCAACACCAGCCCCTTCAGCCACCAGCTGGGCGTCGCTCTTCTCAGGCTCCTTTCCAATCTTTTCTTCCACAGTCCCACTGACCTGAAACATCTTACTTCCCTGCATATCAATAAGAGACACGCTGGGATTCGATATCACCATCTCCCCCCCATCCTTAAGCTGAATAACGACTTTTGACGCTGGAATCTCCTGATTCTTGATTCCAAACTGGTCCATCATTCTCTTTATCTGATTTGGATTGAAATTCATTTTTGCAAAAACACCGAAATAGTTTAAATCAGAAAAGAATTAAAAAACCATTCAGTAACAACAATCTTGCCAAAAGTGAGGATTAAATGAAAAACAAATTCAAAAACCTGGAACACAAGAGCGACGTTCTATTCATAGCCTACGGAAGAAACGCAAAAGAAACAATACAAAACGCAGCCCAGGCAATGCTCGACACTATTTCAAAAACAGAAAAAATCAAGCCAAACAAAAAGATAACGATTAGAGTAAAGTCGGAAAACCTTGAAAACCTCATAATAGACACTCTAAACTTAGTTCTCGCAAAAAGCGACGCGAAGGAGATTTTCTTCAAGAAAATCAAAATAGAAAAACTTGACGTTAAAAAAGCAGCGCTAACCGCAACCTGCATTGGCTCTGCGCAAACTCCAATACTTGGAAAAACAGTGGTTAAAGCCGCAACATTCCACGAGTTTGAACTGAATAAAGGAAAAAAATGGAAGGTAAAAATACTGCTAGACATCTGAATATTATTTAAGTAGTTTTCGTGTCAGCGGGTTTACAATTCCCTCCTCCCTGAGATTTGAAAGCTTTTTTAGCAGGTTTTTTTCAATATCCCTTCCCATCACCTGCGCTTTATACTCTGCAATTATATTTTTCCAGTTCAAGCCAGTTTGTTGTAGCGTTATAAGATCTTCGTAGTCTCTTGGAAAGGGCCGGTTGGTTATTGCTTTAAACAAATAGATATCCTCCTTTGAAGCCAGAAAAACAGAAAGAGGTCCATAGTCCTTGTATTTTTCAGCTCTTTTCTTCATTCTCTCGCTTAGCATAAGCCCTCCCATCACCGTTCTGGTGAAGAGGTCGAATTGAAGGCCCCGCCTGTTAATCAGAATGTCCTTTGCTTTCAAGTCAAGCTCATGAGAGCCGGGGAACAATTCCTCAAAACCGATTTCTGTCAAAGATTTAAACAACGCCTCTTCGCTTAACTCTTCTTCAAACAGAAGGTCTACATCCTTTGTTGACGGCTTTAGGTTTCTGAACGTCATAGCGCACCCTCCTATAAGGAAGAACCTAACCTTTCTGCGCAGATATACTGAAACATTCTCAAAAACAGATTCAATGTCTAACCTTGAATATTGCTCATTCATATTGTTCCACCAGCTCCCTGAATTCAAGGCTTTTGGATTCA
>JAKAOM010000013.1 GCA_021812145.1 Microcaldota archaeon
TTTAAGTATTACTATGACCAAAACCACAATTAGCAGTATTCCTGCCAAAAGCAGAATGTATTCAAAAGCTCCCTGACCTTTGTTGTTCATTTAACATATCACCTTTAAAATAAAATTGAATTTATATCTGCAATCTTGTTTTTAAACTTTTTGCTTTAACTTTTATAAATATTGTTTATTTTTTATTGGGTTAGGCAAGAACTTATTTGACTGTAGTTGGCGCTTGAATTCAAATTGCATTGCGAAGCGTTTTGATAAACCGAAGAGGAAGAGTTGATATTTTGAGTTGTGGGGTTTAAAACGTTTGTTTTTACTATTACAATTACAATAACTAGTATAAATAGAACTCCAGCTACCAATAAAATGTATTCAAGGGAACCTTGCGCTTTTGTTTTCATTTTTTAAAATCTTACCTGAGAACGCTTGTTTTTATGAAGTAAGCCACGACCGTCACGAAGACAACTGCTGCGGCTATAAGAAGCAAATATTCTATAGCTGTTTGACCTTTTTTCATATAGAACCACCTATTATCATTGAACTGGCGAGCTTTCCGACAGTGAATATTATTGTCACTAAAAGCATGGTTACTGGAGCGTAAATTATGTATTTAAACATTACTCCGTCTCTTATCAATCCTATTGCTACCAGCGTTATTATAGACTCTAGAACTAAAAATACGAGGAGGAGTTGCTGCATTGCTATGTTCCTCCAAACATATATAGGGTTTGTTTGACTTAAACTGTTGAATCCCGCTATAAGGAATAAAGCCAAGGTTGAATCGCTAGCCGCCAGTTGAGAAAGCGTCACGTTTGCAGTTGCGCTGCTTGTTCCCGCCACTGCCATGCCACTGCTCATAAAAGTTATTATAGTAACTACGAATCCGAATATGAACGGCGCTAAAACTAATCCTGAAATCACTAAAAACATGACGTGCATCATCGATCTTGACGCTCTCTCCCTTTTTATCCTTTGAACGTCCCTAGCGTCTTCAGCTATCGCGTTTAGAACATCCGCAAGTCCAGCCCCTGCTTTTCTCGCGTCTATTACAACGCTGACAACTCTTTTGAAAAGTTCAGAACCCGAAGTGTTTCCAAGACCCATCATAACGTCATCGAAGCTTTTTCCTTCTCTTAGAGCTTTAAGCCCATTTTTCAAGTCAGCGCTGAGCGGGCCATAGTCTGAATTTGACACTTCTTCAAGCGATGTTTCTGTCGTCCCGCCGGCTTTCAATACCAAGCTCATATGTTTCAACGCGTCTGGAAGGTTTAACTCTATACTTTCTATCCTTGAATTTCTTATTGAAATAGGAATTATTATGGCTAGACTTCCTATTGCGATGAAGGATATAAACCCTATAAGCAGCCCGTTTATTTGAAGGTTAGGTATGAAGTATTCCACTAGAAAATAGCTGACTCCGCTAAGAGCTAGAGCTAGAACCGCCACCAAAACTATGAAAATTTCAAAACTGAGGTTAATTCCAGTTCCAGCGTAGAATCCTTTCAAATCTTTATAGTTCATGTTGTAGGCTCCAACCTCCTAATCAAATACAAAATCAATACAGTCATCATAATTATCGCTGCAAACAATCCCAATACCAGTGCGAAAGCTATCCCGCCTCCGAACACCGGAAGCTGAGCTACAGCGCTTAAAATAGTAAGCATCACAGGCCCTACCACTGCAACCATTATGTAAGCTATGCTTATTAAATTCAAAACCTCTGTGAAGTCCCTTATTTTCATTCTGCTTTCATAAGAAACGTCGTCTGCTATTGTGGTTATTATCTCAGCTAGGTTTCCCCCTGTCCTCAGCGCTCTGATGATTTGAACCAAAGCTTTTTTCAAGCCCTTTGATTTTGTCCTCACGCTAAGCTTCATTACCGCTTCTTCAGTGCTCATACCTCCTTCCATGTCTACTAAAACTCTTTTGAACTCGTCGCTTAAAACCCCGTAGTTGCTTTGGGCTATTGAGTTGAGTGAGTTGCTGAAGCTTACCCCCGCTTTCAATTGCGTTGAAAGCTGCCTTAAAGCGAAGGGAAGTTCCTTATCTATATCCTTAGCTCTTTCACCTGCCTTCATGCTCGGGTAGTAAATCATGATAAGCGAAGTTAGGATGAATCCAAATATCGCTACTATTATGCTTAACGTTACTGAATATCCTAC
Organism: Microcaldota archaeon; assembly: GCA_021812145.1. Lineage (GTDB taxonomy): Archaea > Micrarchaeota > Micrarchaeia > Norongarragalinales > UBA8480 > DTNV01. The sequence continues at coordinate 2,160 of JAKAOM010000013.1, forward strand.
TCCTACCACGCTTAAAACAGGCGTTAGAAAAATGCTAAGGCTTCCAATAAGTACGAGAAGAAGGAAGGCGATTATTATTGAAATGACAGATGATAGTGCCATGTATCCCTCTGCGGAAATGTTTATGTTTGCGCTATCAAGATTTCCCTTTAAATTGCTTGTTATTGGGAACACATTCATAACTCCTTGTATAGCGTTAAGCGGTTTTTCAAATGCAGCGTAAAAATTTCCAAGGAATCCTGAACTTTTTTGAACCGAAACCTGAACCTCTCTTTTAACCTCTTCTGTGGGCGCTATAACTATCCCTTTTCCCTCCACGGTTGTTTTCAGCGACTCAAGCTTCTTGCTTACTACAGTATCCTTCGGAGCGTTCTTCTGTTTAAGCCTGGCTATTATCTTCTCAAGTTCTTCTTGCCTTCTTCTTTTTGTCTCTGCGTCTTCCTCTTTTTCTACGTTTTCTTTAAGGTTTGTGAGTTTTTTTTCAACCATTTTTCATTCCTTCTTTTGTCTTTGTTCTTAAAATGTAATTCTGAGTTATGAAGCAGACGTCTTTTAACTTTCTAACGCCGCTTTCTTGCATTTTCCTTAAAATTTCAATTCTGTTTAAAATTTCTTGGTTTATCGCGTTTTTTGAAAGACCAGTGTATCGCATAAGTGTTTGCACGTAAGAAGAGTTAAGCTTTGTGGATTGAATCTCGTCAACGGCAGGATCCCACGTGTATAAAATCCTTAGTTCAGGCAGCTCTCCCTCCTTTTCAGAAGGGATTATTTCAGCGATTTCTGTTATCCTTCTTATCAATCCCTTTCTCCTGTCATTAATTCTCTGCTGCATTATTATGAAGTTAAGCGAATCAAGCATTATAACTGGAACCGAAATCGGCGGGCTGAACAGTCTTGTAATTGTTTCTTTCGCAGAGTTTGCGTGCACTGTTCCCATACAACCGTCATGTCCTGTATTCATTGCTGAAAAAAGAGTGAAACCCTCCTCTCCTCTTATTTCTCCAACGATTATTCTGTCCGGTCTCATTCTTAAGGAGTTTTTTACTAAATCATTCATGGTAATCTCTCCAACGCCTTCCATTCCAGGCGGCCTGGTTTCAAATCTTATCCAATGACTAAGCGGAAGACTTAATTCAGCGGTGTCTTCCACTGTTAGAACTCTTTCGTTTGTTGGAATAAACGCAGCTAGAATGTTTAGCGTGCTTGTCTTTCCAGAAGCGGTTCCTCCTGAAATAAGAATATTTGCAGGTTTTGCACCAAAACCGTCTGTTGCAAGCCAGAGAAACGCAGCAATTTCAAGATTCATTGTATTTAAGTTCAACAAATCTATTATTGTCAACGGGTCTTCCCTGAACTTTCTTAATGTTAACGTGCTTCCATTAACACTTACTGGTGGTATGGTTGCGTTTACTCTTGTACCGTCAGGCAACCTAGCGTCAAGTAGCGGGTTTTGAATATCTATCCTCCTACCTATGTTTCTAGCTATTTTATCGATTAAATCCTTGATATCCTTATCATCATAGTAAACAACGTTGGTTGTCATCATATCGTACTTCCTGTGAAATACATAAACTGGCTTGTCGGGGCCTATTATCATTATTTCTTCAAGATTGTCGTCTTTTATGAGGTCATCTATCAATCCATAACCTATCATCTCCTTAAGAACGACGTCCGTATAGAATTCCTTTGAATTTGGGGGAACTTTAAGCTCAGGTGTTGAGTTTATTATGTCGAGGATTTTGCTCCTGTAAGCAAACCACCTCTGCTGAGTTGTCTTGTATGTTTCAGTTTCAGTTTCAATTACCTTTGTGGCTATGTCAATCAACGAAGTTATTAGTATCTTTTCCTCCCCTACATACCTGGGGACTGGTGTTTCATAGTGCAGTAAGTCCTGACCCGGAACTTTGTATATTTTTACGCTGCCATATGCTGCGACAAGTGTATTTTCTTCTTGTTTTTTTTCCTCCCCTATTATTTTCTTGACCTCTTCCCCTTCGCCTTTTTCAGATTTGGCTTGGGCTATTAGATCTTCCAATTTAGGCATGGTTTAATATTAAAATCAGGGGTTAAAAAAACTTTTCTCTTGTTTTGTTTTCAATTTTTAATGACGTTTTAAAGCAATTTGAGTTTGGAGGTTATTTTATCCACTTTTTCGTCGTCGTCTGGGCCTATCGCAAGGGCAGTTACAGTTCCGGCAGGAATTTGTGTGAATCCTGCATCGGATATAAGACAGGATTGAATGCCTGCGCTTCTGCATTTTTTTTGAAGTTCTAGAAGTTCTTTTTCAGATTTGACTTTAAGAACTATTTTTTTGCTTCCTTCTGCAATCCACCTTTCAACGAGTTCTTCACTGGATCTCCTAACGCATTCAACAGAAGCGTGCGAGCCTTGAGCAACAAGTTTTCCTTTGCCCATTTCCAAGTCACTTCTCAGTACTATAGCCTGTTTCATTTCTTTAATACCACCACGCTTTCTCTAACATCAGGTAAGCCTAAATGTCTTATCCCCCTTTCCTTTCCAACAACAATGTAGGTTTTAAACCCTATTTTCTCTCCCATCTCTGACAAAATCCGATCCACTTCAATCATTTTTCCTCCAACCACGCTGTTTCCGACAACCATTGCCGCAACCCCGTTTTCAATCAAACATTCATCAAACATTCTTAAAACTTTTTCCATGTCATCAAAATACGCGTCTTTTACCGCTTTCATGTCTTTTGATAGCAGGAATGACCTCAAAAAACCTTCACTCTCTCCCCCGGCAAGGTTTAATTCTAATCCGTAAATTTTAGAGTAGTCCACTCCATTAAGATAGGGGGGTGACGTGATTATTGAAGAGAATTTAAAACCTTTGAAATTTCTTGCATCCCCAACAAAAACGTTCGGTTCAATTCCGTTCAAAGCCGAAGCTTCTGAAATCATTCTCAATGCTTTTCTTTTGAATGCTATTTTAACCGGCATTAGCTTTTTCTTTTTGTCTATTTTAAGCACTCCTCCGTCCTTGAAAATGAAGCTGGTTTGAGGAATCAGGCTTAGCAGTGCAGTCATGAAAAATTCTTTTTCTCTTTTTTCTTCTATATTTTCTATGTTTTCAAGAAGTGAAAAAAAATCGGATAGACTTTTCCTTGGAAAAACCTCATCTGGTCTAAAGAACTTGAAACCCCATCTTTTATCTTCATTATAATTAGCTTTTATTTCAAGAATCTTGCTTAGATTTTCCTCTAAAATTTTAATTTCATAATTCCTTGTTTTAACTCTCGAAACCATTGCGCTCAATGGATTGCAGTCTAGCCCTGAACTCTTCATTCCGTTCATTTTACAGTAAAGTAGGGTGGTTCCAGCTCCGCAGAACGGGTCGAAAAAAGGAGGTTTCAGGTCAAGCATTTTTATTATTTTTTCAACAAAACCACTTGAAAAAGCTTCTTTGTAGTAGAACCAATTGTAGATAGGTTTTTTCTTGTCTGGCGAGAACGTGAAGTCATCTCCAAAATCAAAATAAGTTAGCCCTCCCATAGTGTCTCCTCTTTGTTGAAGTGCTCGCGTAATTTTCCTGTCAAGACAATCTCGTTATTTTTCTCGATTTTTTTAACTAGCCTTGCAACTCCTGTTACCTTCTTTTTATCAAATTTTCCCCTAAGCATTTCGGGGATCGCTTCGCTTTTAATTCCCTCATCGTTTATTTTCTCTCTTAGCACGCTGACTATTTCCGGGTGTTTGCTGAAAGTTTTTTCAATAGTTTTAATATTGTTTTCCTTGATTTCATTTTTTAATATGCTTATAATTGTTTTGACGTCTACCTCCCCTGGAATTAGGCCTATATTTTTAAGCGCTTTTTCAACCACTGGAACATGCTCATTTAGGTTTTCATTTTTTATGCTTTTGTTTAATTTTGTTTTGAACTTATTATCCATAGTGTAATTTGAATAAATTAAAATTAAAAGCTTTTATGTTCTAATATAATTTGATGAATACAAGAATAGCTGTTATTGACCGGAATCTCTGCTCGCCTGAAAATTGCGGGGGTCAGCCGTGCGCAAAATTCTGCCCTGTAAACAGGATGGGGGAAGAGTGCGTGACTATAGAAAAAACCGCGAAGATAAGCGAATCTCTATGTACGGGCTGTGGAATATGCGTTAAAAAATGCCCTTTCCACGCTATAAACATAATCAATCTTGCATCTCCAATTCAAGAAAAGCTTGTTTACAATTACGGTGAAAACAGCTTTTCGCTTTACGGTCTTGCTCTGCCTAAAGGAAGGGTTGGAATTATTGGCGACAATGGGTGTGGAAAGACAACTAATGTTAGGCTTGTAGAAGGAAGGCTTAAGATTCAAGGGTTTCCAAGCGTTGAAGTCAAAGAGTTCTTTGGTAAAAATTTAAAGATAGTGGTAAAACCACAGGAAATATCCGCTCAAAATCTAAAAGGAAAGGTGGGTAGCATTGTGGAAAAAATGAAGAACGAATCGTATGAAGGGATAAGCGAAGCGTTGGATTTGAAATATATTCTTGAAAAGGATGCATCAACCTTGTCTGGAGGCGAGCTTCAGAAACTTTATCTTGCAGCCGCCATAACTGCTGAAAGTGACGCGCTTATTCTTGACGAGCCGTTTGCCTTTCTTGACTATGCTTATAGAATAAAACTTACTGAATACCTTAAGAAAATTGAAAAAAACATGCTGATAATAGAGCACGATTTATCCCTTCTATCGTATTTGTGCGAAAGTGTTTACATTTTATATGGCGCTCCTGGCGCTTACGGCGTGGTTTCAAACACCTATCCTACTGAAAGAGGAATCAACATGTTTCTTAACGGCTTCATAAATCCGGAAAACGTTAGATTCAGAGACGAGCCAATAAAATACAAAAAATACGCTGTAGAGCAGGAGGTGTCGAAGAATTTTATCATCAAACCGTTTTCTGAAAAACTCGAAGGATTTGAACTTATCAATGAGGAAAAAATAGAGGTGGACAAGGGGGTTGTTATAGGCATTGCGGGTAAGAATGGAATTGGAAAATCCACTCTTTGTCGCCACCTAAACAACATTTTGGACAGTTCTATGAAAAATCAAATACTGCCTAGAAGTGATGAAATAGTTGGCGATTTTATTAAGATCGCCAATTCCTTTGACGAGAGTTTTGTAAAGGCTATGAATTTGAAAAACCTTGAATTTTACAGCGTTAACCAAATCTCTGGAGGCGAGCTTCAGAAGCTAGAGATTTTCAAATGTCTTAACAAGCAGAAAACGATTTACATTCTTGACGAGCCTACAAACATGCTTGACGTGAATGGAAGGATAATACTTTCAAAAATGCTAAGGGAGAAGGCTAGCGAAGGAGCTTCAATACTTATAGTTGACCATGATTTGGAGTTTCTTTTAAACACGGTAGACAAGCTTATGATACTTGATGGAACACCTGGCGTTAGAGGAAGCGTTAAAGGAATATATGAAAAAGAGGAGGGGATTAAACGACTTTTAAGCGCTTTTGAGTTGACCTACCGTAGGGACGAGGAGACGAATAGAATAAAGCTTAACAAAAAGGGAAGCGTCAAGGACGTTGAACTCAAAAAATCAGGAAAGTACATAGAATAATTTAGTCTTAATCAAAAGTAATTTAAATTATTTTAAACTAACCATTAACTGATGGACTCTTTTACTCCGTGGATTGAAAAATACCGACCTAAAAATCTTAGTGAAGTTATCGGCCACGAGGACATAACCAAAAGGCTTCAGGCGCTGGTTGAAACGAAGAATATCCCTCACCTGCTTCTTGTTGGTCCGCCAGGCTGCGGTAAAACAACGTCAATACTTGCAATGGCCTACGAACTTTTTGGGGAATCCTTTTCAGAATGCTTTTTGGAATTGAATGCAAGTGATGAGAGAGGGATTGACGTTGTAAGGAAAAAAATGAAGGATTTTGCAAGAACAATCCCTTTGGCAAGGACCCCTTTTAAAATAATCTTTTTAGATGAGGCGGATAATCTTACTTCAGATGCCCAGCAGGCGCTTAGAAGAACAATGGAAAAATACGCTTCAAACACTCGCTTTATCTTAAGTGCTAACTATTCAAGCCGAATCATTGAGCCAATTCAAAGCAGGTGTGCCGTCTTCAGGTTTTCAAGACTTTCTGATGACGAGATAAAGAAAATAGCTGTTGTTATCTCTAAGGGGGAGGGTTTAACTATAGAAGAAGATGGTTTGAATTCGGTTGTGTACGTTTCCGAAGGTGACGCTAGAAAAGCTATAAACTGTCTGCAGGGAGCTGCGGCTATATCAAAAAAAATAACTGAAAAGGAGATATACAAAATAAGTTCAAGGGCTAGACCAAAAGAGGTAAGCGAGATGATTGAAACGGCAATGAAGGGTAAATTTACCACCGCAAGAAACCTTTTGGACAAGCTTATGATAGACTATGGCATGAACGGAGAGGATGTTATTAACCAGGTTTATAGAGAGATTATTCAATTGAATCTCCCTGATGAAAAGAAGGTAAGGATTATTGACAAGATTGGCGAGTATGATTTCAGGATGATTGAGGGTGCGCAGGAAAGGATTCAGCTTGAAGCTCTATTGGCACAGCTTTCAATACTTTGAATTTTTAAAATAGTGAGCGTAAATGTTTCTAACTGATGTTGCATGGATTTTGTTTCTTATAATCGTATTTTTTGCCATAGCAAAGTTTCTTGAGTTTATATTCGGAAGGCTTTTCACTCTTAGGGAATTGAAGACTGATATTAACGTTCTTAAGAAAGCCGAAAAATCACTTATCTTACTTCTCTCCTTCATAGCGTTGTACATAGGCGTTTCGACAACTGCATCATTCGACATGCCGGTTGTTTTTCAATTCATAAAAGTGATGATAATAATTACCGGCGCCTATTTCTTCATAGAAATCGGAAATATCATAATTGAACACGAGGCAAGGATAACTAAAAGAGCGGTTTTCAATGATTTCTCAAACACAATTTCAAAACTATGGGATTTATTCATAGTAATTGTTGCTTTAACAATATTAATGAGTTTGTTTGGAATAGAAGTAACCGCCGTAATAGCAAGCCTTGGAATCGCGGGCCTGGCAATAGGCTTGGCTCTGCAGGATGTTCTTTCAAATTTTTTCTCAGGCATTTCAATGGGTTCTGATAAATCTATACGAACCGGGGATTATGTAAAGCTTGATAACGGAATGGAGGGGTACGTAGATCATATGACCTGGAGGAATGTTAGGCTTAAAACACTTGACAACAACTACATTTTTATCCCAAACAATAAGTTCAGCCAAAGCGCTGTTACGAATTATTTCTTCAGGGAAAAAGAATTGAGTTTATCAATACCTTTGAGCGTTTCGTATAATTCAGATCTTGACGAAGTGGAGAAAATAACTGTTGAATCCGCAAAAGAAGTGATTAAACACAATCTTGGAGCGGTTCAGGATTACCTTCCATCAGTTCGTTATTCAAGCTTTGGTGATTCTGGAATAAATTTTTCGCTTACTATAAAATGCAAAACATATGTTGATAAGTATCTTTTGACTCATGAATTGATAAAAACAATTCATAAAAAATATGCCGAGGTTGGCATTGAAATACCATATCCGACCACTGAGGTTCATGTTAAAAAGTGAATAAAAATGTATGATATTATAATAATTGGAGGAGGTCCGGGGGGGCTGAGCACAGCTTACCATGCTGCAAGCGAAGGTTTGAACGTCCTGGTTCTTGAAGAACATGAAAACATAGGCGAGCCCGTCCATTGTGGTGAATGCTTATCAAAAACCGCGCTTCAGAGGATGAATCTGAATCCGCCTCAAAGCGTTTTTTCAAGAAAGGTAAGTGGGGTTAAAGTAATTTCTGGCGAGTATGCCTCAAAATTCAAGGAGGATGGTTTTGTTTTAGATAAAAATAAATTTGAACAATGGCTCGCTGACAACGCCGCCAGCAGAGGCGCTGAGATTAAAACAAGTTCACGAGTTGAAAGCGTTGCAAAAGATTCTAATTGGATTGTAAAGACCAAAAATGCAGATTACAATTCTAAGGTGATTGTAGATGCCACTGGCGTGGCCAGCATTTTTTCTAAAAAATTGTTAAATCAGAGTTTCAAAACCATAGTAGGCCTTCAATATCTGCTTGAAAACATTGAAAAAGAAGATGATTTTCTTGATTTTTACTTGGATCCATTGCTGGCGCCTCATGGCTATTTATGGATTATACCGAAAGGAGGGGGCAGAGCTAATGTTGGTTTGACAACAAACGACAATTCAAAAGCTAAAATATATCTTGATTCGTTTTTGAATAAGATGGGCCTTGATAGGAAGCCAAAACTTAGAACTTTTGGTGGTTTGATACCTATCTCTGGTCCGCAGAAAACTTTTTCAAATTCTTTCTTGGCGGTGGGAGATGCCGCAGGATTTACAAGCCCGCTTTTTGAGGGCGGAACGCATCTTTCGCTCAAGTCAGGTCAGCTTGCTGCAAAAGCTATTAAAACCGCAGTTGTAAGCAATGATTTTTCCGAAAAAACATTATCTGCTTATGAAACTGATTGGAAAGCGGAATTTCCGGATTATTCAAGAATTTTGAAAGGCAAAGAAAAACTTTACTCGTTTTCAGAAAGCGATCTTAAATCTTTTATGTCTATTATGCCAAAAACCATAACGGGAACATTATCTGAAAAGTTATTTGTTGGGTTGAAGCTTGTAATGAAGCCTAGTTTGATAAGAAACGGCGCTCTAGAAATTTTCAAAGCTTTTTCCTACTCAAAATCTGAGTATTATGGTTGGTAAATTCTTTAACTGAAAGTGAAAATAGAAGCGTTGAAAGTCGGTTTAGATAAATTGAGTTAATACTTGGTTTTGAATAATTTAACAATTCTATCTCGGTACGCCTGCATACTGTTCTTGCAATATTTGTCAAAGCGCTTCTGCCTTTGAAAACAACAAATTTCTTTATTTTTATTTTTGAATCAATCTTTAAACTTTCTTTTTCAATGAATTCAACGTCTTTTTTTGTTATTTTTACATTACCTCCTGCCACGTTAACGCTTATTTTGTACAGGTCTTGGATTGTTTTTGTTAAAACTTTGCTGTTCAAATAGCTGTTACAAAACTCAATCCACGCTGTCAACTCATCCAACGCGTTCAAAGCCCTTATCTGCTTGTTTGTCTTTTTTACTTTTTTTCCAATAACAGAAGTAAAACCCTCGTCACCAAGATGAACTCTTGCCATGATTTAGAATTGATTTTGTTGTTTAAAAAGCTTGCTTTGAGTTTGAATCACTACTTTAACATATAATTAAAAAAATCGCTTGTAAACTCTTTCCTTATTTTTTTTTTCTAAGTTCAACATCTGTTTGAGCTTTAATGTCTCTTTCAACGTTTTTAGCCCCAAAAACTTGCTTAACTTTATATTCCATTGTTTCAACTCTGGCTTTAGGAACATTCGCTAGTATATCATTAGCGTGGGTGAATCCAACTAATAATAGGTGAGCTCTATTTTTTTAGCGTTTCTATGCATTGCGGCGCTACGCTTTACAACGTTATGTGTATTTTCTTCTACTAACTTTTTCAACTCGTTTTATCTTTAATTTTATTCCCTCCGTAAATATGCTCTATTAGTCTGTTTTCAGTTTTTTGAAGTTTAGCGCTATCTACTGATATAATTTTACCATTATATTTATATATTAATCTTAGGTAAGGATTTCCTGGATTTTTCTTAAGAGCTTCGCTTACTGAAGTTGGTTTTCTAAAGCCCTTGAACATTTCAAAGGCAACGATTGGGTTTTCTCCTCTTTTGCTGATTTCCTTTAGATGTTTATCTAATTTTTCTAAAACCTTTTTTGTTGTATCTGGTTTCAAAGAGTTTGATATGCCCAGCGTTATCATTTCCATTAAATTATTTTTTTATTTACCTATTTTAATCTTATGTTTACTGTGTGGAAAGCTTTATAATATTTCTCTAATATAATTCTACTATGAAAATTACGCGCGAAATTGCTAATGACAACTGTTGGGTTTCATGTGTCCTACCTGTTGAAATGAGTGCAAAGCACTTTCCCACATTCAAGAGACGGATATCCTATGCTGGAAATTCTCTAGTTCTGATAATACCTGAGGATCTTTCCGAATTTTTGAAACTAAAGAAAGGCGGCGATGTTGAAATAGTCCCTTTAAACTCAAAGATGTTTGTTGTCAAAGTGAAATAATAGAATGAAGCTTGAAGAAATTAAAGAATCAAACTATAATTTCAAAACCAAGTCAACCCCCTTGGTGGAGCTAAAGGGCTTAACAAAAAAAAACATAGAATCCATTTCAAGAATAAAGAAAGAGCCGGGATGGATGCGTGAATTGAGGCTTAAAGCATTCGAGGTTTTTAAGTCCAAGTCAATGCCTGATTGGGGAATAGCAGATTTAAGTGATTTAAATTTTGATAAATTTAACTATTATCTGAAGCCAGAAGACCAACCCTCTGTTAAATGGAATGACGTTCCAAAAGAGATTAAGAAAACATTTGAAAAGCTAGGCATTCCTCAGGCAGAAAGAAGCGTTTTGGGCGGTGTTATCTCCCAGTATGAAAGTGAGAGTATTTACAACAACCTTAGAAAAGAACTTTTGAAAAAAGGAGTTATTTTCACTGATATGGATACTGCCTTGAAGGAATATCCTGAAATAATTAAAAGCCATTTTATGAAATGTGTGCCAATCAATGATAGTAAATTCTCTGCGTTGCATGCGAGCGTGTGGAGCGGCGGGGCGTTTGTCTACATTCCTGAAAATGTTACTGTTGAACTTCCTCTTCAAAGCTATTTCAGAATGAACACTGAACGCGAGGGGCAGTTCGAGCACACTATAATAATAGCTGACAAGGGAAGCAAGGTTCATTATCTGGAGGGGTGTTCAGCACCAAAATATACTCTAGCTTCCCTTCACAGCGCGGTTGTTGAAATCTATGTCAAGGAAAATGCGTCTGTGAGATATACTACTGTGCAAAATTGGAGCAAAAATGTATACAACCTAAATACGAAAAGGGCGATAGTTGAAAAGAACGGTTTTGTTGAGTGGGTGGGTGGAAGCATTGGTTCTAAGGTTTCAATGCTTTATCCTTCAAGCGTTCTTGTAGGGGAGAATGCAAAGGCGAGCCATCTTGCAATAACTCTCGCTTCAAAAAACACACTAAAGGAAGGTGGGGCTAAGGTAATACATAATGCTAAAAACACCTCTTCGAAGATAGTTTCTAAAAGCATAAGCATAGGTGGTGAGGCCGCTTACAGGGGTTTGGTTAGAATCAACAAGGGTGCAAAAAATTCTTTTTCTTCAGTTAAGTGCGATGGGCTTGTGATTGGAAAAAATTCAAAGGCTGATACGTTTCCCCATATTGAAGTTTTTGAGAAAGATTCGTCTATTTCACACGAGGCAAAGATAGGTCGTATAAGTGACGAGGAATTGTTTTACCTTCAGACCAGAGGTTTGAGTGTAAAGGAAGCCACTAGCTTGGCGGTTTTGGGTTTTATGGATGAGGTAATGAAAGAAATTCCTCTGGAGTATGCTTTGGAATTGAACAAGCTTGTAGAGCTTGAAGTCCAAGGATTGTAAAAAGGTGAATGAAAATGCTTGAGTTGAAGAAGGTGAGTGTTTCTGTTAAGGGCAGAATTTTGATTGAAAACGCCTCTTTTAAAGTAAGAGCAGGCGAGATTCATTTTCTTATGGGGCCAAACGGAAGTGGGAAGTCAAGCTTGGCCATGAGTATAGCTGGAAAAAAGGATTATCTAGTTGAAGGAGATATTCTTCTTGACGGTAAAAAAATCAATAACCTTCCCCCAGATGAGCGGGCGAAAATGGGCTTGTTTACAGGATTTCAAAATCCGGTTGAAATCCCCGGGGTTAATTATGAAACTTTTCTTGACAGAATTTCAAAAAAACCTGTTGAAAAAGATGTTTTGAGTATGGTTAAGAATAGAAATTTAAACGAGGGTTTTTCAGGAGGCGAAAAGAAGAAACTTGAAATTTCACAAATGTTGCTAATGAACCCAAAGATAGCTGTTCTTGACGAGCCTGACTCTGGATTAGATGTTGATGCCATAAACAGAATATCGAAGTCAATTTTAACTCAGTCTAAAACAACTGGCTTTCTTATAATAACCCACTACGACCGATTGCTAAAGTTCATTGAACCCGATTTTGTACATGTCATGATAAATGGTAAAATAAAGACGGGAAGGTTAAGTTTAGCAAGAAAAATTCAAAATAACGGGTTTAAGGGGTTAAAATAAAAATGTTTGACTCTCCTTTTCATTATAATTACACCAGACTAAATGAGTTAAAAATAGGAAAACCTGCCGAGTTTAATACCACTGCAGTTATAGAGACTCGCAGGTCGGTTAAGACGACCGATTCATTGGTTTTAAAACAAAAAAAATTGAGGGGGAGAAGATTTCTGTTGCAAAATTCTAAGATAAGTTCAACACTTAAAGGTGGGGCTACTTCTTATTTTGTCAACGCGATTGGAAGTCATTCTAGCCTAGATCTTGAAATGTCGAATGCAAGCTGTTTGGTTGAAATAAATTGCAAGGGAAAAAGCAGATTTGATTTGAAACAACGTTTTTCTGGCATTTCATCCTTGGTTGTAAATGTAGAAAAAAATTCTGAGCTTGAAATAAACATTTTTTCTAAATCTGAAGGTGACTCTGTTTTAAATATTGTAGGAGTTAACGCTGGTGTTTTAACTATTTTTATTTCAAACCTTGCGTTGAAAAAGCATTCTGACGTAATATTAAATATTGAAAATACGGGTTCTGCTGCAGTGACTCTTAAATCGGTTGTTTTTGAAAGCCTTGGCTTGAAAGGCATGGATTTTTTGAAGGGAAGTGGCAGGGGCAGGACTACAGTGAAAACCCTTCTTGTTGGCGAAGATTCAACCGCAAGTATTCTTCCCTCAGCGGTAATTCAAGACGAGCGGCAGTTTTTCTCCCATTCTGCTAGTGTGGAAAGGATAAGTGAAAGTCAGGTTTTCTATCTTCAGACAAGATCATTTAAAAAGCAGGAAGCAGAGAAGGTTATCTGGCAGGGTTTTCTCAAGAAAAGCGGCGATTATGAATGAATGTTGAGCAGATACGAAATGATTTTCCAATACTAAAAACTACAATGAATCGGCGAAGATTGGTTTATCTTGACAACGCTGCAACCACACAAAAACCAATTCAGGTTGTGAATGAAATAAAAAGATTTTATTATGAAAGCAATGCAAACATACGTAGAGGTGTCTACCCTTTAAGCGAGGAGGCTACTGAACAGTACGAAAACACAAGAGAAAGGGTTTCAAGGTTTTTGAATGCCTCAAAAGAAGAGGTTGTTTTTACAAGAAACACAACGGAGTCAATAAACCTTGTAGCATACTGTTTTGAGAAAGAGGTTAAAAAAAACGATTTCATACTTCTAACCGACATGGAGCATCACAGCAACATAGTGCCTTGGTATTTGATTGCAAGAAAAAAAGGAGCGCGTTTGAAAAAAATTCCTTTTGACAAAAATGGATTTCTTGATTTTGACTACGCTGAAAAACTTATTGAAGAAAAACCTGCTTTTTTTTCTGTCACGCACGCATCTAATGTTCTTGGAACGGTAAACAATGTTGAAAAACTTTCAAAAATCGCTAGAAAAAACGGGGTTAAAATTCTTGTGGATGCTGCGCAGTCGGCTCCCCATATTAAAATAAATTCGCGAAGAATAAACGCCGATTTTATTGCGTTCTCAGCTCATAAAATGCTTGGCCCTTTGGGCGTAGGCGTTTTGTACGGAAGAAAAGAACTTCTTAATTCAATGCCTCCCTTTATGGGTGGTGGCGAAATGATAGAAGACGTTTCTAGAAATATAACTTTTGCTGAACCTCCTGTAAAATTCGAGGCAGGCACTCCAAATGTTGAAGGAGTGGTTGCTTTTAAAAAAGCGTTAGACTACCTTGAAAAAATAGGGTTTGAAAACATTGAAATGCATGAAAGAAAGTTATTGGAAATCGCCTTTGATGGTTTGAGAGAGGTTAAAAACATACGAATTCATGGGCCAGCTGATTTTAGGAAGAGAACAGGATTGATTTCATTTTCTATTCTTGGGTTTCATCCTCATGATTTGGCCTACGAGCTTTCTAGGAAGGGAATTGCGGTAAGGGCGGGGCATCATTGTGCCCAACCGTTATTGGAAAAGCTTGGGGAAAATGCAAGTACGAGAGCAAGTTTTTACGTTTACAACACTGTGGAAGAGGTTGATTTTTTTGTTAAGGAATTAAAGGCGATTGTGAATTGAACGTTTATTCTCATTTTAAAAAACCACACAACATGGGAATTATAAAAGGTGGTTTGAAAGCTTCGGTAAAGAATTCGTTGTGCGGGGACGAATTGACTCTTTACTTGAAAGTATCTGGTAAGGTTGAGGAAGCTAAATTTACCGCCAACGCGTGCGCTCTTTGCCAGGCTTCCGCTTCGGCTTTAACGGATAAATTAAAGGGAATGCCTCTACCACGGGTTAAAAAGTTGGGAGAAAAGGATATTTTTAATCTTATTGGCTTTACTCCAACCCCCTCTAGAATGGGCTGCGCTCTGCTGTCTCTTAAAGCACTTAAGAAAATATTTAGCCAGTAAGATTATTTGTTATGTTTTGAATGTATCCCGCGCTGTAGTTAGATTGATTCATTGCAGGAGCCATAACGACGTTTTTAACAAGAATTGCTATTATTATTATGAACATTATAGCTGCGCCTATTAGCAATATGTATTCCAGGCTTGCCTGTGCTTTGTTTTTCACGCTTATCTAAACGTAGTTCGTATTAAAAAACTATTTCATCAGTCTAATTGTAATAGTGAAATTAGCTAACAGGTTATTTTGTGCGAGAAATGCTTTCTTTTTTCAAGGAAAAATTATGGGCTGAAAAATGCGAGGATTGGGATTCAATTCATAACTCTTGCAATCTTGAAGTGGTAAAGCACAGCGTTCGTACGTTATTTTCATTCAAGCATTTTAAGATAAAGATTTGAAAGCGCTTCGACACTTTCCTCTATTTTTCTTTTCGAAACTTCAACCAACGCCTGATTTTTGAATTCTCCGTATTTTTTCTTGTTTTCAAACATTTCCTCAACCGCGTCAACGAATTCATTTACGTTTCTGCATTTTATTCCAGCCTTTCCAACTACCTCGTCAAGAACCGGATCATCGCTCACGACTAATGGCTTGCCGCTAGCCATTGCCTCTTGCGCCACCAAACCTTCAGTTTCCGCCTGAGATGGCATCATAACGAAATTTGATGCATGATACGCGTCTACAATATCCTGCCTTGAAATTCTTCCGATGAAGTGCACATTGGGTGGTTTTTCAAGACTATCTAGCATTATTCCAGTTCCAGCGATTACGAAATGTCGGTGGGGAAGTTTTTTTGCTGCCTGAATTATCCACTGTGGTCTTTTTGAAGCGTCGACTCTTCCGACGAACAGGGCGAAGTCCTTTACGTGAAACTTGTCCTGAAATCTTTTTGGATTTCCCTTCTTGAATTCTTCCAACTTCATTCCGTTTGCGATCACATGTATTGGCTTTTTTACGCCTTTTCCCTTGAACATTCCTGCGCCTACGTGCGTCTGGCATATAACTGCGTCGAAAAGGTTCAAAAACCAAACTTCAAAATCCCATCCCGCCCCAACGAACAGGTCCGGTTGTTTTTGCCCGAAAAACCATTCAAGAGTGTGCTGTGGAAGGAAGTGGGCTGTAACTATTTTTGGAACGTCGTATTTTGCCGCATGCAATCCAAGCATGTATGGAC
>JAKAOM010000014.1 GCA_021812145.1 Microcaldota archaeon
ATTCACCGCAGTGAACTTGTCGAATTTTTTAGTCAATTCTTTTACTTCAATAACCTTCACTGCAACAATCACTTAAATATTTTTGACGATATTGTCACAAATTCATTTAAAATATTTTTCATTAAATATTTTCCACGTTTTTAAGTAGTAACTTTTATTAAGTTTCAAATCATAATGCCTTTTGAAGTGGAATTGCCTAAACCAATGTTTTAAGTTCAATAAAACTCTCTTAACATTCAACAAAACGTTTTAAAATTTGAAATACATTAAAAAAAGTAATATGGATTTGAAAGTAGAAGACATTAAAACTCCCAAGGACTGCAACCTTATTTGCGGAACCACCCACTTCATAAAAACCGCCGTTGATCTTTACGAAACCCTTGTCGAATCATCCCCCTCAATCAAGTTCGGCGTTGCTTTCAACGAAGCTTCCGGAGACTGCCTGGTGAGAAGCGAGGGAAACGATGAAGAATTGAGGAAAGAATGCG
Organism: Microcaldota archaeon; assembly: GCA_021812145.1. Lineage (GTDB taxonomy): Archaea > Micrarchaeota > Micrarchaeia > Norongarragalinales > UBA8480 > DTNV01. The sequence continues at coordinate 489 of JAKAOM010000014.1, forward strand.
AAAAAATAGCGATTCAAGTTGGAGCCGGACACTTTTTCGTTGTTCTAATAAAAAACGCCTATCCAATAAATGTTTTGAACAGGATTAAAAACACAAGCGAAGTATGCAACGTTCTGTGCGCTACCGCAAACCAAGTCCAGATAATAACCGCTGAAACGAGTCAAGGCAGGGGTGTTTTAGGGGTTGTGGATGGTTTCAAGCCAAAAGGAGTGGAGGACGAAAAGCACAAGAAAGATAGAAGGGATTTGATGAGAAAATTCAACTATAAACTGTGAGAATGGAAATGGAATTGCTTGATTATGCCACAAAGGATTGGATTGAATTGTCAACCCTGTCGGCAAAAATGAAAGTTCTTGAAAGTTCTCTTTCAAGCCAGGCTCAGATGCTGGAGCAGAAAGGCCTTGTGGAGTTGAAGTGGGTGGAAGTAAAAAAAATCGAGATTACAAAAGAAGGATTGAACTATATAGAAAAAGGAACTCCTGAAAAAAGATTGTATGAAAAAGCAGAGGATAATGACTCTCTTTCTAACGCCTTGAAAAAGAGTGGTTTAAGCGACCAGGAAAAGAGTATAGCTATAAAGTGGAGCAAGGAATTAAACCTGCTTAAGATTGGAGATAAAATAAAGAAACTTAAGGAAAACTTTGTTGTCGATAACGCTTTGAAAGAATTGAAGGAAAAGGGTGAAACAGCTAACTCTTCTATTCTTGAAAAAAGAGGATTGTGCGAGGCAAAGACAGTTAAGAAGATATTCATAAAGAAAACAGGTTTGAAAAGACAAAGCGAGGCAACCCAATTAACCCCTGAAATGATAAAAACAGGAGAGTGGAATAAATTAAACTTCAAGGAGTACGATATTGACACTTTAATTGCTCCTGTGCAGTCAGGCAAAAAGCAGGCATATCTTGAATTTCTCCACACAATCAAAGAAGAATTGATATCTCTTGGCTTCAGGGAGACTCACGGCCCCCTAGTTGAGCTTGAATTCTACAACCTGGACTCTTTATTCATGGCTCAAGACCACCCGTCAAGGGAAATGCACGATATTTTCAGAGTTAAAGAACCTGAATTCGGTGTTTTAGAGGATGAAGCGCTGACGCAGAAAGTTAAAAAGGCGCATGAGAAAGGAGTTGATGGAAGCAAGGGTTGGGGTTACAATTGGAGTGAAAAAACCGCTTCAAGAACAATTCTAAGATCTCAGGCAACTGCGATAAGCGCTAGAAACATGATCAAGGGGTTGAAACCACCAGAAAAACTTTTCAGCATAAGCAGGGTTTTCAGGCCAGATGAAATAGATTGGAAGCACTTCATTGAATTCTACCAGTGCGAGGGAATAGTTGCTGACGAAAACGTGAACTTCCGACAGCTTCTAGGATATTTGAAACAATTTACTGTAGATATTGCAAAGGCGAAAAGCGTGAAGTTTGTCCCAAGCTACTTCCCCTTCACCGAGCCTAGCGTTGAATTCTTTGCAGAGATTCCCGGCAAAGGGTGGACTGAGGTAGGAGGCGCCGGAATGTTCAGGCCTGAAGTGACTAAACCACTGGGAGTTGACGTTCCAGTTCTAGCGTGGGGGATAGGGATAGACCGGCTTGCAATGCTCAACCTCGATGTTGACGACATTCGAGACATATTTTCTCAGGATTTGAACTTTTTAGAGGGCAGATGGTAAAATGGCAGTTTATTCAATAAAAAGAAAAAACCTAAACTTTCTAACCGACAGCCAGTTGAAAGAAGGGCTTCCAATGATAAAATGCGAGTTGGAAAATTTTGGAGATGAAATTGAAATTCAAACAACCTCCGATAGGCCTGACCTTCTTTCAGTGCAGGGCGTTTCAAGAGCCTTGAAAGGCTTTTTCGAGCTTGAAACAGGACTTCCTTCGCTTTCAACAGAAAAACTAGGCAAGAGCGGAGTAAAAATATTCAAAGACAATGATATTTCCCTGATACGACCGTACATTGTGAGCGCAACAGTAAAGAAGAAAATAACTGAGGAAGATTTGATTGAATTAATGGGAGTTCAGGAAAGACTGCACCAAACGCATGGAAGAAAGAGAAGAAAAATATCCATAGGAATACATGACGCTTCAAAGATCAAGCCTCCTTTTTATTACAAAGCAGTTAAACCAGAAAGCGTTTCCTTCGTGCCTTTAAACGAAGAAAAGGAGATGAACCTCAAAGAAATATTAGAGAAAACTCCAAAAGGAAAGGATTACGCATTCATTCTTAATGGATTTGAAAAATATCCGATCTTGGTTGATTCTGAAGACAATGTTCTGTCCTTTCCGCCAATAATAAACGGAACCCTGACCACTCTAAAGCCGGGAAGCACTGATATTCTCATAGATATAACCGGAACAGATTTCGAAGCGTGTAATTCAACCTTAAACATACTGTGCCAGGACTTCATGGATAGGGGTGGAAAGGTTCAAACTGTTGAAATCATAGGAAAAGATAAAGTAGAAACGCCACAAACCGAGCCAGAAAACATGATTTTGGACTTGAATTACGCAAACAAAACCCTGGGAACAAACTTCAGCGATAAGGAGGCAGTTAAACTTTTCAAAAAACAGCGGCTTAACGCTGAAAGCGACAATGGAAAAATAAACTGCGAGATTCCAAGATACAGAACAGACTTTATTCATCCAGTTGATCTAGCCGAAGAGCTTGCGATTGGCTTTGGACTTAATAATTTCGAAATTGAAACTCCCTCTCTTTTCACAAAAGGAGGTTTAAGCTGGCAAACTTTAATGACTGAGAAGGCAAGAAACGTTCTTTCAGCAGGCGGTTTTGTTGAAATCGCAAACCACGTTTTGGCAAGCGAGGAATTGATGGTCAAATGCGAGGTTAAAACTTATATAAAGATTCAAAACCCCGTAAGCAAGGATTACTCTGTTTTAAGAAGCGAGCTGCTTCCGCTTCTGCTTGAAACCGCTTCGAAAAACACTCATCACTCCTACCCTCAGAAAATATTTGAAGTCGGAGAAGTTGCCCTTTTTGACAAAACAATCCAAACAAACCTCAACGCTTCTGCTTTGATCCTCTCAAGCAACGCCTCACTAACTGAGATAGCTTCTCACTTCTCCATTTTCTCAAAAGCAGCGGGTTTTGAATTCACTCTCGAAAAAAAGGAAGACAAAAAGTTCTTGAAAAACAGAAGCCTTGCGATTAAAGTAAATGGAATTGAACAGGGAATGATGGGCGAGGTTAACCCTGAAATTCTAACTAATCTGGGAATTGAAATGCCTGCAAGCGCTTTCGAATTCACCCTTTCAAAACTGCACAGCACTGCATCAAAACAATTCAAAGAAAAAATATGAATAGTGGAATTGCCAATACAAGGATTGAAACAAGCCAAATTCTCCAATCCCAGTCTAAAACTTTGGAGCCGTCCAAGGGGAAGATTGGAATCAAGTTGAAAGCTCCTAAAAACAGGTTGACCTGAACGCCCACCAAACCCACTTCGGAAAGCGCTGGAATGAATACAAGCGGCGTGAATAGGATTGCAAGCGCCAGATTGGTGAGCGGTCCGGCAAGGCTAATCTTTCCATTCTCTTCTTTGGTCACGTTACCTCCCCAAATATACGTTGCGCCAGGCGCTGCGAAAACAAATCCAACCAAAAAAGCCATTATTATCGCAAGAAGCAGGCCAAGAGTCCACATAACATACCTGGCTTGAAGGCCGTACTTTATAGCCACATACTTGTGCGCCATTTCATGAAGTATGAAGCCCAACCCTACTGTTACAAGAATTAGAAGAAAAGCGTAAGCTAGTTGAAGGTTAAGCGTTGAAACACCTGAAAAAACTATTGCGAAAGCTAGCGAAATCACTAAAACTGATATTAAAATATTCACCGCTTCATTAGAGTCTATTTTGAATTCTGACATTTTTCATCACTTATGAATATTCTCTTTTCAACTCCTTGTTTTTCTGCTCCATCGCTGGCTTAAGGATTACCAATGCTTTTTTGAAATGATTGAGCGCGACTTCGCTGCTTTTATCCCGCATTGCCTCCATTCCAGCCTCCCTGCAAAGGTCTTCCAAATCTGCGCCGCTGAAGCCTTCAGTCTGCTTTGCTATCTCTTTAAGATTAATATTTTTATTTAAAGGCATTTTTTTTGAGTGAACGTTTAGTATAGATTCTCTTGTTTCCAAGTCAGGGAGAGGTATTAGTATCAATTTATCGAACCTTCCAGGCCTTAAAAGCGCTGGGTCTATCATGTCCGCCCTGTTTGTAGCTCCTATTATCACAACGTCTTTTAGGTTTTGAACGCCGTCCATTTCTGAAAGCATTTGATTGACTGTTCTTTCAAGTGTTAGCGTTTCAGAAGAGCCTCTTGGCGGTACAAGCGCGTCTATCTCGTCGAAAAATATTATACAGGGACTCGCGCTTCTGGCTTTTCTGAACACTTCTCTTATTCCCCTCTCGCTTTCGCCAACCCATTTTGAAATAAGCTCGGGCCCTCTTATAGCTATGAAGTTTGCCTCGCTTTCGTTTGCTACTGCCTTTGCTAGTAGTGTTTTTCCTGTTCCTGGAGGTCCGTAAAGAAGAATTCCTTTAACAGATCTTATTCCCATCTTTTCAAACAACTCCGGTTTTTTCAGCGGAAGTTCGACCGCCTCTTTCAACTCTTTTTTAGCTTCTTCCAACCCTCCAATCTGATTCCATTTGACGTTTGGAATTTCAAAGTAAACTTCCCTTAGCGCGCTCGGCCTTATTTCCTTTAAAGCGTTGTCAAAGTCGTTTTTTGTTACTATCATCTCCTCAAGAACGTCAGCGGGAATTGTTTCCTCTTCAAGCTTTATTTTAGGCAGCATTCTCTTCAACACGCTTATAGCAGCTTCTTTGCACAGCATAAGCAAGTCGGCGCCTACGAAACCGTGCGTTATTGCTGCTATTTCCCCAAGATCTACACTTTTATCCAAAGGCATTCCTCTGGTGTGAATTTGAAGTATTTCCAACCTTCCCTTCTTGTTGGGAACGCCTATCTCTATCTCCCTGTCAAACCTTCCAGGTCTTCTCAAGGCGGGGTCCAATGCATTGGCGCGGTTGGTTGCAGCGATAACTATTACTTGTCCCCTGCTTTTCAGCCCGTCCATCAAGCTTAAAATCTGCGCCACAACCCTGCGCTCCACCTCTCCTACAACCTCCTCTCTTTTAGGCGCTATAGCGTCGATCTCGTCGATGAAAATCACCGAAGGAGCGTTGTCTTCGGCTTCCTTGAAAATGTTTCTAAGCCTTTCTTCAGCCTCTCCCACATATTTGCTTATAATTTCAGGCCCTGCTATCGTTATGAAATGGGCTTCGCTTTCGTTTGCTACTGCTTTTGCTAGTAGTGTTTTTCCTGTTCCGGGTGGTCCGTAAAGCAAAACTCCTTTCGGAGGTTCTATTCCAAGCCTTTCAAAAAGCTCAGGATGCCTTAGAGGAAGCTCTATCATCTCCCTTATCTTCTGAACCTGATCCCTTATTCCTCCAACATCCTCGTACGAAACCAGGGCTATTTTTCCCATCTCCTTGAGTGGTTCTTCTCTTAAAACCACTTCCGTGTCTAATGAAATCAAAATCAACCCCTGCGGAAGTGTTTGAACAACGGAAAACGGAAAGCTTGAGCCGAAAATGTTTATGTAAATGGTATCCCCTTTTTGAAAAGGCTTTCCAATAAGATTTTTCTTAACAATCTGATCAAATCCCGGAGCGAATCTAGTAGGCGCGTTTGGAGCCAGAACTATCTTCTTCGCCTGTTTTATCAACGCCTTGCTTACCTTAACCCTGTCGCCTAAACCGACGCCTGAACTTTGCCTTAAAATGCCGTCCATCCTTATTATTCCAATTCCTTCATCAGGAGGGTGGGCTGGAAGAGCTATGGCTGCGGCGGTTCTCTTTCCTTTTATTTCAATAATGTCCCCCGTTCCTATGGCTAGTTTTTCTCTTGTTGCAGAGTCTATTCTAACAATTCTTTTCCCGTAATCGCTTTGCAGCGCTTCGGCTACCTTAAGTTGAACTTCATCCATACCTAACCACGACCTTATTTTGAACTATTAAATATTAATGCGTAATGAAGTTTTTAATGTTTTGTATTGTGACGTCAAGAATTCTCTGCAAAGCCTCTTTAGTGTTGAAGGCGTTATGAGGGGTTATAAACACGTTCTTCTCTTCAAGCAGAATATGCTCTTCAAGAACCGTCTTCAAATCGCAGGTTGTCTTGAACTGGCTTGAAAGCAACTGCCTTTCCTCTTTAACAAAGCATTCCTCCTCCAGAACATCCAACCCCGCGGCCTGTATTACCCCTTTTTTGAGTCCTTCAAACAAAGCGTTTGTTTCTATAATTCCTCCCCTTGAAGTGTTTATTATAACAACCCCTCTTTTCAGTTTTTCAAGAGACTCCATATTGAGAAGATGAGTAGTAGAAGGAAGCAGCGGAACGTTGAAGGTTATAACATCGCTTTTTCCGAACAGTTCGTCAATACCTACGTAGGTAAAACCCATTTTTTCGGCAAGCCCTGCGTTTTGAACAACATCGTACGCTAAAACATTCATTTCAAAACCCTTGGCTATTTTTATAACATGATACCCTATCCTTCCAGTTCCTACCACTCCAATGGTTTTACCCTTCAAATCAAAACCCCTTAAATTTTCAAGAGAGAAGTCCCCCTTTCTTGTCCTTTCAACGCTCTCCACTATTTTTCTAGATATGTTAAGCAAAAGTGCGAATACATGCTCGGCAACAGTATTTTCACCATAGCTTGGGACGCTTGCCACGGAAATCCCGTTTTTTTTGCAGTAATCCAAGTCAATATGCTCCATGCCGGTGGACATGGTGGCAATTAACTTTAAATTGGGAAATTGCCTCAAAACCTCGCCAGTCAACTGAGAATATATAAAAACAACTAAAATTTCAGAGTCTTTTGTTTCCTCTATTAATTCAGGGGTTAGATGAGTTTCGTAGAAGTTTAATTTCAATCCTTCATTGTTTAGCTTCTCCTTGAAGTAGTCTTTCTCCCAACTCTCTACTTCGAAGAAGCTTATTTTCATTTTTATCCAGTCTGATTTGTTTGGTTTAATGCGTTGTTTATCGCGTTTTCAAAGCTTGACTGACTTTGATAACCCTCAAGTTCAAGACCATTTATAAAGAAGGTGGGTGTTCCCTGAATCCCTAAAGTCTGTCCCTGCTGAATTTGCTGCTGCACTATGCCTGCTTTAGCGCCGCTGTCAAGGCAGGCGTTGAACAAAGTGGAGTTCAAGCCGATTTGCACTGCGTAATTTTTAAGCGAGTCCACAGTCAAAGCCCCCTGATTTTGATACATTTCAACATACATCTGCCATTCCATTCCCTGATCCAAAGCGCACTCGAACGCTTCAGCCGCCTTTTCAGCGTACTGGTGTTCCGGAAGGGGGTAGTTTAGAAATTCAAGTCTTACTTTTCCAGCGTATTCTTTCAAAATATTCATTACTATCGGCTCGTCACTACCGCAGTAAGGGCATTGAAAATCTCCAACCTCCAACAGAGTTACGCTAACATTTGCCGGACAGGAGTAGTTGCCTTCGCCTGAATAGCAGGCGTAAACATTAGTTGAAACGTTAACGTTGACATATTTAGCAGGAGGTTGGTTTCCTCCGACAATTACCATAAAAACTATTGCTCCAACGAGAATTACTGCCGCTGCAATGTAAATATTCTTATCCATGCCTTTTAAATAAACAGTTTTTGTTTTTAAAACTTTTTATAGCCTTTAAACTCTTGAAAGGCTTTAAATAGATTGAAACTTCAAATTTTAAACATGGTATTGGAGTCAGTTTTTTCAGTTAAGGGGGTTATGAGAAAGCCCTGGGAGTTAATCTTACTCGCCTTTGTTTTCGTTTCAATTTCAATTCCAATAGCTGAATTCATACAAGTTCAGGAAAGCATTTCAACGATAATGCTTGTTTCGATTTTAAGTGTAGGGGTTCTCGTAAGACTTTTCGACTACGAAGTTGATGAGATAGAGGAAAAATCAAGCGTTCTAGGAAGCAGAACTCTTGCAAGGCACTATCCGGTCGTGGCGGCAATGGGGTTATTCTTCGTTGGCTGGATTATAGGATTTCTGTTCTGGTATTTGGTGCTTCCGCAAAGTGCCGTATCACAGCTTTTTTCCATTCAGGCAGGACAGCTGAATTCAATTCAAGGAGCGTTTTCTGGCTTTGCAACCGCCTTCGAATTTCAGCAAGGCTTTGAACTAATATTCATACACAACTTTGAGGTAATCCTGGTAATACTTGGGCTGTCGATTATTGCAGGGGCGGGGGCTGTGCTGGTTTTGGTCTGGAATGCATCGGTAATAGCCGTTTTCCTAGCCAATTACGCCCAGCAGCTTATTTTGAACCAATCCCAAACGCTGATAGTTGGGTTGGGAGCAGGGTTTCTGGGAATTCTTCCCCATGGTTTTTTTGAAATGCTGGCCTACATACTTGCAGCAATGGCTGGCGGGATTCTAAGCAGCGCTGTAGCCAGAAGAGCGTACAAAACGCCAGAATTCAGCATAGTGCTTCACGACATAATAAAACTTGCGGCTTGGGCGGTTATTTTAATGACGATAGGCGCGCTTATAGAAAGCAGCGTTCTTCTGTAAAAAGGTGTTTTAAATGAAAATGATAATTGAAAAGAACAAGTTGCATAAAGACGTAAGAAATTCTATAAATGATCTTTTACTTTCAAGATCAAAACGTTTGAATGCAACCGCGTTCTCTCCTGCTGCAGGCTGGCTTTCTGGCGAGGGTGCGTCGACTCTTATGAAGCTAAAATCAAACGAAGAAAAGCTTGTCTTCATAGGTGTTGGTACTGCTGTCGGAGTAGCGGCAGGAGCTGGTGCCTTCAAAAAATACAACAAGGAAGTAAAGAAAAAGACCGGCAATATTGAATTATTCTTAAACAAAAACATGTTTGTCAGTAACCGAATAAAAGAGTCCCTGCTTCCTAAAATTCAAAAGGGCGGCTACACCCACGCCTACGTTAATTTTGAAGGCAATCTTGTTCTTACGAAGGAGAAAAATCTTTTTGAAAGAATAGTTCAGAAACTTGGCGTTGGAAGGAAAAGAATTCCCCTTCAATAAACGTTTGCAAGGCTTTCAAGAAATTTTTTAGGCTCCTTAGACTTGACAAACGCGCTTGCCAAAAGCACTCCGTTAAGTCCTAGTTCAAATGCCTTTTTCACGTCATCAGCGTTGCTTATTCCCGCTCCTGCTAAAGGAATCGAATTTTTAATCAGCTTTACTGTTTCAATAATTTCATCCGGCTTTGCGGTGCTTACTGAAACGCCTGTTCCAATCAAGTCTGGCGGTTCCAACGCTATCATTGTTGGCTTGATTTTATCAAGTTCTGAAGCTTCTTTAAGCGAGTCAGCGCATGCAAGAGTTTCCAGGCCAAAAGCGTTGCATTTATCAACAACCTTCCTTACGTAATCCAAGCCAACCTTCTTCTCCGCGTGGTTTATCAGCGTTCCTTTTCCTAAACTGCTTTTCATCCCATCTATGGTAAGGCTTCCTGTAAAAGCGCCTGGCGAGTTCAAATCAACATGCTGAGCGAAAACCTTACACTTCACATTTTTTGAAATAAGCGCTAAATCCCAGTGCTGAGGGCAGACTATTATCTCCACTCCGGAATCTTCAGCAACCTCGTCAGCGATTCTCGCAAGCCTTAAACCATTCTCCCCAGCACTTTCAACATAAGTTTTGAAATTCAAGACGATTTTTTTCATTTTGACTCACTTTTCTCCTTGTCCTCTTCTTCTATAACCTCCTTTTTCTTCTCTTTGTAATTGTTAAGAAATTCTTTTATCAATTGATCGTAGTTTATTTTGTTTTCATCTCCCTTGTTCTGCGGAATTTTTCCAGAAAGCATTGAAGCTAGATGGGAAAATTCAAGGGGAAATATTATCTTGTTGCTTTTTCCATCCGATATTGTCTTTAAAGCGTCAAGATAAAGATATGCGAGCGTGTTGTCGCTCATTTTTCTGGCTGCCTTGTCCATTATGTCCAATTTTAGTTGAATGGCTTCTGCTTCTGTTTCAGTTCTGCCTTTGTATTCGACTGCTTCTTTCCTTCTTCTCATAGCCTCTATAAGTTCAGGTGGAAGTTCAATGCTTTGAATTTCAACCCTTTCGCTGTTAACACCCCATTTGGAAGATATTTTCCCAAGAGCGGTGTTTAGCTTATCGTTTATAACGTCGGTTTGAGCTAGAACGTTTGCCAGAATCATGTTTCCTATTAGGTTTCTTATCTCGGCTTTTATGAATTCAGTTATAGCCTTTCTATAGTCCTTGATTTCAATAACCGCCTTTTTAGGGTCGATTATTTTTATGAACACGACAGCATCTAGTTTTAGCTTGATTTCATCCTGCGTAATTACCACCTGCGGCTCCACATCTATAGTTTGAGTCCTCAAATCTATTAGAACATAAGATTCAAACGAACTGAATATAATGCAAAGTCCAGGCCCAACAATCCTGTTGAACTTTCCAAGTCTGAAAACAACGCCTCTTTCATACTCCTTAAACTCAATAAACGAAGGAAAAAGAGTTATCAATACTATAACTATTACTATTGCCGCCAAAACTATTGGAATAGGAATGTTCAGCTCTATTATCGCAGCTATTGCTATTATTATAACTCCTAAAATGCTTGCAAAAACAACCACTTCTTTGTCCATTCATTTTCTTGTTGTTCTTTTAAATTTTAAACCTTTTGCTTTTCCATTAAAGCCAGCTCCGAAAGAGTTAAATTAGTTGATACTCTACTTTTCTAAAGTGTTTTCAAATGGCCAAAATGCCAAAAAGAATATTGGTTTTGAACGTAGATATTGACGATGATGTTTACGAGAAGACTAAAATAAAGGGTCCGGTTGTAGGGAAAAAACAGAACATTGAAGTTGCTTCAAAACTTGCTTTGGCAGATCCTGAAGATACTGATTCAAACGCTATTTTTGAGGCGGTGAGAACTTCGGACCAGCTTTCAAAGGACTATGAAGTGGAAGTCGCCACTCTTACTGGGGATAAAAATCTAGGCTTCAAGGCGAGCCAGAAAGTACTTAGCCAGTTGGAAATGGTTCAAAAGTCTTTTCATCCAGAAGCGTGCGTTTATGTAAGCGACGGGGCAAGCGACGATCAAATTCTTCCTTTACTGAAGACAAGAATTGACATTATAGACATAAAAATGGTTATTGTAAAACAGTCAAAAGAACTTGAGAAAACATACTTCACAATTCTCGACAAACTAAAGGACCCTCATTTTGCCAGAATTGTTTTTGGAATTCCAGGTCTTATACTTCTTGTTTACGCTCTGGCCGAGGTGGTGGCGCTTAGACTACTGCTAGGTCTTTTCGGTTTCTACCTGATAATCAAAGCTTTCGGAGTGGAGGAAAAGATTTTTTCAGGTTTGTCAGAGTTTAAATTCTCTCTCAATAAAGCAAGCTTGATTTTTTATTTCGTTTCGTTTCCATTAATAATTATTTCACTTTGGCTTGGAGTTTCAGCAATTTCTGTCCAGACCTTTTCCAATATAGCAACTGAAATAGCTGTTTTTGTCAAGAATTTTCTACTTTTGTTTCCCATTGCAATGCTTTTGATAGTTGCGGGCAAGGTTCTTGATCTTGTCGGTGAAAAGAAATATTACCTTCTTCCGGAATACCTTACGCTCACGTCTGCAATACTGCTCTTCTGGCTTTTGTTTGATTATGCTGCCGACTGGGTTATTGGAACTATTGCTTTTGGAGATTTTCTCATCGCCTCACTTCTTATAACCACTGTTATGCTTTTGATAATGTTTCTTTCTAGGGATTTCAAGGCGAGCATAGTTGGTAGGATTCCTCTTGATGGTAAAAACGTTTACACTGAATTCGGAGCAGAGATTGGAAGGATTGTAGGTGTTAATAAAAAAAAGCAGCTTGTAATAATTCAAAACGCTTCTGGAGTAAAGTTCGACGTCAGCATAAATAAGATATCTTCTATTTCTGAAAAAGTAACCCTTTCTTGACTTTTTGTAATCTAGCTTCAGTGGTAATGAAAAAAGAAAGGTTTTTAAATTCTAATGTGTATTAATTTAAACAATGGAAAAAACGCTCTTGAATTGGACTTCTTATTTCATGGGAGCAGTTTACGCCATTAAGCTTTACCCTTCATGTTTGGTTGGAAATCATTTTTGAAGGAATGAAGTCTTTTTTAAGGAATTTTTGACGGACCTTCGTTGTGGTTTAAATCCCTTAGATTTTTTCATACTCTTTAAATTTTTTTTTATAAGAGGAGGTGATGTGGTGAAAATTAGAAAAATGAAATTAGCAATGTAAAAAGAGACAGTGGGTGCAGAGAATACAAGGCAGCCCAAAGGAGGCAATCCTTTAAAATACGATTGAAAGCCTTAATTCTTCTCCTGCACTCCACTCGATATCAAATTCGAGTGGATACGATTTGTGTGTTTAGAGGTATTTAAAACTTTCGGTTTTTTTTATTAACTGTGTAGTTGTAACTTTTTTTAAAAACTTTTCTGAAATCTTTATTTTTCAGGCTTTTCCAAGAGTTTTTTCGCCTTGTTTCCATTCAACTGGGCATAATTCTCCGGTTTTAAGCGCTTTTAAAACCCTAAGCGTCTCCTGAACGCTTCTTCCAACATTATTGTTATGCACTACCATATACTGCAATATGCCGTCAGGATCTATTATGAACAATCCTCTAAGTGCTATTCCCTCTTTTTCCAACAAAACTCCATACTTTCTTGATACCTCCTTATTTATGTCACTTAAGAGAGGATAGTTTAGTCCGCCTAGTTTTTCAATCCAAGCTTTATGCGCTGCAACGCTGTCCACGCTGATTCCGTAAACTTCTGCAAGTTCCTTTTCGAATTCTTTTGCTGCCTTGCTGAAAGCTGTAACCTCTGTGGGGCATACATAAGTGAAGTCAAGCGGATAGAAAAAAAGAACAGTCCACTTTCCCTTGTTTTTTGACAACGAAAACCTTCCGTTAGTCCCTTCCAACTCAAATTCCGGCGCTTCTTCTCCAACCTTCATTTCAAATCACCTTTCACATTTTTTGCACGTTCCTTCAAACATTATCTCGTGAGCTTTTACATCAAAATTTTTTAGCTCTTTTACTTTTTCGTAATCTATACTATAATCAATATCAAAAACATTATCGCATTTTTCACAATGAAAATGAGCGTGGCTTGAAGTGTTTGGATCGAATCTTCTTTTCTTTCCTTCTATCTCATGTACTTTGGCTTCTCTGCTTAGCTTTTTCAACTCCCTGTAAACTGTTCCAAGGCTTATTCTAGGCACTTCTTTTACAACTGCAAAATACACTTCTTCTGCAGTGGGATGCGTTGTGTTGTTGTTCAAAAACTTAACTATTGCTGTTTTCTGCCTTGTTTTTCTTTGTCTTTTCAAACCAATCAACTTTTTTAAATACTAATAATAATTATTATTAATAAGATTTAAAAACATTTCTGAATATTTTAAATCATGCCTAATGCGCCAATTTTTCACGCAGATAAAACGTTTATGATTGAATTCTTTTTAAGAAATTGATTAAATTGAATTGTTTTAGAGCAGTATTTTTAATTTAGATTCAAATTTCAACTTGGCTTTTCTTTACGTTTATACCCTTATCGGTTATTTCAATAGAATGGACCTGCTCGCTGTGTTTTGTCCCCCTCATCTTTCTTATGAACATTCTCCTAGGGTTCATCCCTCCTATGAAATTTAATACTATAACCCCGTCAGCAACGTACTCCTCAACAGAGTATCTTGAGTATTGTCTGGTGTCTTCTGGTGGTTGTTGTGGAATCTCGCTTGTTAAAACCGTTGTCATGCCGATATATGATAAAATATAGTTGATTGATAGGATTTCCTGTCTTATTCCATCCTTTCCCTGCTCTAGCTGAAATCCTATTGCAGAGGTTGAGTCGATAGCTATTCTTTTGGCTTTTAATTCTTTTATTGCATTCAAAAGCTTGCCCTGGAATTCGTTCCTATCATACATTGCCCTTCCAAATGAATGTTCTTCCTGGGATATTTGTCCTGCCCTTGCGCTTGTGGCGTCTAGGATGGCCATTTTTCCCTGATCTTCTAGCTCTTTTACATTCCATCCGAATCTTAGCATATCCTGCCTTATCTTATCTGGCATTTCATCAAATGTAACGAATATTCCTGGTTCGTTGAATTCCAAAGCTCCTTTATAGATATACTGCATTGCGAAAATGCTTTTTCCGGCCCCGCAAGCACCGCTTACAAGTACGTTTCTTCCTTGAGGGAAACCGCCTTCCAAAAGTTCATCTAAACCGGTAATTCCTGTTTTAACTCTTTCCATTATTAAAACACTTTTTCTTTAACTTTAAAATGTTTATGCTTGGTTATTAAAAAACCTTGCTCTTGATTATTTTTTCAGTTTGTGTTATATTCTTTTTGTTAGTTTGGCGAATATTTTGAGTTATTACTTAAAAATATGAATAATTCAGCATTGTGAATGCAGGGGTTAAGTGTGCTAAGATTTAAATATTTGCTTGTTCTGAATTATTATTTAATTTTCACAAGTATTGACTTGCAGGTGAAGTAATTTCACTTAGAGAAAAGAGGTCATTTTTACACACGGTGATTAATATGAAAGGAATTATTGTAAATTATCGCAGAAGCAGGCACAGTGCTTACACTAACCATTTGATAGTAGAGGTGGATGGTGTTAAAAGCAAGGACGACGCTTCAAAACTTGTTGGAAAAAAAGTGGTTTGGACTAGCAAAGGCGGAAGGAAGATAAGAGGAGCTATAGCCTCAACTCACGGTAGGAAGGGAGAGGTAAGGATAATAACTGAAAAGGGCCTTCCAGGTCAGTCTGTCGGAACTTCGATAAGCATTGGATAGTAATGGACGTTGAAGTAGAAGAGGGAGAAGTTAAAATTTTAATGCCTAGTGACTGTCTAACCTCTAAATATGACTCCTCCGTATTCTACAACAAGGATAAAACTTTTAAAAGAGATCTTTTTACTCTGGCGTTTTCTGTTCTGAAACCTGAAAAAACCGCTGATTGCATGTGCGGCACGGGCGTTATAGGCTGCAGGTTTTACAAGGCACACAAATCAAAGATTTATTTCATTGATTTAAACCCCACTGCATTGAATTACGCAGAAAAAAACGCAGAGCTGAACGGGCTTTCTGACTTTTCAATAGAAAAGGCGGACGTAAACGTTTTTCTTTCAAGCCATAAGTTCGACTGCGTTGTTCTTGATCCATTCGGTTCTCCCACGCACTTCCTTGATTCTGCATTCAGGAGTTTCAGGAAGAAAGGATTTTTGTTTGTTTCATCCACCGACGCGGCAAATTTGTGCGGTGCAAAACCCAAAGCATGCCTGCGCCACTATGATTCAACCCCTCTTGATAATTTTTTTTGCCACGAAATTGGATTGAGGATACTGCTAGGCTACATTGCAAGAAGAGGGGCGGATTACGATTTTTCAATCAAACCTCTTTTGGCGTTCAAGCACGCGCATTATTTTGCTGCTTTGGTTGAAGTTGAAAGAAGCGCGCTTAAGGCGGATGATTGCATTAAACGGAAGGTTGGATTTTCAGAAGTGGATGGAAAAAAGATTGGAAAAATGTGGCTTGGAGACTTCAATGATTTGGAATTCGTAAAGTTATTGAGTTCAAAAGCTTCAGCTATTGGACTGAAAAAGCAAGCTGACTTTCTAGAGTTGCTCGAGAATGAGATTGGAATGCCTATGTTTTATTATAATATTCACAAAATAGCAAGCAAGAGCAAGGGAGGCAAAGCAAGGCGATTTGACAATTTTATAAGCCGGGTTCAGGAAAAAGGTTTTAAAGCAACGCGGACACATTTTAACAGTCTTGGATTGAAGACAAATGCGCCAGAAGATTTGTTGGCGCAATTAATGGAGTGATTTTAGAAATGGATTTTATATCCACCTACATAGCAAGTCTTAACTATCCCTGGTTTACCTGGATAAGTAGTCTTATAGCCAATGATTATCTTTTCGGAGGGTTTCTCATACTGCTTTTCTTATTTTCATTCAAATACATGAAAAAGTGGAGGGAATTGGCGGTAACCATTGTTATAAGCCTTATTTTATTCACTTCGCTTAAGTATATTGTAAGAGAGCCAAGACCTTGCGTTCAGCTTGACGCAAAGCTTTCCTGTCCTTCTTCATACAGTTTTCCTTCCGGGCATTCATCTATGATTAACTCCTTTCTATTTCCTTCCCTCTATGATTCGTCAGTTTTTGTTTTCGCCCCGCTTTCGCTTATAGTGATGTTTTCAAGAATCTACATAGGCGTTCATACCTTCTATGATATTGTTGGCGGTTTTATTGTTGCACTTATAAGTTTTCTTCTATCTTCTTTTATTGTAAAACGCTTCTGGCCTAAAAAATTAGAACAAAAATTTGTTTCTATGCTACCTGTTTTTCTACGACCTCTTCATTGAATCAGGGAACGATTTCGCAGTCTCCTGGAAGAATCCCTGAGAAGTCTCCCTTTAAATTTACTTCGAGTTTTCTCTTTATTTTGTTCATACAGTCGAATCTTTTCACGCCTCCTGGCTTTATTTTTACTGATTTTTCAATTTTCATCAATCCTGGCGCTATTTTGAATTCATTATCAAAGTAAACCTGAAGCTTCAGCTCAACTCCCCTAAACCATTCTCTTTCTCCCTTTATGATAAAACCCCCTTTTGCAACGTACTCGCCATGAGAATATTTTGAAATTTGGTTTTTTTTGGCAGCGTAAACATTGACTGCGCCTATTCCTGCTTTCCATGCGCTTGAAAAGCATGCGGCGAATTGAGCAGCTTCAAGAATTTCCTCCTTTGATGGGTTTGGACTTTTCAAAAGTGTTAGGCTGGCTCCGTGAATGTCCGCGTGGAAA
>JAKAOM010000015.1 GCA_021812145.1 Microcaldota archaeon
GATTTCAAGAATTTCCTCCTTTGATGGGTTTGGACTTTTCAAAAGTGTTAGGCTGGCTCCGTGAATGTCCGCGTGGAAAAACAAGTCGTCATCTTTGAAATATTTCGAGAAAATAATTTCGTTTTGCTTGGCGCTCCTTCCTGAAATTACAAGATTTTTGTTTGATGTGAAAAAATAGTGGAACTGTTCAAACCATTCTGTTTTTTTGGATTCTACCCTTTCAGGTTTTTTCACCTCCTTTGAACTTTCAATCTGTTTCAACGTTTCTTTTATTGCCCTTTCCACTCCCTCTGTTTTTTTCTCATATTTTTTGGCTTCTTCAAAATAAGTGGCCGCGTTGCCGTGAATGTTTTTCCTAAGATTTATTTTCAATTCCATTATATTAAGATATGAACGAAAGGTATTTATTAGACTGAGGTTTATCTATAAAAAAAGGTGATATTAATGAAAGTTAAGGATGAGGTTCTCAAAATAATCGATGGCTTAAAGAAAGATGGGTTCAATCCCATGGATGCTGTTTTTGAGGGTGCTATTGATGTTAAGGAAGACACAACCTTAGAATTGATGGACAAGCTTAACTCTTCAAATGCAGTTTCCGGAGTAGTTAGAGTAATATTCACTGTTGAAGGAGACTCCAACATAAGATTTGTTGAAATCCCTGTTGGAAAACAACAGGAAGAAGCTCAAAGCTGAGCTTCTTTAAGGTGTTATTTTTTGAACGATTCAGCTAGAATTGGCTTTGAACTTATAGGAGATATAGCCATAATAGAAAAACCTTCGAAAAAAGAAGCGGCTGATTTGTTAAAGAGTAACAAGCGAATAAAATCAGTTTTTGGGAAAAAAAGCGCAAGAATGGGTGTGTTCAGGACAAGAAAACTTGTTTGGCTGGCTGGTGAAAAAAACAGCGTCACTATGCACGTAGAAAATAAGTGCAGGTTTCTTGTTGATGTAAAGAAGGATTATTTTTCTTCAAGACTGTCTTTTGAACGAGCCAGGGTTGCTAATTTGATCAAAAAGAATGAAAAGGTACTCGTTCTTTTCGCAGGAGTGGGTCCTTTTGCGGTTCTTTGCGCGAAAAAAGGCGCTGACGTTACAGCAGTGGAAATAAACCCGCATGCAGTCAAATATCTTAAAGAAAATGCTGAATTGAACAAAGTGAAAATAAATTGCGTTCTTGGGGATGCTTTCAAGGAAATTGTTAGATTAGGTGGTGATGCGGATAGGATTCTATTGCCTCTTCCCTTTGGATCAGATGATTTTCTTCCAGACGTGTTGAAAATTTGCAAAAAGGGTTGTGTGATTCATTACTACACTCATTCATCTTTTAGAAGCGAGGAGAAGAAAAAGCTTAAGCCCTTCCAAGATGTAATAGAAAGAGTTGAAAAAGCGTGCGTGAAGGAAAAAGTTAAGTGCAAAATTATATTCAAAAGAGTTGTCGGCGGTTATTCGCCAAACGTTCGTAGAGTAGTTTTAGACTTGGCTTTGAAATAATAAAACTTAAATGTAAAAGCTGAAAGGAAGTTTTAAATAACACCTACCACTCATTTATGGCTGGAAAGATTAAACAACCAGCCAAAAGTTAGTGATCCTAAAATGTATCTGTCTGTAATAATCCCCCTCATAATTGCCTTTATAACTACTTTTTTTTCCATACCTTATTTTGAACGTTTTTTCAGCAGAATTCAAATAATCGCTACCGACATGCAGAAAAAAAATAAACCTATAATTCCAATTGCGGGAGGCATCCCTGTTTTTTTCGGTTTTATTATAGGTGTTTTATCCTATGTGGCAATAAATACTTTCATACTTAAAAACAACATTTCTCTCTTGTATCTCTTCGCTGCGATGCTTACTGCTTCGGTTATAGCTATGATAGGGTTTTTTGATGATATAAACGTTAGAAGCAAGAGGACCTACATAGGGTCCGGGGCAGTTGACTTTAAAGTTGGTTTAAAGCAGTGGCAGAAAGCTTTGCTTCCGCTCGTTGCAGCTATTCCGCTTATGGTTGTTTACGCTGGAGTAACCTCGATTTCAATTCCTTTGCTTGGAACTCTAAATTTTGGAATTTTTTTCCCTCTTGTTTTGATTCCAGTTGCGGTTGTTTTGGTTTCTAATGCAACAAATATGCTGGCTGGGGTAAATGGTCTTGAAGCGGGAAGCACTAGCGTTGCGCTTATAGCGTTGGGTGTTTTCACTATAAATTCAAGCCCTGTCGCTGCAATAATATCCTTCACAGGTGCAGCTTCTCTTATAGCGTTTTTGAAATTTAATTGGAGTCCTGCCAAAATGCTTCCTGGTGATTCGCTTACCTATTTTTCAGGTGCTTTGATTGTTTCTGCGGTAATAGTAGGTGGTGTTGAACGATTCGGCATAGTTATTTTTATTCCCTGGATTATAGAAGCGTTTCTTAAATTGAGGGGAAAATTCAAAGTCAGGTCCTACGGAGATTTGCAGAAGGATGGAACTTTAAAAGCACCTTATGAAAAAATATATTCTTTAACTCATGTTGCTATGAAGATTCCAGAATGGTTGAAGATTAAACGGTTCACTGAAAAACAAATAGCTTTTCTTCTAATACTATTTGAAGTTCTAATTTGCATTGCCTCTCTATTGTATTTTAGTTAAATATAAAGTGACAGCAGCAATTGTCTTTCCCGTTTCACAAAACAGTACTCATGCAATCGTTAGGAAGCTTAACTGCCAGGTTCGAAAAGGGACTGGGTGTTTCCTTCCTCCTATGACCGCTGTCAATTAGTTTTTGGTCTGTTAAAGCTTTTAAAGGTTACGCCTTTCACTTAACGTATTTTTTCAGGAGTTCAACAGCTTTTTTAATGCTCTCGCTTACCTGCTTCTCGCTTTTTGCCCCGCTGCAGATCATCTTCCCGTTTTTGAACAGAAGAAGGGTAGTGCCAAGCTCTTTAAGCCTCATTATTGCGCCTGGAAACTGCTCTGGTTCGTATTCCACGTTGTCAACCATAGTAGCTATTGTGAACAAGTCTAGCTCAACGTTTAGATTAGCGCTTGCTACTATATTCTCCACTTTGAATGAAACATCAAATTTTTTTGCCATGTTAAAACATTTTAAAGCCAAACATTTTTAAACTAAATGGTTAAACTAGACTATAAGCAAAATTATTGCGACGAACAGAACTATCCAAGTAAGCCCATTCCAGTCTACAATATTTCTATTTATAATGAGAAGATATGCTAAAGCTACTGCTATTAGAAGTCCGGCAACGCTTGAAGCTGCTAGAGCTACAAAACCTCTTAAAATTATCAAAACAAGGTTGATCAACAGCGAGAAAATGTCGTTAAAAATGATTCCAGGCTGGGCGCCATATGTTCCAACAAGTATAAATATTAATAATATCAATAAAATAACATGTTCAAACCAATCATCAAACATGTTACTATTAGCCAGTTTAGAGTTTTTAATATTTTTGGTTTGAGCTGACAAAAAGGTGGATTAAATGAAAAGATCAAGAGGTTTAAATTCAGGAAAAAGCAGGCTCATACGAAAGAGGGAGCTAAGCCCTGCAAAGCAACTTAGAGTGTTTAAGGTAGGAGAGATTGTGAGGATAAAAATAAATTCTTCAACTGCAACCCTTCCATTGAAATTCAACAATCGCGTTGGAGTTATAGACAGGAGGCAGGGAAAGTCTTATGTTATAAAATTCAAGGACATGAACAAATCCAAGGAGCTTGTTCTGGACAGAATACATTTGCAAGAGGTGAGCTAAGATGGAAATAATTGAGAAAAAATCTTTGACGCTTGCGGAATCATTTGAATTGCTTAACGATAGAAAGAAAGAACCACTTTCATTCGAGCAACAGTATGCCTACGATTATCTTGACGATGTGTCAAGACTTTCGGAAAAAGATGCTGAAAGCCTTTCTGAGAAATTAAAGCCTTTCGGTCTTAATGACATTCAGCTTGTAAAAGTGGTTGACTTGATGCCTAAAAAGGAGGACGAGCTTAAAATGATACTTTCAAGCGCAGGAAGTGGAGTATCAGCTGAACAGCTTAAGGAAATAGTAAAAATAATAAAGTCATTTAAGGAAAAGGAGAAAAGCGTTGATAAAATTAAAAAGGTAAAGGAAGAGTCGAAAAAGACTGAAAAGGAAGAGAAAGAGAGTGCTGAAAATTGAAAAGAGAGAATATTGGAATAATACTTGACTATTTTCCGCATGGAAAGTCAAGCGAAGCTTTGGCCGAGCCTACCGCGCAGATTCTTGGAGAGGATTACTTCACCCTTCTTGAAGCAGTTGTTCAGGGCAGTGTTTCGATTGGAGACAAGATTCTTTTAGACAAAACTGACCCTGCTTGCAAAATAGAGCGGATAAAAAAAAGGATAACTTTTTCAGAGCTAAGCGTTACAAGCCAAAACCAGCTAAAAAATATTATCCGGGATATAGTTGTTAAAAGAGAGAAGGACTTCGTAAGATTCATAAACTCTGCAACCGCAATAAACATAAGAAGTCACTCGCTTGAACTTTTGCCTTCGATAGGAAAAAAGCATTTGAATCTTATTTTGGATGAAAGAACGAAAAAGCCTTTTGAAAGCTTTGAGGATATTAAAAAAAGAATACCTCATCTAACGAGCGTTCCCGACATTTTTGTTGAGGAAATAATGGAAGAGATAAAGGGAAATGCAAAGTATTACCTTTTTTCGAAGCCTCCCTTTCAAAAATTCGAACACTAACCTTAATTGTTAGCAGGTAGTGCTTATAACTGGTTTTGAGCAGTTTACGCTTATCAAAAAGTCAGAAGTGTTAACTTCAAAAAGATTTTCAGGTGTGCATACTGCTCCGTTGCCACCATTGCTTAAATTTAAGTAGGCGGGAGTGTAATTTTGAATGAAAACATTCCAATTCTGGTTCTCAGAAACGTTTTTGTAAAAGCCGGAAAAGTTAGACGTCAACACGTAGGTGACGGAAACGCTGAAAGTGTAGTTGTTAGGAGAATTGGATAAAGTGTTAGCGCAGGATAGAATAGGTGTGGTTGAACTAAAACCAATTGGCGAGTTTAAAGCGTTTGAAAGAATAAGTGTTGAACTTGAAAAGTAGTTTATTAAAGTGGTGTTTAGCTGATTGCAGAAGTTTTGAGGCTGGGTAGAACAATTGTACGCTTCAAAAGCACTGTCCGCAATTGCATCATGTATTGTTGAGTTGAAAAAAGCAACAGCTTCGGCGCTTTTTTCTGCGACCAAGTCACTCTCTACAATTGCAACGCTGCTTTTTCTTTGATTTCCAAGGCTAATCATAGCGTAGGCAAAAAACATTAGTATAAGCGCAACTATTGCAATTACAGTTATAGAATAAAAGCCTCTCATGGCGGAGTCACCCATGCGTTGTAAACGCTGTTTGTTTGGTTAGCGGTTTGCGTTGAAAGACAGGAATCGTTAAGTCCATCTAGAAGATAGCAATTTCCATTGCAGTTGCAAATGTTTGGATAAATATAAAAGACCGAGTGAATTGAAATGTTTGACGAGGTTGGAGTTTCGCTTACGTTAAATCCAGTAAGCGAATTGAAGGTCGCTGGCGTCATTCCGGTTTGGTATTGATATTTAAGTTGAAGATAATCATTTCCTAGAAGCCTCATAGAGTTGAAGCTTTGAATGTATGCGGGTTGGAAAGAGTTGAAAAGGGTATACAAACTAAGCACAGCTATCAAACTTAAAAGGCCGTCTATGGTGAAAATTATTCCCTTCATTCTCAGCACCCTTCCACCTCAAGTAGGCATCCGGCGTTACAGGACACGATTGAAGTAGCATTGATATTTACGCTTGTAAGTCTTTTTCCCGTCAAAACATTATTGCACTGCAGTGACGTGCAGTTGTTAAATATTACCTGTGTTGTACTGCTTTCAACCGCGCACCAGTTTTGAGAATAGGTTATTGTTGAATTTGAAACAATTGCATTTGCAATTATCTGCTCGGTGTTTGGCTGAAATATTGTTGAAGCTGAGAAGTCCCTCTGAAGAAATTCTAGGTAGTGCGTTGCGATTCCTAGTGAGAAAGTGAAAAGTAAAGCTCCTATCAGCAAGTCAAATGTAAGCCATTGTCCTTTCATTTTTTCAGCACCCCCCTACTGTTAAGCTCATAGTATTTGAAGTTCCATCAAGGCAGACTACTTGCCCGCAAGAAGTGTAAACACTAGTTGGAGTCAGGCTGCAAAGAATTTGAGCCGAAACTGTTTCATTTGTGTCGTTTGAATACATTGTTAAAACTCCGCTTGAAAAACTTATTTGATACGCTATAGGGTTTCCGTCTTTTAAAATGCATGGCATTGAATAGTTTCCCGTAACCTGATTTATGCAATTTTCATTAACCACATTTGCAAAACTCTGAAGCGCAACCTGTTGCTGAGTATAATAATTAGGGGTGTTTGAATGGAAATAGTTTATCAGGTTTACCATCCAACCAATAATAACTATTAGTATAAGAAAAACGAAGTACAATTCCAAACTTACCTGTCCTTTCATTGAAAAACCACACAATAATAATAATGACCTATAACGCTGCAATCTCCATTATTTACATCTATGATATTTTTTGTGTTTATCCCCTTACTTGTTATTGCAATATTTATTGCATTGAGCATTCCATAGCTTACTCCTAAAACGTCGCTTAAATCGTTTGTAGTGTTTATTTTAACTGTGTTCAAATACACATTAGGATATATTGTAAGATTTGAGCCGCTTATGTTGAAATTCATAGTTGTAAACGAAAGCGAGGAGTTTCTTGCAGTATAATTAAGAAGAAAGTTTCTGGCAGAGCTCAGACTTATTGTTTCTTGAACATAGTTTCCACCCGCCAATAAAATAACTACTATTAAAGCCACCACCAACGAAACAACTAGTAGGTATTCTATTGAAGTCTGTCCTTTCAGCTTAGAGAAGTGCAATTTACGATAACACCTCCGTTGTTGTTTACTGTAACGTAAAGCCAGCCTTGCTGGTTGCAGTCAGCGTTGATTGTAGGGTTGAAAAACAGCGTCTCCCCAGTTACGTTGTAATTACTTATTGTTCCGTTTACCGTTCCCGTTTCCGCGCAGTAAATATTAGAGCTTGAAGATGTTAAAAGAAAGCAGATTGTGTTTTGGGGTATGAAAATCGTGGTTGAAACATTTGTTCCGTTTCCGCTCAACCCCACGAAGTTAACGTAAGCGCTTACAACCCCTATTGCATTCCGGCCCATGGCAAGATTATCAAGGATAGTATTCTGATTTATCTGACTTGTAGCTACTGAGAGTAACGCCCCAGCTAGCGCGAATACGAAAGCGGCTATTATGAAAAACTCAACGCTTACTTGACCACTATCCATAAAAACACCATGAAGAAAAATCCAACCGCGAGAAATGGCGCGAATGGGAATGATTCTTTAACTGAAATTTGTTTGACTTTCATCCTTTTTAATTCTTTTATTTCATTTTTTTCAAGCCCTTCCGCGTTTGTTGTTATAAGCGGCTTTGGCTTTATTCCTTTCATTGAAAGGTTAAGCATTTCAAAAAAGCTTATCTCCTTCACTACCCCCTTTTCTACAAAAAGGTTGTCCGCCGGTATCATTCCCTCCTTTAAATCTTCAATTTTAATTTTTTTTCTCAAAATATCCCTTGACGTTATTGAGAAAGCCTGAATCAAAACTATTGCAACAAAACTTATTCCGAGGGCCAATGCAAGAAATTCAAGTGCCACTATTCCGTAAAAGTAAAGCCCCCCTAGCAGTAGAATTACGCTCAAATAAAATGGAATTTTCAATACGAAAAAAACAGCGAGAAGCAAAATAAAAACAATAACACTTATGTTGAAATTAACCCTTAGGAAAAGCAGCAGACTTGCAATAGCAGCGGAAGATATTGAACTGCTTGCCGCCTGCTTGAATGTTTCAATTATGTTGAATTTTTTTCTTAGCTCTATCAATTCTCTGAAATGAACTACTATCAGGAGGGGTATTGAAAGTATTGCGGAGGCGAAAAACAGGTAGATTATCCCTAGCCAATTGAAGCCAGTGAGAAAAAACATCAGCGAGTTCAAGCCAACGAAAAATTTAACATCGCCTCCCCCCCAAACACCTAGTTTGTAAAGCACGTAGGCAAATACAAAACTTGCAGCGGCAATAATTGTGAATTCAAAAGCAGAGGACGTCATTATTGAAAGGGCGAAACAGGCTAAAACGGCTAGATAATTAAGCCAATCTGGAATAACTCTTTCTTTTAGATCTATATAAACCGCCGTTAAAGCATAGGCGATTGAAATCAAAATCAAGGCGTAAAATTCAAGCATCAGTATAAGTAAAAGTGCAAAGGATAAAAATTTATTGTTCCTTTTTGTATCCTTTTATTCTCTCTTTTTCCCTGTTTTTCGAAGCTTCTTTTCCAGTAACATTGTATACTGTTTGCTCTGCAAATGCTTCAAGTCTAAACATTTCATCTATTGACGGTTTTTGCAAACCGATTCTGTGAATTAGCTTTTGAGGCTGTCTAACCGACCTGAACGGTTTTATTTTTTTCCCAATACTTTCGCAGAATTTTTTTGAACCCACGCACGCCAATGCGATTTTTCCATTGATTTTGAATTTTTGTTTGAATCGCATGCTTTGTGAAACGCATGCAAATACCAGATCTCCTGAAATTTCATCATCAAGACTTTTAAGTTCGTAAGTCTCGCCTGCATTCAAAACGCCCGTGGCTACTATGCTTGCAATGTAGCGTGAATTGTTATTGAATCCAATTACTATCTTCATGCTTGTATAATAAGCGGGGAAAAGTTCAAAAACCTATTTAGTCTACTTTCCAAGTATTATTGGCGCGTCTGAGTCTATCCTTTTCATTCTTTGTTCTGATAGCCCCCTCAAATACGCTGATGCTGCGAAAGCAGGTATTAACAGAACCGATCCTTGAATAAGCAGGTAAATTCCAGTTATTATGAAAATGAACGTTAAAGTATCTATAAGCATTTTTTCCTTTAAAATATCAAGGTGCTTGTTCAGGTAATCCCATCTTGTAGTTACTTCAAGAAATGGCTCTGGTTTGTCAACAGTCATTGATGTTGATAGAAGATTTTTCTTTTTTTCAATAATTTTTTCAGCCATTCTACTTCACCTCTATTAGTGGGTGTGTTTTCAAATCCTCCACTCCAAACGCGTTTGCAACAACTCTCTCGCTCCAGTAAGTTCCGGTTATGAACGCCAAAACCAAAGCGATATAAATGTTGATGAAATATGCGGCAATAGTAAGTATGAAGAAAATAACTGCGTAAAAATAGGATTTGTAGGCGTCTGAAATGTTTGCCTTTCCAGATAGGTTGTCGTTTATGAATTCCCTTCTTTCTATTATATCTGCCACTCTTAGGGGCTTTCCGTCGCCCATAAGCTTTCCCTTATTTATAAAATCGTTTTTTTGCTTTTCAGTCATTTTGTCGGGAACTTCATCAGAAGGAGAGGTTAACGGCAGGAACATTGAGGTGTAGCTTTCGCTGTTCTTTTCAGCCTCATTTTTAATTTTTATGTCCTTCAGCATTTTAACTCACTTTATATTTTTAACGAAAAACTCAGCTCCAAAGTAAAAAACTGCTATTGCAATTATTGGTAAAAACAGGGTTGGTTGGGTTGATACAACATAAATTCCTGTTAAAATAATCAGTAGATTGATTACAAAGTCTGGAAGAATGAAAGAATGCTCATTCATGGCCTGATTGAACGTATAGGTGTTTTCAACCGGCTTCGCTATTCCAAGCTTTTCAAGCAGCATCATGAATTTCACTTCCCGGTCGGTTTTTATAGCCATGTTTTGTTCACCTCAGCAGAGCCACCACTCTTGAGTTGGATTTAACTATCGCCCCATTCCAGAACCCTATAACCCAATATCTTCCAGCAAGGGCTGCGCTGAGCAGGGACATTATTGGAACGTAGGGAAGGCACACTACTGCAAATGCTATAAATGCGATTGCTTTGGCTTTTGCCAAATACTGTCCTTTCCACAAACCTATAAAGTCGTTGAGATAGTCTTTTTTTTTGACTATTTTTGTAAGGCTCATATCCTTGCTGGACTTGAGTGTTAAAAGTGTTGTTTGGGGAAGAGGCTGAAAAACGTTTGATTGCTCCATTTTGTTTTCACCTAGTAACTATCATGCTCTTGTTTTTCATTATAACATTGAGCATGGTGTTTTTCTTTAAATGCTCTCCATAAGCCTTTCCGGCAATGAGTGCGAATGCAGCGCTTAGAAATAGGTTGTACTGGAACGAGAATATAGCTATTATGAAAAAAATTATTGCAAGAGTTCTGTATTTATACCAATCTCTCCAGGTTTTTATTCCATCTTCCACGAATTCCTTCCTGGTTTTCAACTCCATAGCCGCGTTTCCATTTGTGTCTATTGGAAAAACGAAAGGTGTTTCGCCTCCCTGATAGTATGGTTGCGACGGATCCATGCCTAATTAAGAGCAAAAGTTATTTATAAACTTGTCGGTAGTAACAATTATTTGATTTCCCCCCATTGCCAGCGTTAAAACAATCCAAGACTTTTTACACAGTTTTTAACTTTTTACACAAGGCTTTAACAACCGAAATCATTAAAACTTTGCACCAGCCTAAGCTTAAGCAATGGTAGATACGGGAATAAAGGTAGGAGACTGCATGAAGACGAAAATAATAACAATAAACGCTGATTCAACTGCTATTGAAGCAGCAAAGAAAATAAGAGAATTCAACGTAGGCAGCCTTCTTGTTGAAAAAAACGACAAGATAATTGGAATAGTGACAGAAAAAGATCTTGTCGTGAAAAGCCTTTCAACTGGAAACTTGAACATGAAAGTTGGCGATTTTATGAGCGCAAACCTCATTCAAATAGGAGATGATGCTGATTTGAGCGAGGCCGCGAAAATCATGGGCGAAAACAAGATTAAAAGGCTTATTGTTACTCATGCGGGAAAAATAATGGGAATTATTTCTCAAAAGGACATAATTTCAATCTCTCCTTCCTTGTACGACCTAATCTCACAGAATTGGAAGACAGGATTCAAAACATTTTAAAACAAGCGTTCATGGATGGCGTCCTCGAATAAGTGAAAGGAAGCGTCAACAATGCGCGCGTAAAAAACTGTTTTGAATTCTTTTTTAAAAAAGGTGAATTGAAAAAATGGGAAAAACTTACATTGACACCGTAAAGTATCAGATTAAAGCTAATTTTGACGTGGATGGAATAGTTGAAAAACCCGACATTGTAGGGGCAATATTCGGTCAGACCGAAGGCCTTCTTGGAGACGAACTTGAATTGAGGGAGCTTCAAAAAAATGGAAGAATAGGAAGAATAGAAATAGACTCCCAAGTTAGAAATGGCAAGACTGCCGGGCTTATTCTAATACCTTCAAGCCTGGATATGGTTGAAACCAGTATTTTAGGAGCTAGCGTGGAAGTGGTTGATAGGGTTGGGCCATATGAAGCTAAAATAAACGTAGAGAAAATAGAGGATTCAAGAAACATGAAAAGAAAGCAAGTTATGGATAGGGCTAAGAACCTTCTAAAAACGCTTATCTCAAATGAAATCCCTGAAACAAGAGAGCTTACAGATCTTCTTAGAGACCAGGTAAAGACCGCTGAACTCATTGAATACGGTGAAGAGAAACTCCCAGCAGGACCCGAGGTTGAATCGAGCGAAAGCATAATCTTCGTAGAAGGAAGAGCAGACGTTCTAAACCTGCTTAAGAACAACATTTTAAATGCGATAGCTATTGGCGGGGCTAACGTTGGAAAGACTATAACCCGACTTGGAAAGGAAAAGGAAGTAACTGCTTTTCTAGATGGGGATAGGGGCGGAGATTTGATAGTCAAGGAGCTCGCTGCAGTAACTGATGTGGATTATGTAGTTAAAGCCCCTGATGGAAAGGAAGTGGAAGAACTCACCAGAAAGGAGATAATTCAAACCCTGAGGAAAAAAATCCCACTTCAGGAGTTCATGGGATTGATGAGCGAAAAATCTGAAAGAAAGAGATTCCATGATTTCAGAGACAATAGGGATCGCGATTTCAGGGACAGAAATGAACGAAGATACGAGCCAAGAAGGCCCGAAGAAAGAAGGCAGGAATATTTTGAAAGAAGAACTGAACCTGTGCAGCCGCAACCTGCGGCCCCCTCTCCTGCTGAACCCGTTGTTGACAACTCTTCAGCAAAGCCTGAAATCCTAGCCAAGCTTAAAAGCCTTGAAGGAAGTCTTAAGGCTAGAATTCTTGACGAGAAACTTGAAAGCATAAAAGAAGTTCCTATAAGAGAAGTTATGCAAGCCATTTCAGAATCTCAAAGCGCTAAAGCTGTTATACTTGACGGTATAGTAACGCAAAGGCTTGTGGATCTTGCAGAGCAGAAAGGTTTGAAATACATCGGAGGGGTAAGGAGCGGAACGATGACTAGGAAATCATCTGTTTCTATCATTCTATCCACTGAATGATAACGCAAATCAATTCTTTGCGCCAGCTTGAGAAATTCATGGCAAGGTTTTTAAATAAACATAGCAAAATTTAAGCCATGAAAAAATCAAGCCAAGCAGAGATGGATAAAGTTGACAGACTTGTCCGCGAGACTGGAAGGAATGACAGAGGCGAAGACGAAGTTCTTATGTGCCCTAGATGTGGAAGCACAAAAGTTTCAGTTAGATCAATTGACATTCCTGGCTTCGCTCCTGAAGTTTACGTTTGTAACAACTGTGGTTTCAAGTTGAACAATCCTATGGAAGCTGAACCGCTTAAAGTTGTCGAAGCAGAGGTTGAAATAGAGAGAAAAGCCGCAGTAAAGAAAAAACCTGTTAAAAAAATTGAAAAGAAAAGCTTAAAAAAGAAAAAGAAGTAGATTTTAGCATTAATTTTTAAAAAGAGGGATGTTAATATGGTAAAGTTTGCAATTGCAAAGCAATTGGCTGGGAAGAGGATTATAACTACAGACGGAGAGGAGCTGGGAAGAGTGGTTGACTTGTATGTAAACGAGCTGACTGGAAAGCTTGAAAGCGTTCTAATAGAACCCAACCCTGACTCCAGCGTAGCCGCAAAGGCGAGCGGAGGACTTGTCACAATTCCTTATGGCTCTGTTCTTGATGTCAAAGACGTCATGGTTGTGGACAAAAGAGGAATAACCGCTGCTGCTTGAAATAAAGCAGCATTTAAACTTCAATGCTAATTTCTCTACCTTTGGTTATTAACTTAGCCTTGCCTTCCTTTATTGCTTCTTCAGGATTTTTAAGAATGCCTTCTATAAACGAATATTTGCTGTAAATCGCCTCTCCTTTCTCTCTATTTTCCTTTGCTTTCTGCTTGAATTCTTCAAGAGCTTTTTTTTGCTGCTCTAATTTGAATTTTAATTTAAGGAGCTTTTCATTTACCTTGACTTGATTTGAATAATACTCGTCGAGAGCGTCGTTTAGATTCTCAAAACTTTTGAATTCTAAACTAAGTTTTTTCAATGGAATGGATGAAAAAAATTTAGGCGCTCCATCTTCATAGTAAACGCGCGGTTCTTTTATCTCAAAAACGCTTTTAATCGCAAGAGCTAGCTTTTCTCTTTCCTTATTGCTTAGACTGGATATATCCCCGCTTACATCCGCTCTCACGCATGCTTCCTCTAGGTAAAACGCTGAAAGATTGATTACCTTGGAGGTTGCAGCCACAACGTTTCCCTTCAATTTTTCAAAATCAGCAGCTTCAACCTCAAGAGGATTTTTTTTAACCTTCAACGGGGAATAATTGCCTCCTTTTTTTATTCTTTCAGACTCTTTAAGACAAGCTTTTATCGTGTCGCCATCCATAAGAATTATGTTTGAGGTTGCAAGTTCTATTATAAGCGTTGAATTTGAAAATTTAAAATTACAGACTCTATCCAGATTAATCTGGCTGACCTCAATAAGCTTCTGATTTGACAGCTCATCCCTCAAAATTCTTACAAAACCCCGGGGTTCCTCGCTTTCGAAAACATGGTTTGAAACGTAAATAGCGTTTTTTGGGTTTATTATAAGACTACTGCTCCTGAATTTTAATTTAAAAACACCTTCCCGTCCGTAAACATTACCTAAAAAAATTCCCTCAAATTTTTTAATTTCAGGAATGAGAAAAAACAAGTCAAGATTGCTTAATTGTTGCATGATTAGTTTTTGTCTGATGACTATTAAAATTTATCTCATTGCGAGTTTTACATCGTCAGCTGTGACTGTTTTTCTTCCGGCGTGCTTTGCGAGGTCTATTGCTTTTTGGCTTATTTTTAGCGCTTCTCCCTCAAGAACATCCGCCAAAGCATTCGCTGCTTCTGCACTTACCCTCTCAGCTCCGGCTTTTCTTATGAGCCTTTCAACTGTTGCGATTGGAATGTCGGTCATATACCTCTTTAACTTAAACAAATAAAAATAAATACTTTTTCTTTAACCTCTTTGAACAAATTAGCCTATTCTCTTAAATGCGCGTGATCTAAATTGCTCTGTAGCCCAAACAATTAATATCCTTTGAATGTGAATTAAATTAAAATGGAAAAAGAGCAAATTGATGAATTTATAATTGGTTTGAAGCTGAAAGACAAGATAGAAGCCAGGCCCTATCAGGTTGAAATTGCCGCTAACGTTTTGAGTAAGGGTAACTCGCTTGTGGTAATGCCCACTGCTTTGGGAAAGAGTTACGTTGCGCTTCTCATAACTGCTGAAAAAGCAGTTAATGGCGGTAGGGTTTTGTTTCTGGCTCCAACAAGACCTCTTGTTAACCAGCATTTTAAACTTGTTTCTGAAATTCTACCCTATACATCGTCAATTATAACTGGAGAAATACCCGCCGGGTCAAGAGTTTACTCCACGCAGATAATATTTGCAACTCCCCACGTGGTTAGGAACGACCTCAAAAGTGGCAGAGTCGACATTAATTCGTTTTCTCTTATAGTATTTGACGAGGTTCATAGGGCCATAGGCGATTATGCCTACAGTTTCATAGCTGAAAAGGCTAAGAACACTCGTGCTTTGCTTGTTGGATTCACTGCCTCCCCTTCATCTGAAAGGAGAAAAATAGAAGAGATTTGCTCAAAACTTGGAATTGAAAATATTGACATAAGAACTGAAAGCGACGAGGAGGTAAGGGAATATGTCAACGAAATAGAAACCGAATGGGAGTTTATCCCCCTTCCTGAATGGCTTAAAAAACTTGATGATGAGATTAAAATAATTTTTCAAAAAGTGTGCGACCCGCTGGGATTGAAAAATCCATCAAAACGGCAGCTTCTTGCAATAAGGGGCGCGGCCATATCCCACTTGCACCACAATCCGCACGGTTTTAAGACGCTAACCACCGTTGCCCGAGCTATTAACGTGCTTCATGCAGGAGAACTTCTGGAAACACAAGGTTTGAAAACCACCCTTGATTTTTTCAACGGTTTGGGAGAAAAGAAAAGCAAGGCAGCCAGAGATCTTCTCAAAGACGATGATTTCTCAAAAATAATAAGCGAGGTAGACCTTTTGATAAAAGAAGGTAAAGAGCATCCCAAGTTTGAAAAACTTATGGAATTGGTTAAGGAAGAGATTTCTAAAAAGCATTCTCTTATAATATTCGCACAGTACAGAAGCACTGTCAAGCAGATAGTGGCTTTGCTTGAAGCAGGGGGGGTTGAAGCAAAACAGCTGATAGGAAGAAGCAACGCCGGAATGAAGCAGAAGGAACAGGTTGATTTGATACGCGAGTTCAAGAACGGCGAGTTTAGCGTTTTAGTTTGCACAAGCATAGGCGAGGAGGGATTGTCGATAGCAGAAGTGGACATGGTGATTTTCTTTGAGGCGGTTCCGTCAGAAATAAGGCTTATTCAGAGAAGGGGAAGGACGGGAAGAGTTAGGGCTGGCAGAATGGTTGCGTTAGTTTCTAAAAACACCAGAGACGAAGCCTACTTCTGGGCTTCAAGAAACAAGGAGAAGAAAATGCAGCGGTTACTTTTAAGAATGAAGAAAAAGAAGGAGGTTGAGCCTTCAGAACCGCGGGTTCAACCGCAAGAAATAAAAGCAAAGAGCGTGAAGGTTGAAAAGCCTGAAAGCGGAAAGTTTGAGAAGAAGAAAGTGAGTTTGACTGATTGGACTTGATATACGATGATCGTGAAAAATCTGAAGCCGTAGAACTTCTAAGGCAGAAGTTTAATTTGGAAAAGAAACGGCTTGAAGTGGCTGATTTCATAATCTCTGATAATATAGGAATAGAACGTAAAACCGCCTCTGATTTTGAACAGAGCATAATAGACGGAAGGCTTTTCCGGCAGGTTGAAAGGCTAAAACAAGAGTTTGAAAAACCGCTAATAGTTATAATAGGAAACGGATTTGAAAGGATAAGCCAGAAAGCTCTGGCGGGAGC
>JAKAOM010000016.1 GCA_021812145.1 Microcaldota archaeon
GACCATACCAATTAGCCTGCCAACCACTATTCCAACCACTCCTACAAACACTGTAAGGAGCTTGAACAGAAACACTACAACTACTGTTTAAAATTTGAGCTCCAATATCACTGCAAACCTGAGAAGGCGCTGGTTGAGCTATTAAACTATTAAAACTCTTACAAGCCTGCTGCATAGACCCATACAGGCCAACCATTGTTTGACACAACAAATAAAAACCATTCAAAACACCCGCAGTTAAAGCATTAGGATTCAAAGCAACACAACTACCATTAGAAAAAGACTGAGGAAGCAGCGCCGCGTTATTGATTTGAAAAACAGGGTTGTTAAAATTATAATTCTGAGCATTAACCTTCTGACTATTCAAATTAGATTGACCATACTGACCAGAAGTTAAACCACTATTAATCTGAAAACCAGAAGGCTGAACATTATTAATACTTGAAAGAGTAGAACCCGAATCAGGAATATAATTCGGCTGAGTTTGATAAGAACAATTAAAACCAAGACAAACCTGAGGCTGACTATTAAGATTAAAATTACCATTCTGATTGCTGCCGAAACCCAAAGCCTCAGCAAACAAAACCAACAAAAGAAAACCAGTTAAAATTTTAATGAAATTCTCCAAACCTTCAACACCACACGTAAAATTCATTTTTTATAATAATCACGGTTAAAAAAGGGAATTCAGAGTTTAAAAACCCCGCTGTTTCGGCTTAAAAGTGTATTATCCCGTAATAAGTTACTCTCTATAAAACAGATTAACCTTCTCATAGATAATGAGGTTATGAGAAAGTTAAGTGTTAGGAAAGCTGAGTGTAATATTAGATAGGTGAGAAAATGCTATGACCTGCGCGCTTTGCTTTTTAAAGGGTTTCTAGTATAATAGAAACCTTTATAAATATTAATTGAAAAATATTTTTTTTAAAATGGATGAAGCTACGATTATTGAAATCCTTAAAAAATGGAATCCTTGGGAGAGAAAACTTGATTTTGGAGTTAAAAGGCCTTATTACATAAAAAAGATTTACCCCTACTTTGAACGAAAGGAAGTGCTTGTGCTCAAGGGCATTCGCAGGTCTGGCAAATCAACCCTAATGAAACAGCTAATTCGCGAATTAATAAAAAACAGAGTGGATAAAAAGCAAGTTTTATACCTAAACCTAGACGACTACAATCTTGCCAACGACCTTAAAATAAGCCTGTTCGAAGACGTCCTCAACGCATACATAAAATATTCGGGCAACAAAAATAAGATTTATTTTTTTATCGATGAGATTCAAAAAATTGATGGCTGGGAAAAATGGATAAGAACGAAATACGACTTGAACGAAAATATTAAGTTCACCATTTCAGGCTCCACCGCCTCACTGCTGTCAAAAAAATTATCCACGCTTCTAACCGGAAGAAACCTTTCATTCAAAATAATGCCCTTGTCTTTTAAAGAGTTTACCGAATTCAAAAAAGACGGTTTGCTGGAAGAGTACCTCAAATTCGGAGGTTTTCCAGAAGTTGTCCTGGAAAAATCAGAAGACAAAAAACTTTTTATTCTGCACCAGTATTTTGAGGATATCATATACAAAGATATTGTTGAGAGGTATAATATAAGAAACGCAAAACAACTTGTAGAGCTAGCCAGATATTTTGTCAGCGCGTCTGGATCCAAAGCAAGCTTTAATAAACTATCAAACGTTTTCGGTCTTTCAAACGACACGCTAGCGCTTTACGTGAGTTATATGATCGACGCGTACCTTCTGTTTGAAGTGACCTACTTCTCATTTTCAGCAAAAATTAAGCACGACGTTACAAAACTATCAAAATTATACGCGCTTGACAATGGCTTGATCAACGTTGTCAGCGTCAAATACTCTAAAAGTTTAGGGCAGATGTTTGAAAACACCGTACTCGTA
This sequence comes from Microcaldota archaeon, assembly GCA_021812145.1. Taxonomy (GTDB): domain Archaea; phylum Micrarchaeota; class Micrarchaeia; order Norongarragalinales; family UBA8480; genus DTNV01. Next base: position 1,911 of record JAKAOM010000016.1, read on the forward strand.
AAACTGGTTGAAAGTTTTGATGAAGTTAGCTACTGGTCTGAACTGAAGTCTGAAATTGATTTCATTGCAGGCAGGATAGCAATCAATGTAACAGCAACAGACGAAATACCGGACCGCGAATTTAAAGGTTTAAATGATTTCAACAAAAAGCACAAGAATTTTTCCAACCTCCTTATAACCCCAAATACGAAAATGAAAAACGTCACCACTCTTCAAAATTTCCTTACAAAAACAGTTATACAAAACCACAGCATCTTCTCATAACAATCAGATAAAAAAGTCAACTAAAAAACTTCAAACCAGACTCTTGATAAAACTCCACACGTTCTCCAACAAACTCAAAAGAAAATCTAGAAAACCAACTTTTAAACCATTTAAATAGATTAAACAGCAGGAATGCAAGGCAAATAATTGTTGATTAACACATCAAACAATTGAAAAACTCTATTAAATAAACAGCAAAAACAGGCAAAACCAAAAAGCTTTAAATTTTAACACTGCAAAATATCAAACACAAGCCATTAAACTTAAGTAAATTTTTAAGGTCGTGGCTGACCGAGGTGTTAAAAGCAAGTGTCAGTAATTAACGTGGATAGCCACAAGCTAATAGGAGCTTTAGGCGAAGAACTCAAAAAAGAAGGTGAAATCCAACCCCCAGAATGGATTAACTACGTGAAAAGCAGCGCCCACAACGAAAGGCCAATAGAAGAAAAAGACTTCTGGTACAAAAGATGCGCTTCACTGATGTTCAACTCATACAAAAGAGGAAATGTCGGAGTGCGAAGGCTTAGGAAAAAATACGGCGGAAGAGTCCAGCACGTGGTTCACAGAAGCCACCACAGGCCAGCAGGAGGAAAAATCATAAGACTAGCCCTGCAGCAGCTTGAAAAAGCAGGACTTTTCGAAAAACAGAAAACAGGAAGAGTCATAACGCCAAAAGGCAGGAAACTCATGGACGAAATAGCTAAAAAAGTGGAGTGAAAAAAATGGCGGACAAAAACCCTGAAAAAGAAAACGAGGATGCAAAAGTAAAAACAATCCTCAAATCACTTCTTGAACAGGACGCGTACGACAGGATGGCAAACATAAGAATATCAAGTCCGGAATTATACTCCAAGCTGGCGTCGATAATAATAAGCCTGGCGCAAAGAGGGCAGGTTAAGAAAAAAATAACCGAAGAGCAACTCAAACTGCTCGTAAGCCAAATCCTGAGCCAGAAAAGGGAAGGAAGCATAATGAGAATAACAAAATAGGTGTTGTGAAAAATGTCAAGAAACAAAACTCTTAAAATGAAACTAAGACTGATAAAAAAAATGAAACAAAACAAGAGAATACCCGTTCTGGTTATAGGAAAAACAAACAGAAAAATAACCACGAATTCAAAAAGCAGGAACTGGAGAAGCAAAAAACTTAAGCTAAAGGTGAAGTAAAGTGGCCGAAGAAAAAGAAATGAAAGAAGAGAAAAAAACTGAAGCAGCGCAGACGCAGCCAGCAGAAACAAAAAAAGAACCTGAAAAGAAGGAAGAAGCTAAAACAGAACAGGAAAAACCAAAAGAAGAGATAATCCTAAAAAGAAGCTACATCATACCGCTTGACAAAGCGTACGACAAGCCAAAAACAGCAAGAAACAAAAGAGCGATGAAAATAATAAGGGAATTCGCAGCCAGGCACATGAAAACAAGCGATGAAAAAGTCAAAATAAGCGTGAAAATCTCTGAAAAAGTAAACGAGCAAGGAATGAGAAAACCACCAAAAAAAATCAAGGTAACACTAACAAAAAACAAGGAAGGAACAGTCAAATGTGATTTGGAGTGACTTTCGAAATAAGCAAAGCCTCAATAAACAAAAACCCGTTTATAGGCTTATACTTGAAATGCAATGAAAAAAACCTATACCACCCAAAAGGAATGGGAAACCAGGCAATCTCAAAACTAGAGTCAACCCTCAAAGTAGAAGCCAAAGAAATGTCAATAAGCGGATCTTCACTAATAGGAATATACGCGGCAATGAATTCAAAGGGCTGCGTGGTGCCTTCATTCGCCACAGAACATGAACTGAAAGCCCTTCACGGGCTAAACATAGTCAAAATCAAGGGAGAGTTCAGCGCGGTCTCCAACAACGTACTAGCCAACGACAAAGGATGCATAGTAAACCCAAAAATACCCCACGAAGAAATGAAAAAAATAGAAGACAACCTGGGAGTGGAAACGGTTAAAATGAAAATAGGCGGGTTCAACCTAGTGGGAGCGTTCAACACCGCTACAAACAACGGAGTCCTAGCCTACAACAACTCTACTGACGAAGAACTAAAAGAAATAGAAAGAATAATGAAAGTAAAAACAGCCCGCGGAACCACAAACATGGGTCTAACCGCAAACAGCTTCGGGCTGGTCGCCAACTCAAAGGGAGCGCTTGCAGGCGAGTCCACATCAGGCTTTGAAATAAACAGAATCTACGAAGCTATAGGTGATTAAAAAATGAACGAAGAACTTGAAGCGCAGGCCAACTACTACCAATACCTGCTTGAAAAAACAAACGAACAGATAGTAGAACTCCAAAAAATACTGAACGAAAACAACGAAACAATAGAATTCCTCAAAAAAATACAGGAATTCAACAGCGGTTTGCTAGAAATCGGCGTGGGCGTAATGCTGAAAACGCAAAAAATAGACAAGGAAAAAGTGCTAATCCCAGTAGGCGCGGGAATAATGGTTGAAAAAACCATAGACGAAGCGGTCAAAACACTAAACGACAGGGCAGTGCAATATGCAAACAACATCCGCCAACTGCAGCAGAGCTTCTCAACAATAAACAACCAGCTTGAAAAGACAAGCGAAAAAATCAAAAAAGGAGAAATGCAATGAAATGCGAAAAATGCGGCTCTCAAGACGTGGAAGTACTATTCACCAGCGACTTCAAGCAATTCTACTTCAAATGCAACAACTGCGGCGGAAAGACAGGAATCGAAACTCTAAAAGACGACTACACCGACTTCCAAAAAAAACTCAAAAAAAGGGTTTAAAAAATGTTTGATCTCCTCAAAAAAAAAATATCGAACTTCATAGACGGAATAACAAAAAAAGAAGAAAAAACAGAGCCAACAATAGAAAAAAAAGAAGAAATCAAAACCCCGGAAATAACGCCAGTCCCAGAAACACTGGAAAACCAGCCAGAACAAAACATCGAAAGCGCCAAAACAATAAAAGAGGAGAAACCACAAGAGAAGAAAGAAACAAAAATAGAAAAAACAAAACAAGAAGAACGCCCTGAACAAAAAACAGAGGAGAAAAAACCTAGGCAGGAGGAACCTCCAAAGCAAAAAACAGAGGAAAGAAAAGAAGAAAAAACAAAACAAGAAGAACATTTAAAGAAAACCGAGGAAAAACCAAAACAAGAAAAGAAACAACCAGAAGCTACTGAAAAAAACTTCAAACCGCTTTTTGGAATAAAGCAAAAAATATCAAGCCTGCTTACCAACACCATAACGCTTGAAGAAAAAAACCTCGAACCCGTATTCAACGAATTCCAAACATCCCTGCTTGAAAGCGACGTCTCGTACTCCACAACCGAATTCATGATAGAAAACATCAAGAAGGAACTCGTAGGCAAAAAAGTAGACAAAAACAAAGTAGGGGAAGAAGTCAAACACCAGGTAACAAACACACTGGAAAAAATATTCGAGGAAGGAGGAAGCAAAAACTTCTTCCAGGAAATAAAACAAAAACCCTACATAGTGCTTTTCGTCGGAACAAACGGAAGCGGAAAAACAACCACGATAGCAAAAATAGCCTGGGCAGCAAAGAAAAAAGGCCTTACGACAGTAATGGTGGCGGCAGACACTTTCAGAAAAGCAGCCATAGAACAACTAACAGAACACGCGCAAAACCTCCAAACTCCAATAATAAAAAGAGACTACGGAGCAGACCCGACAAGCGTAGCGTTCGACGCCGTATCCTACGCGAAAGCGAAAGGAATAGACCTGGTGCTGATAGACACGGCGGGAAGGCAGGAAACAAACCAAAACCTGGTAAGAGAAATGGAAAAAATAAACAGAATAATAAAACCAAACCTGAAAATATTCGTGGGCGAGTCAATCTCGGGAAACACTCTGGTGGATCAAATCAAAACCTTCAACCAGGCGATAAAAATCGACGGAGTAATACTGACCAAAACAGACTTCGACGTCAAAGGAGGAGTGCTGCTAAGCATATTCCACGAACTAAAAATACCAATCTACTTCACGGCAAACGGGCAACAATACGAAGATTTAAAAGATTTCAATCCAAATGAAATGATAAACTTATTGCTGAGTGAGTGAAAAAATGAAAATAACAGTCAAAGGAAAAACCAAAGAACTGCAAAACATGACGGCAGCGCAGGCACTTAAAGAATTCAACGAAAAAAACCAGAGAATAATAGCAGTAAAAATAAACAAAGAACCTAAAGACCTGTCAACGCAACTCACGCAAGACTCTGAAATAGAGTCGATAACCTTCGACACGCAGGAAGGAAAGCAAATCTTCTGGCACAGTTCAAGCCACGTGCTAGCCCAGGCGGTCAAAGAATTATACCCGCAGGCGAAACTAGGAATAGGCCCGGCGATAGAAAATGGGTTCTACTACGACTTTGAAATACAGCCCCTGAAAGAAGAAGACGTGAAAAAAATAGAAGACAAAGCCAAGGAAATAATAAAACAAAACCACCCAATCCAGAGAATCGAAACCACAAAAAAACAAGCAATCGAGGAAATGCAAAAAAAAGGGGAAAAATTCAAGGTTGAACTGCTGAGCGAAATAAACGAAAACGTGACAATGTACAATCAGGGAAGCTTCACCGACCTGTGCAGAGGCCCTCACATCCCAAACACCGGACTGATAAAAGGATTCAAAATAACAAAAATAAGCGGGGCGTACTGGAAAGGAGACTCGAAAAACGAGCAGCTGCAGAGAATATACGGAATATCCTTCCCAACCGAAAAAGAACTTGAAGAATACCTGAAAAGCATTGAAGAAGCTGAAAAAAGAGACCACAGAAAACTAGGAGTTCAACTGGACTTATTCAGCATACACGAAGAAGGGCCTGGATTCCCGTTCTTCCACCCCAACGGAATGATAATCTACAACAAGCTAACCGAATACATGAGGAAGAAAAACGACGAGTACGACTACAAAGAAATAAGAACGCCGATAATACTCTCCTCAAAACTCTGGCACCAGTCAGGCCACTGGGACCACTACAAAGAAAACATGTACTTCACAGAAATAGAAGGGCAGGAATACGCGGTAAAACCAATGAGCTGCCCGGGAGCAATACTGATTTACAAAACAAAAGCAAGAAGCTACCGCGAACTGCCGCTAAGACTATCTGAATTCGGCTTGGTGCACAGGCACGAACTCTCAGGAGTGCTTGCCGGATTGACAAGAGTAAGAGCCTTCGTTCAGGACGACGCGCACGTATTCTGCATGGAAGAACAGATAGAAACCGAAATAAAAAGCATACTCAAATTCATATTCGAAGTAGCGCAAACACTCGGATTCAAGGAAATAGAAGTCATGCTGTCAACCATGCCGACAGACCATATGGGAGCTGAAGAAACCTGGAAGAAAGCAGAGGAAGCACTCAAAAAAGCGCTGAACGATTCAAAAATAAACTACAAAATAAACGAAGGAGACGGAGCTTTCTACGGACCCAAAATCGACTTCAGAATAAAAGACGCGCTGGGAAGGCCATGGCAGACAAGCACCATACAACTTGACTTCCAAATGCCTGAAAAATTCGACATAAACTACGAAGGAAGCGACGGAAAACAACACCGCCCCATAATGATACACAAAGCAATATTCGGAAGCATGGAAAGACTTATGGCGATTCTTATAGAAACAACCGCCGGAGACTTCCCAACCTGGCTGGCTCCAATCCAGGCGATAATACTACCAATAACCGAAGCACAAAACGAGCACTCCCACAAACTAAGGGAAAAAATGAAAAAATACAGGGTGGAAGTGAACGACAAAAACGAAAAACTGGAGGCAAAAATAAGAGACGCCCAAATGAGAAAAATAAAATACATAATAATAATAGGAAAGAAAGAAGTCGAAAGCACCAACCTGTCGGTAAGGGAGAAAAACCAAACAACAACGTACGCCACCGAACAATTCATGGAAAAACTTGAAAAAGAAAACGAGCTGCCTTAAAAATGATAACAATAGACGAGTTCAAAAAAATAGAATTGAAAACAGCCAAAGTGCTAAAAGCCGAAAAAGTGGAGAAAGCAGACAAACTGTTGAAAATGACCATACAGGTAGGCGAAGAACAGAGAACGCTTGTCGCCGGAATATCCAAATACTACGAGCCAAGCGAAATGGAGGGAAAAACAATAATAATCGTGGCAAACCTAGAGCCGAGAAAACTAATGGGAATAGAATCTCAGGGAATGCTTCTGGCAGTTTCAGACGAAAACGGACTAGCACTGCTTACAACAGACAAGGAAATCGCTTCAGGACTGACTGCTAAATAAATTGATTAACCCGCCTATTTACAACAAAACCCCCTTGACAACCCCCCTTAAATGACTCTGACCAGCACTCTTAATTTCAACCAAAAGCCTTTCACCAAGCCTTCCGTCAACCAAAACAGGCTTGTAGGAATCAGTCCTTCCAAGAAAATCACCCCTCGCCTTCTCAGTTACAAGAACCTTTTCAATTCTCCCAACCATCTCAAGGTTTTTCTCAAGACTTATCCTCTTGTAGACCCTGCTTCCAACCACGCTCCTTCTCTTAATCTCGTTACGGCTCAACTGCTCCATGAAAGAAGCTTTCGTACCCTTCCTGGAACTGAATTTTGAAAAGTTTACAATATCAAAACGCACTTCACCCATCAACCCAAGCGTGGATTGAAAATCATCCTCTGTTTCAGTCGGAAACCCAACAATAACGTCGGTTTCAAGCGTCAGGTCGGGCGAACTCCTTCTCAAAAAACCCACAAGCCCCCTAAAATCCTTCACCGAATAATTCCTACCCATCTTCTCAAGAACCGCGTCGCTGCCGCTCTGAACAGGAATGTGAAGAAAATCGTAAACCTTACCGTTTTTAAGAAACTTCAAAAGATCCTTCCTTATCTCAATGACATGCTCGGGATTCATCATTCCAAGCCTCACCTTGAAATCCCCTTCAATCTCAACTATCTTCTCAAGAAGAGAAGGAAGCGAAGAATCGCCAAAATCAAACCCGTAGCAGCCCAAATCCTGAGAAGTCAGCCTAACCTCCCGGCAGCCCTTCTCAACCAAACCCTCCACCAAGCCAACCAAACCGCTCTCGCTGAAACTTTTAAGATTCCCCCTAGCTAGCTTGGTCTGGCAGAAAGTGCAGTTGCCAAGACAGCCGGAACTAACCTGCACCGTCGAAACCATTCCTGAAACATCTGGAGCCTGAGGAACGTTAACACCCCTGCCAACCCACGTTCCAGCCGCCCCTTCAATCGCGTCAAGCATCTTGGCATTATTGAAAGTGCCTACAACAGCGTAAACATTCGGAAGGCGTGAAATCATCTTAGCCCTAGCCTGAGCCAAACAACCGGTAGCCACCACCTTCTTTCCGGAATTCTTAATGTCGTTAACAATCCGATTCTCCGTCGAATCCTTAACCCCGCAGGTGTTGAAAACAACCACGTCAGCCTCCTTCTCGCCATCAACCATCACGTGACCCCTGCTTTTAAGAAAAAACTCAATATTTTCCGAGTCAGCCTGATTGTAAGCGCACCCGTAAGTCCTAATATAAAATTTAACCAAAACAGCCCACCATAACACTTATAAAACATTTCAACTATAATAACTGTGATTTTGAAATAATAGCTTTTAAAAGGTGTTTGCTGAAAAGTGAAATGTGAAAGGTGCGGTAATGAAACTCATTTTATAGAAGTTTGCAACTACTGCGGTAGAAAAGTATGCAGGGATTGCGTCAAAAGCAGCAGGAACTACACAAAAACAGAAAGAAGGGTAATCTGCAAGGACTGCTGGGGCAAAATTTCAAGCAGAAAAGCGTTCCTAAAAGACTGATTATGCAGGTAAAAATAAAAGTTCACGCCGCAGCAGGGATAGTTGAAGGCGTGAAAAAACTGGATTCAGGAGAGTTTAAAATCAACGTTGCAGCGCAACCTGTGAAAGGAAAGGCAAACGAAAGACTAATAGAAATTATTGCCGAATACTTCAAAAAACAAAAATCCAAAATTAGAATCGTAAAAGGGGCTAAAAACAAAAACAAAGTAATAGAAATAGCAGATTAAATCACAAAATCGAATACTTGCTCAGATAAATCTGAACCTTGAACACTTCAAGAAAAGGAACTATAATCAAAGCGTTAACTATAACCGCTAAATAATTGGCGAACATCGCGTCAGACAAGCTTGGAAGCAAACTCAAAAACAAGGCAGAGTTAAGCATCATCAAAAGAGCAGCCACAATCAAAAAACCCACAAAATACCAGAACTTCCTAGCAACCGTGGAAACGCTCATGAGGAATATATGCTTGACGTCCAAACCGTCGATTACAATAGCCTGAGGGGCGAAAATAATCACCACCGACACCAGCAGTGAAATCAACAAGCCAAGCGACTGATCCAAACCGTAATCGTAAAGAAAAACATTGAATCCCAAAATTATGAGAAACGCAATAAGAAAAACGGTAAACAGGTTAATCGAATGCTGCCAAACCTTCTCCACATCGTAATGAGACGGCTTAACCAAACTCCTCTGAGACTTGACAATCATGTTAATCGCCACCAACGCAAACGAAATGACAAGCAAGGAAACAAGAAAAGCCAACCCAGTAACCAAAAGATCAAAAGAAGTGAAATCATGCCCAATGCTCCCAAACCTAAGAAAAACACCACCCAAAGAAACGAAATTAGGAAGAGCCAAAGCCAAAGGCAAAGTAATAACCAAAGGAATAGCGAAAATCGAAATAAGCTTAACATTGTTAAGATAGGCGTTAACGCTGTGCTCCAAAACGTTTTTGAAAGTCATTTTACACTATACACCGATTAAACAAACGAAAAACAGGTTTAAAATTCTTTTCATAACACCCGTTCACCTAACCTTTATCAGCAATTGTTCAACTCGCACATTATTTTCTGTACCTCTCCTGGCGAAAGAACGCCCACATGAACGTACTGATTGTTGAAAACATACGTGGGCGTTGCAATTACATGATAAGCCTGATCAACCTGATATTCAGAACCTAAAATCGAAGTATTGGCGTTGCAAACAGGGTTCGATGAATTAAGCGTGGCGTTCAAGCACTGGACAGCGCAAGCGCCAGCCTCGGAAACATTGTAAGCGCCAACACCTTCAGCGCAGGTCTGCGCGCTCAAATAAGCCCGGTAAAACAATCCAGTCATGCTCACATTTGAAGTGTTGAAGAAATTCTGATACAATTGATTGTTCAAACAACCAAGATAAAACTTCAAATCAGTAGAATTCTGATAGTTCAAACAAACCTGAAGCGCGGTTTCCTCAAGCTCGTTAGGACCGTTCAAAGAAACATAATTAGAACCGTTCAAACCAACAATATAGCCAATTGAAAAATTAACAGGCGTCGAAAAGTTAGAAAGAAAAGAGTAGGTGTTGTTTTCAGCCTGCCACGCGTGAGGATCGTAGGGAGTCACGAAAAGCTTAAGAGAGAAAGGCTGTGTTTCATTATTCAAAAGAAGACCCTGATTGGTCTCAAAACTGTTCAACACATAATCCCCGTTCGGCTTTGAAGCCAAAACCTTAAGAAGCGAAGGAAAAGCCGGAGAGTTCAAAATAGAAGCGTTGAACACGTAAAAAGGAGCGAAGGAAGCGTTAACAGCGTTCTGCAAAGCCAAACCCTCTGGCGAACTCAAATCAACATACGAAACCGAAAGGTTAGGAATTAAACTGCTTAAATTGCCTACTATAAGCGTCTGATTAAGGAAAGGATTTGAAAAATTCGAAACAACCGTCAAGAAAACAGGAGGGTAACTCGCAGAAATAGTGGAGTTAGAATTGCCGGAGCTGCTTCCAGAAGAAGGATTGAAGAACAAAAAGTATCCAATAACACCCAAAACAATTACAGCCAAAACAACCGCGATAGCAACATGCTGCGGCTTCAAACCTTTATTTTCCTTCATTCCAAACACCTTTTAAAAATAAAAAATGCGGCCGTCGGGATTTTCAAATAAAATATTTTTGAACCCGAGTTGCGAGATTGGCAACCTCGCGTCCTAACTGCCTTCAAAACAAATTGAACCAGGCTAGACTACGACCGCTTAATTTTTCTAACTATTAGTAAGACTATCAAAAATAAAAAGGTTACAGTCAACCCAAGAATTAAATAATTAGCGCTAGAACCAGCCGGTTGAAATTCAGAAGACGAATTCTGCGTGGAAGGAACGCTAGCAGGAGGCTGCACTGAAACTGAAAAAGGCTGGGAATAATTGCCCCCGCTCCAATTTGTTTCCACAAAACCAGACTCGTTAACAACAGGAACCTGAAAAAAGTAGCTCGGACTAGCCTGACCTCCGGGCGAAAGAGTAAGCTTATCAGAAAAAACCTGGTTTTGAAGCACCGCAGTCTGACTAACGTTCAAAACCTCGCTGCCGGTATTTGAAAGCGTGGAAGTAACAGTCAAACCAGAACCATTCTGATATATTATAAGAGGAGAAAGCTGAAAACCCTGAACCGAATTAATCTTAGCTTGATTATTGCCGGAGAAAAAAGACTGCATCGATCCGCCCAAATAGTCAACCTGAACAGTGTAATTGTAAATATAGTTAGGCTTCATCTGAGGAGTTAAAACACCCCAGGAAACGGTCTTGCTGCCGAAGGGAGGAAGATAGACAAGCCTGTCCTGAGGGGAAAGAATCGTTACCCCCTGAGGCACGCTAAGAAAAAGAGGAGTGGCGATGTTCTGATTCAACTCATTAACCACCACCGCCTTTACTGTTTCAAAAGAACCGCTGCCGACAGGAGATTCAGGAGGAACCAAAGTCACGTTAACAACGTTAAAAGGAGTGTAGCCAACAAGAGTGGCGTTAAGGCTTGAATTAAGGGAAATTGCACTCAAATTAAAATTCCCAGCCCCGCTTAAAACATTATTCACCACACTCTGATCAACGCCCTCAGCCATTTCAACATGACTGCCGTCCAAAACAAACGCCTCGTCAAAAGTAGGGTCTACGGGATACCACTCTCCTTCAACATAAACCTCGGACCAGGCATGCAACGCCCACGAATCCCCATTATAAACCAAACCCGCAACAAACTTTGCCGGAATTCCCGCGCTTCTCGCAAGAGCTATGAAAAGATGGGAGAACTCGGAACACTTCCCAACCCTGTTCTGAAGCACCCAACTAGAATTCATTATAACCTCGCTTAAACCAGAACCCTCATACTTAACATTATCATGAACCCAGGAAACCAAAAGCGCCACCTTCTCAAAAGGATTTGAAGCGTTCCCAATAATCTGCAGGGCAGTCTGCTGAGTCTCAGGATTCAAAATCACGTAAGTGCTTGACTGAAGATAAGCAGGATCCACACTGCCAAAACCAATCCAATTCAAATAATCAACGTTCGCGTCAAGATTCAAAACAACCTGCTGGCTCTGAACAGTAGGATACAACTGAAACGAAAGCAGAGAGTTTCCGCTTGAATCAACCCCCGAAGAATAAGGCGTAGGAGAAGAAATCAAAACCGACTGCGCCGAAGTATTGTAAAAACCAAGAACCTTCAGCAAAAGAGAGTTAGGCTGCTGGCCATTCAAGCCAACAGTATAAAAAAGCGAGGCGGAAACATGAGCCGAACCAATCAAAAAAGGATTAACCGCAACTGCAAACACTGAAGAAAAAACAAGCAAAAGCAGAGCTCTAAACAAAACCGCCGCAAATTCAAAACGCTCTACGCTCATGCAGATTAAAAAAACAAGGCGATTATTAACGTTTTTGGACTCAAAAATAGATAAACTAAAAGCTACGCTATCCGTTAATACAAATTGGAAAAAAAAACCCTAAAAACTACTTAACAGTCTTCTTAAGAGTGTTCACGAAATGCGGGGAGTTCAACCACAACCCAACCTCCTCGTCAGGATGCGCCTCCTCTCCAGTCAAAAAGAACAAAGCCTGATTGTCAACCAGAACAAACCTGGAAGGCATGTCCCTGTTCACGTGTGAATCCACTTCAAATTTAGCAGGCTTTGAAGAGCCAACAGTCTTAACCGTAACTCCCCTCTCCCTGGCCTTTTTAAGCAAACCATAGTGCTCTGAAAACTTCCTCTCCATTCCAGAAGGTGTTGAAGTTATTACTATCGAATCTTTAGCGTTTCCGAACATGGTGGCAAGCTTGCTGTAAATAGCGTTCCTTCCCCTTATGGTCCAAACCCCGTCCTCTATGCTGAACTTATCGTTGGAGGGATTGTTTTTAAGCATGCCCTGAATAGACTCGGCGTTTTTCTCAATCCTATCCAAATCCAAATCAAGCTGGCTTTTCTTCTGCTTTTTAAGAGTGTTTATGGCCTCGACCAAAGGAATTGCCGAATATTTCACCGGCCTCCCGCTCTCCATCATGACGAAACCCTTGTACTGAAGTGAAGATAAAACGTCGTACACTCTTGGCCTTGGAAGCTCCGCTTTCTCGCTTAATTCACCTGCACTGCAGTCGCCCGCCGTGTTAAGCGCGTGATACGCCTTGGCTTCGTATTCGTTAAGCCCAAGCGTTTTAAGCCGGCCAATAACTTCCTGATTTTGGGGCATGGAATTATTAATATTGGTCACGCTTTTAAAACCTTTCATTTTTTCAAAACCTTTTTCCTTCCCTGTTATAGTTTAAACACAAACTACTATTTAAATGTATTTACAAGCGAATAGTAACAAAACACAACATTTAAATACTTGTTACTACACATTAGTAACAACAAAAAGCAGTTTTTGTTTTTTTAATTGCAAAAAAAAGGTGGTTTTTGTGAAAAACAATTCAATGATTTTGGCAATAATATTCTCAATGGCAATGCTCACAAGCGCGCTAAGCGTTCAAAGCAGCCCAAACTCAGCGCAAATCTACGCAGACCAAACAACCGCCTACCTAAAAATCTGGTTCACCAACAACGCCAGCCAAACCGAAAACTTCTACGTCAACACGCAAACACAACTAGAAGCTTCAATCGACCAGCCGTCAGGAACCATTCAACCCGGAGAAACAAAAACAGCCACCATATCAATAACAGCGCCATCATGCTTCGAAGGAGTATTCAACACCCAAACAACCATCCAACTCTCAGACGGAGAAACTCAGACAATAAACACGCCAATAAGCGTAATAAACCAGGCTCAATGCGCCCAATACACTCAACAGCCAGCCTACACAGGAACAAGCTACCCAACCCAGCAAAACAGAT
>JAKAOM010000004.1 GCA_021812145.1 Microcaldota archaeon
GATCTCCCCAACGAACAGGTCCGGTTGTTTTTGCCCGAAAAACCATTCAAGAGTGTGCTGTGGAAGGAAGTGGGCTGTAACTATTTTTGGAACGTCGTATTTTGCCGCATGCAATCCAAGCATGTATGGACTGTGCGCGTGTACAAGATCGCATTCTTTTTTAGAAGTTGGGAGAATAATGTCATAATCAGGCGTAGTTGGGCTTTTGAAGTAAGGCAGTGAAACAGTGTTGAAGTTATGTGGTTTGTTCACTCTGCCTGAATATACGGTTAGTTGCATTTTCTTGTTTAGATACGGTGCTATGTTGTCTATGTACTGCGCCACTCCGTTGTTTTGCTCTAGGGTGTCCGAAAACCACGCTATTCTTTTGAATTTAAGCTTGTTCATGATGAAATCTTATTTGAATGGTTAATAAAAATCTTTCCCTTTTTTGCAAAAATGTTCATGTTATCATTTTAAGCAAATCGCTTGTTTTTCTAATTACCCCTATTCTGGGCAGGATGAATTTTTCTGTAGCTTCATGCTCCTCCTTTGATTGTGACGTCATGGCGTCTATTGCGAAGAATTGGTTATAGCCGTGCTGGTAAGCTTCACGTGCAGTAGTTTCCACTCCGATGTTTGTTGAAATTCCGCAGAGCACTATAGTGCTTATCTTTCTTCTTCTCAATTGCAAATCCAGTTCGGTTCCGTGGAACGCACCCCACTGCCTTTTTGTAATTATTATATCCTTGTCTGTTTTTTTTAACTCATCTACAAATTCAAACCAGTCCGAAGGCCTTGGATTTGAACCCCAAGGATTCTTTTGTTCGGTCACTGGGTTGAGCATGTCCTTGCCGTCGATAGAGCCTACGTGGACAAGAACTACTGGCGCGCCAACCTCTCTGAATTTTTCAGCAAGTATTGCAGCGTTTTTTATCACTTCTTCAGCGCTATACGGCTCTGTTTTTCTATCCATTTTTGCAATTCCCTTTTGCAAGTCTATTACTACCAGCGCGCTTGACTTTGAATCGATTTTAAGCTCCATTTTCAACCACCTTTTCTTTTTAATTGTTTAAACGTTTTGTATTAATTTTTTATGTTTAATGATTCTTTCCACTATCTTGTTTGCACTCAACCCGTATTTTTCAAGAAGTTCAGAAGCGCTTCCGCTTTGCCCGAATTTGTCTTCAACCCCTATTATTTCTAAGTGTATTCCCTCTCCTGAAATTGCTTCGGCTACAGCACTCCCCATGCCTCCAGCAGTCTGATGCTCTTCAACCGTGAAAATAGTGCCTGTTTTTTTTGCGGATTGCAATATTGTTTTACTATCTAATGGCTTTATTGTATGGTTGTTTATAACTTCCACTTCAATTCCCTTTTTCTCAAGTATTTCACTTGCTTTTAACGCTTGAAATACCATGTTTCCGCAGGCGATTAACGTCAAATCACTTCCTTTTTTAAGTATGTTTGCTTTTCCTATCCTAAATTCGCTTTCTTCCGTAACTTGTGGGAATTTTTCCCTTCCAAGGCGCAGGTAGGTTGGATTTTTTGTTTTTGAGGTTTCAATTGTCGCCTTTTCAGCTTCTGTTGCGTCTGCCGGAACTATCACATTCATTTTTGGAAGAACCCTTGTTATCGCTATGTCCTCCAACGCCTGGTGCGTTGCTCCATCTTCGCCGGTGGTTATGCCAGCGTGGGAGCTTGCTATCTTAACATTGGCGTTGTTGTAGCATATTGAAACTCTTATCTGACCCCAGTTTATTGATGGGCTGAAAGAAGCAAAAGAAGTTATAAAAGGAATTTTTCCCTCCAGTGCCAAACCCGCTCCTACTGCAGCCAGGTTTTGTTCAGCCACGCCCACTTCAATATATCTTTCAGGAAATCTATTTTTGAATTCTTCCAACTTTAGCGATTCGCTCAGGTCAGCGCTCAACGCTAAAATGTTTTTGTTTTCTAAAGCAGCTTTGACTATTCCTATTCCGAATCCTTCCCTTGACGCCTTAAGCTTTTCATAGTTTATCATTGTTTGTTCAACTCTTTTATTGCCTGATCTCTCTCGCTTTTATTTGGAGCTTTTCCATGCCATTCAAATTTGCCTTCCATGAAACTCACTCCTTTTCCAGGAATTGTATTTGCTATGATAAGGGTAGGTTTTCCTTTTTTCCTTGTTTTTATTTTTTTCATTTCATTGAAATCATGACCTTTTATTTCAATAACATTCCAATTAAACGCTTCGTATTTTTCTTTCAAATTTTCGAGAGGCATTATTTTTTCGGTTGGACCGCTCAACTGTATTTTGTTCCTGTCTATTATTGCCGTAAGATTATCCAGCTTGTTTTTTGCGGCGAACATTGCTGCTTCCCAAGTAACCCCTTCATCTTGCTCCCCGTCGCTCATCATGCAATATATATGGTGTTTTTCCCCATCCATTTTTGCTTTCAGCGCCATTCCGCAGCTGATTCCCAACCCAAGACCTAGCGGACCTGCACTTGTTTCAATTCCCGGCAGGGATCCTCTTTCAGGATGGCCTTGCAGCCCATTCATTTTTCTAAGCGTTTTAAGTCTGTCTTTTTTAAAGAAGCCCTTCTCCGCCAGAACAGCATACAATGCCGGGCATACATGCCCGTTTGACAGTATGAATCTGTCCCTTCCATTCCATGATGGTTTTGAAGCATTTGTTTTCAACACGTTGTAGTAAAGATAGGTTAGCAGGTCTGCAACACCAAGCGACCCGCCAGGGTGGCCTGAACCAGCGGTATATATCATATCTATTGCTTCTATTCTTACTTTTCTAGCTTTTTCCTTCAAATAATCGTTTTTCATGATCCCACATTTTTTTCTATTTCTTCGAAATTCTGCAGGATGTTTCCCTCGAAAAGGGCCGTGCCAACCACGAGCGCGTCGGCTCCTGCCTCAACTATTTTCTTTGCATTTTCCTTGTTTACCCCTCCGTCGACTGAAATTGTTTTTTCTGTTTCTCCCCTCAATTTTTTGATTTTTTCAATAGTCGAGTCAATGAATTTTTGCCCCCCCTGTCCAGGGTGTACGCTCATAATTAGAAACTCGTCAAAGTCCTCTAGGTAGCGGTATGCTTTTTCTATACTAGTTTCCGGATTTATCGCAAGGCCTTTTTTCTGTTTTACTAATTTTACTTTTTCTTTAATTCCTTCAACTTCAAGATGAAATGTTATTTTTTTAGCTCTCCAATACTTATTGAAATAATCTTCCGGTTTTTGAACCATAAGGTGAATGTTAAGATCTTTTTTAATCCATTCTATCCTTCTAGGGTGAAACTCGGTTAAGGTGTTATTTTTAACGAAAACACCATCCATCACGTCAACATGTACCTCTTTTATTCTATTCCCTAGTAAGTCCAGGCTTTCTCTGAGTTTTTTAGGCTCTACTCCTAAAATAGATGGGCGTATTTCAACCATTAACTACCTTTTTACGGGAAACTTATTAAGCTTTATTTGCCTGCTTTTTGAATGATTAGAATTGTTGTTTTTAAACCGTTGTTTTTGTTTAAGAAAGTCTTTTTAATGTTTTCAGTTTAAAAATTTAAAACTTAAGGTGTTTTTGGATGAATTATGATGTTATTATAGTAGGAGGGGGCCCTGCGGGAAGCACTCTGGCAGGAATGATTGGAGACAAAGCTAATGTTCTGCTTTTGGACAAGGCTAACTTTCCAAGAGACAAAACGTGCGGCGACGCGGTAGGAGGCAAAACTCTGGCCACTCTCAAAGAGTTGAATCTCTTGAAAAAGATGGAGAAGATAAAACACAAAAAAATAAGGGGAATAACCTTTTCAAGCCCGAATGGAGTGGTTTCAAGCATTAAGCTTAAGAAAAACCTTGTAGGGATAGACTACAGCTATGTTTGCAAGAGAGCTGTTTTTGACGATCTTTTGTTCAAGAACGCTTCAAAGAAATGCGAGGCTATTCAGGGTTTTACCGCCACCGATCTTGTTTGGGAGGATGGAAGTGTCGTTGGCGTTAAAGGAACATTGAAGGGGAAAGAAAAGACTTTCAAGGGAAAAATAATCGTTGGAGCTGATGGAGCTCAAAGCATGGTAGCGCAAAAATTGAAAGTAAATACAAACCCCCCTGAACACGTGTGCATAGCGTTGAGGGCTTACTACAAGAATGTTAAAGGTTTGACTGACGATATTGAAATACACTTTGTGGATGAAGTAATTCCGGGATATTTCTGGATATTCCCAGAAGCTAATGGAGAAGCCAATGTTGGTATCGGAGTTGTTTTAAGCGAGGTTCAAAAAAGAAATGCTGATCTTAAGCAGGTAATGTTCAAGGTTCTGAAGGAAAACAAGCTTTTCAAGGACAGATTCAAAAACGCGGTTCTAGCTTCAGAAGTAAAAGGGTGGACTTTGCCTTTCGCATCCTACAGAAGAAAAATCGTTGGAGACTCCTGGATCCTGCTTGGAGACGCGGCTTCTTTAGTAGATCCTTTTTCAGGAGAAGGCATGGGCAATGGGAGTTTCAGCGCCAGAGTTGCCGCACCCGTGATTTTAAAAGCTTTGAAGAAAAAGGATTTCAGCGTTTTGAAGGATTACGAGGAGAATCTTTGGAATGAACTCGGCCCTGAAGCGGACATGAGCTATAAAATGCAGAAGCTTGGAAGATGGAGGTTCCTTTTGAATTTCGTTGTTGGCAAGATAAACAAGAACGAGTGGGTAAGGGATTCTATCTCAGGAATGCTTGCTGATACCGAAGCAAAGAAGGATTTTGCATCCCCATTTTTCTATCTTAAACTCCTGTTTTCCTGAATTTCTGCTTTTCTAAGCTCATTCAGGTTTGAACTTCTTGTAAGCATCATGGCTATCTTAAGTTCTTTCAGCCATTCATCAAGCTCTTTTTCTAGCCTGTCTTCAACAACCGCTTTTAGAAATGGCAGTGAAGCGCTTGCAAGGGTAGCTCCCAATCTTATCGTTTTAGCAACCTCTAACCCGTTTCTAATTCCCCCGGATGCGATTATAGGCGTTTTTAGATTTCTGCATTCTTTAAGACTTTGAAGAGTTGAAACACCCCAGTTTTTGAACACGTTTCTGGTTTCTCCATTTCTTTTTTTCTCTATTTCTCCCCAGTTGGTCCCTCCAAAACCAGCTAGGTCTATAGCTTTAACGCCTGCTTTTTGCAGTTCAAGCGCGGTTTTTCCGTTTATTCCGTTTCCAACCTCTTTTGCAAGAACTGGAATTGACAAATAATCGCAAAGCTCTGCTATTTTTTCTCTCACCCCCTTCCATTTTTTGTTCCCGTCCTTTTGCATTAGCTCCTGAAGAGGGTTTAGGTGTATGAAAACCGCGTCAGCTTCAATTCTTTCAAGAGACCTTTCAATTTCTTCAAAGTCGAATTCAAGCAGAGCAGTTCCCCCAAGGTTTGCTATAAGGAAAACATCTGGATTTTTTCTTTTAACGTTGAAGCTCTCGAAAACCTCTGGTTTTTTAAGCGCTATTTTATGCGATCCGGTGCTGAACGGAATGTTTTTTTCTTCAGCCGCAGCAGCAAGTTTTTCATTTATCTTTCCTGTTCTTTCAGTCCCCCCTGTCATCGAGCCTATCATTACTGGCTGGGAGAAGATTCTTCCAAGAAATTTAACCTTGGTGCTTATTTCATTGAAGTTAAGCTCAGGAAGAGCATAGTGGGTGAATTTAACTTCATCCAACCCGTTTTTCAACTCCCATTCCTGCTCAAGGGATATTTTCAATTGTTCTTCTTTAACGTTCATTTTTCACACCATAAATTGCTTTGGAACGCTTGTTTTCCTCCCAGGCTTCCAGTAAAAGTTTTGTATTGTGCTGAATGTTTTGTCGTCATATTCTTTTTCAATGCTTTCTGGTTCAGTTTTTCCTTCAATTATCTTGTTCATTAACGCTAACCTTTGCCTTGGTTGAAGCTTGTTTGCCTCTTCCACTATTTTTCCGTCAATTAACCCCTTAATTTTAAGGTTTTGAAGCTTTTCGTTTCCCTCTTCTATCTCCCTTCTTTTAGACTCGCTCAACTGCACCAGCATGTTTTAATGTTAAAACACAATTGCTTTTAAATATTTTTAAGCATTTAATTACTCAATGGATTTTTCAGAGGATTCCAAAATAAGCGACGTTATAGCAAGCCACCCTGAAACTTTAGGCGTTTTCTTGAAGTACGGTCTTGCGTGCGTAGGGTGTAGTTTAAGCCCTTTTGAAACCGTGCGACAAGGGGCTGAAGCCCACGGGTTTGACGAAAAGGCAGTTAAATCGCTTATTAAAGAATTAAAAGAGAGGGCTAAGCACTTGACTTTAACTGAAACTGCGGCTGAAAGGCTTAAAAAATTCAAGAAAGGTAAGAAACTGGTTTTAAAAAGAATAAACGAAAACGGAAAGTCCTATTTTGACCTGGAATTCGGAGATGGCGGCGATTTTAATGTCGAAGACAAAGGTTTTACCATATCTATAGAACCTTCAATAATAGGCGAAGTTAAGGGAATGATCATAGACTGGATTGAAGGCAAGGGTTTTGTCTTCAAACACTAATCCTCAAGTTTGAACGTTTTTATATAAAAGTAAAGCTTGTACGAAGCGTAGAAGAATACTACAAAGCCTATTTCAGCTATCAAGCCGAAAAAACCATTAAGCGCGTAGCAATTGTTTGAAGTGCAGGTTGAAGTCAGTCCAATTATCAATATGTGCGTTGAAATGAATATTATTGAAATAAGGTAAAGTAAAAGCGTTTTATGCAATCCTCCTGCCCTGGTTTTTTTGACCGAGAAGCACAAGTATGCTGCCGCGAAAAACCCTATTATTGCAGTTGTAGTGTAGAAAAGCCCTTCTAAATTCACTCCATTCATGTTTTAATATTGTATTTTTGGTATTTTTAAATTTTATCCTGTATTATTTATTTTAGCTTTTTTTTGGAATAAATCATTTCATGCTTTTTTTAGGCTAAATTAGCTAGTATTTGCCTTTGCTTTTGAGGCCCAATCTTACAGTAAGGTTTTTAAATGTTTGAGAATAACTTCTAGATTAAATTTTTAAATAAAAGGTGATTTTATAAAATGAAGAAAGGGCAAAGCGCTTTAGAGTACCTAGTCACTTACGGCTGGGCGATTTTGGCAATAGTTATAGTTGCCGCAATTTTGTGGTATTTCGGGGTTTTCAACCCGTCAAGATTCACTTCCTCTCATCAGTGTGGTGGATTCTCTGACTTCCAATGCTTAGACTACAACGTTTCTGGATCAAGTGCAGGTATTGTTCTTGGAAACAAGCTTGGAACAACTCTTCAATCAATTAGTGCGTCAGTAGGAGCTGGATCTTGTACTCCTTCGCCGACATCTGTTGGTCCAAACAATCAACTAACTTTAACTTGTACTGGTATAGGAAGTGCACAGGCTGGAAACACCTATAATGTGTCATTAACCTTTACTGATGCTCAGTCTGGTTTGACGCACTCTGACAGTGGATTTATAGGTTCAAGTTAAATCTTGAATCCTGAGGGTTTTAACAACCCTCTTTTTTTCTTTTTTTTTAATTTTTCTCTTTTTTTCTTCTTTTCTGGTTAGTATTTTAAATTTTGCCGTTTTAACTTTTTTTAAATGGTTCTGGAGTTCAGGCAAGACGCCACTAAAAACCTAACTATAATCTCAGCCAGCAAACGCTCTCAACGACCATTGGTTTACTCTGAAAAAGTGTTCTGTCCTTTTGACAAAGGAAGCGAGAATTCAACCCCGCCTACAAGCTTTGCTTTGCCTGAAGGTGATTGGAAAGTTCGATGTTTTGAGAATTTATACCCTGTTCTGAAAAAGGAAGGTGTTTTTAGCAAAGGCACTGGCTTTTGGAAATCCCCTGCATTTGGAAGGCATGAAGTTATAGTTGAAACCGAGGAGCATGGAAAGCTTTTCCAGGACTTTACCGAAGAACAATTATATTTAGTTTTAAAAGCTTACTTAAATCGTTTCAAGTTTTTCAGCGAAAACAACGAGTACGCTTTCCTATTCAAGAATCATGGCAAGGGAAGCGGAGCCAGCATTGACCACGAACACTCGCAGATCATAGGATTGCCGTTCGTTCCCGAAATGATAAAAAGAGAAAGCGAACTATTTGAAAAAGAATGCGTGCTTTGCGGTTTTGAAGAAAGCATGGTTCCAAGCGATTTTTTCAAGGTTTTCGCCCCTCCTTTCGCCAGATTTCCGCTTGAAGTCTGGGTTATTCCGAAGAGGCATGTTAAAACCTTTCTAGATCTGACTGAAGATGAGGGCAAGGAGTTGATGAGACTATTAAAGATTATAATAGCAAAGGAATACGAAAAATCTAAAGACTACACTATTGCGTTTCATTCTGGTTTCAAGGAAAAAGATTTCCATTTTCACGTAGAGTTTTACCCAAGACCTAACGTGTGGGGAGGCATAGAACTAGGCACGGGGGTAATAATAAACCCTAAAACAGAGGAGGATGTAAAGGATCTTTTCCAAAATCCTTCAACTCAAAAATAAACTTATCCGAGCATGGGTGTTAGTGAGAAGAACAAAACTATCAGCGTTATAAAAGCGATTATCTGAGGGTAAGGATAAAAGAAACTGTATTTTGTTTTTATTGTTTTTTTCTCTTTAAGATAGATTAAAGCCAAGTTAAGTAGCGCGTAAAAAAGAATTAAAGCCATTGAAGCAAGGTATATCACGGTGTTCACTTTTACTGCAAGGGTAAGCAGTGCTATTACAGTGCTTATTATAATTATCGCGTTTGAAGGTACGCCTTCATTGTTTAACTTTAAAATGAACTTGTTTTTAGTCATTGAATAAAGTATTCTTGAAGCGCCGTTTATTAGCGTTAAAGCCACGCTTAAAGTGGCTAGCAGTGCTCCAGCTATTATAATCCATTGCACAACCTTGCTTGAAATGCCTGTTGCTAAAGGGGTTACGGTGGTTGAAAGTTGTTGTGGCGAGGCTATATTGAGCGCTGATATTGCGGTTAGAAGATAAATAACTATCACTATAACCACCCCGACTATAACTGCCTTAGGTATTGTTTTCTCAGGATTTTTAACCTCCTCTGAAAGTTCGGTTATTTTTCCAAATCCCGAGAATGCGAAGAACATTAAACCCGCCCCGGCAAGTATTCCTTCAGACCCTGTTTGAATTGCGGGTTGCGGTGTTTGTGTAGAAGTTAGTGCGAAGATGATAAAAACAACCAAAGCTATTATTTTAAGCAATGTTATCGCGTTATTCGCCAAAGCCGATTTTTTAACTCCTGACACACTTATCAAAGCTAGCATAATCAAGCCAATAATTGAAATGAAAGGTATTGTCAGTATCAAATTGAAATAAGCTGTGAATCCAAGCATAACTGTTGACGCGGCTAGAACGTCTGCTATTATCCAACCCCCTCCTACGATCAACCCTAGTTTTTTTGATATTTTTTTTGAAAACGCGTATTCTCCCCCCTCCTCCGGTATTGCGCTTGAAAGCTCTGCGTATGTGAAGGCAGTTAGGATTGATGCTATCCCAGCTATCAGTATTGAAATTGGAATGTAGCTTCCTGCTTTTGACGCGGCTAAACCTATTATTACGAATATTCCCGCACCTATTATTCCCCCAAGCTCGAAAAGTATAGAATCAGTAAGGTTGAGGTTTCTTTTTAGTTTCATTTCAACTGTTCTGCGATGTTGTGATGGGTGAAAGCATCTGCTTTTAGCGCTATGGCTATTTTAGCAGCTATTTTTCTAGCCTTTCTTCCCCTTTCTTTTGGCGCTGAACCGCTGACAGAAGCGTTTTGAAAGATTAGCCCGTGTTTTGGTGGTTTGGAGTTTGTTTTTAGGTGTTTGAACAAAGCTTTTTCAGCTCCCAACACTTGGATTGTGCTGGCCGGCATTTTTGCCAGTTTTTCAAGATCTCCTGCCTTTGCCAGAAGTTTGCTTGCCACCCCCGCCCCTGCTATCTGTGTGGCGTTAGGCATGACTTTCTCAGCTGTTTTTTCTATGTAATCCTCCATCTCGTTTATTGTATCTGTTATTGATTTTACCTGGCTTGCAAGTTTCTGAAGCGCTTCTGCGTCATCTCTTTGAAGTTTCGCTCCAAAACTGTTTTTAGCCTTAAACATTATTTCGCCAGCTTTCTTTTCACCAACTATCTTCGCCAGTCTACCCTCTTCAAGGTTTTCTTTTGATGAGAAGGAAGATATTATTTCGACAAGTTTGTCGTCGAAAACTATTATTTCAGGGAAGTTTATGTTAAACCATTCCTTGATTCTTTGAATAAGCAGATTTTTTGCTTTTTCAAGGTCTTCGACGCTTCTAACCGCCTGAATCAAAGAGTATTCTTCCTTTGAATATTCGTTTTTTAATTCCAGCTTTGCTTTTCTTATAGCCTCTTCTCTTGTTATCATGTTTAATCTTCTATTTTGAATGTTTTTAACTCTTTTGTTTTTTTTGCTATACTTATTATAAAAATTGTTTTTTGTTAGCCTAAATTAGATTCATTCAGCAGTTGATTCTTTCTCACTTTCTTCTCATTATTTTAAAAAGCTCTTCGTTAGCCCATCTGTTGATGAGATAGTTTGAATGTTTGCCAATTATATTCTCTAAGTATTCAGTTGCGTTTTCCCTGAACTCTTCTTTTAATCCTATCTTTCCAATATCATTTATCTTGCCTAAGGTTTCTTTTTCCATTAATTTTGTAAGCGGTGAAATTTCTTTAGGATGTTTCATTACCTCTCTGTAAAGTTCGGAAAGTTTTCTTAGTTTTTTTCCGTTTTTTTCTTTTTCCACCAATTCTTCATAGGCTTGCGCAGCACGTTCACCCGACTCTAGTTCCACGTTTTCCATTGCTATTTTGTTCAATCCTTCCATTATTGTTTTTTTCACGCTTTTGTGTTCTGAGTTTTTTGAAATCTCTTCTAGAAGGCGGATCATTCCTTTCTTTGGGGCTTCGCTTTCACTTTTTTTAATATTTTCAATCATGTTGCTTATTCTTTCAATTTGTTCTTTTTCAGGCGTTTGGTAGAAATAACTGCTTTTGTTGTTCAAACCGCTTTTTATTAGATTTTCATTTTCTATTAAACTTTCAATTGGCTCAGCGTGTTCTTTTATTTCAGGTTCGTCGCCGTATCTTTTTGGTTTAATTCCTTTTGAAGCAAGAATCCCATATATCTCTTCTCTTAAATTTTCATGCATTCTTGCTATTCTTTCAAGTGTTGAAACGTCCTGACTGCTTAGCTCCTTCCTCATTTTTATTTGGTCGACTATGCTGTGCGCTATTCCCTCCTGAATTCTTTTTTCTTCGTCTTCGTTTTTTTCGAACATTGCAATTAGACAAGAGTTTTTTAAGTTTTTAAGCTTTTACCTCCTTTTGATTTTCTATAGTTTAATCATTCAATTTTCTTGTTTCCTGCAAGCAACGACATTGCCTTTACCGCTTTTTTAACGTCATTGAAGTCAGGAATGTTATTGTTTTGCAAAGTATTCACTGCTTTGGAGCTGAATTTTCCCCCCATAAAAACACATATCACTGGTTTTTTGAATTTTTTGAAAGATTCTACCGCAACTTCTGCGTCGGCAGTAGGTTGAGTCATCGTTTGAATTGTCTGAATTACGAATATACCTGAAATGTAGTCCTCCTGAATCAGCGTAGTTATGGCTGCGTTGAATGTTTTCGGAAGCGCATCTCCAACTATATCCAGTGGATTTCTTCTTGAGTAAACCGGACTCATTAGCTTGGTAGCGTCTAGTTTTTTAAGCGTTTCTTTTTTAAGTTCAACCAGCTTTAAATTGTAGCGTTCACAGTAGTCTGCGCATAAAACCCCTCCCGCCCCGCTGTTTGTCACAACCGCTATTGCGTTTTCCTTAAGCATTGGCTGTTCGCTTAATACTTTTGCGAAGTCGAACAAATCCTCTACCGTGTCGGCCATTATCCCACCGCTTTGAAGTACTGCTGCCTCGAAGACTCGTGAGTTTCCTGCAAGTGAAGCAGTGTGGCTTCCTGCCGCCTTGCTTCCGTTTGCGGTTCTGCCTCCTTTTAGTATTATCACCGGTTTTTTTTTGGTAACATTGCTTATAACCTTCATTAATTTCCTTCCATTGTTTATTCCCTCTATATAGGCGGTTATAACTTTTGTTTGCGGGTCTTCCCCTGCCCATTCGATGAAGTCGCTGGAATCCAGAAGCGCGCTGTTTCCCACGCTTATAATCGAGCTGAAGCTGTATCTTTCCTTCACAGCCCAGTCTATAACGCTGTCGGCAAGCGCTCCGCTTTGCGTTATGAACGCTACGTTGCCTGCAGGAGGGCTTGTCAATGCGAATGAAGCATTCAAACCAGTTGATGGGCGTATGAACCCTAAACAGTTAGGTCCTAAAATGTTTATTTTGTATTTGACTGCAACGGCGATAATCTTGTCCTGCAGTTCTTTTCCTTTGCTTCCTATTTCAGCGAATCCAGCTGAAATTATAACTGCGTTTTTGATTCCTTTTTTTCCGCACTGTGTTATAATGTTAGGTACTATTGCGGCTGGAACGCATATAACTGCCAAATCAACGTTCTCTTTGATTTCTAAAACGTTTTTGAAGCATTCTAAACTCATTATCCTTTCTATATTCGGATTTACAGGGTATATTTTTCCAGTAAATGGCCTTCCGTAACCGCTGTTCATTACAAATCCCTGAAGCAGGCTTTTCATAACTCCATAGCCAACGCTTTCTGTTTTATTTGAAGCGCCTATCACAGCGATGCTTTTTGGGTTGAACATTGATTCAAACATTTAAACCACCCTGAAGTCTACTATTGCCGGCCCGTCTTTTCCGAATATTACTGGATTAAAGTCCAGGGTTTTAAAATTAAGGAAGTCGAAAGCGTTTTCTGTTTTAAGTAAAAGCTCCTCTATTTTTGAATATTCTAGTTTTATTCCCCTGAACCCGTTAAAGAAAGCTCCTGCCTTTGTTTCGAAAACCATTTTTTTGACAATCTCCTGGTTTAACGGAGCTATTCCTATTGAAACATCGTGGTATAACTCAACGCTTATCCCGCCCAGTCCGAAAAGAACGCTCCTTCCGAATATAGAATCGTTAAGCGCGCCTACCATTAATTCAATTCCTTCTTTTTTTTCTTGAGCTATGAATGTTTCAACTTTTTTGTTTTTTCTCATTAAGTTGAGTTTTTTTTCAAGCTCTTCCATAGTTTGAACCTGCTGTACAAGCCCAAGCTCGGTTTTGTGCAGTATTTCTCTTCCATAACCTTTTAGGAAAAAAGGCGGTTTTAGGTTTTTTCTTTCAATATCCTTAGTGAGAGATTTTAAGTTGCATCCTCTTGCGGATTGAATCAGTGGAAAGCCGTGCTTGGTTAGCAAGTCTTCTGTTTTATTGAAATCCACGCTTTAAATTAAAGCAAAAAACCTTTAAAAACACGCTGTTGAACCACTAGCAAGTTAAAACAATCTTTAAGGCAGGGTATTTTAAATTTTCCTTTTTTAAAAAAATCATGATTCTTTCAGATTTTGATCTTGAAAATTACATAAAAGCAAAAAGGCTTGTAATACGCCCTTTGGGAAAGGACACTATACGGGAAAACGGGGTTGATTTGAAAATATCCGACGAGGTTGCCTACTATACTACCAAATTTAAGGGCGTTAATGTGGATATATCCGACGAGAAGATTGTTAAAAAACTTTATACCATAGAAAAAAGAGTCAAGGAAATAGTGGTTAAATCAAACGCTCATGTTTTGCTTTCAACTGTTGAAAATGTAACGCTTCCTGATGATCTGATGGGTTTTGTTGAGTTGAGAAGCACTGCTGCAAGACACGGATTGGCGATGCCTCCGACAATAATAGACGCTGGCTTTTCAGGCACGGTAACGCTTGAAGTTTTCAACAACGCGCCATATAATATTATTTTGAAGCCTGGAACCAGATTTGCTCACGTTATATTCGCAAGAACAACCACGAGAGTTAAAAAACCGTACAAAGGCACTTATTTCAACCAGTCGGGAGTAAAAACACCTAAAGCAATTAAATAAAAAGTTACAAAAGTCTAATTGCTTTTTCCAATTCTCCTTCTTCCAGTGCTTCGAACAATTCATCGCCTTTTTCAAATTTTCTCCCAACTATTTCAATTGCCTTGGCTTTGGCTGTTTTGTAGTCTCTGTTTCTTAACTGGCTTATCTTGTCTTTCAGCGTGTTGGTGGAAATATTTTTATCTAAAGTAAGTAAAACCCTTTGAGTTTTAATATTTAAGTCTGTTTCCTCTTTATTTTTCAAAGTGGCGTTCACCACAACTCTAAGCATTGGAATTGGAATTAATGCAGGAGTTTTTTCCACTTCCTCCTCTATTTTTTTCTTTATTTCGCTTACAGTTGTGTTTTCAAGGTTTATCTCGCCTACGAAAAGCCTTCTTGTGGTTATTTCCTGAAATTCTGTTTTTTTAGTTTCGCTGTCATAGACGTAAAATCCTTTTGCTCCTGTTTCGCTTTTTTTCATTTGAGTGACCACCGTGCTTCCAGGCATTATTATATTTGAATATATTGAATGATGGTGCACGTGCCCGTTGCAGTAAAGATCGAAACCTTTTGGAAGGTCTCGTGTTGAAATCCCTTCAAAACCGTTCTGTTCTCCAGTGTCTTTTATAACTTGGTGCATTAGAAAAATGTTGAAAAACCCATTATCTGGATTGAAATTCATGGCTTTTAAAGCTTCTGAAGCTATATCGTCTGGCACGCCAGTCATGCCTTGTATTGAAATGTTTTCAACCCTTGTTTTTACAGCGTGAGTGTTGATTATAAGTCCGCTTTCATGAAGTATTTGAATTATATTAGGACTTCCCTTGCTCTTCCTTTCATGCGTTCCAGGAATCACGATTGGCGCGTTGTCCAATTTGGCTTCGTTTTGAGTTATATCTAAATGTTTGAGTCTTTTTTTGGTTTCAGCCAGCATTTTAACTGCTTCATATATCGTCTCTTGACTAGGATTTCTTGAGTCAAACAGATCTCCGCAGATAAGGATAATGTCAAATTCAGCTGCTTTTTTAAGGGCGTTCCTTGCTTGGGTAAAAGAATCTTCATTGTAGCCTAAGTGGAAATCGCTTGTAATTGCTATTTTCATTTTATTCTCCGATTATTTTTTTCTATGAATAACCTTAAATTTTTTTTTGTTTTTCCTTTAAGCAGTAAAAGGTGGTTTATTTTGGTCGATTGGATTTTATACGCTGTTGCTGGAATGATTTTTTACTCCATTGCAAACCTTGTTTGGAAGTATTTGAGCAATTCCTATACTGTTTCAATGGTGGGCATTGCTGAGGGGCTAGCCATTCCAACATTGGTTGCTTTGGTTGTTTTCATTGCCCTTATGTTCCTAACCAGGCAAGTTTCCACAATCAACCCTGTTTTCGTCTTTCTACTGTTTGTTGTGGCGGTTCTTTCAATAGCAGGCTTTGGTCTATTTTTCTACTCCCTTAAATTCGGAAAAGTGGCGGTTGTTACGGCAGTTATGAGCTTAAGCACTGCGGTTGTTGCGGTTCTTTCATTTATTTTCCTAGGTGACCAATTTACCTGGAGGGAGTTGCTCGCGATGACCCTTGCGATTGCAAGCGTTCTGATTCTAGCTTTTCCATAATCCATGCAAGGGCAGCTTCAACATCCTTAATTTCGCACCCTCCAATATTTTCATGCCCCCATCCATTGCCGTTGAATCGTGCCGCGCATTCCTTTAGAATGGTTCCAACATTTAATTTTGAACAAGCTGAATTTTGAACAATTGTGATCCTGCCATTTCCAACCGCTATTCCTATCGGCGCTATTTCTGAGAGTATTGAGGCTACTTCTGTCCGGTTAGTATCCGCTTTTGCAATTGCAACTCCATTTTTTAAAAACGCTGTTTTTATCTTGTCTAAAATGTTTTCAGAGTGTTCTTTCCCCTTACATTCTTTTAGCATTCCAATCGCTTTAGAATAGCTTACTTCTGAATTTGCAAGAAGCTCTCCGGCGTTTTTGAACGTTTCAACTCCCGCCTCCCTAAAGTAGTGAGTGTCGGAAATAATTCCAAGCAGCAGGAGAAGGGAAGTTTTTTTTGATGGCTTTCTTCCAGTTTTTTTAAATAATCCGTTTATTATCTCGCTGCAACTCGTAGCATGATAATTGAAGTTTGACGCGTTTTTTATTTTTTTAAGCGTTTCATGATGATCTATTGTAACCAGTGTTTTGCTTTTTGCAAACTTTTCAATTCTATCTTTAAAACTTCCAAGCATTTCAGGATCTGAAACGTCGACAAGTACAATTGAATTGTATTTCTCAATACCTTCAACTACTGGAATGTGAATCTTGTTTTTTTCTAGAATCATTCTAGCCTGAGAATTCAATGAAATACATTTTAAATCTGGCTTTTTTGATTTTAAGAATTCTTTCAATGCAAGTCCGCTTGCAATTGCATCCGCATCTGCGATATCATGAAAGCTTATAAGTAGTGGTTCTTTGAGTTTTGAGAGTTTTTTTTCAAGATTTAGGATTGGATGCATTTTTCATTTTTTCTTCCTGTTTTTCCAGTATTGAAATTCTAGATTTAAGTATTCCCTTTTCCTCCTCGAGGTTTTTCAATGCTTCATCCTTTTGTTTTTGAACCAAAACGCCTCCAACGTATTTGTAAACCACTCCTGAGCTTCCTTCCACTTCTTTCGAAGCGTTTTCTAGCTCTTGAAGCTGTATAGTGTAAGCTTGTTTCTGAGCCTCTAAATACTGTATTTGCTGTCTCAAAGCTTCCTGTTCATTCATTTATCCATCACTTCTTTTATTTCAATTATTGTTTTTAAGTCCCTTAGAATGCTGGTGGACACTGCCCTAAGCGGAGCAATGTCTCCTGCTTCAATTTTTATCTCGACAAGATTATTAATTGTTTTTATTTCAAGCTTGGTCTTCACGTCTTTCATAGCGCCTTCTTTCAGCGTTTTAGCTGCTTTAAGTGCTTGTTTTTTGTCTTTGAAGTTTATTTTAAATACCGCTTCCATTTTCAGCTCTCAGCTCTACTTCAAGTATTCTCCTAGTTTTAGGATTTTTAATGTAAATCTTGTTGTTTTTCTTGAATTCTTTTAAATGCTCCAAGTTAAAAACGTTGCTTTCCGCGCTTTCTTCAATTTTAGCTTCTGATTTCTTTATTGCTTTTACCTTAGCCTTTATCTGCTTTTTTTCAAAAGGAATTCTTATGCCTTCCAATTCAACTATTATTATTTTCCTACAACCGTATTTCTCGGCTTTCTCTTTTATTTTCTTAAATGGCTTTGTTCCTCTTTTCTGGAATTTGGCGTCTAAAAAAAAAGCAAGCGTTCTTGCAGTTTGAACCTCTTCAACCCCTGCTTTTTTTGACGTTGTTATATAAATCGATTCTTGCTGCATTTTCAGAACTCTTTTTAATTATTTAACGCCAGGAGGGAGATTTTCGTTTTTTTTTAAAAATTCGAACTCCCAACCCCGTTAGGGGACTAGCTTTCGTGTTTTGCAACTCAAGGCTAGCGCATTGCCGTTCTGCCATCCTGGCACAATAATGTTTTGAAATGTCAAGCTTTTTATTTTTTCTATTTTTTTACAGCGAAAGGATTAAAATGCATTAAAGCGTTTTTATTGTTTATGAAGCAGTTTTTCCCAGGAGTTTATTCTTTTGGAAATAATCCCGCTACTCTTAATCTTGTTAAAGGTACTAGTGTTTACGGCGAAAAGAGGATTCAACTTGACAAGAATGAATTCAGGGTTTGGGATCCTAAACGAAGCAAACTTTCAGCAGCCATATTAAAAGGAATTAAAACCCTTCCCATAAAGGAAGGCTCAAAAATACTTTATCTTGGAGCTGCAAACGGAACAACTGTTTCTCACGTAAGCGACATTTTAGGTTTGAACGGAATTGTTTACTCTGTGGAATTTGCCCCTCGTTCTATGAGCGATTTAATCGCCTTAAGTGAGAAGAGAAAGAACATAGTTCCTATCTTTGCAGATGCAAGATTCCCTGAAAAATACTCTGACGTTGGTGCTGTTGATGTTGTTTACGCAGATCTTTCTGACCCTCAACAGGTTGAGATTCTTTTGAGAAACGCCGTTTTATTCAAAGCCAAGTTTATAATGATTGCTTTGAAAGCAAGATGCGTTGACTCCAGCGAAAAGCCCAAGGTTATTTACGATAAAAGCAGAAAAGAACTAGAAGAGAAATGCCGAATTCTAGATTTTGTTATTTTGGACCCTTTTGAAGTTGATCACGCTTTTTTTGTAGGAGAGATGAAATAGCAGTTTCAGTTTTTTCAAGCACAGCATTGCTTTTATCATTACGCAGGTCGTATAAAAATGTATTGAAAATTGTTTTTGTAAAAAAAAGAGGTTTTTTTAAGCGTATTGTGAAATACCAGAAATAGCAAAAGTTTATATATTTGCACATATTATAAATAAATAAACATTTTTAAAAAAATAAGGTGAGTTGAATGGTTACTATGACTCTTGCTGTTCCAGCAGAGCTTAAGATCAAAATGGATTTCTTCCCTGAGATTAATTGGTCTGAAGTC
The DNA here is from genome assembly GCA_021812145.1 of Microcaldota archaeon. Lineage (GTDB taxonomy): Archaea > Micrarchaeota > Micrarchaeia > Norongarragalinales > UBA8480 > DTNV01. The sequence goes on from JAKAOM010000004.1 coordinate 18,480, forward strand.
GCCAGGCAAGCATTCGCTCAGAAGGTTGATGAACTGCAGTTTTTAAAAAATTTAAAGAAGAACAGTTCATTAACGGAGGGTGAGGCTTTGTTGTTGGGCGATAGGGTAAGCAGAAAACTTGCAAAAAGGCTGCTGGAAAAAAGTTGAGTTTGATGGATTTAGTGGTGGATGCAAATATTCTTTTTGCAGTGCTAGTAAAAGAAGGCATTACTGAAGAGCTTCTGTTTAAGAATGATTTTCGCTTGTTTGCGCCAGAGTTTATCTTTGAAGAGTTTGAAAAGTATAGAAAACTTCTAGAGAAAAAAACAAAAAGGACTGAAAGCGATTTTAATTTGTTGTTGGAAATCCTGCAAAAAAGAATAACGCTGATTCCAAATGAAGAGCTGAGACCTTTCATTGAAAAATCAAAGAGAATATCTCCTGACATAAAAGATGTGGCTTACATTGCATTGGCTTTGAAATTGAACTGCGCGGTATGATCTAATGACAAAGACCTCAAAAACAAGCAAAAGGTAGTTAGGGTTTATAACACGATTGAATTGATTTAGAAATTATAAAGCTTATTTCAGCCTCATCGAGTCGAGATTCATTGGTGCGCGCGTTTCGGCGTGCGTTATGTGCATGAGTGTTCTTGCGAGCTCGTCGCATTTTGTTTCGTCTCCGTGAAGCGTGAATATTTTCTGAGGTCTTGGTCTAAGGCTTTTTACATAGGAAATTAGCTCGTTTCTGTCGCTGTGCCCGCTGAACCCTTCTGCCGTGTTGACCTCCATGTTTATTTTCAGAGTTTCAATCTTATTGTTTGCATTTACCAGCGGTATTTCTTTTTGACCCGACTGTATTTTTCTTCCAAGACTAGTTGCAGCTTGATATCCTACGAATACCAGCGAATTTTTAGGGTCGTGTGAAAGCATTTTTAGGAATTCAAGAGAGGTTCCACCGCTAAGCATTCCTGAAGGAGCCAGAATAACGCTAGGCTCGTCGCTTTCAGCTATGTCCTTTCTTTCTTTTGAAACAACGTTTTTGAAAAGCGGTTTGTCAAAGGGAGAGTTGTTCTGCAGAATTCTCTTTTGTATGTTTTTCCTTAAATATTCCGGATATACTGTGTGGATTGCATTAGCTTCCCTGCTCATTCCATCTATATACACTATCAAGTCGTTTTCGTTGAAGTGTTCTTCCAGGGTTAGCATTACCTCCTGGCTTCTTCCCACTGCAAAAACCGGTATTAAGACTTTTCCTTTTCTTTCTATTGTGCTTTTTATCAGTCTTATGAGTTTTTCGTCTCTTTGTTCTATTCTTGGCTGCATGTCTGTTGGCCCTCCATAAGTGCTTTCCATTATCAGCGTTTCAATTCTAGGGAATCGAGTGTCAGCCATGTCGAGAAGCTTTGTCTTTCCGTATTTTATATCTCCAGTCATAACCAGGTTGTGCTGGCCTTCCCCGAAGTTGAAGTGTACTTGCGCTCCCCCTAATATGTGCCCTGCGTTGTGGAATGTGAATTTAACGTCAGATGTTACATCTGTTATTTCTCCGTAGTCCCTTGTTATAACATGTTGCAATTCCTTTTTAATGTCCTTTTCAGAGTATGGGCTTGAGCCGAATTCAGAGTTCATTACTTTTATAGCATCTTCCTGAAGAAGAATTGAAAGGTCCCTTGTTGGCGGCGTGCAGTATAACGGTCCTTCATAGCCGTAGGCGTACAGGTATGGAACAAATCCTGAATGGTCAAGGTGGGCGTGTGTTAGTATAACCGCGTCTATTTGGTCAAGGGAAAGGTTCATTGTGTTTAGATAGGGGTATGCTTTAGCTTTGTCTGTATTGTCGGTGTTTATTCCACAGTCTATTATTATATTGCTGTTTGGTGTTTGCAGTAGAGTTGAGCTTCTTCCCACTTCTTTGTATCCTCCAAGAGCGGTTATTTTCACCCAATCGCAGTTTGCGTTTCCGTTCAACAGTTTTTTGCCTGTTTGAAGCATGAATTTTTTCCTTTCCTCAGCATGGTTGTAAAGCGAGTTTCTTATGGCTTTTTCAACCTCGCTTGGGCTTGTAGGTGTTCTAAGTATTTTAGGCGTCCAGCCTGTTTGCGTTATTATTTCCTTTAAGACTATCCCCTGTTTTCCTATAACCACGCCTGGTTTGAGCGCGTCTATTATTATTTCGTTGAAGTTTGGATCGAATTTAAGGTCTGAAACCCCTGCTTCTGGAGGGATTATCTTCTTTATTTTTTCAATAGCTTCGTCCGGAGGGGTGAGTTCTGACGAGTCTGTCCTTAGTGTTACTTTTTTCTTTAGCGCGGCTGCTATTTTTGTTATTATCGTGTGGTCTTCGTAGAATGGCTTTAGGCTTTTAAGGTAAAGCACCAGTTGCGGGCCTTCCATTTCTATTTTTGTTAGTTCGCACTGGGGGGCTATTAATTGTCTTATTTCTTCTTCTACTTCCTTCAGATTTTTCAAAGAGTTTAATCCCTTTTTGTTTTTTGTAGTGTTTTTCTTATTTTTTTATTTAAAGTAGGTCTGTATTTGTTGAGCCGTTAGTTTTCTAGCCTTTTTTTGGTCTATTATAACCACGTCCACCCCTTCTCCAGTCGCCGCGTCTCTTTTCATCGCAGCTGTAACCGCTCTCACCGCTGTTTTGAGGGCTTCTTCTTCAGTCATTCCCTCTTTGTAGCTATCGTCAAGTATTGCGTAAGCCATCGGGCTTCCAGAACCGGTTGAAGTGTAATTTTCTTTCATTAATCCTCCTGCAAAGTCTAAATCGAATAGCTGCGGCTTTGTGTCGTAACCGCCTATCATTACCTGCACATAGAAGGGGTAAAATTTTGATTGTTGAAGTATGTTTGCTAGAAGTGTTGATATTGCCTTTACAGAAGGGGCTTTTCCTTTTTTGTACTTGTACAATTCTATCTCTGCTTTTAAGTATCTTTGAAGCGCTTGATTATCTCCAACTCCTCCTGCCATTGTCATTGCGATGCTGTCTGATAATATCTGTATTTTTTCAACTGTTTTTGACGCTATGAAGTATTCCATTGAAGCTCTTTTGTCTGCGGCTAGAATAACACCATTGTTGTAGGTTATTCCTACGGTTGTAGTTCCTTTAAGTATTTTATTTTCGTCCATTTGTAACCCATTCCTTTTAGGTTATTTTTAGAATTGCCTCTCTATTGATTTTTAGAGTGATTTAACTTTAATAATAGCAAATTATTTAACTCTTTCGTTGATTTTTGGGGTTGTTTTTTGTTTGTACGCCGTGTTTTTCTCATTTTTTAGTTTTTTTCATGGATTGCTTTTTATTTTTTCGCTTTCTGTAATTAAGCAGGTGTTTTATATGAATGGTTACAAGCATGTTTTGAAAAGTTTTCAAAAGAGTTTGAGGGCAAGAAGCGATTCTCTTAAGCAGAGACTTCATGATTGGCGTGGAGAGTCTACTGTTGCAAGAGTTGAAGAGCCTTCCAACATTGCCCGAGCGAGAAGCGCTGGTTTTAAAGCCAAGCAGGGTTTTGTTGTTGCAAGAGTTAGAGTAAAGAAAGGAAAGCTTGTTAGAAGAGCGCCTAGGCAGGGAAGGAAGCCTGGAAGGAACAGAAAAACCCAGTCTTCTGGAATGGGTTTGAAGAGAGTTGCTGAAATAAAGGCGGGCTTGAAGTTTCCTAATCTAAGTGTTGTTAATTCTTATCTGGCCGGAGAGGACGGGCAGTTCAAGTTTTTTGAAGTCGTTTTGAAAAAATGAAATGCTAAATGGATTCGTGCGTTTTCTGCAATGTTTCACTTAAAAGACTAAATCATTTGATTGGAGAGGACGAGTCCAGCATTGCTTTTCTTGACCGAAACCCTATAGCGCGCGGCCATGTTTTGGTTATACCAAAAAAGCACGTGGAGAAGGTTGACGAGTTGAGTTCTGAAGAGCTTAGGAATTATTTTGTCTTCATTTCAAGAGTTGAAAAGGCGGTTATCGAATTTGCAGGCGTTGGTGGTGGTTGCGATATTATAAACCATTATCATCCTTTCCTTGAAGAGAGCGAGTTGGTTAAAAAGCACCTGCATTTTCATATTATCCCAAGACATTTTAACGACGGTGTTTTTAGGGGCGAGCGGTTGAGTCTGAGCGATGATGAAATGAAAGCTATTGCTTTGAAGCTTTCTAGTATTTTGAAAAATCAGCGGGATTGAAATCCTTTTTTGAACTTTAATTTTTTGACGTAATTTTCTATATTTTCAGCTTCGCTTTGTTTTTGTCTGACTAGCTCTTCTGGATTCATCTTTGATTTCATCATTTTATGCAGCCTTATTTCATCATCATGAAGGTCTAGTATGCCGTAAGCTTCTGCGGCTAGGTTATAAAGCTGAAGTTCTTCAAATCTTTTTGGTGCTTCCCTTCTGTCTTTTGAGAAGTTCCATGCGATAAGCGCTTTCTGAAAACTTTCATTTCGTATTTCATCAATCCAATTATCCAAGTGATTCCAAAAATGGCGATCGGTTGGCGGGTAAGTTATAGGATTGAGCGTATCTCCAATTTTATATGATTTTGATGATAGTGCAACAAGTTTTTTTTCTGAGAGTGTTTTGTATATTATTCCAACTAAACGGTCTTCTTTTTCCTCACTTATGTTTTTTGACACAAAATTGCTTCTCATTTCTTCAAGAATCGCGCTTATTTTCCTGTATTTATCATATTCCCTGCTTTTTGTTGGTAATTTTGATTTTTCATCTATCTGCCTTTTTATATAGGCGATGAATCTTTCCCTTGCAGCAGAGGTTGGAAGTTCATTTACCTTTTTCAATTCGCTTCTTATTCTTTGAATATCCTGAATTACTTTTTCAACCATGCCTTTTTATAGTAAGGGTTTAATTTTTTATATTTTGCGTTTTTAAACTTTAAAAGTTAAATCAGCAGAAAAAGCTTTTAAGTTTAAACTTTTTAATCTTTGCAGGGGCTCATAGTCGAATGGTAAGACGTTCGCTTGACGTGCGAGAGACTGGGAGTTCGATTCTCCCTGAGCCCATTCTAAAATAAGGCGGGTTTTCATGATAGACAAATCAACTATAAACAAAATGATAAAACTCGCGGAAAAGCACAACGTTAGAAGCGATCCTTCCCATGATATAACTCATTTGAAACGGGTATTGGCAAACGCGGTTTTTATAGCTTCAAAAGAGGGGGCAGATTTGGATGTGGTGGTACCTGCTGCCATATTCCATGACCTTATAACCTATAGAAAGGATGACAAACGCTCAAAAAACGCTCAGGCAGAAAGCGCTAGGCTTGCTGGAAGGATTCTAAAAAGGATGGGATTCAAAAAACAAAAAATAAAAAGCATAGAGTACGCCATAGAGGTTTGCTCGTTTTCAAAAAACATAAAGCCCAAGACGCTTGAAGCGAAAGTGTTGCAGGACGCGGATCTTCTTGAGGCAACCGGTGCAATATCTATTATGAGGACTTTCGCTTCTTCAGGCGTCATGCAGAGAGCGTTTTACAACGAACGGGACCCTTTCTGCAAAAATAGAAAGCCGAACTCTCTGAATTACTCTGTTGACTTGTTTTATGACAGGCTGCTAATCGCAAGAGGCAGAATGCACACCAAAACAGCGAAGAATCTTGCGTTAAAAAGAACGAAATTCCTTATAGAATTTATAAAGCAATTAAAACGCGAGTTGAGGGTATTCAGTTAAAACAAAGCTTTTAATTTCTTTGCTCCGCCTTATTTAGGTCATGGAGAGGGTTCCGACTGACGCCGAGTTTGTTTCGTTTCTTGGAAAGACTGTTAGGTGGAGAAATTCTGAGAACAAGCCGGATGCTGCTTCAAGAAGTATAAGCACGCTGCACTTCATGGGAAATATCGCAAACTCCAGCCCAAGTGGTTCTGCAAGAAGGGAGTGGGTAAAGCAGATGAAGTTTATCTCGACAAAGCATCCTGACGAGGTTGTAAGAAAGGAAGCCAGCAGAATGCTGAAAGTCGATCATAGGGTTAGTGAAAAATCTGTTTTGGAGAGACTAGTGCTTCTCAACGCCGCGGTGATGTCGGTTCACGGGCAGTTTGGTTCGAAGGCTGTTTCAGAGGATTGGATAGAGAAGCGGGGTTTGCCTTACATGAAGGATATAATCTGGAAGGGGGTAAGAAAGAATGATAAAACCTTCAGCAAGGGTTTGAATTATCTCAAGAACATAGAGCAGAAGCACTATTCTAAAAAAATCAAGGAAAATGCAAGGATAGCGCGCAACAGTATTCAAGGGTATGTTAATGCTGTCAAGCGCTCTCAAGATTAAACCAGCAGGTTAAAATAACGCCTGATTTTAATATTTTATAATGAACGCTAAATCGAATCGTAAGAGCTTTTTGGATTTTGCAAGGTTGAGGAAAACAACCTACGAGTTCAGCGAAAGGAAAGTTAAAAGCAGCGATGTCCGCAAGATTCTAGAAGCAGGCAGGTGGGCTCCAAGTCCTATAAACTCGCAGCCGTGGCGTTTCATCGTGGTTAGGAAAAAAAGCAAAATAAGCAGACTTGTGGAAAACGCTTTCTATGGGTACTTTCACACAGCGCCAAGCGTGATAATAGCTCTGGTTCTAAAAAAGGAAAGCTGGAAGGGCACTCATAGGGGGGTTAAGAACGGCAAGCTTGGTCTTTATGAGGCTTATCTTAGCATGGCAATGCCTGCCTTGAGTATGGTTTATGAGTCGCTTGATCTTGGGATAGACTCCTGTCTTCTCACTCCAAACCCTGAGAGCGTTTCAAGAATACTTAGGCTCGAGGGTGACTCAGTTCCATTGATGGTTGGCTTTGGGTACGAGAAAAAGGGCGTATTTCAGAGGGTAAGGGGGAGAAAGAGTATTGACGAGTTGACTTCCTATGATTAGAGGCGGTGCTGCGTGAAGGTCGCAAGGGCTTTGTCAGAATCGTCAAGAGGGCGTCGCGAGGTTAGGAAAGTAAGGCTTTTCATGGTAAAGGGAGGGGATTACCTGAAGGAAAGGCGGTTAGTTCTAAAAGAACTTGTCAATTCAATGAACGTCTATGGGGTTTACGTTACGCTCAGCACGCCGTACGCAACGCTGTACAGTGATCTGAAAAAGGACGGGGTTGACGTTTCAAGGTTGTTTTTCATAGACTGCATCACTAAGTATAGCGGGTCAAACCCCAAACCTTTGAACAATTGTTCGTTTACAGACAATCAGACGCTGGCCGAGATGTCCATTTCCATAGCGGACCTTATGAACAACGGAAGCTACAATTTTGTGTTCTTTGACTCCATGACAACGCTTTTGTTATACAACAGTGTTGATTCCGCGGAGAAGTTCCTTCACTATCTGATAAACAAGCTGAGGGACTTGGGGGTAGGTATGTGCATAATTGCGGTTGACGACGAGAAGTCTAGGGAGGCTGCCAACGTTATATCTCAGTTCTGCGACGAGTTCGTGGACATGACTCGCGGTCGCATGAAATAGGTTTGGCGACGGCGAAAGACTTATATATTTAACTTGTTTAAACTTCATTTGTTTTAGAGGATTTAAAAAAAATGGTTGGTATTTGTCCTAAGTGCGGTTTGCCTTTAGATATATGCGCTTGTAAGAGCATTCAGAAAAGCGATGAGTCTATAAAGGTTTATTCGACGAAGAAAAAATTCAACAAGTATGTCACCATGATTGAGGGTTTAAGCGGTGAGGAATTGAAAAACACTGCAAAAAGCCTTAAGCACAAACTCGCCACGGGCGGGACGGTGAAGGATGGTTTGATTATTCTTCAGGGAGACCAGAAAAAAAGAACGGTCGAAGCTTTGGTAAGTTTCGGTTTTTCAAGGGATAATATTAAGTCATCATGAGCGAAACTCAGCCTGTTTCCGTTCGAAAGCAGCTTGCAAGGTTATGGATAGGGGAAAAGGTAAAGGTTGTTGAAAGCAGCTGCAAAGAATTGGAAGGTTTTGAGGGTTTGGTCGTTGACGAGAGAAAAAATGTTTTCATTCTCGAAACGAAGAAAGGCTTGAAGACGATTCCTAAAAAGAATTGTCTTTTTGAATTGAACGGAGTCGTTTTTGACGGTTCTGTTTTATGCGTTAAGCCCGAGGATAAAATAAAGAAGTTTGGTTAAAAATGTCTGAAAAAGCAGATTGCAATGATTCGAAATGTCCCTTTCATGGGGGTTTAAAGGTCAGAGGCAGGATTTTGGAAGGAAGGGTTTCCAGCCTTAAGCAGCAGAAAAGCGCTGTGATCGAGGTTGACTACATTGTGGACATGAAGAAGTTTCAGAGGTTTGAGAAAAGAAGGAGAAAGATTCACGCTCACGTTCCAGACTGCATTAAGCTGAAAGTAGGCAGCTTGGTTGAAATTTCAAGCTGCAGGAGGCTTAGCAAGACTATAAGTTTCGTGGTCACGAAGGTTTTAAAGGTTTAATATTTTTGGTGTTTTTGAAATGTTTGGTTTAACTGCAAAAGTAACAAAAGGGCTGTCCCCTAACAGCGTGCTTAATTGCGACGACAACAGCGGTGCAAAGAAAGTTGTTTTTGTCGGAGTTAAAGGGATTAGAAGCAGCAGGGCCAGGAGAAATCCCAGGGCGGGTGTTGCTAACTTGATTGTTGTTTATGTAAGGACTGGAAAGAGAGAATTGATAAGCAAGAAACACTTGGCGGTTATAACAAGGCAGAAGAAAGAGTTCAGGAGAGGTTTGGAAAGGGTCAAGTTCGAGGATAATGCTTGCGTTTTGGTTAACGATGACGGGTTGCCGGTAGGCACTGAAATAAAAGGTTGCGTGGCCAGGGAAGTTGCTGAAAGATTTCCAAAAGTTGTCACGATCGCCCAGGCGGTGGTTTGAAAATGATTGACTCCAAGCAGCCTAGAAAGAAAAGAAAATTCGCGTACACTGCGCCTCTTCACTTGGCTAGGGGTTTTGTTTCAGCTCACCTTTCAAAGGAGTTGAGGGAAAAATTGAAGAAGAGAAGCGTGGTTTTGAAGAAGGGTTTCACAGTCAAAATTTCAAGAGGGTCAAAGAAAGGGGTTAGCGCTAAAGTAGTCAAGGTTGATTTGGGCGCCAGGAGAATTTTCCTAGAAGGAATGATCAAGAAGAAGCAGGGTGGAAAGGAGGTTTTGATTCCCTTTGATTCTTCGAATTTAATTGTGGTTTCAACGTGATTTTTTATGGCAGGACATGGTAATTCAAGACATTTGAAAAAACTCGCAGCGCCTAAATTCATAAAGGGCGTAAGAGGCTTGTGGGTGAAGAAGCACTCGGCAGGAAAGCACGGAAAGGACGAGAGCGTTCCAGTTCAACTTCTTCTTGTAAGCGCGGGATTTGCTTCAAACAAGAGGGAAGCGGGAATTGTCTTGAAGGAAGTTCTTATTGACGGAAGGAAAGTAAAAGATCTTGGATTCCCCGTTGGTCTTATGGACGTGGTTTCAATTCCAAAGCTTTCGGAGAGTTTTGTTGTCTTAAGGGGAAGCAAGGGTTTTGCTTTGAAAAAGTGCAAGCCTGAATTCAAGTTTGTTAAGGTTTTGAACAAGAAACTAGTCAGTGGGGGCAAGTTCCAGTTGAATCTAAGCGATGGTTCGAACATTCTTTCGGACGACAAAAAAATTAAAACAAAGGATACGATCAAGCTTGAAATCCCTGTTTTAAAGGTTGCTGCTGTTTTAAACTTAGGCGAAGGGGCTAATTGTTATATTTTTAAGGGAAAGCATGCTGGAAAGGCGGGTGTTTTGAAGAAAATAATTCCAAGCAGAGTTGGTGCTAAAGCTGTTCTTGAAAGCGAGGGCAAGGAGCTTATAACCACTGCTTCGTACATCATGGCTGTTGATTCTGGTTTTAAATCGGTGGATTGAAAAGTGGTCGTAGTTCTTGAGAAAATTACCTTAAACGTCGGGATTGGCAGCGGAGGCGGGGTTAAACTTGAAAACGCTAAAAAGCTTTTGGAGAAGATAACTGAAGTAAAGCCTGTTGCCACAAAGGCCAAGAAAAGAAACCCTGCGTTCAACATTAGAAAGGGAGATTTGATTGGAGTTAAGGTTACACTAAGAAAGAAGGGTGCTTTGAATGTTTTGAACAAGTGCCTTGAAGCGGTCAGTTTCAGGCTTCCCGCCTCTTCTTTTGACAACCAAGGAAATTTTTCCTTCGGAGTTCACGAATATATTGAATTGAAGGGCGTAAAATACGATCCTGACCTTGGAATGATAGGATTTGATGTTTGCGCTACTCTTTCAAAACCAGGAAAGAGGGTTGGTTTGAGGAGGATTAAACCTTCTAGAGTTCCTTTTAAGCAGAGGGTTTCGAAAAAAGAGGCTATGGAGTTTGCAACAAGCCTTGGAGTGGAGGTGTTTTAAAATTGGGAGATAAAAAAAAGCAGAGTTTTGACTTGAAGTTCAAGAAGAAAGGAAAAAGAAAATGCAGATTTTGCGGAAACGCAAAAGGCTTGATCAGAAAGTACGGACTTTACGTTTGCAGAAGATGCTTCAGGGAGAAAGGAAAGGAGATGGGTTTTCAGCAGTACATGTGATTTAAAATGAATTTAAGCGATTGTTTGAACAATATTAAAGTAGGGGAGTTGAAGGGCCAGAGGCAGGTAACCATAAGGCATGACTCCAAAGTTTTGAGAAGCGTTCTTGAAATTATAAAAGAGAACGGTTTTATAAGCGATTTCAAGTTTTCAGGAAAAGGCTGTGTTGTTACCTTGAATGGTAAAATAAATAACATAAGCGCGATTTCACCAAGGTTTCCAGTCGGATACAAAAAGTGGGAGGAGTTTGAGCAGAGATTCCTTCCTTCAGCGACTGAGGGTTTGATAATAGTAAGCACTCCAAAGGGAATTAAAACGCACGTTCAAGCCAAGGCTGACCGCGAAGGCGGAGTTCTTCTGGCTTTTGTTTATTGAGGTTTTGATATTTTATGGACAAGTTTGAAATTGCTTTGCCTGAAGGGGTTAAAGCCGAGACAAAAATCGGCGAGATAGTGTTAAGCTCCGGAAGTTTTTCAAAGGCGATAAAGTTTAACGAAAAAGTAATAGCTGTTTCACTTGTTGGAAGCACTCTTAATTTAAGTCTGAAAGGCAAGGAAAGACGCAAAAGCGTGGCTTTTCTGCATTCAGTAAGGGCGCATGTTTTGAAGGCATTCCAGGGTTTTAAAGAGCCTTTTGTAAAAACGCTTGAAGTTGTTTACGCTCACTTTCCAGTCAACATAGAAGTCAAGAAGGAGGAAGTGTTGATTAAGAATTTTCTTGGAGAGAGGATTCCTCGAGTGGCTAGAATAATGCCTGGGGTGGAGGTTAAGGTTGAAGGCCAGAAGATAACCGTCAAGGGTTTTGACAAGGACGGAGTGGGTCAGACTGCCAGCAATATTGTGAAGAGCGTCAAGATCAAAAACAAAGATATAAGAGTTTTTCAAGATGGTGTTTACTATGTTCAAACTACCTAAGTTTAAAAGACAGAATTCAAAGGCAAAGAAAAGGATCAGGACAGGGTGGAGAAAGCCTAGAGGAATTGACAACAAGCTTAGGGAGAGAAAGAAAGGCTTTGGCTACATGCCTTCCGCAGGTTACAGAACTGAAAAAAAAATCAGAAACACTCGCGGAGGAGTGGTTTTGGGCTTGGTTCGCAATTTCAAGGAGCTTGAATCCATGAAGGGCAAGAGTGTTTTCATAGGCAGCGCGGTAGGCAAGAAGAAAAGAATCGTGTTGATTCAAAAAGCAAGGGAGCTTGGAATTAAGGTGTTGAATGAATGAGCGTTGAAACAGTCAGAAGAGTTGCCGCAAGAATTTGGGGAATTGGTTCGAGCAGGGTTAGAATTCTTGACGAGAAAAAGGCAAGGGAAGCGCTTACAAGCGAAGACGTTAAGAATTTAATGAGGCAGGGTTTGGTGATCAAGAAAGCAAAGAAAGGAGTAAGCAGAGGCAGGGCTAGAATCAAAATCTTCAGAAAAAAAATGGGAAGAGGCCGTGGCGAGGGAAGCAGAAAGGGAACTAAAAACGCGGTTAAAAGCCTAAAGCAAAGATGGGTTGAAAAAGTAAGAAGCCAGCGCGACTTCATAAAGAAGAACAAGCAGAAGCTCGGAGTCAACTACAGAAAGGCGTACAAGCTGGTGAAGGGAAATTTTTTCAGGGACAAGAAACATTTGAAAAGTTTTATTGAAAGTTTGAAGTGAGTTTAAATCCATGAGTTTCAAAAATTATAAAAGAAGAAGAGAAGGAAAGACCGACTACGCTAAAAGGCTTGAAATGCTTAAAAGCAGGCAGCCTAGGCTAGTGGTTAGAAAAAGCAACAAGTGCGTGATTGTTCAGGTTGTCGAGTTTGGAGAGAAAGGAGACAAAACCCTTGCCTGCGCAAACTCCTTTGACCTGGGCAAATTCGGGTTCAAGGGCGCTTGCAATTCACCTTCAGCCTACCTGGTTGGCTTTCTTGCTGGTAAAAGAGCGTTGAAAAAAGGAGTAAAGACTTTCATTGCCGACATAGGCTTGAACACTCCTTCCAAGGGAAGCGTTGTTTTTTCGGCTGTTAAAGGCGCACTAGATGCTGGTCTTGGAGGAAAGATGGGTGATGTGGCTGATTTAAAAAGGATAGAAGGCAAGCATTTAAGCAGTGAAGTGCAGGGAAGTTTTGCAGATGCTAAGAAAAAAATAGAGGTTGATTGATATTTTGGATTGGAACGCTAAAACAGAGTTGGGTCGGGATGTTGCCGCAGGCAAGGTCAAGAGTTTTGACGAAGTCGTAAGAAGCGGCAGGAAGATTTTGGAGAACGAAATTATAGACGCTCTTCTCCCTGCTCTTGATGATGAAGTGGTTGAGGTTACAAGCACTCAAAGAATGACTGCCAGCGGCAGGAAAATGCTTATGAGAGCGGTAGTTATCGTGGGAGACAGGAATGGTCATGTTGGTTACGGGATTGGAAAGGGGGTTGAAACCAAAACTGCGATTGCCAGCGCGATTCAGAACGCTAAGAGAAACATCGTTAGCGCTGTTTTAGGCTGTGGGTCGTGGGAGTGCGGTTGCGGCAAGGGGCATTCTCTTCCGAGAACAGTCAAGGGAAAAAGCGGGGACACAGAAATTGTTTTAATACCTGCGCCAAGAGGGACGGGAATAGTTGCTGGTGCGGTTTCGAAAAAAGTATTGGTGCTTGCCGGATTCAAGGACGTTTGGAGCAAGAGCAAGGGCAGGACAAGGAACGTTTTGAATCTTGTAAGGGCTACAATAAAAGCTTTGAATTCTTTAAATCAACTTAAAGGCGAATTGAAAAATGTTAGTGTTAGTTAGAATTAAGGGAAAGATAACAATACCTGTTAACTCAGAGAAGATTTTGGACAGCTTTGGCTTGAACAGAAAATTCAATGCAATATTATTGGACGACAACGAGGATAACCAAAAGAAAATAAAGTCGATAAAGGATTTTGTTCTTGCAGGAGTTGCTTCAGACAAGATAATTGAAAAATTCAAGGGTGCTAAATTATTGAGACTTCACCCTCCTGTCAAGGGTTTCAAGGCCAGCGTTAAAAAGCCGTTTCCAAGAGGAGTGCTAGGCTTTAATAAGAACGCTAGCGAGATTGTAGAGAGGATGATTTGAATTTATGGCTAGACATTTGAAGAAGAAGAGCAGAAAATATTTGGGAAACAGGAACCACGGAGGTGGCAACGCTAAAAACAGAAGAGGCAAAGGCAATAGGGGAGGGGTTGGAAACGCCGGAAAACTTAAGCACAAATGGTTTCACACAATAAAATTCGAACTTGAAGCAATAAGAAAAAACAGGAAGGGTTTTTACAGAAGAAAACCCTGGGTTAAGATAGTAAGGCTTTCCGAAATTGCAGTTTCAGGCAAGAGCGAGTTTGAACTTGCTAAAGCAAAGGTTATTGGAAGTTTTGACTTGAAGAGGCCAATAACAGTCAAGGCTTCGGGCTTTTCAGAGGGTGCAAAAAGCAGCATTGAAAGCGCGGGCGGCAAGGCTGTAGTGATTTGAGAAATGATAAAAGAGATTGCCAACCTGATTCCGGATATTAGAGCGCCGGAAGTTCCTGTTGGCTTGAAGGAAAAGCTTTACTGGACTGGAATTGTTCTAGTCGTATTTTTCGTTTTAGGTCAGATATACCCAATTGGAGTAAGCTTTCAGGGAGTCAACAGCCAAATACAGCTTCTTCAGGTTTTGCTTGGAAGCAGCATTGGAAGCTTGACCACTCTTGGAATCGGGCCTATTGTATTCGCATCTATAATTCTTCAGCTTGCGGTTGGAACAGGCCTGCTCGGCATTGACACTTCCACTGAAGAAGGCAAGCAGCATTTCCAGAGCATTCAGAAACTTATGATTGTTGCCCTGGCTTTTATTGAAGGAGTTATTTTCGTTTTGAACAGTCAGCTTGTACCTGTCCTGGGAGTGGTTTCAGGAACCGCTCCTTTGTTCGGCAGTGTTTTACTGACACAGCTTATAGTCATAATCCAAATAGCTTTTGGTGCTATTCTTGTTATGTTTTTGGACGAGCTTGTCCAAAAGTACGGGATTGGAAGCGGTGTTTCGCTTTTCATAGTTGCGGGCGTTGCGCTTCAGGTTTTCGTAGGAGTTTTCAGCATTTCAACAAACGCCGGAATTCCGGTTGGATTGATTCCTCAAAGCATTTACTATCTAATTCAGGGAAGCATAAGCACGGCCGTCTGGGTTTTAGTTCCTTTATTCTTTACCATAATCGTCTTCCTTGTAACAGTTTATCTTGAGGGAATGAAAATAGAACTTCCCTTAACCTATGGAATGGCAAGGGGTTTGGGCGCAAGGTATCCCATAAAGTTTCTGTACGTTTCAGTAATGCCGGTTATTCTTGCATTCGCGGTTATTTTTGATTTTCAATTGATTGGAGGTTTACTTGCAAGCCACGGCTTTACCCTTCTGGGAGTCTTCTCGCAGGGAGTTCCGGTTCAAAGCCTGAGCCTTTCTTACATGCTTTCCAGCTTTCCATCTCCCCTTTTGATGCCTGGCGGCTATTCGTCTTATCTTTCGTTTTTGACAAGCAGCGTTCCAGTGGTTTTGTTTGGAAATTCAATGACTATTCCTCTTGAACTGATTCACATAATAATTTATGGATTGGTTTTGGTTTTGCTTTGCGTTGTCTTCGGCTGGTTCTGGATTGAAACAACCGGCATGAGTTCAAAGGACGTTGCCGGTCAGTTGATGAATTCAGGCCTTCAGATTCCTGGTTTCAGGCAGGATCCAAGAGTTATAGAAAAAGTTTTGGACAGGTATATTCCAATAATAACCGTTCTTGGAAGCGTCACAGTGGGAGTTTTGGCTTGGTTTGCTCAGATAACCGGCGCTCTTGGAACAGGAATAGGTATTCTTCTGGCGGTTGGAATAACCTATCAATTTTACGAACAGCTTGTAAAAGACGAGTTGTTTGAGATATACCCGACTCTTGAAAAATTTGTTAAAAGGTAAGTAAAAAAATGGTTTTCGCTTTTGAATGGCAGGAGCTCGTAACAGTTTCGGTAGTTTTTGCTTTCATATCATTTTTCATAAACAGCAAGCTCGGGGAGAGAAAAAAGGCAAGGGGAATACAGAAGGAGGTTCAGGCTTTTCAGAAAAAACTGATGGAAGCGACCAGAAAGAACGACGAGGCTGAGCTGAAGAAGCTTGACGCCGAGCAGAAACAGATGATGTCTAAAATGCAGGAGATGCTTCTGCTGCCCTTTAAACCGCTCATAGTTATTCTTCCGCTGTTTTTTATAGTCATAGCGCTGGTTCAATCCTATTTTGCAGGGTTTCTGATTCAACTGCCTATAGCGCTGCATTTGAACGAGATTTTTGCGCTTCGCATTCTTCAGAGCAGCATTTACGGGCCGAGGGGTTTTTTCATTTTAACCGCTGCTGTTGTGGCTTTTATACTTGAAATTGTTTATCTTAAAATAGAGGGTAAGTTTGATAAAAAGGTGATTTTAAATGGTAGCTCCAAGACTTAGAAGCAGAAGCGTAAAGAAGAAATTTGTTAAGGGTGGAAGGTTCATTACAAAGCAAAAGAAGCCTTCAAGGGCGGTTTGCGGTTTGTGCGGAGCAGTCCTTTCAGGCGTTCCTTCAAGGGGCGTTTACGAGTTGTCAAAGCTTCCTAAGGTAAAGAGAAGGCCTTCTAGGGTTTTCGGGGGAGTCTTATGCGCTTCGTGTGCTCAGAGGCTTTTGATTGAAAAGGCTAGGCTGAAGAAAGGAGTTTTAGCTAGGGATCAGATTCCTGTTTCGCACTTGAAGTTCTTGAAAGTTTAATTTTTCATGAAAATCGTTATTTCTGGTTTGAGCGGTTGCGGCGCAACTACCGTTTCAAGGCTGGTAAGCGAAAAGCTGAAGCTAAAAAACGTAAACTATACTTTCAGGAATCTTGCGGTTGATTCTGGTCTTGATTTCAAATACGTGCAGGAGAATGCTCTCGTAAATGGTTTTGACTTTGAGCTTGACTCGAAACTTTTAAAGCTTGCTAAAGGCGATTTTGTTCTAGCTTCAAGGCTGGCGTGCTGGCTAAGTGATTATAATCTTAGCGTTTGGCTTGAAGCAGGCGTTGAAACAAGGGCGAGAAGAATAGCTGCGAGGGAGAAAAAAAGCTTCAATATAATTTTGAAAGAAACGATAAAGAGGGACAACCAGAATGTTGAACGGTATAAAAAAATTTACGGTTTGAATATTCTTGACCATTCTTTTGTCGACTTGACCATAAACGTGGAAAGGATAACTGCCTGGCAGGCCGCTGAAATTATAGCAAATTCTTGCGGAAAGCTTAAGTTGGTTAAAAACAATTTCTCGCATAAAATAGAAGTAAAGCTCAAAAAAAATTCAAGGGGGAGTGTTTAAAAATTTAAACATTTTAAATATTATCAAATTCTTTTAGTAATTATCAAGAGGTGTTTTTAGAATGAGTGCTATTAAAGTTGGAAGAAAATGTGTTTTAACAAGAGGAAGAAGGGCGGGAACTGAAGTTGAAATAACGGAAGTTTTAGACTCTAATTTTGTAAAGGTTAAGGATTCAAAGGGGAAAGCGAGAAAGGCTAACATTTCCCATCTAGAGCCACTGTAAAAAAATGATAAAACTGCTTGATGAAAAATTTGAAAAGGGCGTTAAACCCTCTGAGCGCAGCGTTGAAGAAAAGCTTAGATTCGGGTTGCTGGTGGTGGACAAACCCATAGGACCCACAAGTCATGAAACCGCTAGCTTTGTCAAGAAAATTCTTAATCTAAGCAAGACTGGCCACACTGGAACTCTTGACTTCAACGTTTCAGGAGTCTTGGTGGTTCTTCTTGAAAATTCCTGCAAGACGGCTGTTTTGTTTAAAAATCATGAAAAAACCTATTTTGGCGTTTTCGAACTTGGGAAGGACTTGGACGAGGACAAGATAAAAGAAGCTATGACTTTTTTTGTGGGGGAGATTTACCAGAAGCCTCCTCTTGCCAGCGCGGTGGCAAAGAAGCTCAGAACTAGGAAAGTATACGAATTTGAATTTCTTGAAAAAAGAGGCGTCAAAGTTTTATTCAAGGCTAGAGTTGATGCCGGAACTTATATCAGAACTCTTTGTTTTCATGTAGGCGAATTTTTGGGTGTTGGCGCTGAAATGATTGAACTTAGAAGAACCGAAAGCGGGGTTTTCACAGAAAAACAATCAGTTATTCTTCAAAAACTTGTGGATTCCCAATGGCTTTACCTGCAGGGGAAGCCTGAATTTCTAGACAGGCTTGTTTTGAACGTTGAGGACGCTTTGAATCTTATGAAAGTAAAAAGAGTAGTTGCCAGCGATTACGCGCTTCACTCAATCTCAACAGGAGCTAATCTTGCAATACCAGGTATTGTAGAAATGGATGATTTTGAAAAGGGTGAAACCGTAGGCATTTTCACAGGCAAAGGCGAGATTGTGTGCATTGGAAAAACGCTTATGAGTTCTGCGGAGATTTCTAAATTGAAAAAGGGCATTGCAATAGATATCGAACGGGTAGTGCACGCTTTTTGAATTTTAGTTTATTTTTTTTCGTTTATCTCTTTTTGCTTGTATAATTTTTTAGCGTTTTCAACTTCCTCTATCTTTAACGGGTATGTTCTGTAATCCGAGTAGGATATTTTCAAGTTAGGGTTTTTGAATTGTTTTTTCAATTCCTTTATTTGTTCCCCTGATATTGTTTTAAGCGCCATAACCGCACCGCAGCTTTTGCAGTTCATCCACAACGCTTCATGATTCCAGAATTGTTTGTACCCGCAGTTACCGCAGGCGATTATAGTTATTTTATTTGTTTCTGTCATTTTGAAAACCTTCTTTTGTTTTCTTTCAGCGCTTCCACTCCTGGAAGTTTCTCTCCGCTTAGAAAGTCTAGAAGCGCTCCTCCCGCAAGACTTATGTGTGATATTTTGCTTTTATCTATTTTAAACATATCCATAGCTTCTATTATATGCCCCCCTCCCGTAAGCGTGAATGCTTTAGCCTTTTCAAAGCTTTTCAGCACGATTTCAGTTCCTTTTCTGAATTCCTCATCCTCTATTTTACCCATAGGCCCTTTTAGATATACTGTTTTTCCAAGTTGTATTATTTCAGCGTATTTTTGGGCGGTTTCAGTTCCAATGTCTTCAATTGGGTTTCCCTGCATTTCGCTGTTTTTCTTTATTTCCCCCCTTTTGCCGTTTATTTTAACCGCGTAGTCTATTGGCCCGGCTATTTTTTCAGGGAATTCCTGCTGCAGGCTTTTAAGGGTTTGAAGAGGCTTATCCCATTTTTTAATTTCCTCCTCTTCTTTTTCAGATAAATTCCAGCCTTTTGATTTTGCGTAGAGAACCGCCATTGTGCCACCCAATAGAATTGCCCCTACAAGGTCTTTTTCAAGAGCGTATTTCATAAGCTTGACGTCATCCTCTGGTTTCGCTCCTCCTAAAACATATACTACTGGGTTTGTGCCCCCATGTATTTTCGAGTTGCCTTCAATTTCTTTTTGCATTTGAATTCCCGCGCACGAAGGCATTTTTTGAGTGAAACCGGTTATTGAGCAGTTGTTTCTATGGCTTACTGAGTAAGCGTCGTTTACAAAGAAATCCGCTAGAGGTGATAGTGTTTTTATCATTAGGCTGTTTGCGTGTTCTTCAGGAGTCAAGTCGAGAGTTTCCTCTGCAAGAAACCTTATATTCTGCAGAAGTATTGTTTCTCCGCTTTTCATTATTTTTATTCTTTCCCTGGCGTATTTTCCAATGGTGTCGTCTATGAATTCTACGTTAAAGCCGCATATTTTTGAGAGTTTTTCTGCGTGCTCTTCCATTGTGATGAAATCTTCATCTCCTGGCCTTCCCTGATGAGCTATTATTATTGTTTTGCAGTCCTTTGATTTTAGATATTTTATTGTTTCAACACTGGCTTCTATTCTCTCTGTTGATTCTATTCTCCCATTTTCCAGCGGGCTGTTTATGTCAAGCCTTAAAATTGCAGTTTTTCCCTGCAATGGAAGGTCTTCAAGAGTGTAGTATTCCATTTTCTAGTTTTTATTTATAAATATAGTTAGATAGTTCAACAAGTTTTGTCGAATAACCATACTCGTTGTCATACCATGAGAATATCTTAGCCAAATCTCCTATAGTGTTGGTTAGTTTTCCATCTATTATTGCTGTGTGGGTTTCCCCTTTAATGTCTGAAGAAACTAGTTCTTCCTCAGAGTATCTCATAACCCCCTTCATTCTGGTTTCGCTTGCCTTTTTCAGCGCTTCGTTGATTTGCTCTTTTGTCACTGTTTTTTCAAGCTGCAGTGTCAAATCGCTTATCGACCCTACCGGCACTGGAACTCTAAGTGATATTCCGTCCATTTTTCCTTTCAATTCCGGAATTACCTCATAGATTGCCTTGGCGGCTCCGGTTGAGGTTGGAATGGTGTTTATTGCAGCTGCCCTTGCCCTTCTCAAGTCTTTGTGGGGCAAATCCAGAATTCTTTGGTCATTTGTATATGCGTGTGCTGTTGTCAAGAATCCCTTAATTATTTTGAATTCGTCGATCACTACTTTAAGCGGGGGGGCTATAGAGTTTGTGGTGCAGGATGCCATTGATACTATCTGCATTGAAGGATTGTATTTTTCCTGATTTACTCCCATTACTATTGTAGCGTCGGGGTTTTTTGCCGGTGCGCTTATGATTACTTTTTTAGCTCCTGCTGTAATATGCTTTAGCGCTTCGTTTCTTTCAGTGAACAGCCCGCTGCTTTCTATCACCAATTCCACTCCATAATCCTTCCATGGAAGTTGAAGGGGGTCTTTGACAGCAAGGATTTTTATTTCGCTTCCGTTGAACGCTAGCGTTGTTTCAGAACTTGTGACATTGTCTTGAAGCGTTCCGAAGCTTGAATCGTATTTTAAAAGATGCGCTAAAGTTTTTGCGTCTGTCAAGTCGTTTATCGCCACTATTTCAAACTTGCTCTTAAACTCCTGATTTTGCATGGCCGCTCTGAAGAACAGTCTTCCAATCCTGCCGAACCCATTTATTGCAACTTTAATCATTCTAGCATCACTGTTTTTTGTTTGGCTCTCCTGTTTTTTAAGCTTTTTCTTTTCAGCTATTTTCACTCGTTACTAATTGTTTAAAAGGCTTATTAGGTCAATAAATGCTTTTTTAAATGTTAATTTGCCTTTCTATAATCATGTTTGGCGCAAAAAGAGGAAGTCAAGGTTCGTTTTTTAAAGGAAGAGCG
Organism: Microcaldota archaeon; assembly: GCA_021812145.1. Lineage (GTDB taxonomy): Archaea > Micrarchaeota > Micrarchaeia > Norongarragalinales > UBA8480 > DTNV01. The sequence goes on from JAKAOM010000004.1 coordinate 39,093, forward strand.
GAATTGCGAAAGGAGTTAGGAGACCTCCCGATTAGAAGAGAGGATTACGGTAAGATTGAAAAATGGAATTTAAATGAAAGTCAGCTTTCTGATTTCAAGCTTTTTGCTTTGAAAGTTCACAAACACCTTTTGCATAACCCGACATTGGCTACTTTGGATGATCTGAAGAAATCCTATCCTTTAAACCCTCTCTTGCAAATTCCCAAATTTTTAACTGTTGAGAGGTACAATGAATCGTTTGATCTTTTCAAGGCTTTTCACGAAAAGAAGGAAGAATATCTTTCAGATGTCGCATACTTTGACAATAAGTTTGATCTAATTCAAGGCCATTTTAACTCTTTGTTTAATAATTCAAATTTTGCAGGCGAGCTTCAAAAAAAGTATCCTCATGCTTTTGATTATTTCTTCATCAATCAAAAAGGTATTTTCAAGAGCGGAAGGCTTGGTTTTAAGAAACCTATTATTCTTGGAGGTAAGATAGGCGAGTTGTCGTTCTACAGTAATATTAAGGGGTTGGAGTGGAGTAAAATTGAAAAGTTGAAGGGAGCGCGGTTGAATGAAGAAAATATTAAGAAAACAATGGCAAAAATGGAAAGAATTCTCGTTGCTTAGCCTGTTAGATATATTTTCCCGATTGTTTTATGTTCAAACCCCTCTGAAGTTAAAACGCTTTTTTTGAGGAGAATTTCATCGACTTTGAAGCCTCCGAATTCTTTCTTGTTTTCTTCAATCAATTTTTCAAGGTTGCATTTCTCCCTTATTCTCCCAAGAGTCAGGTGTGGTTGGAATTCTCTATCCTCTGTTTCTATTCCAGCTTCTTCGGCCATTTTTTTAATCTCCACATTTAGATTCTTGATTTCGCTACTTTCAACCCCCGCCCAGAAAACTTGGGGTTTTTTTTCTGATGGGAAAGCGCCTGTGTTTTTTATTTTTACTTCAAAACTTTTGAAATTTAACTTTTCAGTTTTTTTAATCAACCTCTCTATTTTTTCTTCACTAACCTCCCCAAGGAACAGAAGCGTAATATGCAATTGTCCTTCTTTAGCAAGGGTTGACTTGCATTTTACCTTTTTTTGGATTTGGATTAGCTTTTGTTTTATTTCTTCAGGGATCTCTATTGAAAAAAAACAGCGCATTTAAAATCTATTTTTAGAATTTAGCGAAAGAGTTATTTATTTTTTCGCTTTAACTTTTTTCATGCGCTTGGTTTGGAGAATTGGAGGCAAAGCAGGAGAGGGAATCAACAATGCTGGTTTGATTTTTGCCAAAACCTTCATGCGTGCCGGTTTTCATGTTTTCATGAATACTGAGCTTCCATCACTTATAAGAGGAGGTCACAATATTGCAACAGTTAGAGTGGACGATAAAAAAATAGCCTGCCCTGTCAATGGCGTCGACATTCTGGTAGCCCTGGATCAGACTACTGCTGATTCGTACAGGGAAGAGTCAAAAAATATTGTTTTCGGCGAGGGGGTTAAAGCAGAGGGTTTTTTTGTTCCACTGCAGGGAGTGGTTGACGAAGTAGGCGGGGATAGTGTTATGCGGAATTCAGTTGCTTTGGGTTTCAGCATAGGTCTTGCCGGGCTAGACTTCAAATTTTTGAAAAACGTTTTAGAGGATGATTTTAAAAGCAAGGGAGAAACGGTTCTAGGTGCGAATTTGAAGTGCGCTGAAAAGGGTTTTGAAATCGCTTCCAAGCTTAAATTTCACATGGTTCTTGAACCTTTGAAAAGTGAAGGCAAGGAAAGTAAGAGGATTTTGATTTCAGGCAATCACGCTATTGCCTTCGGATCTTTGAAGGGAGGATGCAGGTTTTTTTCAGCCTATCCTATGACTCCCGCCTCTCCAATGATGGAGTACCTTGCCCCTTTGGAAAGAGACTTAGGTATTGTAATGAAACAAGTTGAGGATGAGATTGCTGCAGTAAACATGGCTATAGGCGCTTCTTACGCAGGGGCTAGGAGCATGGCGTTTACAAGTGGAGGGGGTTTTAGCTTGATGGTGGAGGGTTTGGGTTTAAGCGGTATGACCGAAACGCCTGTTGTCATAGCTGAAGTTCAACGGCCAGGTCCAAGCACAGGACTTCCAACTAGGACCGGACAGGAAGATTTTAAGTTTGTTTTAAGCGCTTCTCAGGGTGAGTTTCCAAGAATTGTGGTTGCGCCAGGCGATTGTGAGGAGCTTTTTGAAGAGTCTACGCGTTTATTTAATCTTGTTGAGAAGTACCAAGTTCCTGGAATTTTGCTGAGTGACAAGTTTCTGAGCGAGAGTTTCGTTGACTGCGCTCCTCTTGAAACTCAAATAAAGAACGAGCGTTTCTTGATTGATAAAACTGCTGGAGTTTACAAAAGATACTCCCTTACCGAGACTGGTGTTTCGCCAAGGGCGGTTCCTGGAAGCGATTTAATTTTCAGGTCTACGAGCGACGAGCATGACGAGGAGGGTTATTTTGACGAGGATGCTGAGAATAGAGTTAAAATGACTGAGAAGAGATGGGGAAAGGTTAAGTTTATCAAAAAAGATCTGAAGAAGCCTGAACTCGTTGATAATGGAGGTGATTTGACGCTTGTTGGCACTGGATCTACTAAAAACGTGATAAGGGAAGCGGTTGAAGTTTTGAAGGGAAAAGTTAAGGTCAATCATCTTCACGTTCTTTACCTATCCCCGTTTCAGGAAGAGGTTGTTAAGATTTTAGAGTCTGCAGGAACTGTTGTTTGCGTTGAAAATAATTACACCGGCCAGCTTGCGAGTATTTTAAGGGAGAATGGTTTTGAAGTAGACTACCACCTTTTGAAGTTTGATGGCAGGCCATTTACCGTTGACGAGGTTGTGGAGAGGGTTTTGAATTTGAGGTAATTTGAAGTGGTTTTAAATGAAAGTTGAAGATTTGAACACCAAAACAACGCCGCACTGGTGTCCTGGCTGCGGGGATTATGGCATTTTAAATGCTTTGAAGTCGGCGTTGGTTGAGTTGAATATTGAACGTAAAAATACGGTGTTGGTTTCAGGTATAGGGTGTGCAAGCAAGATTCCCCAGTGGATTAACATCTTCGGTTTTCACACTCTTCACGGAAGGTTTTTGCCAGTAGCAACTGGAGTTAAACTTGCTAATAAGGATTTGACTGTGATTGCGGCCGGAGGAGACGGGGATTCTCTAGGTATTGGCTTGGGTCATTTTGTGCATTCTTGCAGGAGGAATATTGATATTACAACTATAATTTTCGACAATGCTATTTACGGTTTGACAACCGGCCAAACATCTCCAACAAGCCAGAAGGGTTTTGTTTCCAAATCAACTCCTTTCGGCAGCATTGAAAACCCGGTTAATCCAGTCTCTCTTGCAATCGCTTCAGGCGCCACTTTTGTCGCAAGAGGCTTCGCAGGGGATGTTAAGGGATTATCCTCGCTAATTGTTGAAGGGATTAAGCACAAGGGTTTCAGCGTTATAGACGTTCTCCAGCCTTGCGTTACTTTTAATCATGTCAACACCTACGATTTTTACTCAAAGAGAGTTTACAAAGTTGATGCGACTTCTGATAAAATCAAAGCCTTTGAACGCAGTTTAGAGTTCGGTGAGAGGATTCCAACAGGTGTTTTTTTCAAGGAAGACCGGGAAACCCTGATTGATCAAATGCCGCAATTGAAGGGAGAAGCGTTGAGCAGAAGAGTTTTGGATGTTGATTTAAAAAAGGTTTTTGAAAAATTCGTTTAAAACCCTTTAGACCATTTTATTTTTGAATTTTAAAAATTAAGGTTGTTTTTTTATTTTTTTCCATTTTAAACCTAATTAATGAAAAATAGGTTTTTTGAACTTGCGGTTTCTTTTACCTTTGGCTTTCTTTTCATTTCAATCCCCCTTTACCTTTTCCTAAACCTAACTATTCTTCCAGAGTGGCTTGCGGCCTTCCTTTCGCAGGCTGTTTTGGGTTTTCTAGGCAACGGCTTTATTTTGTTTTGGAGCGGTGGGTTTCCCGCTTTGACAAACGGCCTGTACTCTGTTCAGATTGTCAGCCTATGCAGCGGGGTTCTGGAAATTTCCGTCTTGGCGGGAATAATCCTGGCGAGCATGGACGTTTCTTTTAGAAAAAGATTGGAAGGCATTGCCTTTGGCGTTGTTTTCATAGAGTTTATAAACGTTTCAAGGATTGTTCTGAGCGTTTTGGCTTTGGGTTCTGGCAGTTTTGTTTTTTTCCACGATTTTCTTTTCAGGCTCACGTTGATTATAGGAATCGTGATGTTTTACTTCTTCTGGTACGTTCTCGTTGAAAAACAGGGATTTGGCGTTAGAGCAAAGTTTTAAAAGTTTGAATTTTTCTATGTTTAAACATGGCTGGAGAAGTGGAAAAGAAAAGCAGCACCATATTTAAAACTGTTGTCAAAGCTCAGGAGCCTTTCGTTCCTCCTTCTGAAAAGAATAAGTTCATGCAATATCACAGCGGGGTTTCTTCCGGGGATCTTGAAAGGCTGGGAATAGAATTCGGAGTTAGGGATTCAAGGGGTTTGGAGCACGCCGAGAGGGCGAAGCATGTTTTCGGAATAAACGGGGAAGAATTCAAGAAGGTTTACGATAACTTAAGAAATAGCGGTTTCGGGCCTTCTGACAAAAACACGATAGGGGACAAAACCATTTTTGTTATAACAAGCGGGCTGCATAAGAAGTTTGAAAACACCGCGTTCGGGCTGCTTTTGTCTTCAAGGAAGGACACGAAAAAAGCTTCAGACAGCGACATAAACAGGAGCATTGCCATCGAGTCAGAGCTTAAAAGGGACAGTCCGTTGAAAAACTCTGGTTTAAACGCTTACAAGACTGAAAATAAGGATGAGGTTATAAGCGCTTTAAATGATTATGATAATATCAAAAACCTTCCAGGAGCTATTGACACGTTGGTTTACAGCATCAAAACAAGCATTCCTCCCAAGGTTTTGCATGAAAGCATAAGAGATCTGGAGGGCGTCGAGCAAAAGAAAAAGTTTCTGGAAACTGTTGAAAAGCTCATGTCCAGGCTGGAGACGAAAAAGGGGGCTGAAGCAACCAGAAGGATCACGCTGAATAAAATCAAGGCTTTCAACAAGGTTAAAAACGACCCTTTTTCACGCGAGGTTTTTGAGTTGAGCATGAGCACAGGGCTTAATTTCAACGATCTGCTAAAGGAGGTTAGAAGGGTTGGGGACGAGGAGGAACTTAGAAAGGGAATTGTCAGGAATTTTGAAACCTTCAACAGAAGGGTGTCGGATGTTTTCGGAGGCGATTTCGCAGAGCGGTTGAGCGCCAAATCTACTTTTGAGATTGGGTCCGAGTTGAGCAAAAAGGGATTAAGCCTGGATAGAATGCTGAAAGACGAGGCGGTAAAAAAGCTTTTTCTAGCAACGAGGTTTAACAGGCCGTTTGTCGAAGAGTTGAAGGTGAAACCGCTTGGCTTTATTCCAGCCGATAATTTCGCGAGGCTTTACACTCTAAGCAGGAGTTACGGCTTGGACTTCAAAAAGCTTGTGCAGAATTACGGGGGCGAAAACGTAAAAAGAAATCTGAGCATAATTCTTAACGAGGCCAGAGGCGCAAAGCCTTTAGGCCTAACCTACAGCAACCTCATGGACAGGTTTAGAAAGCTCGGAATTCAAACCAACGAGGACAAGGAGGTCGGCTTGATCGCCTACAACAAGGGGATACCTCCAGAGCGTTTTGCGAGAATAAAGAGGGATGCTGAGAGCGCAGGCCTGCATCCTTTTGTTCTTGTCGACCTTTTGCCTAGGGGCGGGGTAAAGCAGAAGCAAAGCCCGGCATAGGTTTTTAATTGTTTGAATCAAATTATCTTGAACGATGAAAACAGCGAAAAAGGGTTTTATATCCACTCCTCTGCTTGGAACCATAATCTTTTTGATAGCGCTTGTTTTTGTCGTGAATTTGAGTTTGAGCGAAAGGAACGCGGTTTCGCAGGCTACTACTAATGCTTATGACAATAGGCTAGTTAGCCTTATCGACTCCTATAATCTTGACGCCGCAAGCCAGATGACTCAGAGTGTTAAGTCAAGCGTGGAAGGGTTTTTGGGAGGGGGTTGCTGGACTGCTTTCAACATTCCTTACGCTACAAATAGCAATTCCAACCTATCCTCTGATCGTTTTCAGTTCTGCAATAATGCGCTTACTCTGATTAAAGACGTTGCTTGCACTCAAACAACAACCGGTGTCAACGGTGTCAACAATTACTATACTAAGGGGGTTACGGTACCTCCAGTTTTAAGCACCACGTTTGGCTTGCAAAATGAGCTTTCTTATTTAACCTCTCCCCAGAGTTTTGAGAGCTTCAATCTTTACGCCACCAACGCGGCTAACTTAACTAATCTTATTGGTAGTGGCCTTTATATTAGTTTTTGCAACGCTCTTCTTGGAGAACCTTTGTTTGACTGCAATGCTTTTGCTGCTGGAAAGTTTCAATGCTGTTTGAACGCCCCTTCTAATAACAGCGTTTACACAGGCCAGCCTGAATGCAACCAAAGTGATTCGAATTATGTTCCGGGGTGCGAGGATGGAACTTTTTATTTCATGCTTAATCTTACAGATAGTAACGTTTATCCTTACCTCCCTAGGGTTGGCGCTAACGATTCAAGCGGAAATTTTTTGAACTCCAATGTTTTGGCGTATTCTAACCCCTATATTTATATAAACTATCCTTTGTTCAAGTATTTCAACGCCACTTACACTGTAGTTCAGACAGTAGTGTCTTCACTAAATTCACCCTCATATAACTGCAAGTACGCGCCTGGGGGCGGGTTTTCCAGTATTCCCTCTGTTAGTTGTTCTTCATCCCCCCCTAGTAGTATTGGAAGTTTAATAAATTCTTCTCTGTCTGAGTATGGTTTGAATTACCTAAATTTTACCTCAACTTCTTCTTTTCTATGCCCTTCTGCTGGTACTTCCTGCCCATCTAACCTGTCTGCCTTTTTTACTTCTAGTTCGTCCTCGCCATGGTATTTTACTGCACCTTATTCATCAATGTCACTTCAAACTAATGATTGGAGTCCGTTGTATCTGGTTAATCCTCAAAGTTCAAACCAATTCTGCATGGATATTAAATGGGATAACGCTTTCTCTTATGTTACCGGTTGATGTTTTTTTTATTAAAACCGGTTTTTGAAGGCATGAAAAACATTTTTAAATAATGAGCATTCAATTTTACTTTAATGGACTTGAAGTCTTTCACCGACAGTTTAAAGGTGAAGTATGAGGATTTCGTTTCAACCTTGGAGGATAAAGGAGTTCCTCACGCAAGGCTCGTTGTTCCTTTGGTTGCTTTGCTTGTGGTTGCAGGGCTTGTTTTTGTTGTTTTATCCTCGTCTTCTATCTCTTCATACGGGGTTAAAGTAATCGACTTAAACACTTCAGCTCCCATTCAAGGGGCTAACGTCAGCGTTTTTTCAAACGGAGTTTTAGTTGCGAGCGGTTTAACCGACTCTAATGGAAACGCTGTTTTTAACCTAACCTCAGGAAGTTACACCATTTCCGCCACTTCAAGCAATTACCTTTCATCTTCTTCAGTTAAGCTTGTTCCTGGCGCGGTTGTTCAGCTTCAAAGTTCAATTCCTCCTTCTATGAATGTTGTTGTCAGTGTTTTGCAAAACGGGCAGCCTCAGCTTGGTCAGTTTATAACCCTAAGTTTCAGCGACGGTACTTCTGTCAACGGCAATACTAATATTAATGGAAATGCTTCTATTCAAGTTCCTGAAAGTGAGTTGAGTAACGGCGCTACAGTGAGCGTTGACGGTAATTCAATTCCTGTTTCAAGTTCTGCCTTGTCTTCTGGATTGGTTTTAGTTAATTTGACTTCCTCTTCTCAGCCGTCTGCAATGCTTTACGTCTCTGTTGAAAGCCCTTCAGGAACGCCTGTGGGTGGAGCCCAGGTAAGTGTTTTAAGCAGTTCCACTCAGAGCGTTTTGGCTAATGGTTTCACCGACTCCACTGGCAGCGCTTCTTTCAACATTAGTGTAGGTTCAAGCGTTTACGTTACCGCTTCTGCTTCAGGTTATGGTTCTGGTTCTTCTAATAATTTTGTTTTTAATTCTTCTCAAAGAGTGGTTGTTCAGCTTTCAACCGTTTCGGCTTCCAGTAATTTAACGCTCAGCGTTCTTGATGAGAACAGCAATTTGGTTTCAGGTGCTACCGTAACTGTTTTCACGATGGGAAATAATCAAGTGTTTTCTCAAGCCACTCAAGGCGCTCCTCTTCAAATTCCATTAGCTTCAGGCGTTTACTACGCCAATGTTCAATACTCTGGTTATCTTCCTGCGATTGTTGAAAACCTTCGGGCTGGAATGGTTAAAAGCGTTAGTTTGACTCCTTTAACAACTGGAAATTATGCAAATGTAAGCGTTTTGGTTTTGCAGGATGGAAGCGCTTTGCCAGGAGCCAGCGTAAGTTTCTACACTTCTGACGGGTTGTTTTTGTTCAACGGTCAAAGCGACGGCAATGGAATGGTTGAGGCTGCACTGCCTTTGACTCTTAACAGCCAGCCTTACAGTTTTTACGTGAACGGTTCTTATAACTCTCTTTTAGGGGAAAGTGATGTTTTTCAAATAGGAAACGACAATGTTTCCCTTCCGCTTTCAGCCCCTCCAGCCCAGTTGAAGGTAAGCATTGTTGATTTTGCTTCCAAAGCAGCGGTAACGGGGTTTGTCAACGTGGTGGTTGGAGGCAATATTATTAACACTTGCAATGGCACTTCTTGCGTTTTGAACGTTCCTGGCGGTTCTGCTTTTAACTTGAACGTTCAAGCTTCAGGCTACCTTCCTTTCACTTCAAGCGTTTTAACTTACGCTTCTGGCAGTTTGAATTCTTTGACTGTTCCTCTTTACCCGCTTGGCTTGGTTTCAGGCGCCAGCGCGAGTTTCGTAGGTTTGTACGATTCTAATGGGAACAGGGTTTTGCAGGTTGTCAATGGAATGACTTACGACGCCAGGTTTTTGGTGAACATGCCTGAAAGCGTGCAAAGCGCTGGGTTTTACGTTAGGGTTGGAGAGGAGGGAAATTCTTCAACCGACCCTGCTTTCATAACAGGCTACACTCCTGCTTCTTTCATTCAAACAGGCAGCGTTTATCCTCAGGACTGCACTTCTGGCGACAACCCTTCAAGCCAGGCGAAGTGGCTTTTATGGAGCTTCCCTCAGGGTTTTACAGGAAGCAAGGAGGTGGATGTTAGGATTCAGTTAAGCCTTAACTCTTCAGCTTCCACTCCTATTGTTTTGTACTACAAGGCTTTCGGTCAGCTTTCCAATGGCTTGAGCGTTTACTCGCCTGTGAATACTGCTTTAACTCAGGGGAATTTCAGTCTTTCAGCCGCGTGCAATTCAACTGATTTTTCTCAAACTCTTCCTTTCTCTTCAAATCCTTTGACTTGCAGCGTTATTAACAATCACGAGTTTTGCTATTCGATGAGTTTTTCAAGCAACGGCTTCAGCAGTTTGAACTTCAACCCTACCTTAGGTCAGCAGTTTCAGGTTAACTTGAATGTTTTAAGCGACGTGGGCATCAACGGTTTGACTTTGTACGCGCCTAACTTTAAAATTTCCCAGAACAGCTTCTCTCCTGCTAGTTCTTCCTCATCTAAATTCTCGGAAAACAACTTTCTGAGTTTTCAATCATCCGACCTGTCTAGTTTGACGGCAAGCTCCACTGATATTGGAAGTCTTCTACAAAACTCCCAGTCATCCACTCAATCTGTTGGAACTTTGATTCCATTCGCCGCCAACGCAAACCAGCTTTCCACCCTTTCCCTATCTTTAACTCCTATAACACCTACTGTTTACGCGCCTCTTTCTTTCAACTTCCAGGCTGATGACGGTTCGCAGCTTAGCTTTTCTCAAAACTTAAACATTCAAGGCACTGGAACGCTTAACGTTCAGGTTTCTCCCAATTCCTGGACTGCGCCTGGAAACATAAAAGGAAAAATGACCATAACAGATGGTTTCGGCAATCCTGTGAGCGACGCTACCGTTTCTCTTACCGAGTGCTACGGAAGTCCTTTTAACGGCAATCCGCCAGCGGTCAACAGTCAAGGAAATGGTGTTTACTCTTTCCAGGGCCAGTTGTTCGGAGGAGGAATTGTTGGAGTTTCAGTGCAGGATCAAGGGTTTAAAAATTACGATTCCTGCAGCGTGCCTGTTCAGGAGCAGAGTTTTCTAAGCGTAAACCCTTCCAGCCTTACTTTTTCAGGCGATTCGCTGAATCCAATCAGCCAGCAGGTGACTGTTTCAAATCTTTTGAACAATCCTGTAAAAGTCAGCGCTATTGTTAATTGTTATTCGGGAAGCAATATTTTTTCAGCAATTCCGCCTTATCTTACTCTGCCTGCCAGCGGTTCGAATCAAATAGCGGTTAACGTGGTTCAAAATTCAAGCGGTAACGCTCAATGCGTTTTAGATGTGGTTGGTGTTGACGGCAATTCAAGAGATTCCGAGCAGGTGCAGCTTTCTGGAAGTGTTTCCTGCCCTGAATGCGTTTTAAACCAGCAGATCGCTTATGAGTTGAGCAATCTTCCTTCAATGATAGCGCTTTACCCTGCAGGCCCTCAAACCGTTGGGCAGACTGTTTACGGCTTTAATTCAATTCCGGTAAATTTCCCTACCGTTCCCACTTGCTCTTTGAGTTTGACTCAAGGAGGAGGCGCGTTTCCCTTCTCAGGAAGCATGTATCCAGGCGTTGCGATTAGTCCTACTGGAAGTCAGCTTGTGCAGTACGGCTGTCAAACTTGCAGTTCCAATGGCGATGGGAGTTTCAACTGCAATAATTGCCAGAGTGGGTATCCTTCTGCTTTCAGTTGCGAGATTTGCCAGCCTTCTGAAAATTACCTTCCTTCCACTTACCAAAACAATCTTTACAACAGCAATCCAGGTTACTTGGTTTTGTGGCCTAGCGCTTCATGCAGCTCTTGCATTTCAGGCGGAACTGTTGGAGTGGTTGCTTCAGGCGTTGCCAGCACTAACGGGTTGATTTCGCTTCCTGTTTCCCAGCAGCAGTTTTTCGGCAATGTTTTTTCAGGTAATAATATTGGAATGTCCGGCATGTTTGGAATTGGCGGAATGTTCGGCCAGCAGGGGCAGGCTAGCTGCACTGCAAACCAAATTCAGGTTTCAGCTGCTTTGAACCCTTACAATTCAATCTCAGGGACTTTAACCTTGACTTTTTCGAACGGCATGACTGCGCAGATTCCTGTGGTGGGTCCTGCGGCAGGAATTCTTGGCTTCAGTCAAATTGCCAACGCCACTCCTCAGGAGAACTGCAACTTCCCGAATCTTTTCACCGTTAATCTTTACAGCAATCTTTCAGAGCAAAATTCAACCACTGCTAATATTAATAACAATTGCAATATACAGGATAGTAATATTAACAATTATTATTTTCAAGGAAATCCTTTGAATGGTAATTTTGGATGTAAATTTTCTGAATCCAACAATGTTTTAAGCGTTCAGAATTGCGATTTTTCAAGTTCTTCTGACGTTGCTAGCTATTATATAAATAAAGGTAATGTGGATGATTTAAACGCATCTTCAACGATTGGAGTTGCAAAGCAGGGACAAAAGAAATATAATGTAAGCGTTAAATTTACTATAGGTAATTTAGATTATCATCTTAATGTCTTTAATGATTCAGACGCTTTACACAAAGATTATTGTGGAGGTGTTTTAGATTGTCCTGCCTCTGACAGTAATGGAAAGCCATTTCTTAACGTGAGTTATGGTTTCCCTCAAGTAGCCAATTCTCAGCAGAAGTTTGTCACTTCTACTTTCAATGGGCAGACGAGTTCTTATGCAGTTAATGATTTACAGGGTTATTTGTCAATTCCTGTAACCACCCCTATAACTCAAGGTTCTGTTTATAACCTTGGTTTGAATGTCACTCAGGGCAGCACCAGTTCAAGAATTACGACTTGCGCTGTTACTGTAAATCCTTGCTCGTCATCACCTACTCCTATCCCAAGTCAACCTTCTTGTACTTTAAGTCAAACGTCAATCAAGAGCGGAAGTACTGAAAATGTAAATGTTAATGCATTGGTTTCACTAACCACTAATCCAGCTTCAGTTATTATCAATTGTGGAAACCAGCAGTCAGTAACTGCAAATTGTGCTCTTACTAAAAACAATAATCTTTATCAGGGAACATGCAGTGGAATGTGTTCTTATACTCTTACTTCTAATTCACAAACATACTCTATAAACTCAGCTCCTGGCGGTGGCGCTACCTGCGCTCCTTTATCCATTAATCTTAATAGCAATGGACTACAGCCTAATCCTTCAACATATACTCTTGCGTTTTACCAGCAGTTCGATGTTGGTGATTTTAAGAACAATCTTTTCAGTCTGCTTTCAACCAGCCAGCTGACAGCAGGTGATAATGGACGCGGTTATGTTTTATTAACTCCTTCCACTAAATTTGTTGTCTACTCAACTAATCCAGCCATAAATGCTATTGCATTAGTTCCTGCGTCAGATTCAACTATTCCCTCCTCTGATTGTTCAAGCAACCAATATTTAAATTGCTGGAATAAGTTCAATGGTGGTTTTATTTACATACCTGCTTACAACATATTTAGTGGGCCTGTGTCGTCATCATACAGTATTCTTCCTTCAACCTATGAATACCCTTCAAATCAGGCGTTCAATATATTAATAAAAGAAAATAGTGGTTACCTATATATTTCTAGTTTAGGCGGTAATAATGGATATACTACCTCAAATTCAGCTCCTGGAAATTTGAATGGTGTTTTGGTTATAAGTCCTGATTATTTAGGTGGGACAACAGGGGTAATAAACGGAAATAGTAAGAATTATAATATTTATTCAAGTTGCGCTACCCCTTCAGCTAATTCAATAGGAAATGTTTGGGTTTTTAAAACAACTGCTGACAGTTCGCTTAACTTACAAAACTATGTCCCTGGCTCTTTTGACATAATTTCAACTAATAGTGGAAGCCTTAAAACTTCCCAAGGTCAAAACGTTTATTTATATGGTTGTTTACAGTCAGGGCAGTCTGGAAATGCAGTTGCTATAACCTCAAACATACAGAATCTTTTCAGTGTTAATCCGCTTATAACTTCAAATTCTTTACATAAAAACAGCGAAGGCAGTTATGAATTCTTCCAACAATTAAGCATGTCACTTCCATCAAATGGAATTGTTGAGTTTAATCTCAAGTTAACTCCAAGTGGTTCGTCTCGTTATTACTGTCATGCGTGGCCAGTAGTACTCGAAAATTGCGACGGAATTAGTAAGGATAGTTCTATACCGCAGCAATTGTCCGTTTCTTAATTTAAGCTTTGTTATATTCTGAATCATTATTTTTTATGCTTTGTTTATTTGTACTTGCTTTTTTGCTTTCAAATGGTTTAAAGAGTAGGTTTTTTAAGTTTGCTTATTTAAAAATTAAGTGATGGCTTCTTTAAAGGATTGGTATTACGCGGTCGAGGACAAATACTATGATTTGATGGACTCGGTTGAAGAGAAAACCCATGTTTACGAATGGTTTGTCAATCCGTTGGAGGATAAGGGTGTTCCGAGTTTTCCTGTTTTCGTTTTAGTTATTTTGGCGTTGATTGCAGTAATTGCCTTTCTTGTTTCAAGCTTTTTGGTTCCTTCTCAGACTTCAATGCAGTTGAGCGTGCTGTCCAGCGTTGGACCTACTCCTATTCCAAACGCTACTGTTTCTGTTGCTTTCGGAAGCCAGGTTTTGAGCAATCAGACTGACGCTAACGGAAACGTGAGTTTTCAGGTTCCCGCCAACACACAAGTTAGAGTTTCTGTAAGCGCTAATGGCTTTAATCCTTTCAGCGAGGAAGTATCCACCTCCTCTCAGTCCATAACCCTTCCCTCAGCTATAACCCTAAGCTTTGCTTCCTTGTCTACTCAGGAGTTTTTGTTTAACGTGGTTGATCAGAATGGCAATCCTTTGAGCGGGGCGAGCGTGGTTGTTAATATTTTGAGTGGGGGAAGTGCTTTGACAGGGTTGACTGATTCTAGCGGGCACGTTGTTTTCAACGTCACTGAGAACAGCATTTTGACTTATACTGTTTCACTTGCGGGTTATGTTCAGGCTTCTGGCAGCGTAGCCAGCAGTTCTTTTAATCAGACTGTTTCTTTGGCAGCTTCAAGTACTGTTTCTGTCACTCAGGGTGGGTCGCAACTGTCTGACGGAGAGGTTTTTGTAAACGTTAACGATTCTAATGGGAATCAGGCATTTGGAACGGTTGATGTTTACGACGCTGTCAGCAACAAGCTTTTGCAGTCCGACACTGAGAATGGTAGTTTTTCTTTCAACGTTACTTTAGGGGAGAGTGTTTACGTTACTTTCAGCGGCAATGGCTTTGTTCCTCAGACGAGCAGCCCTCAGACTGTTTCCAGCGAGAATTTTTTCACTTTAACCGCGATTCAGGCTACTCCTTCCACTTCTGAAAACATTACTGCGAGCGTGGTTGATCAGAATGGCAATCCTTTGAGCGGGGTTGAAGTTCAGCTTTTTCAAGGCGGTTCCGTTCTTGAGAGCGATTCGACTGATTCATCGGGAAGCGTTGTTTTCACTGTTTCCAAAAGCGTTGGGTTGAATTCTCTTTACTTGACAGGCTATCTTCCAGGTTATCTTCCTGCTCAGATTACTAGCGTTTCTTTGAGCAATAATCTTGTTTTGAACCAGCTCTTGGTCGGCGGTTACGGAAGCGTTAACGTTAACGTGGTTGACGCTGGAGGCAACCCGGTGGTTAACGGCAATGTTAATTTTTACACTGCTTCAGGATTGAATTTAGGGGTTTACCCTGTGCTTCAAACCGACACTAATGGGAATGTTAATTTTCAGGGTTTGCCTGTCAACGTTTCTCTGATTGTTAAAGCTTCTTATAACGGAGCTTTCGGTTCAAGCGATGCGTTTACTCTGAACGGTGGTGAAAATACAAGCGTAAACATTCAGCTTTCAAGGCCTTTGGCTGAAGTCACTGTCAACGCTGTTGATTTGGTTTCTAAAAAGCCTTTGGCCGGAGCTAGCGTGCTTGTTTCAACTCTCCAGCAAAACCTGCCTGTGGAAAACTGCACCACCAACAGTCAAGGAGTTTGCGTTTTGAACAGCGTTTGGGCTGACGGCACTCAGCTTGTTTTCACTTCTTCCTTAAACGGTTACGCTCCCTACACTTCCGCTCCAATAGCGTTCAATCCTTTGAGCAGCAATGTAGAGAATATCAACATGGTTTCTAACGCTTTCAACAATCAAACACTAGTCGTTTTTAACGGTGTTACTGATTTGAACGGGAATACGGTAACCAGCTTAACTCAGGGTGGTTTCTATATTTTTCACTTCACAGCTTCTTTCGTTAATTCAAGCCAGCAGGAGAGTCTGATGTTCAGGGTAGGGGATCAAAGCACTGTAAGCAATGAAAGCGCTTACCTTTCAAGCTTTTCATATTCTCCTTCAATCGTCCAGCCGCAAGTGGTTGAAAGTTCAAGCTACAATCCTTCTGGCGATTGCAGCCAGGATGTTCTTAGCACTCCTACCAATGGAGAGGGGAAGTGGGTTAAAATAACCTATTCTGGTTTGAGCGGTACAGCCGAGCTGAACCCGATTGTTTTTGTAAACCCAAACACTGCTGGTCAGACTGTTAATTTCTATTATCGCGCTTCAAGCGTTGTAAACGGGATTTATTCAAGAGACCCCTTCGATACAACCTTAAACTATTCTCAGAAAACCCAGAGCCTGGATTCTTGCTACGCTAATTCCCATAAATTGTCTTTCAATGTTATTCAGGGATCTAACTACTGCAATGCTCAGGGCACTGCGTGCGTTCAGCTTTTGTTCAATGGAAATCCAAGTCCTTTCACTGGCTTGCTTAACCAGCCTTTCAATGTTAGCTACAAGCTTTCGAATTTCGGGCCTGTTGACGCTCAAAGCGCTTATGTTTTAGTTAAAAGCTTGGGAAATAATATTCTGTTTAACAGTTACTCCGGCGATGGTAGCGCTTCCATTCCTCAAAGCGGGGCTTTTTCAGCAAAGGTTTTGCTTGGAAGCTCTTCTGAAAACTATTCCGGCAGTTTCGCTTCAGTGGGAGTGCTTCCTGTTTCAGGCAGTCAGGTTTACTTTGAGTTCGGTGATACCAGAGGAGCTATTTTATCTTCCAAAGGCTTTGTTTCTACCACTGGAAATGACGGTTTGAATGTTCAGGTCTCTTCAGGCAACTTCACTGTTGGAACTAAGCAGACTTTAACCGTTCTTGTAACCAGTGTTTCTAATAATCAGCCTATAACTGACGCTACCGTGTCATTGAACGAGCTGCAGGGCACTGTCTTTAATGGAAACCCTACCTCTCCTGTTGTTGGTGACGGGGGGCCTGGAAGCGGAGAGAATGGAAAGTATGTTTTTAACAATTTGATAACCCTGGGGCCTGGTGTTTTTCAGGTTCAGGCTTCCGAGCCTAACTTTCAGCCAGGGTCTGCGAATTTGAACAGCATTCAAACAAGCTTTTTCACTATCTCTCCAAGCGATTATCTTCCCTTGACTTGCAATACAACGAACATGCAGGTTACCAACAATCTTGACATTCCTGTTTCTTTAACAATAAGCTCTTCTTGCGCTAACGTGAGTGGTTTCAACGTTCCTCAGGAGCCGAACGGCAATTATTTCATTTCCGCAGTCCAGCCTGGCAAGACTGTTTTTCTAGGGGTTCAACCTACCAGCGCAAGCAGCTGCATAATGACCTTCACCTCTTCTGACCCTAGAAGCGGGTATAATTATTTTAATCAACTGCAAGTTCAGAACAACTGCAACACTTTCGGCCAGGTCAACTACAGCGGAGCTGCCGGGGTTATCCAAATAACAAACGGAGCTTTCAATCCTAACTATGATGAGATTTACGCCACATTAGGCCAGCAGTATGCCGCTCAGCAAATGAATAACTATTTCACCACTGGAAGCTTGTATGGAATTTCAGGCTATGGAACCAGCCCTGTCTACGGGGCGCAGTATGGAAACATGTATGGAGTTAGCGGGTTAGGTTACACTAATAATCAGAACCTTTTAGTTCCTAATTCACCTTATAACTTTCAATATTACCAGCAGACTGGCATTAACCCTACTTCTAACCCTATGCTTTCTCTTTCCTTTAACGCTAACAGCCAAATGGCTCAGCTTCCCAAGGCTATTGCCTGGATTAACAACGATCCGGTGGCCTATAACTTGAGTTGTTCTGAGTATAACAGCGGAGTTACTGCGTTCACCAATCAGCTTGTCCAGCCTGGAGGAACTTTTGTCTACAACTTTTCCTCCTATGGCTTGTATTCCTGTAGTTTAAGCAACGGAGCGGTTGGCCAGGTTCAAATAGACAGTGTTTGTCAGGGCATGAGCGCGCAGTGGATTACCGGCTTGTGGGAGAACTGCATGGCTAGAAGCTTCATTAACAACGCAGGCTGGTTTGGAAGCGTTACAGGCGAGGATCCTACTACAAAGAAGATAAGCGCCAGCATTGACAACCAATTCACTTTGACTTTAGGTGGTTTGGTGTTGACAAAGCATTCAGATAAACAGTCAACCTGCACTCAAACTCCTAATGGAAATATTGCTTGCATTGTCATGGTTTCTCCAGTAGTTCCTGAGAATGGGCTTGCTTTCGTTATGAACGCCGACCCTAAGACAGGAGTTTCAAAATTCGTTTATAACCAGAATAATCCGAGTACTATCACCGTAGGGATAGGGCCTGACTTTTCACATGTGAGCACTCCTATTAAAGATACAACCGCCGCATCTTCTATTGCAAGCAATTGTTTTCAGCCTTGCTCTTTGACCGAGTCAACTGACCAGTGTGGATTTGCCAACACTATAACAAGCACGCTTAAAAACGCTCCTCAAGAAGTTTTTCAGGGTTTGGGCTTGGAGTCGCAGCCTAACCAGTTTCCTTACATTGTACGGTTCAACCCAAGCGGGGATTGCCTTCAGACAAGAATCGTCTTAAACAAAACAGGACAGCCTTACGCTGAAACAATGTTCGTGGACCCGATCAGCAAAAAGGTTTTATGCGCAGATGGAACTTCGTCTTCAGATCCTACCGGCTGTGGTTATAACTCCAATGGTCTTTTAAATGTCGCCCAATTCCTTTCTTTTAATCTTAATCTGGTTGGTGCTGAAAGCAACGGTAATCTGCAGGGCACTGTTTCTTTCATCGCGAAAATTGATCCTATGTACGACTTTCCTTTTCTTTTCTACACTGTTCCTCAAGTTGGCAGCACTATAACATTCAGAAGTGTTAACGCTACAGAACCTGTTTTCATAATAAATAACCTGCCCTCTCTTTTGTCTATTGATAATAAAAACAATAAAAACGCCAACATTTCATTTTGCTCGGGATACGCTGACACAAGTGGGACTTATAACTTAGGTGGATCTTCACCTACGCCTGGCTGCTCAAGCGGAAATAGCCAGGAGACTGTAAATGAAAGTCTGCCCGATAGTATACTCTACACTACGCCCGGAGTCATAAATACAAAAACCAAGGAGGGTAAAACGCAGTATCAGTTGAATTTGGTTTTCGGAACTGGTGTTAGCGCTCCAAATAACGGTATTAACGTGCAATTGCCTTCCTCATCTTCATCTTCCCCTCAGGCTAACTCTTTTGACACCTTGGGAAATGTTGCCGGCGCTAGCAATAATAACCTTTATGCTCAGGCGCCTAGCGGGGTTAGCCAAACCGATTTTAACAATATCGCAAAGTGCAGTGGAGATAATTGGTGCGATCAAAAAGACCTTCAGGCTGCTGAAACTTCAATAAAGAATATAGTT
>JAKAOM010000017.1 GCA_021812145.1 Microcaldota archaeon
TTCTATCAGGCAGGAGGAATCGTCAAAAACATTGTAGTGGTTTGTCTTCTGCTTCCTTTTTTCGAACAGAGCCGCCACGTCGACTTCGCCGGTCTCGCCTACTGACGGGTTAAGCGTTCTGACCAGTTCAGCGGATTTTACTTTTCCTGTTTTTGAAGGGCACGAGCAGAAAAGTTTTTCCTTTGAGTCGAGCCGTTGATGTATTTCAAGTCCTATCTTCATTTTTTACCGCCTAGTTAAGAAACTCGTCTATTGTGATCCGTTTGTTTATCTCTCCTGCCAGGTTTTCAACAAGTTTTTTTTCCACTTCCTTTCTTTCGTAATCGTGGCCGAGCAGGAAGCTTAGCTTTATCAACGCAGTTTCCGTGAGCATGTCCTCGCAGTGAATGGCGCCTGTTTTTCTCAGCAGCCTCAAATTCGAGTAGACGCTCGGGTGTGTTCTTCCGTAGACGCATTGGGATGTTATTCCGACTACCATTTCTTTAGATGCTTTTTTTATCCATTCTATCCAGCTGTCCTCCTTTCTGATTGTTTGCGTTGGAACGTGCCCCAGCCCTGTTCCTTCGATTATTAATCCCTTGTAGTTTTTTGAGATGAAGAAGTCTATTATTTCAGGGTCGCTGCTTGGATGCACTTTAACCAGCCCTACTTTTGGGTTGAAGGAGGTGTCGGCCTTGACTTCGTCTTCGCTTCTTTTCTTGACTTCGTCTTTGAATTCGATTTTTCCATCTGGAAATATAACTGCTCTTGGCTTGGCGTTGATTGGCCTGAAAGCGTCTCTTCTTGAAGTGTGCATTTTCCTTACCTTGGTTCCAGGAATTGCCAGGCAGTAGTCGTCGTTTGAAGTGCCGTGCATTACTATTGAAACGCCCGCATGGTTTGAAACAGAGAAGATCGAAGCGCAGGTGAGATTCAGAACACCGTCTCTGCTGGGCCTGTCCTGCGAGCGTTGAGCTCCGACAAGAACAACCGGCTTCGAGAGGTGGGGGAGCATGAAGCTCAAGGCGCTTGAGGTGTAGTGCATTGTGTCGGTGCCGTGAAGAATCACCGCTCCTTCCGCTTCGTTTACCTGTTTTGCGGTTATTTCGGCAAGTTTTACCCATTCTCGGTAGTTTATGTCCTCGCTTGCAATTGTGAACGGATTGACTATGCTTTTAATTTTTACGAACTTTCTTATTTCAGGCGCTGTTGAAAGTATCTCTTCAGCGCTCATGAGCATGTGAACCCCTCCTGTTTTGTAGTCTACCTTGCTGCTTATTGTTCCTCCTGTCGCTATTACTGAAATTGGCGGGAGTGCGGGGTTTGATTCTATCTTCAATGGTTTTTCTGTTGTTTTTTGTTTTTCGACAAGGTCTAGGTCAAGAGTTTTCAATCCAATATTATAGCCGTTTTTCATTTTTAGCACTACCATGTTTTCGTCGCCCACGTCCGGCCTTGGCATTAGCAATCCTTCAAAGATTGACCCCCTCCATTTTGCCCTAATAAAATCGCCTACGCTTATGTTTTTGCTTTTAAGCGCTGTTTCAACTTCCCTTCCGTACATGTTAAGATTTAAAACAGTAAACGTTTAACTTTCTTTTGTTTTGAAAAAAATCTTTGCGGCAAATTATTGAAAGAAGATTATTTTACAAGTCCTGCTACAAGCCCGATTAGTGAATAGACTGTTTGTTCGATGCTTGGAAACAGTGGAACTCCTTCGGAAACACCTTCCATCTGCTGGATCAGAGAGCTTGTTGTCACCAGGCTTGCGTTGGCTTCGGAGGAGATTAAACTGCTTGAAATAGACTGAACCCTTATGTTGAAATTCAGGTTTTTAAGTTCTGAGCCTACCACTTCATAGTATACTGTGACGTTTGAATCCCTTGGAAGGAAGAACGTTTTTGTGAACTGCCAGTTGTACGGCAATCCTTCTGCCGAAACTTCGAATATGTCTGACGCGCTGCTAAGGCTTTGGACGTTGAGAGTGTAAACAGCTGGTTGGCCAACGCTTGTGTATACAACCGGGTTAAGCAGGCTTGTTTCTACAACATTGTCCGAAACCTGCACTTGGAAAGTGGCGTTGAATGGTTGAACCCCTTGATACTCGTTAAGAAACTCCACTGTGAAATTGTATAAACCCTCGCTGGCGTTGGGCGAGACGAACACGAAAACTGTAAGCGGCGTTTCGTAGTATAAGCTGTCGCTTGCACTCCATCCTGCCGGCATTGAAACAACGTTTGCTTTGTCCCAGACTGCTTCCCTGAAGCCGTAATAGCTGGCGTTCAAATACGAAACTTGTTGCTGGGTGCCTCTGTCAAATGTGACTTCAACCTTCTGGCCCGGCCCAACCAATCCTAGATTAACCACTTGGTTTGAGCTTGAAATGCTTTGCTGGATTGGCGTTAAAACGCTAATCACCGACGCGCCTACCATTAAAGGTGCTAGCGCCAAAAAAGCCAAAACAAGAGTTTTAAAAACCTTCATGCCTAAACATTAAACATAATTTATTTAAAAACCTTTTTGATTCAATTTTTTTGATTCAAAATTTAAATTCAGGAAAATTGAAATGGGCGACTTCCAAAAGAGGAGTTAAAACAAAAGGTAAAAGGTGATTGGATTTGGACTACAAAATTGTTCACGACAGGGAAAATTGCATAGGCTGTGCTGCGTGTGCAAGTATGTGCCCGGATTTCTGGAGCATGGCTGACGATGGCAAGTCTTCTTTGACTGGCGCTAAAAAGGTTAACGGGAACGAGGAGAAGGAAATAGACGAAAAAGACTACAAGTGCAATAAGAACGCGGCGGACGGGTGCCCTGTAAACGTTATACACTTGTTCGACAAAAACGGAAAAAAGCTGATCTAAATTGGATTTAGGCGCGGGAGTCAGAAGCGCCCTCTCGAAGATAACGGGGGCGAGCGTGGTGGACGAGAACGCGATAAGCGAGCTTGTTAAAGAACTACAGCGAACGCTCATATCCAGCGACGTGAACGTTAGGCTTGTTTTTGAGATAACTGAAAAAATAAAGCAGAAAGCGCTGCAGGAGAAAATCCACCCTTCAATAACCTTGAAGGAGAAGATAGTAAAGATTGTTTACGACGAGCTTGTTTCAACGCTTGGAGACAGGTACGAGCCTGAAATCAAGCCTAAGAAAATTCTTGTTTTTGGTTTGAACGCCAGCGGAAAGACAACTTCAATTTCAAAGCTCGCCAGGTTTTACACTAAAAAGGGTTTGAAGACAGGGGTTATCGCAGGAGATGTTCACAGGCCTGCGGCAATAGAACAGCTTAGGCAGTTGAGCGAGGAAGTCAAATGCGACTTTTTCGAAAAGGGAAAGATAAGCCCTGAAAAACTGGCGTTGGAGGGGACGGTTGCCTTGAAGGAGCTGAAGGACGAGGTTATAATCTTCGATTCTGCTGGAAGAAGCGCTTTTGATGAGGAGCTTAAAAAGGAGTTGAAGGAAATATACGCCGCGTTTAAGCCGGACGAAACGTTTCTTGTTGTAAGCGCGGACATAGGCCAGGTGGCTGGAAAGCAGGCTGAGGAGTTTTCAAGGACGGTGCCTGTTTCAGGGGTTATTGTTACGAAGATGGATGGAAGCGGAAAGGGAGGTGGCGCGCTGACTTCCACCCGAGCTACAGGAGGCAAAATCGCGTTTATAGGAACCGGGGAAAAACCCGATGATTTTGAAGCGTTCGACTCTAAAAAATTCATATCAAGGGTTATAGGCTATCCTGACTTGGAAACTCTTCTTGAAAAAGTCAAGGAGCTTACAGAGGAGAAGGAATTAACACAGGCGATGGAGACCGGAGAGTGGAATTACACCACTTTCATGATTCAGTTGAGGTCGATGAAGAAGATAGGCCCTGTAAAGAAGATAATGCAGCTTTTGGGAATGTATGATATTCCCGACGAGTTCATGACGAAAAGCGAGGACAAGCTGAAAAAGTTTGAAGCAGCGGTCAACAGCATGACTGTTGAGGAGAGGAACAAACCGGCTCTTGTCAAGATAAAGGCAAGGCAGGAGAGGATAGCTAGGGGTGCGGGAGTAAAGCCAGAGGAGGTGAGGGAGCTTACCGTAAACTTCGACCGGGTGGAGAAGATGTACAAGGGACTCAAGAAAAACAAGGGAATGCTTAAAAAACTCGGTGGTTTAGACTTATCAAAACTCGGAGGTTTGTGAAAAGGGAGAGGTTATGAATTACGAACTGTTTAGGATTGCAATATTGCTTATAGGCGCTGCTATAGCCGCCTACCAGGATTTTAGAACAAGCTACATTGATGACAAGCTGACAATCGGAATGATAGTGGTTGGTTTGATTCTTGATTTGATGACTTTTGACTGGAATTTCATTTTGTACAGTGTTGGGGTTGGAGCGGTAATCTTTGCAATCGGATACTATTTCTACAAGACTGGCCAAATTGGAGGGGGGGACGTGCTTCTTGTTTCCGCCATCCAGCTTTTGCTTCCTTTTTATCCAACCATAGTTCAGCAGTTCCAGTACCCTTTCTCAATAGCGGTTACCAGCGTTCCTTTGATAATAACCATATTCGCGACAAGCGCGCTCATATCCCTTGTTGGGACCGCGTTGATGTACGGTTGGAAGCTCAGGGGAAAGCCTCTGAAGCCTAATGTAAAGGACAGTATTCTCTCCCTTATTCTAGTTGCTATAATAATAATTTCAATATATTATTTTTCGTTCTTCGGTGTTTATCAGATTTTGTTTCTTGCGCTTCTTGTAATCCCCACGCTGTTTTTGGCTTTGTTCAAGAACCAGATTCTTGAAGATATAATAATACAAAGAGTTCCGTTTCGGGAGGTTGAAGACGAGGATATTTTGGCGGTTGAAAAGATGCCTGAATTGAATAAGTATAACCTTCAGAAGGTTGCTACCAAGGATCAAATGGTTTTGCTGAAGAAGATAAGCGACAAGAACAAAAAGCAGAAATTCTACGTTTACAAAAACCTGCCTCGCATGGCGCCGTACATTTTTTTGGGAATTGTGCTGACTCTTGCGCTTGGAAACCCTTTTGCCTGGATACTTTTCAAGTAGAGTTTAACTCACTAAAGGCAGGCTGCCTTTTTTTATTTTCACTTTGCTTTTTTTGGTCCATTTTTCAATTGAGTCGCCAGAAATCTTATGCAAATCCTTTAAATCAATCTTTCTGTCTTTAACTCTTAGTATAAGCCTGCGGTTTTTTATTGTTCTGAATTCAAAGTTTTTAGAACCGCCCAGTTTTTCAATAATATCCCTTGCCTTGGCTGCGCTTACTCCTATTCCTTCGTCAAAGCCGGCGGGGTAGAAAACAGTGTTTGAAAACCGTCTAAGCCCGGCTATTTTTTTAACCCCGAATTCTCGGTGAAGCCAATCGGCATCGTTTTTCTTCATAAAAACCATTTTTTGACAAAGCAATTTTTGTTTGTTTTAATTTAAAAAACTATAAACAAAACTATGAATACAACGATTGAAACAATCGCTGCTTCTGCAAATTGAATCCACGGGGTTTTCTTGTCCTTCTGGGTGAAATTCAAAACGATTATTTTAGCCACGCTGCTGCCCACCACTGCCATGAAAAGGGATGCAAACGCGGCAAGAAATCCGATTTTTCCAGAGGAGTAGAGAATTGCCACGCTGGCAAATACGGCCATTGAGTTGGCCACTCCCCCGAGGAATGAGGCTGCGATAACCCCTGCTGAATTGAAGTTGGAGGCCAGCGAGAGAAGGAATGTGATGACGAAGAAAACAGCGCTGAACTCCAGGACCGCGCTCAGGCTAAGCGGTTTTTCAAAAACGCTGAACCCTCCTGAACGCTTTCCCTTCCAGGCGAAGAAGGCGAATATTAAAATAAAGACAATGAAGGGGATGAAGACCGCGTTGAAAAGGGTGGGGTTGACGAAAAGCAGCAAGAGCAGGTCGCCGGTAACGCTTCCCACGGTTGCGGCCGAATAGACGAAATTAACCAAATTTTTTTCCCTGCTTTTAATGGAGGAGAAGTAAATCACGCTCAGGCTGGATATGATTCCTCCGAAGAAGCTGGCATAGAGCAAGCCGTTCTTTTTGAGGAACTTTGTTAGAAAGTGGGCTAGGAACCCTATTAAGCTGAATACGACGACCACCCATAGGAAGAAGTGGAGGTCTATGCTTCCGCCTAAAAATTTGTACGGTTCCAACGGAAGGTAGGGGTAGAGAATGAAAGCTATGATTGCGAAAATCATTAAGTCGATAATCTCCTCTTTTGAAATAGTTCTTACGAGCGAGTGCACCTTGCTTTTCTCCACAAGCAGAAACGTGATTATTATTGCCGAAACTCCTGCTTCTGGTGCGAATCCAAGTCCAATGAGAACTCCTAGCATGAAGGTGATTGGGATTACTATTGAGGTTGTAACGCCGAGATTGTGCAGTGAGAACGTTTTAAGGTAGTAATAGATAAGCGAAAGGGATAGTACGCCGATGAATCCTAGCAGAACGAACATAACGCTGTAACTGTAGAACACGCTTGCAAGAATCATTCCGAACATTGAGATAAGGGCGAAACTGCGCAACCCCACGACTGTTTGAGAGTTGGTTCTCTCTCTTTCCAGTCCTATCAGCCCTCCGACTGCCAAGGCTAAAGCGAGACTGCCTATAAAGCCTTCGGCCGAAACAACCAACAAAATCACCTGGAATGTTTAAACTAAACTTTTTTCTTTCCAGCTTCTTTAACCGCTTTTGCAAGAGTTTTGGTTTTCAAGGCCACGTCTCCTTCTTCGAAAACAGTGCCTACCTGAATTCCATCCGCCCCTGCGGTTATGATTGCGCTTGCCTGTTCAGCGGTTCTAACCCCGCCGGCGTCAAATAGAAAAACCTCTTCTCCGCAAGCTTTTGACAGTGCCCCTATAACCGCTGCTGACAAAGGTTCGGCTGCTCCGCTTCCGCGTTCGGCTATCAAAACCCTGCTTCCTGAAAATCTTCCTGCCAAAGCGCAGGCGGCTGCTATGTCTGGTCTGTCTTCTGGAATTAAATTAACGTTGCCTATCCATCCGACCAGCCTGCCTGGTTCGAAAACAAGGTAGGTTGTTGGAATGGCTTCCAATCCAAGTCTTTTGATGACGGGTGCTCCTTGGATTGCAGCGGTGCTTAGCCAGTAAATGTCTCTTGAGTTAAGCAGTTGCATAAAGTATATCGCGTCGGCTTTGCCGCTAATGCCGCTTATATTTCCCGGGAATAGGACTACCGGCACGCTGACGCTTTCCTTTATTTGTTTGACTGTTTCGTCTAAAACTTCTCCCTGCGCTCCAATGCTTCCCCCTACCAGGATCGCGTCGGCCCCGTTTTCATAGCAGGCTTTGGCAAGTTTGGCTCCTTTGTCGAAAGAGAACTTGTCCGGATCGACAAGAGAAAAGAGCATTGAACCCTCGCTTTCTATTTTTTCATGATAATATTTCTCAACTTTACCGATCATTGCAATTCACCTTAATCTAATCTTTAAAAGAGCAACAAATTTAAACTTTTACAGCGATAATATAAAGCCAATGAATAACGCATTAATCAAGCAACTGTTTATAAACACCTTGTTTTGGACTGGAGTTATAGGGATAATCCTATCATTGACTCAGTACAACACGCCTTACCTTCTGCTTTACTTTTTCGTTGGGTTGATTTTCTTCAACCTGTTGCTTTTGGCGGCGTTAAAGTTTCTTATGCCCCAGGCGTTCAACCCCCCCAGTCAGAATACGGTTGGCTTCAAGGTGCAGCCGTTGGACTATCCCAAAGTGCTGGATGATAGCCAGAAGAATTACGTTCCGCAGTTCATTGAATTCGACGTGGCGAAAAACAACGGCGTGGTTTTTCAGGGAAAATTTGAGAGAAAAACCATGGAAAAGCTCAGGGATTTGATAAACAACGCCTTGAATCCTAAATAAAATATCTACCCATCTATTTTCCATTTTATTCCTTTTGCCGTGTCTTCTAAAACCACGTTGTACTTGTTTTTAAGCAGCTTTCTGATATTGTCTGCGTCTTCAAACTTCTTGTCTTTTCTAAGTTTTTCTCTTTCTTCTATCAGTTTTTCAATTTCCTTTGACAGTTCCTTTTTTTCAAGATGCTTTGAAAAGTCCAATCCAAGCACGGAATCCATTTCTAGCATTGTTTCGATTACAAACTCTGCATCTTTTTTTGATAGTTCTTTCTTGTTTGATTCTTTTATTATTTCATGAAGCTTTGATATTGCCATCGTTGTGTTGAGATCGTCGCTTAAAGCTTCAAAGAATTTATTCTTTAAAGATTTTATAGTTTTCTCGAATTCGGCGTCGCGTCCTTCCCCTTTGTTTTCTCCTAATCCTTCAATGAAGGAATATATCTTGTACAGAGTGTTTTGGGCGTTTGAAAGCGCTTCGAATGTGAAGTTCAATTCTTGTCTGTAACTTCCTGTAATTATGAAGTATCGGAATGCTAGAGGTGAAAACTTTTTGTCAATCAGGTCCTGGATTGTGTAGATATTTCTCAAAGATTTTGACATTTTTCTGCCGTCAATGGTCAAGAACGCTGAATGAAACCACGTATTTACGAATTTTTTACCCGTGGCTTCTTCGCTTTGGGCTATTTCATTGGTATGGTGGATTGGAATGTGGTCTATTCCCCCGCAGTGAATGTCGAAAGTGTCCCCAAGGTATCTCATAGACATTGCGCTGCATTCTATATGCCATCCTGGAAAGCCAACCCCCCAGGGGGAGTCCCAAATCATTTCTTTCTCTCCTTTTTTTGCAAACCTCCAAACCGCAAAGTCTGTTATGTTCTTCAAGCCATCGGGTCTCTCCACCCTGGCCCCGGGTCTTAAATTTTTGTTGAGTTTTTCAAAAGTCGATGGGATGAGCTCGCCGTAATTTTTTGATTTTGAACTGTCAAAATAAACCCCGTCGGAGATAACGTAAAGGAGCTTCTTTTCATCCAACCTTTCAATCAGTTCTATTATGTCGCTGATGTGTTCTGAAGCCTTGCATATAATCTCCGGAGTTATTACATTCAATTCCTTTTCATATTTCAAGAACTCGCTTCCGTAAAAATCGGCTATTTCATGCATTGTTTTGTGTTCTCTTTCGGACTCTAGTCTTAGCTTGTCTTCGCCTGCATCAGCGTCACTCACAAGATGGCCAACGTCAGTGAAGTTCATGACGTGTTTTACTACAAAACCTTCGTGCATCAGCGCTCTTTTAAGCACGTCCTCGCGTATGTACGCTGCCATGTTTCCAATATGCGGATAAAAGTAGACTGTAGGCCCGCAAGCGTACATTCTTATTATTTTATCCTCGATAGGTTTGACTTCCTCTTTTTTTCTAGTCAAGGTATTATGTAGTTTCATTGCTTTTCTTTTAAATCGAAACAATTTAAAAAACCTTACACTAATAAATTAAAAGTGAAAACGAAAATAATATGCACCCTAGGCCCTGCGAGTTCAAACGCCGAATCAATAGACAAGTTGATTCGCGCAGGAGTGAAAGTGTTCAGGGTTAACTTCTCGCACGGAAGCGTTGAGGAAAACGCGGGAAAGCTTAAGCTGATAAAGAAGTTGGGTGGTTCAACCATGGCTGATCTTCCGGGACCCAAGCTCAGGGTTGAGAATTTTCAGGGAGTTTTGGAAACAGGAAAAACAGTTCTTTCATCACGGTTATCGATTCCAAAGCTGAAAAAAGGAGAGAGGGTTTTTCTTTCAGACGGTTTGATAGAGCTTCAGGTTTTGAACGATCGAGAGTGCGTGGTTCTAAGGGGAGGGGAAGTTAGGAGCGGGATGGGGATAAACATACCTTCGCTTAACCGCCTTAAATCGCCCACTGAAAAAGATCTTAGGATAGCGAAAAGGATAGGTGGATTTTCTGATTTCCTTGCCCTCAGCTACACTCAGTCAAGGGATTCAATAAGAGAGTTGAGAAAAGTGTATGCCGGGAATATTGTGGCAAAAATCGAAACAAGAAACGGAGTGGAAAATCTGAGCGAGATAATAAGCGAGGCTGATCTTGTGATGATTGCAAGAGGAGATTTGGGCGTGCAGCTTCCTTTCGAGCAAACTCCTTTAATTCAAAAAAAGATTATAGCTGCGTGTGAAGAGCAGTCAAAGACCGCAATCGTTGCAACTCAAATGCTTGAATCCATGACAAAGGAGAGTTTTCCAACAAGAGCAGAGGTTACCGACGTTGCAAACGCTGTTCTTGACGGGGCCGACGCGCTGCTCTTGTCGGAGGAAACCGCCATAGGGGTGAATCCTGAGAATGCGGTGAAAACAATGCGTACGATAATACAGGCTACGCAGTCTTCTATAAAGGAAAGAACTTTCAAATCCTCCAATATTTCGCAATCGATAGGGGAGAGTTCCAAGAACATTTCTGAATCAATCAAGGCAAGGGCAATCTTGACGAAGACAAGGAGCGGCAAAACCGCCCTGACTATTTCCAGGTACAAGTCTCAAACGCCCATAATAGCGTTGACTTCAAGTGAAAAAACGTTCAATAAGCTTCTGCTTGCGTGGAACGTCACTCCTGTCAAGGTGAAAAGCATGGAAGTGCTTCCTTTGAAGGATTTGTTTTCAAAAGGCGACGTGGTTGTTCTAACCTATGGCTCGAGTCTTGACACTGACTCTATCAAGGTTATAAAAGTATAATTTCAGTTCAAAGGCGTTTTAGGCTGCTGGTTTTCTTCTGATATTATTGCGCTTATAGGTGTTTCTTTCTCAGGTCTTTTTTTGTAGGCTAGGTATGCAAGGATTATTAGCAATATTATTATCAAAGAAAGGAAGTAGTATTTGTAATCGTCAAACCAGTTTGTGGCGTGTGTTGCAGGCTGCGCGATTAAGCTTGAATTGTTTTGGATTGGAATTGTAACGTTCTTTGGAGTGGAGGGTAGAGTTGTGTTTGTAATATTATAAACAGGAGTTTTATTTGTAACGTTGGCAACTGGAATTGTGGGCGTATTGTTTGTTGCGGTGCTTGTATTTGAAACGCTGTTGTTTGAAACTGTTGTAGTGGTGTTTGTCTGATTTGTTTGTTTTGAAACTGGCGCCACGTATCCTCCACCCCCTCCATAATATGGTGCAGTGTATTGAACTGTCACGTTGGGGTATGCAGTGTAGTAATTTGTTCCATTCTGGTATTGAACTGCAATTCCTCCGTTGTAAGAACCACTTGAGCTGAAGCTTGGGTTTATTGTTATAGTGAAGTTTTCGTTGGTGTTGTTAGCTATAGTGCTGGAGCAGTTTACAGAAAGCCATGATTGACTTGGAGTGCAGGAAATGTCAATAGTTGAGTTGAAGGTGTTGTTAATGTAAAGGGTGGTGGTTACAGTGTATCCTGAAGTGCTTAGAATGTTTGGATTAATTGAAGCGGTCAGGTTTGTCTGGTTGGGGTTGAGGTTCACAGTTAACGTTTGGGTTTGGGTGAAGTTTGCTGAAATTGTTGTTGGGTCTGCGAATGATAAGAAGTAGGGGTTGAAGTTTGTCAATCCTGAATTAGATTTTTCGTAATCGTTCACAATAAACCAGTTTGTCAAGCCGCTGGAGTTGGTTGAGTTTTGGAAGTAATTGTTTCCAAATGAATCAGTAGCGTTAACGCTTGTATTTTTTGGAGATCCGTTCAAGCTCAGGTTCAGACTTGCAAACCACTGAACTGTATAATTGTACGTGTTGTTTGTTATTATATAATTTGTGAAGCTAGCGTTGGCGCTGTCTGAAGCGTTGTTTATCGTGTCGTTTAAGATTGTAACGTTTAAACCGTTGTCTATCACTAAACCTGCAAGATTGCTGTTTGATATTAGAGTGTTCGTAGTGTTGTTTACATAGTCAACCCCAGCGTTTTCTTGATTGATGTTTATGTTGTTGCTGTTTAGAATGTTCTCGCTGTAACCGCTCAAAGTAGTGTTTTTAGTTACTGGAAGGTAAGAGCTTGTCAAGTATGGCGCTGACAATCCAGCGTCTAAAGTCAAGTTCATTGGCGAAGTGTAAGTGTATGAATTGTTAATCCCTTGTGCAATGAACACTGTTTCAACGTCATAGCAGGTGAAAGTGTAGCTTGACAGGATTGTTTGAAGGAATGTTACTAGCTGTGTGCAGTTTGAAGCTAGAGTGGAGTTGAACATTACTGTAATGTTGCCTGACCCTACAACATTTACAAACCCTGCTGATATGTTGTCTGAACCGTCAGCGTAACCTGCTGGTAACGTAGTATTATCACTATGAATGACAAAATTGCCAACTGTAGTGTTTACGAAAGCTTCTTCAGCACTGTTGTTGTAATGGGTTAAGGTTGTAGCGTAAGCGTAGTAGCCACCGCTTACAGTTACGTTTATTGAACTGTTGTCGTTGATAGTGTTGTTCTGCAAGGTTTCATTGTTAGAGTTTTGTATTAACACTGGGTTGGAGTTGTTGAAATAGTTTGTTGCTATATTGTTGTTGTAGCCCGTGAAGTCGTTTAGGTTTTGAGCGGTGTTGTTGTAGACAGTGTTGTTTGAACTGCTGGTTAAGTTTAAAGCGGTTATGAGGTAATTGTTGGCTATTCTTGAATTGTTGGTGTTGTTTAAAATTATAGGGTTAGTGTAACCGTTTCCGTTGCTGAAGTTGTTGTTTGCAATAGTTTCGTTGTTTGAGTTTAAAACGCTAAGTTGCATAGGGTTAATATAGAAATTGTTTGAGGTTATCGTGTCGTTCTGGCTTTGGTTTAAAGCTAGATTTCCGTTGAAAATGTTGTTTATAATTGTGTTGTTTTTGCTGTTTGTTGTCGTGATTGATGGGCTTGAGTAAAGATTGTTGTTTTGTATTAAGCTGTTATTACTTCCTATTAGATTAAAGCAACCTCCAGAACCGCAGTCTGATAGTGTCGAGTTGTAGTTTTGTATTGTGGTGTTTAAGTCGTTGGTTAGAATGTCTAATGGAGACGCAACATACATTGCTATGGTGTTGTTGTCTAAAACTGTGTTGTTGCTGTTAGTAACGTTCAACTCGAAGTTTAAAGTTTTTATTATATAATTTGTTGTTGTGAAGTTGTTTTGAATGTATTTCAATCCGTTAACGTTGTCTGCTTGAACTATTGCTGTCGGGGCTATGAAAGTGTTGTTGAAAACAGTTGGGCTTACAGTGTTGTTGAATATCATTTGGTAGTTGGTGTTGTTGAAATAGTTGTCGCTTACAGTAAGGTTGTTTGAGTTTGAATCGTTTAGAATTGAACCGCTATTGTTGTTGAAAATGTTGTTTGTTATTGTTAGGTGCGTGTTGTTGTTTGAAATGAAGCCGTTTATAACCGCTTGGTTGAAAGTCTGGTTTTGGTATTGTGTTGTTCCACTGTTAGTCATGTTGTTATCATAAACGCTGTCATTCACGCTGTTGTTGAAAACGTATGCTGTAGTAACGTTGTTGAAATAGTTTTCATAATAGTTAGCGTTTGAATTATTTACTGCTTCAAAACCGTTTTGAGTGTTTTCAATCATATTGTAGAAAAGAGAGTTGTTTGAGTTGTTGTCGTAAAACGCTGTCGAGAAATTGTCTATTATGCAGTTAGTAACGTTAATGTTGCTTGCGTTAAGAGTTATTCCAACGCCTAAACCGTTTTCGCTTGTTATCACGCTATTCTGACAAGTCAAGCTTTGGTTTATAGTAGCGCAATCCCCGTTGCTGTTTATATCATAGTAAAGGTTTCCGTCAATTCCTGAAGTGCAGTTTTGAGGGTTTGTCAGCAAAGTGAAGTTGAATGGAAACTCGGTAGTAATTAAGTAAGACCTAAGCTTGCTGTTACTCGCTAAACTAGCGCTTGAAGCGGTGTAATTGTTTAAAATATTGAAAACACCACTTGAATTAGCAATCCGAGTTGTAACGTTTAACTGTCCAGTTCCTGAAGGAGCGTTTAGAGTTAAATTATTAACCCCCCCATAGCCAACATCTTGAACTGTAACATTACTATTAATTGGGTTTTGTGTTGAGTTTAAAATCGTAAAGTCTATTGGAGCTTCAATTTGAGAATAACCGCCATTAACTGAAACTAACCCGTTATTGAAAGTATCGTTTATAAAGATTGAATTGTTAGCATAATTCATGGATGCCGACCCAAAAATGTTATTATAAAAAGAGTCGTTATAAGTATTTGCTAAAGATAAGGTGAGATTACTAAAATTATTGTTTTGAAAAACAGAGTTGTTTAAATCAGATTGAAAATAGCTTGGATATAGGCAAGTGTTGTTTACAAAAGTAGAGTTAATTACAGGATATGTTGATTGTATACATTTTGGGGCGTTAGAAGCTATTATTTGGTTATTGGAAATAGTTATGTTACTAAAAGTAGCTGAATTTAACCCTATTTCTATTGACGGCTGATCGTTATACTGTCCTTTTAAAGTGTTGTTGCTGAAAACACTGTTTGATAAAAGCGAAACCATATAACTATCTGGATTTATTATATCTACATAATTATTT
>JAKAOM010000026.1 GCA_021812145.1 Microcaldota archaeon
TTCCGATCTTCGGTTCTGTAAAGTATTTCAATTATCTCGTCCTGAAGCGACGCTATGTCCCGGTATTCTTTTTTTCTAAGTGTTTTGATTAGGGGTATTTTCATGCAATCACCTAAGTTACAATATAATGTAACTTTGGTTAATTAGTTAATAAAAGCTTTTTGGTGGTTGTTTTTTTTAATAATGCCTTCTTGAATTTGCTGATTCTGCGGAATGTTTTTAATATTTTTACGTTTAACCATTAACTTGATTTTTATGGCGTCGTTCACACCTGAGAAATATTTAAAGAACGCTAAGGCGCTGGAGAAGTCCGACCCGTTTGAAGCGGCGAAGCTTTACGAGAAGTCCAGAAACCCTGAATTTTTGGAGAAGGCTTCTTCTCTTTACAAGAAGGGCGGTTATCATCGCGACGCGGCGAGGGTTTTCGAGCGTTTGAAGGATCATTTGAGCGCTGCAAAGGTTTACGAGGAAAGTTTGGGTGATTTTCCAAAAGCTGCTTCCAGTTTTGAGAAGGGCGGGGAGAGTCTTAAGGCGGCTTCTCTTTACGAGAAGGCCGGTGATTTCAAGAACGCTTTAAGGCTTTACGGTTTGGGGGGGGATGTGAGGAAGGTGGAAGAGCTTTCCAAGAAGCTTGGGGTTGGAATTCCGGGGGTTAAAGCGCCTGTTGTTTTGACCGAGTATGAGAAGGTTAAGGGTTTGGAGAAAAATGGTTTGATTTCATCTGCCTTGGAGGGTTATTCAAGGTTGAACAAGATTTCGGATATTAATCGTTTGATGGGGGATAAGGATGGTTTGAGGCGTTTCGCTTCAACCAATCTTGAAAGAAAGAATTTTCACGAGGCGGGAAATCTTTTTTTGAAGGCAGGGGATTTTGAGAGTGCGGGCAAGGCTTTTGAAAAGGTGGATAGGAAGAAGGCTTTGAATGCTTATTCTAAGGCGGTTAAGGTTTTCGACCGGCTTGGCAGGGGTTCGGACGCCGGCAGGGTTTATCTAAAGATGGCTAAGTTGTCTGATGATGAAACTATAAAAGGAGCTTTTTACAGCAAGGCTTTTAACCGTTTTTCCAAAGTAGGGGATTGGCGGGGAGCTTTTGAGTCTATGAATATTGTTGCGGGTATAGCTGAAAAGGCTGGTTTTGATCATCAGGCGGCGTACTTGTACGAGAAGGCTGCGCTTATGAAGGCTAACCTTAAAGATTTTGAGGGGGCTGTGATTGGTTTTGACAAGAGCGCTGGTTTGTATGAGAGTGCGGGGAACGTTCCTGCCGCAGCCAAGCTTTATGCGGAGCTTGCAATTAATTTTAGTGACAAAGGCGAGTTTAAGAAGTCTGCTTTGTATTTCAAAAAGCTTTCCGAGCTTTTCAGCAGTTTGGATTCAACTTCAGCTTCTATTTTTGGGGTGGATTCTGAGGCTTTGGCCAAGGGTTTTGCAGCTTTTTCCATAAACTCGCTTATTGGCTTGAAGTTAAATCATGCTATAAGGGATTCTGTTGTTGACAGCGTCAATAAGTTTTTCCCTGAAGTTAAGGATGATTTCAGGAAGTTCATCAAGCCTAATGCAGATTATAAAGAGTTTTTAAGCGCTTCTTCGCGAATAAACAAAGTTCTTGAGGGGGCTGCGCAAAACAAAAAGTTTTTGAATGGTTTGGATAGGATTTTGGATGTTGCCAATAAGGGCAGGAACAATTACCGGAGATGATTTCAGTTTTTGTGGTGTGAGTTTTTGTTTACGAACGTGTTGTAGCAGCTTCCTTCCACGCTTACCATGCAGGGGCCTACAGGGTTTTCCGGGTTGCAGAATCCGAAAAGCGGGCATTGCTGGGAGTGGATTTGTCCTTTCACCACTTCTCCGCACCTGCATCCTTTTGGCATGGAGTATTCTTCTTCAACCTGCACGTCGTATTTTTTTCTAGCGTCGTATTCTTTTTGTTTGATTTTCATTCCAGTGTTTTTTATCATTCCTATTCCTCTCCAGAGCGCGTTTTCCGGCGTGAAGACTTCTTTCATTGCCTTTAACGCTTTGGAGTTTCCTTTCTCGCTTACCAGTCTGACGTACTCGTTTTTTGTGGTGTTTTCTTTTTTTTCTATCATTTCCAAAAGCATTGATATTGTTATTAGGATGTCGAGCGGTTCGAAGCCTGAGATTACTTGGGGTATGGAGTGTTTTGCGCTTAGTTTTTCAAACGCTTTGCTTCCGGTTATAGCGCTTACGTGTCCTGGCGAGATTAGCCCGTCGAAGGTTATGTCGCCGCTTTGAAGCAGCGCGTCCATCGCGGTTAGGAAGTATTTGTGCCCGCTTAGAACGCTGAAGTTTTCTATTCCTTCCTTTTTTGCCTGTAGTATTGCTTGCGCTGTTCCCGGGGCGGTTGTTTCAAATCCTATTGCTATGTGGACGGTTTCTTTTTTTCTCGCTATTTCCAGCGCTTCGAATACGGAGTATACTATTCTCACGTCGTCTCCTTTGGCTTTTCTTTCAAGAAGGGATTCTTTGCTTCCTTTCACTCTGACGAGGTCTCCGAAGCTTGTTACCGTAACTCCTTTTTTTGCTATTTCTATAACTTCGTCTATTTCTTTTTGGGGGGTGACGCACACAGGGCATCCTGGCCCTGAGAATAATTCGATGTTTGCGGGCATGAGGCTTCTTAAACCGTTTTGTTCTATCGCTTGGGTGTGGGAGCCGCATACTTCCATTAGTTTGACTTTTCCTGTTTTTTTGGCTTTGGCTTTTATGTCTTTTAGTATTTCAGCCGCGGTTTTGTCTGGGTTCACTGTTCGCTCAACTTTCTCCATTTCTTTAAAGTGAATTCGGCGTTTTTCCTGTCCACTTTTTCTATTGCGAAGCCGGTGTGGATCATTACGTAGTCTCCTTTTTTGGCTTTTACGAAGTCTATTCTTGCTTTTTTCTTAAGTCCGTCGAAGTCTACCACCGCCTCGTTTCCTTTGATTTCAACTATTTTTCCAGGTATTGCCAGGCACATGGTTTAACTTAACGCGGTTAATGATTTTATATTTAACGATTATTCGTCAGGAGGG
>JAKAOM010000018.1 GCA_021812145.1 Microcaldota archaeon
ATCTACCCTGCACCAGAGTAGTGTTGCTTCTATCCAAACCAAGCGCCGGGCTTAACTTCCTAGCAGCGACATAAAAAGGAGTGGAGCCCCTGCCAATAAAAATAACAACATGCTTTTTGCCAACACCTTTCAAAAGCTCTTGAGTGTAGTTAACTATATCCCTTGAAATATACTTAAAGCGATCACTCATATTCTTGGTATAATACTCTTCCAAACCTTCTTTCTCTTTCAAAACCATTGTAAAAAGATACTATGAAAAGTTTTTAACATTTTTCATAAATTAATAACTTAAAAAATAATTATTATAAAATATTTATCTCGATTTTTTCAGCTTTTCAAGAGCATCATTAATCTTTTTAAATTCGCGCCGCTGCCTGTCAAGCCTGTCCTGCCGGCTCTTGTTTTCTTCTATTATAACTCCGTCAGATGGAACGCTTGGACTTTTGTGACTCTTTACGATTTCATCTATTTTCTTTTGAAGCTCGCGCATATTTTTTTGAAAAGTTTTTTCTTCCTCTGTAGGAGGTCGTTTTGGGCTTGGAAGCACTCCTCCAGGTGGGATTTCATTAAAACGCCTTAGATTATTTTTTGAACCTAACTCTACGCCAAGTTTTTTTGCCATTTTTAATAGCTCACGCTCATTATTTTTAACATCTTTGTCATTAAAACGTATTGAACGAGGAAGTACGATACCTCCACTAAGATAACCCTCATCTTTAGAGTTTTTCTTCCTTTCCTCAGACATAATGAAATAATGAAACGCCAATGTTTTAAAAACTATTTATCAATGAAGTTTTAAACGAGATTAAAACCTTAAATTAAGAACATTATTTTTTGCTTATCCCCCTTCCCTTCTTCAAGAAATTAGAATATTTTTTTTCAAGACTATCCCCTAGCTTTGGCTTTGGGTTAATTTTGTTTTTGCTGAAGGCGCGCGCCAATTCATTAACTTGCGGTTTTGTTTTTATAAACTTTTTTGTTTTTTCCTCGCTTTTTACTGAAAACCTACTGAACGCCATCATAAATCACCGTCTTAAATATAGAACGCTGACATTTTAAAAAGTATTCGTAAAGCAAATGGTGTTTCTAAAATGCTTCTGAAATAGCTGGGCTAGTCTTAGAATTATTTAGAAATAGGGTTGCCAAACTTAAAAAAACGATCTGCCAGTAGGTAGTTTTTTATGAACTTTTACTGAAGGCGCAAATATAAACTTTCCACTTTTCTTAAACGCATTTGAAATTGCATCTCCTAGGTCCTTATTATATTTAGTTACTGTTTGGTTTGAATCATATTGCATGTGAATAACTGGTTTTCCCGAACCTTTTATATGAATAACCGCTATTCTCCCTTTCTTTGGGTGGTGAATTTCTATAACTGCGTCGCCAATCATCTTAACACCTTCAATAGGCTTTGAGAAGAATTTCATACCAGGGTATTCAAACATAGTGCCAATCTCTTTGTTTTTTATTTTAAGTGTTGGAAAATCTTTGTTAAGAACCTTGCTGACTAAATTCAAGGCAGTTTCAAATCGTTTGTTAATGTAGCGCGAACGCAATCCGGGTTTATCGGGTTTCGGTTCATTTCTAGAAACTTCCATTCAATTCATCACGTATATTCTTAAGAGGTAATCAAAGTTTAAAACCTTTCCATAAAAAGAGATTTTTAAAAAAGATGAAAGCAGGCTTTTAAACGTAGCGCTTTGCTTTTCCTTTCTTGTTCTGTTTTTCAAAACCTTTCTTTTTACTTTCGTTTTTAATCAAGCCTAATTTTTCAGCTTTCTTTACACCTGCAAAGTAAGAGCCCACCCCGATCACCGCCACCACAGCTATAACCAGTATGAAACCCAAATCTATTTCATCAAGATTCGGAATGTTGATTGGCGTTTTTATGCCGTAGCCGGCAATTGCGGGAAATAATATAATCAAAATACCCGCAAGAGAGAACAACGCCCCTCCGTAGTACAGAGTGTTTCCGCTCATGAACCTTGTGACGTAATTAACGCCTTCTTTTGAAAGATTCTTTATTCGCGTCAAGAAAACAACCAAACCGCTTCCAATTAACACCTGAGTAAGCATGGTTCCAACCCCGAAAAGCAAGCCAGGAAGCCAAGCAACCCATGGGCTTGGCATTGCAGGGGATATTGAAGTGAAAAGAATCAATGCAAAAGCGCCGAATCCAAACCCGGCTATAATGCCGTGAATAAACGCCATGCTCGTTGGAGCCGCCTTCAACGCTCCTCCCTCTTCGCAGCATACAGGGTTAGCAGAGTGTTCAAGCTCCCTGGTATGATATTCACTGTCTTTGGAATGGAGTGTTGAAATAACTCCAAGCTTTTCCTCAAGCCAATGCCAGTGCGGGTAAATTCCTTTGTTCAAAATGTAAGAACCTGCGAAAACCATTGCAGCGCCGACTATAATGTAAACCACCCCGCTGAAAAAAGGATTAAGCATGAAGCCAACGAAAACAAAATAAGCTATCTCGCTCATCAAAGCCCTTTGAAGAGTGAAACCCGCCGAAAAAACAAGCCCTGCTTTAGCGCCTCCCTCAACCGTTCCACTGCCAACCGCATACGAAAAAGTAATCGGCCAGGTATGTTCATCCGGGGTTATTCCATGAACTATGCCTAGAATAAAAGACATAATTAAAGCGTAAAAAAAAGCAGTTAGGAACATTAAACTTAAAAATACGATTAAAATATTTAAATATTCTCTTTTAATTTTAAAAAATACAAAAACCAGATAGCGCTGTAAAAAACAGAATTCAATAAGTTTAAATAGTCTCATATTCCTTTATAGATTCATGCCTGAATTGAATAAATCAAAGGGGGCTTATTCTAAACCCTTGAGCGAATGGAAGAATAACGAAAGAAAAGATAATGTTAAATTTTTTCTCGGATTGGGTATTGGCTTAAACCCAATCAATTCCAAAGAGTCATTAAACCCTGAATTGCTGGGTAAATTCGATCGCCTTTCTGAAATCATGTCTAAGTTTGTAGACGACAAAAAAATATATGAAAAACAGGGAGGGGTTGAATTAAACTTTAAGGGGCCGGTAATCGATACAAAAAAAATAGTGGACAACTTCAAAAAACACAACTGGAATTACAATTCGGCTTCCACAAACCTTCATTTCTTCTCATCAAAGGACAAAAATCTTTTAATGTACAATGAAAAAGAGCCTTTAAAACTTACGATAATAAAAGGGAATCACTCTAAAGAAGAACTTGTAAAAGGTTTAACCGATTTTTTCGAAAATTTTTCACTCAAAAAACCTGAAAAGATGAGGGAGGACTGGGATTTTGCAAGATAAGCAGTTTAAAAATAAAATTAGGGTTGTTTTTTGCTTAAAACCTTAGCAAGGTTATATGGTTTTGTACCGCTTTCAAGCTCCAGCCTAACTGCTTTGGTATTGTAAACTTTTATGGCAAATGCGACATGGTGAATGTCGCTTGGCATGATTAGGAATTTTTCAATTACATTGGATAAATTCAAAGCTTGTTTAGTGGGTTCGAATCCATGGTGTTGAATAGAAAAAGCTATATCATTAACCTCTGATGGCTTTGTTTGAAGCTCTTTAATAGCCAGTCTGGTAGGTTCAAAACCGTTCTTCTTTATAGAAAAAGCAACAGAGTTCAGATCATCTGGTTTAACTTTAAGCTCCAAAGCTTGTTTAGTGGGTTCAACATCGTTTTGCCTTATCGCAAAAGCAGCGTATCTGACTGCGTCGGGTTTAACTCCAAGTTGTAAAGCTTTTCTTGTAGGCTCGAAACCCACATATTTTATAGAATAAGCAACTTCCCTAACCTGCTCTGGTTTAACTCCAAGGTCCAACGCTTGTCTTTCAGCTTCGGATTTGAATTCCATAACTATATAAGAATGCGTAAAAATTAAAAAACCAGTGCTTTCTCTTATTATTTACCTGAATCTTCTATGAAAATTGAAGCTTCTAACCCTTCCATGCCCGAAGCCGCCACCCCCTCTTCTGAAAGCAGGCCTTCTTGAAGGCTGGGCTGGAGCGTCGGTTTCTATGAATGTTATAGCTTTTCCCTCACTTCCCATTCTTCCAGTCCTTCCAATCCTGTGAGTATGTATTTCAAGAGTGTTTGCTTTATCATAATTTATAATATGGGAAATGCCCTCGACGTGAATTCCCCTGGCCATAACGTCCGTAGCTACCAAAATTCTGAATTTTCCCTGCTTGAAATCGCGCATTATTCTCTCCCTTTGATTTTGAGTTTTGCCTCCGTGAGTGTACTGCGCTGGAATCCCCTTGTCGTTTATTTTCTGAGTTACGTACTCAACCCCTCGTTTAGACGCTACGAAAACAATGGCTTTTGTGACGTCATCCTGCGAGAGAATCTCAACAAGTTTTTTTATTTTATCCGCTCTTTTGATGTTTATGAATTCCTCCTCTATCTTTTCCACTTTTCCCTTCTGCCCTACCTCTATTGTTTCAGGGTTGCGCATGTAGTTCCTTGCTATTGATTTTATATCTTCGTTTATTGTAGCTGAAAATAGCAAAACCTGATTCTTTCTAGGTATTCCTGCCATTATTTTGTCTATGTCCGGCTTGAATCCTATGTCAAGCATGTTATCGGCTTCGTCCAATACTACGTAGTTGAACTTTTCAAGACGTATTGTTCCCCTTCTTGCATGGTCAAGCAGTCTTCCAGGCGTTGCAACTATAATATCATAATTCTTTCTCAAAACATCTATCTGCTCTCTCATCCCCTGCCCTCCGTAAATAGAAAATATTTTCAAATCATGGTTTTTTCCTATAAGTCTCAATTCCTTTGTTATTTGCATTGCCAATTCCCTTGTTGGAGACAAAACAAGCCCTTTTACATTTCTGTCTTTTGCTATTGCCTCAACCATCGCTATACCGAATACTGCAGTTTTTCCAGTTCCAGTCTGGCTTCGAACCACTACTTCTTTTCCAGCTAGTATAAGAGGAAGGGTTTTCTCCTGCACTTCGGTGGCATTATAAAAATGCATTTCGTTAAGAGCGGATATTGTTTTTGAGCTGATGCTCATTTCTCTGAATTCCATTATTTTATTTCACCTTTCTAATCCAAAAATCCCATTTCTTTTAGATTATCAGGCGATAATAGAAAAAAATTAGGGTTTTTACTTATTTTATTGTTGATTGTTAGTGTTTTTTATTGCTTATTAATGTTTTGATTTTATTTTGATTTTGTGCAATTATGAAAAATAAGTGTATTACCCTTTAAACTCGCTAGTTTTTGTCAAAAATTCTTTATAATGGAAAGGTTAAAAACAATGAAAGGTTCAATAAGAAAAGCGAAATGAAACAACCTGAGATAGTATACGCTGATAAAAAAAGCGAGGATATACTTTCAAAGCACGTTTGGATTCCATCAAAGTTTGAAAAAAACCAAGACGAGCTTATTTTTCCTTTTTCAACTCCTAATGAGAGAGCATTTTCCGTAAAACTTTCAACCGATAATACCTTGATTAAGGGCAATTATTACATTGTTGTCAAGAGACACGCCAAATTTGACAAGGCAAAATACGAATTCAACAAACTTGTTGAAGCGTACAAAATGGGCATAAGCGTCAAGCCGCTTGCGCTTAAAAAAAACGATGGAAAAGGAGGGTATGTGTACACTCTTGTTGAGCGTAATTCCATTCCACTGCTTGACGTTAATTTTTATAAAATAAAGCCTAAAGAAAGGGAAAGTCTGTTCAAATTGGTTGGGTCGACTCTGAGGTCCTGGCATGAAAAAGGTTTTTACCATGGAGATTTGGCACCCAGAAACCTTCTCATAAAAATGAAATCAAATCCTAAAATCGTTGCTGTTGACCTGGAAAAATCACTGATTCAAAATCTTCAACCGGTAAATATTAGAAAAGAGATTAATTCTTTTGAATATCAAGCTAGGCGTGAGGGAGCTAACGACGCGGACATTCAAAATTTCAGGGAAGGTTATTTCAGAAAGAAAAATACGCCCAACGCACGCAGTTAAAATTACTTTGAAATTAAAATCAAAAAAGGTGGTTTGAAATGGGTTTGATGAAACTTAAAAGAATAGGTGTTTTAAGCGTTGCAAAGTTCTACGGTGCGATAGGAGTGATTATAGGATTTGTTATAGGATTTTTTATCGCCTTGTTTTCACTTTTTCTGGCAGTGCTTCCAATGAAAAGCGCGGGAATGTTCGCCGGGCTTGGAATTCTAGCCATAATAATAGTCCCGCTTTTCTATGGAATGATCTTATTCATAGCGGGAGCTGCTGGAGCTTGGTTTTACAATGTTTTCGCAGGGTGGATTGGGCCTGTTGAAATAGAACTTGAATGAAACCTGGCAAAAAACCGTCCGCGTTAATGAAATGATTTAATAATCTTCCCAAATAAAAAAGTAAATTAAATGGACGCAGAAGAGGCAAAAAAATTCATAATCGACAAGGTTAAGCAGAGCGCGGACTGGAGAAGTTCATGCCTCAACATGATTGCAAGCGAAAACGTAACATCCCCGCTTCTTGACAGCGTTTACGTAAGCGATTTCTACCACCGCTACGCTGAAGGAGATCCATTTTCAAGGTATTATCAAGGAACGAAATATTTTGACGAGATAGAAAAATTCGTTAAAGACCTTGCAAGGGAAACGTTTAACGCAAAAGAAGTGGACGTCAGGCTAATAAGCGGGACTGTGGCTAACATCGCAGCGATTTCCATGCTTTCAAAACCAGGCGATTCCATAATCTCAAGCACCATTCCCAACGGAGGGCACTTATCTCACAACATGATGGGAGCAGCAGGACTGCTTCAAAACAGGATAAACCCATTCCCGACAACAGAAGACGGGTACCATATAGACGTGGACGAAACAAAAAAACTCGTCAAAAACATAAACGAGAGCGCTTTCACGCGCTTAAGCATGATAATACTCGGATGCAGCCTGTTCCTCTTTCCCCAGCCGGTTAAAGAACTGAGCGAGCTGGGAGCGCAGGAAGATTTCAAGGTTTTATATGATGCGGCCCACGTTTTAGGATTGGTTGCAGGCGGCGAGTTCCAACAGCCTTTAAAGGAAGGAGCTGATTTAATGACTTCAAGCACCCACAAAACCTTCTTCGGTCCCCAAGGAGGGTTGATAGCGTTCAGCGACAAA
Source organism: Microcaldota archaeon (assembly GCA_021812145.1). Classification (GTDB taxonomy): domain Archaea; phylum Micrarchaeota; class Micrarchaeia; order Norongarragalinales; family UBA8480; genus DTNV01. Next base: position 7,127 of record JAKAOM010000018.1, read on the forward strand.
CTAAACGACGAGGAAATAGTAATGTTCAGAAAAAACGTTTTTCCAGGAGTGTCAAGCAACCACCACCTGCACCGCATTCCAGCGCTTGGAATAGCTCTGCTTGAATTCAAGAAGCACGGGAAGGATTATGCAAAGCAGACAATAAGAAACGCTAAAGCGCTTGCACAGGGTTTGAACGAACAGGGTTTTGACGTTGAAGCAGAGGATTTCGGGTTTACTGAAAGCCACCAGGTTGCGGTTGACGTCACAAAGCAGGGCAGAGGCAAAGCTTGCGCTAAAAAACTGGAGGAAAGCAACATTATAGTGAACAAAAACTCGCTTCCTAAGGAGAATTTAAACGAGAATTCAGACAACCCTTCAGGCTTAAGAATAGGTGTTCAAGAGCTCACAAGAAGAGGATTTAAAGAGTCAGAAATGAAAGAAGTCGCCGTTTTATTCAAAAAAGCCTTGATAGATAAGATTAACGTTAAAAATGACGTTGTTGATCTAATGAAAAAGTCAAAAATAGACTTCACCATATAAAAAGATCATAATTCTTATTTAACGCGTTTTTTAATAACAAAAAATGAAACAAAGGCAAATGCTAGAATAACTATAATACTCGAGTCAGGGACTGAAACTCCTTTTGTGAAGGTAGCGTTAGAATAAAGCGTAATAGACTTGCTTGAAACCCCGTTTCCGACCGGAGAAATTGAAGCGTTCACAACCACTTCAGAAACGTTCATACTCACATTACCAGTACAAGCTACCGTTGCAAAAGACTGAAGTGGAACAGTCGTTTGAGGGCATGAAAAAATTCCTCCATTGCTTGTTGTTATTGAAGGAATTGCAGTTTCCGGTTGATTTCCTGGATTGAAAACTTGAAGAGAAAAAGAAACGTTGTTGTCAGCTGAGTAAATTTTAATGCTAGGGTTTGGAATTATCTCCATCAAGTTAAGCTGATTAACAATGTTTGAAAACGTAACGTAAAAAGCTTGAGAAACACCGCTGAAACCGCCAGCACTGCAGTTAACAAACCACTCGTAAAAACCGTTGCTTAATGTTTGGTTTGAACTAATTCCAGTGTTCGTGTTGTTTGGAACCGCTGAATTCTCCCCCGAAGGAGTGCTATTTATGTAAAGATTGCAGTCATACGCTGAATTTGAGCCTGTAACGTTGAAATAAAACTGCCCCGGATACGGTTGAACACTGTTGTTCGCAGGACTTGTTAAATTAACAGTTATTGGAGAGACTACCGTGTAAATATTCACTCCAGTAGAGTTTTCATTCCCGGCAAGATCAGTGCAGTTAACCTCCCAAGGGTAAACCCCTGGCGGAACGCTCGGATCTGTGAAAATTGAAGTATTAGTATTATTTAGAACGCTTGAATTACCCCCATCCAAAGCCCAAACGCTATAAGTTTCAGAGTATACATAAAAGGAACAATTCGCGGTTGGCGATAAAGGTGAAGTATAGTTGAAAACAATAGTAACTGAACTTGACTGGCTTGTAGTATTGTTCGCAGGACTTACAGTATTCACTGCTGGAGGAGTGGTTATTATTGTAAGCGTTTGATTTGCTGAACTGTTGTAGTTTCCATAAGAATCGTTGCAGCTTACGCTCCAATTGTAAACCCCCTGCGCTAAACCGTTCACGTTGAAATCGGTGTTTGTGTTGTTTAGCGTTGTTGAATTGGTTTGGTTAAAAAACCCGTTTAAGTAAAGCGAGCAGTTGGCGGTTGAAGAAGCAGGTGAAGTGTAGTTGAAGGTGAACGTATTTGAAGTGTAATTAAAATACGAATTATTTTGTGGGTTGACAAGACTAATCAAAGGAAGCACAGGAAAAGCGCTTATAATACTAGAACTAGCTGAAGAAAGAGTGGAATAATTCATCAAAGTACCATTATTGCCAAAACCACTGCCATCAACAATACCGCCAGTCAAATTTGAAGTGGCATCTCCGTTTCCAAGCCAAGAACCAGCAACACCATTGTAGGGTGGAAGCCAAAAATCATTATACAAACCAGAAATTTGCGCTGAAGTCAAACTTGAATTATAAACCTGAACATCAGTTATAGAACCAAAAAAAGTATTGTTATACCTAGACCCAGCAAAACTCCAAATCTGACCTTGACCACCAGTCTGAGCACCACCACCAACCATCGCATAACCAGAGAAATTCTGAACGTTGGAAGAATTAACTCCACCACTCTGACCAACCAAACTGCCATCCACAAACAGAAAACTTCCCGTTGAATTAATCATACCTGCCGCTAAATGCCACTTGTCATCTGCATAGGAGGATGAAGATGAAATATAAACCTTGCTTCCATTCCAAACGCCAAAAGTCAAATTACCGCCATACCACCCAAAATAATTATCATACGCCGTATTTCCAGCATTATAATCAGTCGTGTTTACAAGCTGATTATCAAACATAATACCACTCGGAACGCTAGTTTTAAACCAGAAAACAATTGAATAACCATTGGAAACATTTCCAAAAGAAGGAGCTGAAGCGTAAAAATAAGAATAATTGTCGAAATTAACCGCATATTGAAGAGCGCTTGAATGAATCGCTAAAATAGTAAAAGTCAAAGCGAAAATAGCAATTTTTGCCTTTAAAAACCAGTGCATGATTAAAACTCAAATGAATTTTAAACCGCCACGTCTTTTTAACACTTTGCTTGATTTTGCCGTATTACATGATTCGCTAAACGTTCAAGCTTTTTATTTCAAACATTCGTTATATTTTAAACATTCGTTAAAACTCTCTTTGAAAATGTATTTACCGCATAACTGAGTGAAAAAAGTTAAAAACCAGTCTATGCTAACTTATTTTTGATAAATAATGGAAACTGAAGGTTTGGAAAAGACAAATCCTGCTGAAGGCCCGGCGACAAGAGGCATACCTTCGAAGGAAAGCGTTTTCTTCGTTTATTCAAAACTTCCAATGAGCTTGGAGGCAAGATGGGAATTTGAGGACATTCTCAAACTAATCTTTCCTCCCCAGTACAAGAAAACCCAGTATGAAATGGCGGTTAAACTTGTAAAACTTCTCGGAGAGAAGGGAGAGGCAAGCGGTGAAGAGTTGAGCGCTTGGATTGAAAACAATAAAATATCAGAAAGCACTCTGCGAAACCTGGTGATTCCAAGACTTGTAAGTTCAGGTATGATTGCAAGAGAAAGGTCCAACCCGACAGGCCAGACTGACAAAGATAAACGACATGAAATGAATTTGAAGCTTTCAACAAGATTCGGCGAGGCTTTCAAGCATATAGGCTCAGAATGGAACGGCATTATTCAGGCTTGGAGGCTTAAAAAACAGTAATTCACTATGAACTAATCAAGTGGTTTCCACTCTATACTATTTTCAAATCTGGCTTAACCCTTTCTGTTTTAGGCCTTTGATTTATAATTTTATCCAGAATATTGCTTATCTCTTTATGCTTTGAATAGAATTCGTCTTGAAGGAAACGTCTTATCTGAGGATTAAGCTTTTTCTGCTTTATGTTATTTTCTATGTATTTTTTCTGAATTGCAAGTTCGCTAAGTCTTAACGCGTCTTTGGCGGTTGATTTGTCTATAATATCAGCATAATATAACTTTCTGTAAAATTCAACTCCCCCATCCTTATTTGTCTGTATTTCAACCTTGTTTTCCCTAGCTTTTTGCTTTAGACTTTCAACTTCTTCATCTATTTTTTCAAAACCAGGGATTGTCTTAATCTCTTCAAGGTAATTGCCGGGAATTTTAAGCGATATTTTGAATACAGGCGTTTTATAGGATGATATATCTTTATAATAATTCGTTTTATCCTTCATTTCAGCGTCCAAATATGGCTGCTGACTTTTAATTAGTTTATGCGGCTTTAAAAAAAGCTTTGACTCGTTATAATTTTTAATGAAAGACAGAAATTTTTTCATTTAATTAATTAGTATATTCCTGAGTTAAAAAAGGTTTGTTTTAAACCCTCCTTTTAACCAATTCTACATCAAGATTGTAAATCTCGCTTTTTTTCAAACCGAAGGCAGTGGTAAAAAGATTGTAGGAAGTTCCGAAAAAAAGCGCGGCAAGCAAAATAAGAATAATTGAAAAAACGCTTTCAAGGTTGAACGCAAATGAAAAAAGAAAACCAAGGGCGCAGCCGGCAAAACCTATTCCCGCAAGCTTTAACGAATTTGAGGTGAAGGATGCAAAATGAAGAGGGTAGGATAGAGTGGTTAAAGTTGAAGAAAGCAATGAAAAGCCAAGGCCTAAAAAAAACATAAGACCAAACAGATAACCTAGGAAGAAAATGTTAATAGCTGACGGCGGATTGAAAAGAGTTATCAAACCCCCTGAAAGCAGTAGAAGCGATATTCCGAAAAACGCGAATGCGGTGGGCTTTGACATATTTTTAAGTTTTGAAAAATAGTAATTTAAACTTATCGCTTTCAAACTTAATCAATGAACCGGAGGCAGATGCAGTACCTTATTATCTTCTTGATTATTATAGTTGCTTTAAGCTTGGTTTTCCTTCTTTTCAACAATCCAGTCCAACCCACGCAATCAGCCATTCAGTTGAGCCAGAAGCAAATTTTAACCGCGGAAGGCGATCCCGACGTTCAAAGCTACATGAAGCAGTACAACGGAAGCGTGGGAAGCGTTGAGATTATTAATCAGAGTTATTTCAACACTCTTCAACTACAGCAGCCGGTTATTTACGGCAATCTTGCTGTGTTGTCTTTCCCTGTTTACACTATTACTTTCAATTCATCGGAAACAAGCTCTTCTGTTTTAGTGCTGGTTTCTGACGATCAGATCCTAAGGGTTTTTCCTGTTATAGGAGTTAGTTCATAATAATTTTCAAAACGAATCCCACTGTTTCAAGCAAAGTCTAGAATGTCGGTTATTTCAAGTTTGGTCTTGTAGTTGAATTTTTTTTTATCAGGTATGAAAAGAAGCTTTTCTTCGGCTTCCACTTTTTGAAGGGTTGTTTCGGCTTTTTCAAGGTCTTTTAAATTGACTTTTTTCCACTTTACTTCTACCGCAATTTTTGGCTTTTTGAATTTAAGCAGGTAGGCGTCAACATCATAATCGCTCGCCTCAACAATGCTTTCGGTCAAGCCGCGCTTTCTAGCTATAAGCTCTCTAACGCAGTCCTCTATGATTTTAGGCATCATTTCTGCAACAATCGCTTCAATCTCTTCTTCTGTAGGATTTCTTTCTGAAATATTGTATTTCTCGTCCGAATAGTAAAAAATCCTAGCAAGGGGTGATTGATGTTTGTATACGAATTTGTTTTTTCCAAACACTTTTATTCTTTTGATTACCCCGAAATCAACAAGATTGTTCAAGTACTGCTGAATAAGGCTGGGGTCGTCCTTGTTTATGAGTTTTCTGGAGAAAAGGTAGCTTGTTATCTCTCCTGATACAATATCTCCGTTGGCTATGGCTCTTAGAATCCCTTCGTAAACTGCTGAAACGCTTCTTTCCTCTTCAGCGAAGATTTCTCCAATCAATGAGGGAATTGTTTTCGCAGAATTCAGGATTATATTTGCAAATACGCTTCTTGGGTTTTTGTTCTCTTCAAAATAATCTATGGCGATAGGCTCTGTCAGAATAACGCCCATTTCAAGCAGGGTTTTATTGTCTAGATGGTATTTTATCAATGCGGAAATGCTGTCTTCTATGTCTATTGACCAAACCGGAACTTCTGCGAAAAACCCAAGCAGCGGCGAGCGGCTGTCAAAAAGTTTCTTTGAAAGGTAAAGTGTTGATGATATGAGAATCAGCCTACCGCTCTTTTTCATTGAATGAAGAAAATCAAAAAAATCATTGCCTAGTCTGTGGAACTCGTCAACCACTATGGTTCTTTCTTCGTTTAAACCCCTTGACATCAATTCGAGAAATGTTTCTCTGTTTATGATTTTATTGCCTTTTTTCGAGATTATTGTCCGATCTCTTTTAACAAAAAAGTAATCATCCCACTTGATGAAGTTTTCCACGATGAAAGATTTCCCTGTTTTTCTCCTTCCGTAAACCATAACCCATTTTCTTGCTTCGTTGATTCTTTTAACAAGTCTAGGTCGTTCTATAATCATGATAAGTATAATGATGATTATACTTATAAACTTTTGGTTTGGATTAGAATAGTTAAAAATTCTCTATTATTAAATTTCAAGGGTTTTTCCTGTTATAGGAGTTATTCCTCAATAAAACTTGAAATCAGTTTATCTTTATTTCCCTCCCTTTCTGCTCGTCTATGTTTTTTGCTATTTCCTTCATTCTTTTGAACATTCTTTCAACATCTTCTTCTACCTCTTCAATGCTTCGTTCAAAACTGTTGCTTCTTAAATAATACATCGTGCCTTTCTTGACTACTATGCCCGTATCCATTAATTTGTTAAGTTTGTACAACACCGTACTCTTGCTCCTGCTTGTTTTTGAAGCTATATTTGAAGTTCTCAACCCATTCTTTCCCTTTTCGAATAATTCCTTGAAAATTTCATTGTCAAGATCAAAACATTCGGCAAACCATCTAATCTGTTCTTCAAGCTCGTTTTTTTCAGGAACATCTATTTTTTTTATTGTTAGTTTGGAATAGGGTCTCATTTTCTTTTCACTTTGTTCAAAAAACAAAAAGTTTAAACAAAAAAAACTAAACTTGTTCAAATAACTTTGTTTATTTTTAATAATTTTAAATCAAAAAGTATTTAAATATGTATGTTTAAAAATAAAATAAATTTTTTCAAAAGGTGGTTTAAAAATGACTAGTTTGCCTAAAAAAAAGGAAGAAAATTTTTTTGATAACTTTGACGATTTTTTTGCCAGGCCATTCCTTTCAATGAGAATGCCAAGACTTCTTGAAGGATCAGTCAAAACCCCTGCAATAGAAATAAAAGACGAGGGTAAAAACATTTCTGCAAGCATTGAAATGCCAGGCGTTGACAAGAATGACATA
>JAKAOM010000019.1 GCA_021812145.1 Microcaldota archaeon
GGTTATAAGAAGGGTTAAATAACTTTAAAGAGTTAAAATTATTGGTGTTTTGTGTTTGAAAGTTCTTCAGGCTGAATTTATGGGGTTTTGCTTTGGAGTTCAAAACGCGGTTTCTATTGTTAACAAGGAGATTGACAGCAAGTCGGAAAACATTCAAATTTTAGGCCCTATTGTTCACAACCCGCAGCAGGTGGCTGTTTTTGAAAAGGCTGGTGTTAAAACAGTGGAGACTGTTTCTGATGCGAAGCCGGGCGTGTTGATAATAAGGGCGCATGGCGTTACGCCTAAGGTTTTGAACGCAGCTATCGCCAGGAAGGATCTTAAGGTTATTGACGCGACGTGTCCTCTTGTCAAGCTTGAGCAGAATTACGCGAAGCAGCTTTATGATGAAAAGTACAAGGTTCTGATTATAGGGGAGAATAATCATCCTGAAGCGATTGGCGTTAAGGGTTATGCTAATGACGAGGCTGAGATTATTGAAAGCGAGGAGCAGGCTGAGAAACTTCCTTTCAGCAGCCAGAAGATAGGCGTTGTTGTTCAAACGACCATGCTTCCTGCCAAGGTGGAGGGGATTGTAAGGAAGATTTTTGAGAAGGGGGTGGAGTTGAGGATTTTCAACACTATCTGCAATCCAACAAAGCAGCACCATCCTTCCGCCGTTAAAATAGCTAGGGAGAGCGATGTCATGATTGTGGTGGGAGGCAAGAACAGCAGCAATACCAAGAGGCTTGCAGAGCTTTGCGCTACTATAAAGCCGACTTATCATATTGAAAGCGTTGACGAGATTAAGCCGGAATGGTTCAAAGGGGCTAAGACGGTTGGCGTTACTGCGGGCACCAGCACGCCGAGTTTTGTTATAAACGACGTGGTGGGTTATCTTGAAAAAATATAGAGGTGTTGAAAATGAACAAGGACTTGATAAGTCAGTTTAATCAGGCTTTGGAGTTGGAGCACGCAGCTAAGATTCAGTATTTGAGCCATGCTGAAGTTATAAGGGGTTTGAATGCAGAGCCGGTTATGAGCAGGTTGAAGGAGATAAGCGGGGATGAGGAGAAGCATGCTGAAAAGTTCAGGAGCATTATTTCAATGCTTGGGGGGGTTCCTTCCACCGGCGTTGCCAAAACTTATAGCGTAAAGTCGGTGAAGGAGATTCTTGAAGTCAATTTGAAGGCCGAGAAGGAAGCTATTGATTTTTACAAGAAGATATTAGGCTCTCTTAAAAACTGCAAGGGTTTGGAATATGAGGATTTCTATATTCTTCACGAGCTTGAGCATGTTATTATTGATGAGATGGAGCATGTTCAGGAGTTAAAGCTTCTTATGGGAAAAGTTTGAAGGGAAAATGAAGTTAAGGCAGGTTGAATTCTACAAAAAAAACCTTCCGGAGAGGTTGGTTCCTCTAAGGGATGCGGGTTACGCTTTCGTCGGGGGCAAGAAGCAGGCAGCTGTGAAAGTTTGCTATTGGACTAGGAAGGCGATTAAGGGTGGGGGTTTGTGCTACAAGCAGGCTTACGGCGTTAACTCGGCTCAATGCGTTCAGATGACTCCCAACGCGGAGTATTGCAGCAATAATTGCGTTTACTGTTGGAGGGAGGTTGGGAGGTTCAAGAAGCAGATGAGGGAGTGGGAGGATCCTGAAACTATTGTTAGGGAGAGTGTTAAAGCTCAGAATTATCTTCTTCAGGGTTTGAAAGGTTCTCCTAATACCGTTATTAATAAATGGTTGGAGGCTCAAAGCCCTAGGCATTTTTCAATTTCGCTTATGGGCGAGCCTACGCTTTACCCTTTGCTTCCTGAATTGGTGAGGGAGATTAACAAAAACTATTCCAGTTTTGTGGTTTCTAACGGGCTTCAGCCGGCAATGGTTGAAAAGTTGGCTTCAAGTCAGCCTACGCAGTTTTATCTTTCTTTCAATGCTTGGAGCGCTGAAAGTTTTGCTTTGATTTCAAACAACAAGTCTGCCGGCGCTTGGGATAGTTTTCTTGAAAGCGCTTCGCTCCTTGAGAATTTCAATAGGAGTGTTTTCAGGATGACTCTTGCAAGGGGTTTGAATCTCAGGAATCCGGAGAAATTCGCTGCGGTTATAGACAAGTTTCAGCCCGGTTTTGTGGAGGTTAAGGCGTGGTTTCCTTTGGGTTCTTCAAGGAGGAGAATGTCTCCCGGTCAGGAGCCGTCTTTTTTTGAGATTAACGATTTCGCCGAACAGCTTCGAAAGCTCACTTCTTTTGAGAGGGTTTTTGTGCACGAGCCTTCCAAGGTGGTTATTCTTGCAAGGAAGGATATGGAGGGGAGGATTAGCTTCAAAAAATGATTGAAAACAAACTTTTTAAAGGAATTCATCGCAAGATTTAATTCATGAATAAAGTTTTTGTTCTTTCTCTGCTTTTGCTTCTTGGTTTTTCAAGGGCTTTTAGTTTTTATTCCCTGAATGTGAACGCGACGGTTCAGCAGAGTTATATTCACGTGGAGCAGGACTTGATTATTCTTCTTGACACTACTGCGGATCAGAACGATTTCGGCGCGGCTCAAATGACTGGTTCCAATACCATTCTTCAGTTGACTAGCTTCAGTCCTGACGTCAAGTATTTCTTTTCTCCCATAATTCAAAACTCCACTAAAATCACTATGGAGAGGTATTTTTCTCTTGGCATGCCTGCCGGGGAGATTATAATAACCTATGACGTTCCGTTGAGTGTTCTGCAGGATGTCAGGGTTTCAAGCAGGACCGTTCAGTATTCCTTGAATTCTTCTTCGTTGGCTTTCACCAGCCCTTCGCCTGGCCAGTTTTACATTCCCCAGTCAACCACGTTTTCTCTGACCATTCCTTCTGGAGATTATTTCAATTCGATTTCTCCACCTCCGTCTGTTGAGTCGTCCAGTTCTGTTGTTTGGACTGGCCCGTTGGTTGGTTTTTTCAAGGTTTCGTTCAATCAGGAGGAGAGTTTAAGCACCGAAGTTTCTAATTTTTTCACTCAGCAGGCCTTGGAGTTTAACTACTACATTATAGCGGTTGTTTTGCTTATAATTGCGGGTTTTCTTGTTTACAAGCTTTCGATTGATTGAATGTTGAAGGTTTTTTTGAATTCTTCTATTGGTTGCAGGTAGGGGATTATGCTTGTTTTCGCGTAGTTTGTAGAGCAGTGGAATCTGGCGGCGACTTCGCTTGAGATTTTCTTGACCGCCTCCCTTCTTTTCTTTGATTCTGAGAGTCTTCTTATAACTTCGGGGAAGGAGTATTTGACGAATTTTCTGTAGTTGGTTTTTTTGCTTGCGTTGACTCCTCCTATTGAAACTATTTTGTAGTATAAGGTTAACCCTCGGCTTTTGTTTCCGTTGAAAACGTCTCCTTTTGACAGCCAGTCGTAGGCTTCGGCCACTTCCTTTTTGTCCTCGTATTCGACCGGAATGTTTTCATCAACCCATTTTATGAAGAAATCCAGGTCCAATCCGCTTCCGTCAACCGCCTTCAAAGATTCTGAAAGGTTTGAGTTGAATATTTTTCTTACAGCGTCGAAAACCACTACAGTCCTGTCGCGGTTGTCTGTTGACACTCCCGCTTGCAGGTTGTTTATTTCGCTTCTTAAATCGCCGGAAAAGCTTTCTGCCTTGAGTTCTACTCCTTCCTCTTCGCTTATGTTTTTCAGCGTTGTTTTTACGTCTGCAGAGTTTATTTTTTTGAATTCCACCATTTTGCATCCGAGCCTCAACCCTATGAATTTCTGAGTCCAAGGATTGTCCAGCACTAGAATTAGCGGTTCGGTTGCTTTTCTCGTAACTTCTGCTATTTTTGTTATTATTTTTCCCTCTGTTTCCTCGCTTATGTTGTCTATTACCGTTAGGTTTGTTCCGAACAGTCCTTTTTGCGTTGCGCTTGAAAGCGCGTTTTTGACTTTGCTTTCATCGTAGAAGTCGTGGGCGCTGAATTCAACCAAGCTCCAGTTTTTTTCTTCTGCTATCGCTTTTGTAAGAGCTGTTTTTCCAGAACCGGTTGGTCCGAAAAGCATCAGCGGTTTTGTTTTTCCTTTAGAGACGTCTCTAATCCACAGGATTGTTTCCTCCTTGACATTTTCATTTCCCGCTATTTCAGCTATTTTTTTAGGGGAGTGTTTTTCGTTCCATGTTTCCATTTAAAGTATCCCACCGCTAGAATGAACATTGATATTATTACGTAGATGTTTGTTTCAGGCACGCTTACTGTTTTAGTTCCGAAGACCAGAAAGTTTACCTGCTCTGAAAGATTTGCACAAGTTGAATTTGAAATGTTGAAAATTGCTTCGTACGGTCCGTTTGTTTGAGGTGTGAATGTTGAGTTGAAGAATCCGGCGTTGTAGGGGATTATGCCGTTTTGTTCCAGCACTCCGTTTGAGTAGAAGCTGGCGTTTACAACCGCGTTTGGAAGTGTTATTCCTGTTTCAGCGTCGTAGACTGTAAGGTTGATTGTCATCGTGCTGTTTGTAGTGTAGCTTTTGAGGTTTTGGGGGGTGTATATTCCGGCTCCAACCACGCATGCTGCGCCTGAAAGTGAGGCGATGGTTAAAACAAGAAGTAGCATGTGCTTCATGAAAATTTATTAAGTGCTATTGATTTAAAACATTTGCTTTTCAACTTTTTTTTATTTTGTTTTTTTTAATGATTTGCTTGAAGTTTCGCGTTACGGTTTAAGCTGTGGGTGTTGAACAACAACCTTTATAAAGAAGTTTAACTTTTTTAATTTCAGGTTATTGATTCAAAGGTGATTTTGAATTTGGATTTAGTTTTAATTTTTGATCTTGTTTCTTTCGTATTATTATTTTTGGGAATAGTGGTAATGTCGAGGCTTTTCATGAAGTTCAGGCATTCCAGTTTCGCGTTCACGCTTGAATTGATGGATTTGGGTGTTTTGCTTTTTTCAATAAGCCTTGCCGCCAGGGTTGTTACCGATGTTGGAGTTGACCTGGCTTTCGAAATTGGCATTTTTGAAATACTTTCCTTCATAGTGCTTGGCTACGCGCTTCTTCAGCTTGACAAGGCTTTTCATACTTTCAAGTGGCTTAAGGAGCTTGAGCAGGAGTGATTTTTTTTTAGATTTTCTCCTCTAGGGTTTTGAGTATTGTCTTTTTGTCAGCTTTGCCTTTGGTTTCTTTCATTATTTTTCCTATAAGGTAGTTGAGCGCTTTCTCCTCTCCTTTTTTGTAGTCTTCGACTGCCTTGGGGTTTTCCTTTATTGTTTTTTCAATCAGTCCCTGGATATTAGTTTCGACTCCTAGCAGGTTTTGTTCTTTTGCGTAGTTTTCAGCGCTTTTGCCGCCGTCTATGGCTTCTATTAGTATTGCCTCGGCTGATTTTTCGGTTATTTTGTTTTGCTCCAGGTTTTTTGCAATCCATTCTATTTCAGGAGTGAGTTTTTCCTGGTATTTGATTCCGCGGTAGTTTAATTGTTTTTTAAGTATTCCCTTGAAAAGCTTAGCAAGTTCCTTTGCGTTTGAATGCCCTGCTATTTTTTCGAAAGCGTCTGCCATTTTTTTCTCGCTTGTTATTGTTTCTGCGTCTTCTTTGGTTAGAGCGTATTGTTTTTCCATTCTTTCCCTTTTCGGTTTTGGAAGTTCTGGTATTTCCGTGTTTTTTTCAATTGCGATTGGCGGGACGTCCGGGTCTGGCGAGTATCGGTAGTCTTCCAGGGTTTCTTTTTTTCTCATGCTGGTGGTGGTTCCCTTTTCTTCGTCGAAGTGTCTTGTTTCCTGTCCGTAGGGGGTGTTTTCCTGGATTAGTTTTTTCTGCCTTCTTTCTTCGTATTCAAGCGCGGTGTACACTCCCTTGAAAGAGTTTATGTTTTTTACTTCAATTCTTGGGTGGCCTTCTATTGATAGGTTAGCGTCGACTCTTGAGCTTCCCGGCTCTTCTCTTGAAACTTCGAGGTAGGCTAGGATTAGCTGCAGTTCTTCCAGGAATTTTTTTGCATGCTCCGAGTCTTTTATTTCCGGTTCTGTTACTATTTCGATTAGAGGTATTCCGCACCGGTTGTAGTCTGTTTTTCCTGTTTTCAAGTCGTACCTTCCCGGGTCTTCCTCAACATGCACTTCTCTTATGGTGACTCCTTCAAGCGTTCCGTTCACACCTAGGGGTTTGCTTGTTCTCTGGAATCCGTTTGGAAGGTCAGGGTAAAAGTAGTGCTTTCTCTGCATTATTATCTCTTCGTTTATTTCGCAGTTCAGCGCGGCCGCTATTTTAACCGCGTTTTTTATAGCCTTTTCGTTTATGAAGTAGGGTTTGGATCCGGGGTGAGCTGTGCATACCACGCAAGTGTTTTCGTTTGTCTGCGCTTTCAGGTAGTTTGTTTTGCAGTTGCAGAATAGTTTGCTTTCTGTTCTTAGTTGAACGTGAATTTCAAGTCCTATTATTGTTTTCATTTTTCAAGACCTTCTGCGAATTTCAGGAGTTTGTCGTCGTCACCCTGGCTTGCGATTACTTGCAGCCCTCCGTTTTTGAGGGGGATGCTTATCGCGCTTAGCCCTGCTATGTTTATTGGAACGGTTAGAATGTCTGCCGCGTACATTTGGGTTGGCTCTCCTTTTTCCCCTATGTTCCAGGCTTCCATTGGCATGGTTGGGCCTAGGAGGTAGTCGTACTCTTTGAGTTTTTCCTCTATTTCGCTTTTTATCGCGCTTCTTGCTTTAAGAGTTGTCACGTACCATGCTTCCCGGTAGTCCTTGCTGGTTATGTACGTTCCTAGGAGGATTCTTCTTTTTACTTCCAGTCCGAAGTTTTCGCTTCTTGCGCTGCTTACTGTTTCAGTAAGGTCTCCTGGTTTTCCCTTGCTTCCGTACTTCAGGCCGTCGTATTTTTGCATGGTGGATGCGAACTCACTGTATACCAACAAATAATAGGTTGGAAGCGCGTATTTGAGTGAGGGGATGGATATTTCTTCTGCGTTTAGTTTTTTTATTTTTTCTCTAACGCTTTCCTCTATTTTTTTGTCGCAGTTTTCGAAAAATTCTTTTACTATTGCAACCTTGTTTTTTGTTGTTGATTGTTTTTGGGTTGTTGTTACGGCGTCCCTGGCGTCGTCTCCTTTTATGATGTTGAATAGCAGTTGGATTCCGTAAACGTCTTCTGAGAAGACGCCTATTTGGTCGAGGCTCATTGCCATGTCGGCTAGCCCGTATCTTGAAATGCTTCCGTAGCTTGGTTTGAATCCGAACGTTTTGCAGAAGCTTGCCGGGCATCTTATGCTTCCGCCTGTGTCGCTTCCCAGTGCGAGGTCGCAGAATCCTGCCTTTACTGCCGCCGCGCTTCCTCCGCTGCTTCCTCCTGGCACTTTGTTCAAGTCTGTGGGGTTTCTGGTTGTTTGAAAAGCGCTGTGCGTTGTGTCGCTGCCGCAGGCGAACTCGTCCATGTTTGTTTTTCCTATTATTATCCCGTCTTCTTCTATTATTTTTTCAATAACGCTTGCGTTGTATGGTGGGAGGTAGTTTTCAAGCATTTTTGAAGCGCAGGTCATTTTCATTCCCTTGACTGCGATGTTGTCTTTGACTGCTATTACTAGTCCGTATAGTTTTCCTTTTTTTTCTTTTTTATCTAGTTCTTCGGCCCTTTTTCTGGCTTCCTCCAGGTAAATGTTGATGAACGCGTGGATTTTTCCCTCGTTTTCCTCTATTTTTTTTATTTTGAGTTCTAGGTTTTCCGAGGGTTTTAGGATTCCTTTCTGCAGTTTTTCGTGTGTTTCCTTCATTTTTTGCATCACAAGCTTTTTGGAGCTAGGAGGTACCTGTCTTCTTCTGAGTTGAATGCTTTTACTATTTCTTCGCTTTCTTCCTTTCTGTTTTCAGGTTCGTCTTTTCTCTGTTTTGATTTTTTCCTTCCGATGTAGTATTCTTCTCCTTTGTCGAGTTCGAGTTTTTTTATTTCAGAGAAGAACGAAAGTATGTTGTTTAGGTCTTTTGTCAGCGTTTCCTCTTCTTTTTCAGAGAGTTTTATTCTCGAGGTTTCGCTTATTCTTTTCATTGTTTGCTTGTCTATCTCCATAAGTTTATTTTTTATGGTTAAGTTTAATTAAATCTTTTGGTTTTGATTGTTTTTTTGGGCTTTGAAAATTCCTTATTTGGATTTGCGTTATTTTTTTTATAGATTTTTTCTCTCACGCCGGCGGTTTGGGGTGGGATGGTTTAAATATTTTGTCTGTTTAAAGCAAGGTAGTGCGTTGAAATGAATGCGGATATTATTATTGAGGATGAGATGACTGGAAAGTTGGCTCCTTTTTTTGAGCTGGCGGCAGGGGTTCTTTCAAAAGCTGTTTTAAGCGGCAAGCGCATTGCCATAAATTATCATGATGACGTTGACGGGATTATGAGCGGTTTGGTATTGTGGAAGGGCTTGAAGAGGTTTTGCAAGGAGCGGGAGGTGGAGTTTAACCTAGATTTCATTCAGGCTCGAAACGTGGTTTACCGGATTCAGGATGCGCTTGAGGATTCTAGTCACGATTTGGTTGTTCTTTCTGACATGGGGAGCGGGGAGGATAATTATGACGCGGTTCAGAGTTTGGTTCGCAAGGGAGTGAACGTTTTGGTTATAGACCACCATCCGTTGAAGAAGGTTAAGAGCGTTGATTATGTTTCTCCTTTTCTTTTCAGCGACTCGCCTAAAAGTTCAAGTTATTGCGCTGGATTTCTTTGCTTTGAGGTTATGAAGCGTTTGTCGCCTGAGAATGTTGATTTGAAGTTTTTCGCAGAGATTGCCCTGGAGGGTGATTACAGTTCTTTCAGGAATGATGCTTATTCGAAAGAGGCTGACGTGGTTTATTACATGCGTTCGACAATGCGGCCCACTCTTGGTGTTTTTGAGAAAACTCTTAAAAGCAAGGAGAGTGTGGGGGAGTTGGCTTTGGAGGCAAGGGATAGGCTTGAGAAGGCTTATAAAAAACTTTCATTTGACGTCAAGTCAAAAGCGATTAAGGTTGTTTCTTGCAGGCTTGAGCTTAATGGTTATCCTACTCGCGCTGTAATAGCAAATTATGTGAAGGATGTTTATCCTGCGGACATGCCGGCTGTTTTTCTTTTTTGGACCGATAATTCCATAACTTTCAGGGCGAATCAAAAAGCTCTTGAAAGGGGCTTCAAGTCTTTTGAGGTGATTGGCAAAATCAAGGAGGAGTTTAAGAATCCTGAGATAACAGGCGGCGGGCACGCTGCGGCTGCGGGGTTGATGTTTCCTGTTGGTTTTGCCAGTGTTCTTTTAAGAAGGGCTGTTGAATTGGCGCTGGAGTACAAGTGATTTATTGTGGATAGGATTCTTATAATTGCAGGCGCTGGTACTGGGAAGACAACCATGATTTCGGGCCAGGTCAAGCAGTGGATTGACGGAGGTGTGGATCCTTCGAAGATACTTTGCCTTACTTTTTCAAACGAGGCTGCTATAAATCTTAAGAGAAGGATAACTGAGAAGACTGGCGTTGAGGTTTTGGCAGATACTTTCCACGGGTTTTGTTCGCGGGTTTTGCAGGAGGGAGGCAGGAATTTCAAGTTGTTGACCGAACCGCTTCAGATTCTCCGGGTTCATAGATTGGGCGCGGATAAGGCTTTGGCTCCTCTTTACGCTAAAACAATAAGCAAGTGCAAGAACAGCGGGATAACGCTTGAGTCCTACGGGGCCATGCTAGGTGAGATCGAGAAGAAGCTTTTGGAGAAGGGTTTTGAAAACCAGGAGGTTGCTTATGACGAGTACGTGGTAAAGAGTTT
Organism: Microcaldota archaeon; assembly: GCA_021812145.1. Lineage (GTDB taxonomy): Archaea > Micrarchaeota > Micrarchaeia > Norongarragalinales > UBA8480 > DTNV01. Next base: position 9,711 of record JAKAOM010000019.1, read on the forward strand.
GACTGGAGTGGATGTTTCGTCCATGGATTTTTTCGCCGAGGATTTCAAAAGACTGGAGTCTTACAGGAAGTTTCTTGATTTTTGGAGGATTTACGAGTCTAGCAATAGGGAGGAGAATTTTTTGGATTACGAGGATCTTCAGCTGGAGGGAGTGAAATTTCTGAGCGGTAACAGCGTAGGGTTCACTCACCTTGCCGTTGACGAGTTTCAGGATGTGGATTCGAACCAGCTTAGGCTTATAGAGTTGGTTGGAAGGAACGCTTCTGTTGCAGTGGTGGCTGATCCTAATCAGAGCATTTATGGTTTTAGGGGTGCTAAGAACAACAATATTGGATTGTTTGAATCTTTGTTTAATCCTGAGAGGAGGACTTTGGATGAGAATCATCGTTCCACCAATCAGATACTTAAGGCTTCTTTTAATTTGATTAAGAACAACGGTTCTGGAATGCTTCTTCACTCCAGTTTTGAGGGGGAGGGTGTGAAGGTGGTGGAGTGCGCTTCGTTTGAGGCTGAAGCGGCTTACGTGGCTGGTGAGATTGCCAAGCTTAAGGATTTTCACACGGTTGGAGTGCTGTACCGGTACAGGCATCATTCGACTATTCTTAAGAAGGAGCTTGAAAAGCTTTCAATTCCTTTCGAGTTGGTCGGGAGCGATATGCTGAACGCTCAGGTCGTTAAGGATTGTCTTTCTTATCTTCAAGTGGTTCATTTTTTGGGTGGGCCTACCCCTGCTTCAGAATTGTCCCTGCTTAAAGTTTTTGAGTTGAATGGGGTTGGGAAGGACGTGCTGAAGAGTTTGTCTGATTTGAAGAAGAAGAAAAAAGTTTCTTTTGCAAAGATTGTTGAAGGGGGTTTTGTTCAATCTCCTTCTGTTGATGTGTTGAAGGGGGTTTTGGAGCGGTTGAGGAAAATAAGGGTTGAAGGGATAGGGGGAACTCTTGATTGTTTGTGCGATGAGTTTGATTTGACTAGGGTTTATTCTTCAAGGGATGATAGGAGGGCGTTGTCTGATTTCAACGATTTCAGGCTTTTCATAAAGAATTTCGAGGAGGAGAGCAGCGACAGTTTGGGGGATTTTCTTGATTTTGTTGATATCGCCAAAAATGGGAGCGTGGAGGTGGAGGGCAAGCCTTCTGCAGGGGAGAATGTGAAGCTTATGACAATTCATGCTGCAAAGGGTCTTGAGTTTGACGTGGTTTTTGTTATTAACGCTACCAAGGAGGGGTTTTTCCCCACTCATCGCAAGTCTGATTTGATTCCTCTTGAATTTCACGAGCAGCTTAAGAGCGTGCTTTCTAAAAAATACGTTTACAAGATGACTAGGGATAACGATTTGAAGTACGCGATGAAAAAGGAGAGGGAGGCGGAGGAGAGAAGGCTTTTCTACGTTGCCATGACCAGGGCGAGGAGGAAGCTTTTCATAACCGTTCCGTTGAAGGCTGCAAGGGATTTGGAGCCGGTTAAGTTTGTGGGGGAGATGGGTGATTACGAACTGCTTAAGCCGGTTGTTAGCGTTAGGAAAGTGGAGAGGGAAGTGAAGGAAGGGGGTTTGAAGATTAACTCTCTTTCTTTTTCTTCCATTGAGAGTTATTTGAAGTGCCCGAAATATTTTGAGTTCAAGCATTTGCTTGGCTTTGAGACAGAGCCTTCCAAGCCGCTGCTTCTTGGAACTTTTGTCCACTCGCTTTTGAACACTGCTAGAATTTTCACGAGTTTTGAACAGCTTGAAAAGCAGTTCGAGGCTGAGAACAAGAATTTTAATTTCGATCGCAGGGAAGTGATGAGAATGCTCAAGGTGTTTTGGGAAAGGAACAAGGACACTCTTAAAAACATAATTCAGACTGAGGATTTCTTTTCGATTGAGTTGGATGGTTTTAAGTTCACCGGAAGGATAGACCGTTACGATAGGGTTGACGGCGGTGTTGAAATCATTGATTATAAAACCGGGTCGCCTCCGTTTATCAGAGTTCAGCTTATGCAGCTTGGCTTGTACGCGCTCGCTCTTCAGAAGAGGGGTTTGGAGCCTAAAATTCTCAAGATTGAGAGTTTGAAGGATAAAACCGTTTCATACCGGGTTGAGGGCGGGAAAATAATAGGTAAGACTGTGGAGGAGCCTTTGGAGTCGGTTAGGCAGAAGCTTGTTGATGTGGCGAGGAGGATAAACTCAGATTACAACAATTCGTTTCAGTGCAATGTGGGTTATCAGTGCGCTACCTGCGAGTTCAGGCAGTACTGCAACGAGAGTTGATTTTTATTCAAGGTCGGCGGCCAGTGATAGGGCGAGTTTGGAGTCGGCTTCTTTTTTTATTATCAGCAGGTTTTGGTCAACGAGTTTGGCCACTTCTTTTTTGTTTTTAAGGAATATTGTGGCGTTTTTTCTTTTTTGAATTTCCAGTCCGTTGCTTTCTGCAGCGTTTCTTATTTTTTCGGTCGTTATCTTTTTTCCGTACTTGATTGTTTTTTCCCCGTTTGCCAGAATGTTGGCGCTTCCCTCCCCTCCTTTTTTCTGTTTTATTATGCTTCTTCTTGTCCACGCCATTTCAATCAGCCTGTATTTGTGAAGTTGTTGAGTATTCCGATGTAGTTCGTGGTGCTGTTTTGGGTGGTGTTTGCTGCCGGAGCTAGAACTGTTGATTTGATTATTACGACCACGATTACTATGAAGAAAAGCACTGATGAGACTAGCAGGATATATTCCAGGGAACCCTGAGCTTTGTTTTTCATTGATTTAAAATTTAAGTTAGGCTGTTTTTAACTTTTTCGCTTTGAGTTTCTAAATTTGTTTTGTCGATTTCCTGATTGTGTGCTTGGTTTTTTTGATTTCAGGTGTTTATTTGGCTTTTTATCGCCTGGATTTTCTGCTGGTAGGTGTTTTCTTCAACCTCTTCAAGCTTTGCTCTTGTGGAGTAGACTGCTATTAGTATTGCTATGAATACTATGACTCCTATTGCGATTAGGTTGTTGTCCAGTATTCCTGTGAAGTAGCCTGTTAGGTTTCCGTTTAGGGTTGGCATTTGTTTTTGAGCTATAACGTTTCCGTTGCTTTCAACAAGCGCTGTTGGTTGAACGTTTGTGGCGGGAGTGTTTTCCCTTAGGTAAACTGTGAAGTTTCTGCTTTCTCCTGGCTGCAGGTCTACGGGTGGTTCGGATAGAACGTCCCAGCTTGCAGGGATGTTTGTTGCGGTTACGGTGACGTTTGGCAGGGTGTAATTGTTGGTGTTTGTTACAAGCACTTGAGGCAGTTCCACAAGATTGTTGCAGTCTATTGTGGTGGACGCGTTGCCTTGAACGTTTCCGCTTTTGGCGTATACTATTACTTCGGTTTGGTTGTTTGATTGGATTGTGAATAATCCTGTTTCTCCTGGCTGCAGGTTTAGAGTGGTTTCGTTTAATACTCCGTTTGAAGTTAGGGTGTAGGTGTCTTCAGCGTTGCCTGTGTTTGTCAAGCTTCCTTGGACTTCGCTTTGGCAGGAAACGCTTTTTGGCATTGCAAGCACTGCGTTGTAAACCGGGCTTATGGTGGCGTAGGCTGTTGTTTGAGAAACCACTTGGCTTCCCTGTATTATTTCTATTTGTATTGGGTAGGTTCCTGGCTGCATGTTTTCTGGTTTGACTGTCAGGTAGGCGGTTTCCATTTCGTTGGTTAGCAGGTTGAACGTGTTTTCGTTCAGGTTTGCGTTTATGTTTTGGTCGGCGTTTAAAATCTGGATTTGGAAGGTTCCTGAAGCTCCTTCGTTTATGATTTTTATTGGGATGGTTGTTTGAACTCCGTTTGAAACTTGCTGGTTGGCGCTTATTATTTTAAGGTTGTAGTAGGTTGGGTTGAAGTAGCTTTCGAATTGAACTGTGCTTTGTATTGGGGCGAGTGGTGAGTTTTGCTGGGTTGGGTAGCTTGTTCCTGTGTAGGCTGGCTGTTGAGTGTATTGGGCGCATTGAGCCTGGTTTATTACGCTTATTGGCGTGTTTATTGTCTGAGTTTCTCCGTCTGAGAGTTGGAT
>JAKAOM010000020.1 GCA_021812145.1 Microcaldota archaeon
CGATCTACAGAGCATAATAGACGGAAGGCTTTTCCGGCAGGTTGAAAGGCTAAAACAAGAGTTTGAAAAACCGCTAATAGTTATAATAGGAAACGGATTTGAAAGGATAAGCCAGAAAGCTCTGGCGGGAGCTTTCATTTCACTTATAGTTGATCACGGAGTTCCAATAGTTTTTCTTAATGACGAGAGGGATTTTGCAGAGTTTATATCAAGGATAATTGAAAGGGAGGGAAAGCCTGCGAGAGAAAGAAAAACAAATTTTTCAAGAAAGAATCGCGATTTTAAGACCCAAAGACTAAGCGTTGTAGAATCACTCCCTGGTGTTGGGCCGTCAACCGCTAGAAAACTACTTGAAAGCTTCGGAAGCGTTTTTGGAGTTTTCACTGCGGATGAAAAAATGCTTCAAAAAGTAGAGGGAGTTGGAGGTAAAAAATCAAGGATCATCCACTCCCTGATAACAGGTGATTATTGAATGAAAATATTCATAGCAACTGACCATGCTGGATTTGATCTTAAAGAAAAGATAAAGAGATTTCTTTCTAAAAATTATGATGTTGTGGACTGCGGTGCGTTTGTTTTAGATAGAAATGACGATTATCCTGACTTCATAAAAAAAGTTGGAGAAGCTGTTTCAAAAGGAAGAGGGGTAGGGATTGTATTGGGTGGAAGCGGGATTGGAGAATGTATTGTGGTTAATAAATTCAAAAAGGTTAGAGGCGCGCTGGTATACGATAATTTTACCGCAAAAAAATCAAGAGAACACAATGATTCAAATGTTTTGTGCCTTGGAGCTAGGACTTTGTCTGAGAAAAAAGCCCTGAATCTGATTAAGATTTGGCTTTCAACTCAATTCAGCAAGGGAAGGCATTCTAGAAGACTGAAAAAAATAGCTTTAATAGAGGGGAAAAATTTCAGATAATTAAAACTGCTGCGGTAACAACCGTAGTCCAAAGCCCGTTTTTGTCGCAAATAGCCGATTGAGTGATGTTCATAGTCTTTACAATTTTCTCACTCAATTTGAATATCTGCTCTTTTTCATTCCAAGCGCTGTTAACGTCGAACTCCACTCCTAGGGTTGATGCAAGCATGGAAGCGGCTAAATCCTCTGCATATTCTCCTGCCTTCTCGTCCGTTTCTCCGAAAGAGTGGTGTTCGCTTAAATACCCGTACTGGTTAGAATCCGAAGGTATGGCTGCCCCTACGCTTGCCGCTATAAGTCGGTTAGGTTCGTTTGAAGCATTCCTGCTCATAACTACGAAAACTATGCTCCCGGGTTTTAATTGTTGAAGACCATCCGCTTTGTTTATAGGCTTGCAGTTCGGAGGCAATATGCTGGAAACCACCACTAAATTGAACTTTTCGATTCCTGCATCTCTTAGGGCTAGTTCGAAACTTGCCAGTTCATCCTTGTGCTTGCCAACCCCTTTTGTAAGGAAAAAATTCTTAGGAATCAATTTAATTTCACTTTTTTTTAAAACAGTGTAGAAAATGCGGGATAAAAATAAAAACTTTTTTATTTATTTTCTTCTTTTTCACTGCCTAACTCCATCTGAAACGTTTCATAGAATTTTTTAGTTGGCTTAAGAGTTCTGGTCAAGCCTGTTTTTTCAGACGTCACGTACTCCTGGTCTTTCAACTCTTTAACGTATGAGTAGATCTCGCCGCGGAAGTAGTTCTTCAACTCGCTTTGCTTTATGCTTTTCTTCTTGGCTATCAAACCCAATATTTTAATGGCTTTTTTAGAAAGTTCCGCGTTCTCGGCGATTTTAGACACCAATTTGACGTATTCGCTTTTAACCTGCATTGAAACGCTTTTATCGCCAATTATAACCTCAATCGCAGTGTTTCTCTCAGCATAATCTTTTTTCAATTCATCCGCTATCTCTTTGACTTTTTCCACTTTTATTCCAGTTATCCTTCCTACCTCCTCATATTCCACGCTTTTATTTTCAAAGAAGATTACCGCTTCAACCATGCCTTTCTCGTCCATGTTCACCTTTAATTTTCAAACAAGAGGTTTAAAAGTTTTTTGAGAGCTAATTTAATCCATAGGTGATTCTATTTTGGATTTTTTAATTTCACAGGATAAATACTTGGAAGCAGGCGTGCACATAGGCACAAAGACTAAAACTGGAAAGATGAGAAACTACATCTACAAGGCCAGGGAGGATGGACTTCACGTTCTAGACCTTAAAAAAACAAACGAGAGGATTAAAAACGCTGTTACAATGCTGTCAAGATACGAACCGTCAAACGTCTATATTGTCGGAGGCAAGGACAATGCGAAAGCGCCAATAGTAAAGATGTGTGAACTAACTGGGTTTAAGCCGATTGTGGAAAGGTTCACTCCTGGAAGGTTTACAAACCCTTCAAGAAGCGATTTCAACGAGCCTGCCATAGTGTTCATAACCGATCCGGCAGTGGATAAGCAAGCGCTGAAGGAGGCTTTCGAGTCAGACGTTCCTACAATAGCTCTATGCGACACTAACAATGAAACTAAATACGTTGATCTTGTAATTCCAACAAACAACAAGGGTAAAAAAGCCCTTTCGCTGATTTTCTGGATTATAGGTAAGGAAATATGGAAGAGCCAGGGTAAAAACGAGTCAGATTTCCCTGAATTGAAAGATTTTACAGGTTAACTTTTTATGAGAAGCCCCGCAGTGGCGGGTTTATTCTATCCTTCCACAAAAAAGGAGTGCGTTGAATTCATAGATTCAGCTGGCGTTGAAGAGAAAGCGTGTTCAAGCGTAGTAATTTCACCTCATGCCGGGTGGATTTTTTCAGGCAAAACTTCTATTCATTCAATCCAAGCTTTGAAAAATTCTGGAGCAAGCCGTTTTTTACTAATAGGGCCAAGCCACTATTTTTCAGAAGGCGCTTTCTTAAGCGGCCAGGATTGGAAAACCCCTTTTGGCGTTGCTAGAAAGGACGAGAGTCTTTTAAAAGAATTGGGTTTTGAAGTAAGCGACTATTTTCACGCGAAAGAGCATTCAATTGAAGTTCAAATTCCTTTTCTACAGTATTTTTTTAAAAAATTCACTTTTGCCGCCCTGCTGCTTGGAGATCAGTCGTGGAGTTCCTGCAGGCAAATAGCAAGTTTAATTCCAGACGACGTTACTTTGATAGCAAGCTCTGACTTCACTCATTACGAACCCGAGGCTATAGCAAGGGAAAAGGATTTGAAGGCGCTTAAATTTGTTAACAATTTGGAAGCTGAAAAGTTCAACCGTCATGTGGAGAATAACAATTTGTCAATATGCGGTTACGGCGCGGTTACAATAGCTGTTGAAATAGCGAAAATAAGAAGTAAAAAGCCAAAGCTGCTTGACTTTTCAAATTCAGGGGAAACAGGAAGAGGGGTTGTGAATTACGTAAGCTTTGCTTTTGTTTAAATGGAGTGCAAGAATGAGGGAAAGGAACAAATCAAAAAAATATGGAATACCTCCACGCGGTTGTCCTTTTCACTCCCGCTTCACCACTGTCTCTTTCTTACTTCACAACACCCTCGCAAATTACAATGCAGGGGATATATAAATATTTTTTGTTTTTTTATACGATAGTAACATTGGTTTTAGTCGAATTTTCAGCTTAACTCGTAAAAAAAGTATAACGAAACGCTGCTGAAAACGCTTCCTAATATTACAAAATTTGTTACTCCGTTTTCTATGAAATTGAAAGCCAGCAGTAAAACAAACAATACAAATATAGCTATGTTAAGATAATATATTGCATTCCTAAGCCGTTTATTTTCTTTCATTTTTTTCAAGACAACCTTTTTAAATATATTAGCACTAATCTTATTAAAACTTGCTTTTTAATCAAAAAAGCAATTAAAGAGGGTTTAGAATGGATAATTATGAACGGTTTCAGTTCCCCCCTGCACCTGTAAAAGCAGGAGAAGAATACGATGTTGAAATACTTGACCTTTCAAGAAGAGGGGATGGAGTGTGCAAAATAGATAAATTTACAATCTTCGTTCCAGGCACTTCAAAAGGGGAAAGGTGCAGGATAGTTGTAAAGGAAGTCAAAAGGACTTTCGCTATAGGAGAGAGAGTTTAACTTATCTCCTTTTTTTATTTTTTTAAAAGCGCTAGCTTCTGCTCTTTATTTTAATCAGTGATTCTTTCAAAACAGCTAGCCTTTCTTTGATAACTGGCGTTTTTTTATAATTTGGATTTGCGTCAAACAAGTCCGACTTCTTCTACGTTCACACTGCTTATGCCGGGAATTTTCGAAAGTTCCTCCTCAAAATCCCTTGCCTCAGAATCTTCGCAGATATAAGAAACTTTTATAGCCTTTGTTCCGAAAACATAATCTTCTATCTTTCCAGAGTTGTACCCGCTTATTTTTTTTAGTTCATCAAGAGTTTTATCTATTTTTTCTTGATTTTCAGGTACCACTGTTAGTAAGGTTAATACTTTTCCCATTTCAATCACCGCATTTACGGGCCTTCAAAACCGCAGGACTTGCATGTGTAAGCGTTTCCTGTTTTTCTGCAGTCCTCGCATCTTACTATTGTTTCCGTGCAATTTTCGTTTGGACACTGAAACTTTACGTATTTTAGCGTGTTTCTGCCGCAACTTGAACATACTGCCATTTATAATCACTCTATGAGATTTTTTATCTAGTTCCAGGTTCCTCCTGTCATAAATCAATTTATTAAAGTTAAAGTATTTAACTTTATCTGTGTTTTTGGGGGTTATAGTATAACTTGGATTTTGTGAAAAACCAAAAAGAACGGAAGCTTGCGGTTGAATCAAGCAAAGAGCTTCAAATCGGGGTTCAAATCCCCGTAACCCCGTTTAATTTTAGCAGGTTCATCTTAATATGTTTGTTAAAAAAGTGGAGGATTTCGTATGTGAGAAATGCGGCTTCAGGGTGAAAGGGACTGGCTTCACCGATCACTGTCCTAAATGCCTTACCAGCAAGCATGTTGACATCAACCCGGGGGATAGGAGTTCAAAATGCAAGGGATTGATGCTTCCAATCGGCGTGGAATATCTACGGCACGAGTTTTTTATAGTCTACAAGTGTGAAAAGTGCGGTGTTGTGAAGCGAGTGTCCGCTGCACCTGATGATAACCCATTAATTCTTGAGCGTTTTGCAGGGTTGAAAGGGGCTAAGCAATAAATTTAAATAATTTGATATCTGAATTCTAATTCAATGAGCACAATAAAGTATTTGGGCCACGCTAGCTTTGAGGTTAATCTAGAAGGAAGGATAATCTACCTTGACCCTTGGTTTAATCCAAAGCCAAGAGAAATGACTAGAACCATTCCTCCAGTCATAACTGCTGCTGACATAAAAAAGGCTGATTTCATTCTCATATCCCACGAGCATTTCGACCATTGCGACCCTTTTGACGTTGCAGGCATAGAGAAAAGAACATTCGCCACAGTGCTCGCTCCTGAAGAAACGCTTGTAAAGCTCGACGTTCCTGAAAACAAGAAGGTGAGCGTGAGCGAAGGCGAGAGCTTCAATCTTCAGGGAGTCGATTTTAAGATAACTCCTGCCAAACACCCTCAAAGCGTTCACCCCGTTGGCTTTGTGGTGGAGTACAACGACAAGAGTTTTTATTTTGCAGGAGACACTTATGATTTTTATGACATGAATCTTATTGACGTGGATGTTTCAATGATTCCCATAGGTGGAAGTTACACCATGGACGTTTTGGCAGCCGTTGGTGCTTTGAAGCGCATCAAAACCAGTTTTGCGATTCCAATGCATTATAATACTTTTCCCGCTATAAATGCTAACCTTGACGATTTTGCCAGAAGGGTCAAGCAGGACACCAAGTGTGTTCCAGTCGTTTTAAGGCCCGGTGGGGAGTTCAAGTTTTAAAAAAAGGTGATTTTAAGTGATTTCAGGAGGTAGGATTTTACAGGTAAACGGAAATAAGTCTAAGGACGAGTATCCGAAGAGCTACAATGTTAATGTTAAGATAGACGAGGTTAAATCTGAAAAGAACAGAAGCGTGATTTTTTACTCTTACATAGTAGATTATGCTGAAGTAGGCCAGATCGACGTGAAGGGAGAACTTTACGTGGACGAGAAAGGTCTTGAAAAAGAATGGAAGGATAAGAAACAACTTCCATCCCCTGTTCTTGAGGAGGTTTTGACTGCAATAATGTACTCGGGTTCTACCATAGGAACTCTGATGGCTTTTGCTTTGAATTTAAGCGCTCCTTTGAACATGCCAAAAGTACAGATTCAGAAAAACGGATCTTCAGCTAGCGGTTAATCTAAACTGAGCATAGGCTGAAAGAACTGTTAAAACAATGAATACCGCTGCAACGTATATTGGAAGCGCTATCCCAAAAAAGAAAGGCTGGTTTGAGCAGTCGCTAGTGCAGAATTTAGGCGCGTAGTAAGTAATATACGTAAGCCATATTGAAACGAAAAGACCGATAAGGCTTAACGTGGTTAAAATTACAACTAGTTTTTTTCTATTTCCCAGATAAATTACAATTCCAACAATTGCAGTTATAAAAGATATTATTCTAAGCGTCCAGCAGTAAATGCAGGCCTGATATCCTATAATGCTTAACGTTACGCTTGTGATTCCGCTAATCAAGCTTATTGCGGTTACAAGCAAAATTATATTTTTGAAGTTTAAATATTGCATGCTTTTTTTTTGAAGATAACATTTAAAAACATTATCTGTTCAAAACATATTAAAAATCCGTTTCACTGCTTTATAGCAGGAGGAGCTTATCATGGAAAAAATAGATTCGGCAGTAGAGAAAGCGTTGGCATTTAAGGGTAAAAGGAAGTTTCTTCAGAAGGTTGACCTTGCAATCAACTTTGAAAGAGTTGACTTCAAAAAACCTGAGAATAGGCCTTTGATAGAAATAGAGCTTCCGCACGCGCCATCTAACTTTAAAGTAGCTGTTTTCGCCGATGGTTCTGCAGCAGTTGAGGCTAAAAAATACGCTGATTTAGTTATAAGCGGTCCTGAAATTCAAAATTATGTTGTTGACAAGAAAAAACAGAAAGAGCTTTTGAAGTACCAACTTTTGTCCACGCCCCAATTAATGACTGTTGTTGGAAAGCAATTGGGACAGGTCTTGGGATCCAAAGGAAAACTACCTAAACCAATTCCACCAAGCGTTGATTTAAAGGGTTTTATTGAAAAAGCGAGGAAAACCGTTTTTCTAAGAAGCAAGGGGAAATACCTTCCTGTTCTTCACTGCATCATAGGGAACGAGAATATGAGCAAGGAGGAAATAATCGAAAATGCGTCGGCAGTACTTGAAGTTCTTGGCAAAAGATACAGCGAGACTTCAATATCAAGTGTTTATGTAAAGCTTACCATGGGTAAAGCGTTTAAAGCGTGAATTTCAATATGATTACAAAAGCGAAGAAAATAGAAACAGTCGAGTCTATTTCAAAGAAGCTTAATTCTTACAAGACAATAGTGATAGCCAACATTGAAGGGTTGTCATCAAAACAATACAATTCAATAAAGAAAAAACTTAGAAAGGACGCTGAAATAATATTTGCAAGAAAAACACTTTTGAAAAGAGCTCTAGCTTCAAAAAATGTTAATCTAGACCAGTACATGAACGGCAGCGTTGTTTTGATTTTGACTAATTTGAACGCTTTTAAAATTTACGGGCTTTTGAAATCTAACAAATCAAAAACCAAGGCCAAGCCTGGAATGCAGGCTGTTTCCGAAGTTGTTATACCCGCAGGAGAGACCAACCTGGCTCCAGGACCTGTTCTGACAGAGTTGAAGCAGGCTAAAATAGACGCTAGAATTCAGGGTCAAAAGATAATGATATTGAAGGATTGCGTTTTTCTTAAGAAAGGGGAGGTTGTTTCAAATGAGAAATCAGCCATTCTTTCAAAACTTGGAATAGAACCGTTTGAGAGCAGAATTTCAGTAAGAGAAGTTTACGACAATGGCCAATTCTATTCAAGCGACGATTTGGACGTGGATGAAGAGCAGTTGAAAGCTGATTTGGGCCTGGCTAGACTTAACGCCCTTACTTTGGCGGTGGAGATTGAATTGTTCTCACCTTCAACTGTTGGGCCGATAATATCAAAGGCTTTTTCAAGAGCAAGTGCTTTGAATTCTAAAATAGATTCTGGCGAGAAGACTGTGGAGTCAGCTCCAACTCCCGAGCCGCCCGCCGTAGAGCAGTAAATTCAATTTTGAGTTTTTTTTATTTTTAATATTTAAGTTAAATTTGTTTAAAAAAAAGGTGATTATGTTATGGAATACGCGTACGCAATAATGCTTTTACATGAAGCTAAAAAGCCAGTAAACGAAGAAAATCTTAAAAAGGTTTTAAACGCTGCTGGAGTCGAAGTTTCAGAAGCAAAAATAAAGGCTATAGTAGTATCGCTTGAAGGCTTGAATATAGATGATGTTTTGAAGCAGGCTGTTTCAACTCCAGCACCTTCCGCACCTCAGCAGAAAGAGGAGAAGAAGGATGAGAAAAGCGAGGAGAAGAAAGAAGAGGAAGCTGCTGCAGGTCTAGCCTCGCTATTCGGCTGATTTTTTAAACCCGCCTTAAATTAAGGCGGGATTTTTTAATTTTTTTTAAAATTTTCAAATTTACTTTTAGAAATAAAAAATTGAACGAAAGGGTTAAAAACGTTTGTTGAAAAACTACATTCATGCCAAAAAATCAAGTTTCAATCTCAACCTATAGAACCGCTTTTGCCGTGTTCTGGTTCGGAGGCGCTTTTCTAATAGCTATAAGCTTGATGCCTAATTCTGTTCCGCCAATAACTGTTGGAGGGGTTGACTTTTTCATGATAGCTGGCATTTACTTTGTTTTGACTGCTCTTGGAGTTTACCTTTACAAGCCAAAGTCGCTTGAATGGTAGAATTTAACACCGCTATTTTATTCTGAACCTGCTTTTTTGCTATTATACTTTACGGCAGGTTTTTAATTCATTCAATCCAAAATAAATTTCAATGATAAAGCGCGTTTTTTTGCAGCATTGGAAAAGTCATGAAAAGACAGAGCTTAAATTTGACGGCGGGGCAAATTTGCTTGTCGGAGGAATGGGTTCGGGAAAAAGCAGTTGCGTAGACGCTATATGCTTTGGGCTTTTCGGCACTTTTCCAGCGCTTAAAAGCAGACGTGTTTCGCTTCAGGACGTTATTTCTCGAGGTAAAGACTTTTGCAGAGTTGAACTTGAGTTTGAATGCGAAGGCAAAAACTACTTAGTTTCTAGGAGTTTTGGAAGAAGTTCAAAAGCCGAGCTTAGGGTAGACGAGGAAGTGGTGGAAACCCAGCCTCAGAGAATAAACGAGTTCATAGAGAAAGCTTTACTGATAGACTATGATATTTTTACCAAGGCGGTTTACAGCGAGCAAAACAGAATTGAATATTTTTTAGATCTTCAGAGAGGAGAGCGGAAAAAGCAGTTTGACGACTTGATTGGAATAAGCGCTTTTGAGAAGGTTAGGACTAATTCAGCATCACTAATAAACAAATTGAAAGCGTCAAAATTGGAATTGGGTAGTTTCGATGTTTCAGAGTTTGAGGAATTGAAAAAAAAGCAGGTTCTTGAAGAGGATTCGCTGGAAGAAATTAAGAAAAAAATATTAGCAATAATTGAAAAGCAAAAGAATTCTTCCCATCTCCTGGAAGATTCGTTGAAGAAAATATCTCTTTTAAAAATCAAGAAAGGCAATTATTCGACTGCGGTTGAGGAGAAAGCTAAACTTTCATCTCAGCTTGCCATGATAGATAAAAAAATTAACGAGTTCCTGAAGTCAAATTCTGCAGAAACGTTGAACAACTTGGATTTTGAGAAGCACGAGGTTGATCGGCTTAAAAACATGATTGATGAAAAAGTTGATTTTGAGCGTCAGCTTAGTGTTTTGAATGCAGAGATTGAAAGTTTCAAGAAAGAAGAGGTTGATGATTCTTCCCCGGAAAAGCTGAAGAAAGTTGAGGTTGAACGATCTGGCCTTGAAAAGATAGTTGAAAGTTTGTCTTCCGAACTGGCGAGCTTGAAGGAAAGAAAAAATTCAATAATTAAAGATTCAGCGCGCATTGAAAAAGAACTTGAATTAATAGAAGTAGAAAAGAATGAATTGGCCCAACTTTCTGCAAAAGTCAATTTAAAATCATCCGAAGTTGCTGAAAAACGTAAAACTGATGTTTTGCTTCATGACAAGCTAAGTCAGTGCCAAGAGATAATAGAGCTTCTTGGAAAGGCTAGTGGAATGTGCCCCACCTGCGGTTCCGAATTGACAGAAACGCACCGGGTTGAAACATTAAAGATTAAGAGAGAAGAGGTTGAAACAATATCTGAAAAGCTGAGGTCTATAAATTTAAGAGAGGAGGAAGAGGTTCTTAAAAAGCTAGAAGAAAAGCAAGACGCGCTTAAAGCCAATTGTGCGCTTGAAATTGAGAAAAAATCTTTTCTTAAATCGCTTTCAGAAAGTTTGAATGATGAAAAAATAAGCGAGATTGAAAGCAAACTAATTGATAATCGGAATTTGCTGTTGAAATCTCGTGATTTGGAGAAGGAATTGATTACTAAAAAATTAAAGCTTGAACGTCAAATAATTGATGAAAAAAAAGCCTTGGCGGCTGCCGAAAAAAAGAAAACGGTTGAACTTAAACTTGAAAAGCTTAAGCCGGCGAGTTTGGCTGAGCTTAAAATAAAAATTGAGCGGCTAAATAGACTTGTTGAAGCGGAATCGCTTTTCGGCGATAGGAAGGAAAAAGAAAAGTTACTTTCAATGGTTGAAAGAACAATTTCGGATTTGAATTTTGACGATAAATTTTTGAGCGATGCTGAATCAGATGCTACTCGTTTGAGAGAGCAATTGGCGGAGGATAGAGCGGTTATTGAAGGCCTTGAACAACGATTGAAAGATAAAGGAAAATTGGTTGAAGAGTTTAAAAGGCAAAGGCTTGTTTTTGACAACAAACTTGCCAAAATTGAGGAGTTGGAAGCTAGAACCCGCAAACTTGTTGAGTTTGAAGCTCTGATAACGGGCATTCAGGCTGAGTTAAGGGAGGAGTTGGTCCAGACAGTCAACGAAGTTCTTGAAATGGTATGGAAAAGCGTTTATCCATATAGAGATTATTCTTCAGCAGTAGTTGTTACGGCTGATAATGATTATTCTCTTAAGCTTAAAAACGAAGTGCTGATTGATGTGGATGAAGCAAGCGGAGGAGAGAGAGCCTGTGCTGCAATATCTCTGAGGATAGCACTTGCTGTTGCGCTTGTTCCAAATTTGAAGTGGATTATTCTTGACGAGCCGACTCATAATCTTGATTCTAGCGCGGTTTCAATGCTCTCTACCTCACTGAAAGAAGGTTTCAGCGCTATAGCAAGCCAGGTTTTTATAATAACCCATGACGAGGCGCTAAAATCTGGCTTTGATAGCTACTATTCATTTGATAGGAGAAAGGACGAGAATGGCAGTACGGTAGTTGAAAAAATAACTGCCTTCTAAGATTAAGTTTTTTAGATCAGAATTCCTTTTCTATTTTTGAAAGAAGCGCTTTTGTTTTTGCATCAGGAGACAAAGCCTCCTTCAACACTTGGGAAATGTCTGAAACCGGAATTATTTTTACTTTCTTTTTCACTTCTTCGCTTAAGACTAGATCCTCCTCGTTTGATTTTGGAATTAGTATTTGTGTGAGTCCACTTTCCACAGCTGCTTCAACTTTCTGAGTCACCCCTCCTACGGGAAGAACTTCTCCTCTGACACTTAAAGAGCCGGTCATTGCAATGTCCTGCTTTATTGGAATATTTTCAAGTGCTGAAATTACAACTGTAGCTACACTTATTGAAGCGCTGTCGCCTTCCACGCCCTCATACGTTTGCAAGAATTGTATGTGAATGTCGTATTTTGATATGTCTTTGCCTACGTGTTTTTTCAAAACCGCGCTGACGTTATCAACTGCCTCCTTGGCTATTTCACCAAGCTTTCCTGTTGCTATTATCTTTCCCTCTTCTATTGAAGCTGCAGGAGTTACCTCCGCCACTATTGGCAGTACTATTCCCGCTTCACCCATGACTGCAAGACCGTTGACCTTTCCAATGCTGGTGCCTTTTGTCTCGAAAATCTGGTATTCTTTTCTAGCCTCAACTACCTGTTGCACTGCCTGTTGTTCAAGGGTTCTTGAAAGTTTTTTAGCGGTTATCACTTCATCTCCTGAAACTATCTTTTTGTTTTTTTCAACCGCCAAATCCCCTGCCGCTCTTACTAAACCTCCAAGTTCTCTAAGTTTTAGCGTTAGCCTATTTTTTCTGCCACTTCTTTTTCTAGCTTCTCCTATTACTTCAGCAACAGCGCTTTCGTCAAAATGCGGTATTTTTCCATCTTTTTTGACTTCCTGAGCTACGAATTGGACTATTTTTTCCCTGTTTTCCTCGTTGTCGGCCATTGATTCTTCCATGTAAACCTCGTAACCATATCCTCTTATTCTTGAGCGTAGGGCGGGATGCATTTTTTTCATGTCCTGATAGTTTCCTGCGGCTACAAGAATGAAGTCGCAGGGTATTGGCTCTGTTTTTACAAGCGCTCCGCTTGACATTTCGCTTTGTCCTGTTATTGAAAACTTCTTTTCCTGCATGGCGGTAAGCAACTCCTGCTGCGCTTTTGGACTTAAAGCTCCAATTTCGTCGATGAATAGCACTCCTTTGTTTGCTTTGTGTATTGCTCCGGCTTCAACCCTTAAATGAGCAGGGGTCCCTAATCCTCCGCTTTGGTAAGGATCGTGCCTTACGTCGCCTAGAAGTGCTCCAGCCCTTGCCCCAGTAGCTTCAACAAATGGACTTTTTGTCTTTCCAGAATTGTCCACAAGAAGTTTTTCTGTTTCATAATCTCCCCCTCCAAAACCCCTGGATCTGCCTAACTGCATTGCGAAAATCATCGCTGCGCCCATTATGAGCAATCCTATTAAGAGAGCTGCTATTATCACGTCGCTGAAAAACTGTTTTCCATATGTCAAGAGAAGAAACACTCCTATAATTAAGATAAGCGTGCTTACAATGTTTATGTTTCCGCCGCTTATTTTTGATTTAATCTTATTCTCTTGAACTTCCTTTTTACCTTCTCCTGCCTTCATTATCTTGACTTTTGGTCTGTTTTCATCTTCAGGGTTGGAAACGACAAGAAGGTCTTCAAGTTCTTGCACTGGCAAGAGCTCGCTCATGGCTTGTGCTAGCATCGACTTTCCAGTTCCAGGTGTTCCAACGAGAAGCACGTTTCTTTTCTGCTTTGCAGCTTTTTTTATTATTTCAACTGCTTTGCCTTGCCCTACTATCTGGTCTACCAGTCGGTCCGAAACCTTTACTTCGCTTGTGTCTTTCAATGACTTCAAGTAATTAGTTTTTTTCATCAGCGTTAAATTAAGCTTTTAAACATTTTAAACCTTGCGATTAAAAAGAAATAAAAAAAGAAAAAAGATAAGG
>JAKAOM010000021.1 GCA_021812145.1 Microcaldota archaeon
TATTCAGGAAAATCAGACTACAACATCTAATCTTTGCGGAAACAGGCAAACGTATGTAAGAAGCCTTTTCTTCATAAACAAGTCGGTTGAAGAACTAATGAATGCATCAGCAATGTTGAACAGCACAGTGTCAGTGTATCCTGCGCTTTCAGCTCAAATAAATGTTAACGTTACAGTGATAAATCTTGTTAATTTTGCTATTGGAATTCAAAAAGAGGAGTTGAAGGATGAGAATTTGTTAAACAATGTTAATTGTTGATCTAAAAATGGAAAGCAAAAGTATTAAAAGCGTGGGTTTTTCTTCTACACTCATGAAAATTTCAACGCTTTCCCTTCTTCTAATAATAGGTTTTGCGTCAGCCCAGTACCTGACAATAAGTTCATGCAGCAACTACAATCTTGGATCATACCTTGGCAATCAAGTGCCAGGCGTTTATCCGGTCTTTCCTGTTTTCAACTTCACCATATTCAACACCACCGTAACCCAGTCAAGCGACGTGGCTTTGTACAAAAACCTCTGCAACAGCAATAACAACGTTTTCTACGGCTTAAACGCGTCTCTGCAAACATGCTCGAACTACAACCCTACAGGATCACTGCCAAACGCGGCCTGGAAGGATACGGGTTTTTCAGTAGAAAACATATCTTATAGCATAACAATTCT
This sequence comes from Microcaldota archaeon, assembly GCA_021812145.1. GTDB lineage: Archaea > Micrarchaeota > Micrarchaeia > Norongarragalinales > UBA8480 > DTNV01. The sequence continues at coordinate 665 of JAKAOM010000021.1, forward strand.
TAACAATTCTAACTTCACATATATTCCGACAAACGCAACCTCGGAAAATCTATCCAAATTCTATCCGTCACACCCTAACTTTCAGAACAGCTTAAATAAAACGGTTAACATTTCAGAATCAAACGCGTCAATGAATTTCACTTTTTACGGGATGGCGTTGAACAACTCAGCGCAACCAGCGTGTTATTTTCCAATCAACCTTAACGTTCAGAACTTTTCAATTCTGGTGAACTCAACTTCAACCAATGGTTCATTGATCCTAACGCAAACTCAAAACGAAACATTTAATCTTGAAAACTCTTCAGGAAGCTGGAGTTTAAACACATTTTTCCAGCCTAAAACTTTCGTTTACAACTACACTGGATCTTTGCCTGCGACTTTCAATATTATGGTTGAAAGCCTCAGCGATCCTGCTGAGATAACTCAGCTTGTAATAGAAAATGCTTCATTGGTTATAAATTTCAGCGATGTTAAAAGCGATGGTTTAGGTGTGCGCTATATAAACCAGAACGGGTTGGCTGTTTCAGTTCTCCGTACGAATGCTAATCCTTTTGATCTTACTTTTTCAGCAAATGGTCTTAATATTGAGCTTAAAGCTGACCCATCATTTGACAGTACTTTTGGAAGTTCATACAATGTCAGCATTGTTAATGTTAGTATAACCTCTCAAGTTGGTTATGTGCACACGGTTATAAACTATGGTAAAAGCTTACTTAATACTCTCTTTGGAACAAACACTCCTTCAGGTCAGGCAGAAACAAATGGTAAAAACCAGGTGAATTCAATGAAACTTGCTCAACAATTATACGAAAATTCGCTTCAAAACTGCTACAAGGATGTTAATGCCTACTGTGCTCAAACTTGCAATGGCAATGATCTTTCTAACGCCAGGTCGGAATATGGGAAGCTTCAATTCAACGTAAAATACCCTCAATATGACAATTATCAGAGTTGTGATGCTTACGCTAGAGGCGTAACAGATTACGCCGGCTGAACTTTTTATAAGGTTTTAAATTAGTATGGTAAAAGTCAATCCAAGGAGGGCGGCAATCGGAACTGGAATTCTATTAGCTCCATTACCGGGTGGAATAGTTGCTGGCGGTGTTTTAACTTCTCTTGCCGCAGTAACAGCTTGGAACCACTTTTCTGAAAGAAGGGTGAAAAGAGAGCAAATTCACACGGTAAATCTTCTAAAACAGAATAAGATAAACCGTGCAGAAGAATTGAAATTCGACAGAAGCTGGATTGAAAAATTCAAGAAAAGAAAAATGAAGGCAACTGTTGAAAAGCAACCTGAACGCTTTTAAATTTTCTTTTCTTTTAAATTGAAGCATATGGTTAAGTCTTTAGTAAACGTTAGAAAGGTAAAGGAAATAGCGGTTTTTGCAGGGAGCAGTAGCGATTTAAATTCAGCAATGGCTTTTGGATTTCCTCTTTTGGCCGACCATGTTTTGAATGTAATGAAGGTAGGAGATGAAAAAAAATCAAAGGTTTTGGGTTTGTTTGAAGGCGGTTTGATTTCAAGCCTTCAAGAGGAAGGAAAGGTCAAAATGCCACTGGAACGCGCTGAAAAAATAAAAAAAAGCTTGAGCATCTCCAGGGAGTTTCTTAAAAAAGAGCTTGACAATCCTGAAATTAAAAGGTTTGAATCTAGCTATTCAAGAAGCGCTAAAACCGGAAAAAAGGAAATGTCAACTACCACCTATGATCTTAAAACCCTTGAAAGCGTTTTCAAAAAATCTATTTCAAGCGTTCTTGGAAGTAGGAACAAAGAGTTTGAGGATAGCATGAGTAAATATGCCGGCAGGTTTGTTTTAGAGTTTGAAAGTCAGTTGCAGAAAAACAATTCAAAAAGGGTTTCAAGATGGCTTCATTGAAGAGAGTGCTTGGATTTTGGGACTGCGTTTTTATCAATCTAGCTTCTATAATCGGAGCGGGAATTTTCGTGGTGATAGGCGTTGCAAGCGGCTTGGCAGGCCCGGCCATAATAATTTCAATGGTGGTGGCTGGTATTGCTTCAGTTTTCATTGGATTAACCTTCGCCGAGCTTGGCCAGTTGATACCAAAGGAGGGTGGTGTTTTCGAGTACGGAGAGGAATTGCTGTCCCCTTTCGCAGGCTTTCTTGGTGGTTGGCTCTGGATTTTTGCAGGGATTGTCAGCGTGAGCGCTCTTGCTTTGGCTTTGGCTAATTACATACTTCCTTTGATTCCGTCACTTGGCCTTCCAGTGACTTTTCTTGCTTCGATTATTATTTTGATAATTGGTTTGCTGAATTTCCTTAATGTTAAGACATCGGCTAAGCTAGATATGATTTTCGTTGTTTTTGTGGTGCTGGTATTGCTTGTTTTTTCAATTTTCGGTTTGATTCATTTCAATCCAGTCAATTTTTCTAACTTTGCGCCTGGGGGCGCGTATGGTGTTTTAGGGGGTGCTTCGCTTGTTTTTTTTGACTATCTAGGCTTTACAAAGATAACCGCAATGGGTGATGAAGTCAAAAATCCAAGGAGGAACATTCCTTTTTCAATAATTTTTTCAATTCTAATAGTCGTGGTTCTTTACATTCTAACAAGTTTTGCCGCGATAAGCCTTGGAGGAAGCGCTATATACAATTCCAGCGAGCCTCTCGCTGCGGCGGTGGGAGGTTTCGGGACTTTGGGAGTATGGCTTATTTCTCTTGCTGCTATTGTTGCCATGATTCAGGTAATGTTCACTTCGATAATGGGGTCTTCGAGGGTTATGCTTGCGATGAGCGGAAAGAAATTCCTTCCTAAATCAATGGCGCAAAAAAGCAAATCCGGCGTTCCAATTCATTCGATTGTTATTATATCGATTTTTTCAATAATGCTCGCGTTTACAAACAATCTTGTTTTCGTTATTTCTGCAACAAGCTTTTCTTATCTTTTATTTTTCATAATAAGCGGTTTCGCGGCCTTGAAGTTGAAGAAAAGCGTTTTTCCAAGGTGGGTTGTTTACGGCTCTATTCTAGTGAGCGCCGCGCTTTTATTTTTCCTTGACTTTGATGCCTGGATTGCTGGAATTTTGGTTGTATTTCTGGCTGGACTTTATTGGACTCTAGGCGAGCCTAATTCAGTTAAATCCTCAAGTTTTAAGCGTTCTGATTTTTAGGGTCAAGGTATTCTGATCTTCCCTTTGCGACCTCCAGAATTTTTAAGTATTTGTCAAGCTGGATTTCAATGTTTTCCTTTAATACTAGCGTCAAATTGTCATTGTTTAAAACTAATTCATGGTGGTTGTTTTGATTGTTGTTCTTATAAAACCAGTTAATACTTTCGTCCAGCTCCCGAATTTTTTTAGAGTCCACTGGTTTTTTGAAGGGGACTTTAATGGCGGGGGATTCGCTCCCGCCTTCATCTAACACAATTATAGAAGCTCTCTCATGATCGAACTCGCGCAATCTGGTTATTCCTTTTGTAAGATTTCTGAACTTTTCTATCATAGCTGTGTTTGTTATCATCTTTGAAAGCCCGTATTTTTCTACATTCTTTGAATTTGCGATCTGCGTTGCTAGTTTCATGTAAAGTTTGTTTGAAGTTCTTTTTTCAAGCTCAGTTTCTTCCATTGATGTTTTTTGAATCTCAAACCCTTTTAATCTTATCCTATTAAGATTTTATCTGATTTAACCTTCCAACCCTTCCTCGAAAACATTAAAAAAGATTTATGCTTTAATAAGATAGAGGTGGTTTGAAATGTTGTTTAAATGCGGTGTTTGCGGTTATGTTCATGAAGGTAATGAAGCTCCTGACAAGTGCCCCAAGTGCGGAGCTCCAAAAGACAAGTTTGTGGCTCTTTCCAAGGAGGCTTCTGACTTGGTTTTGAGGTCAAGATTCACGAATTCCCTTCACATGGAGCTTTACTCTCTGCTTACAAAAATTTCAGAGATATCGCAGAAAGGAGTGAACGACGCTCTGGATGAGCCTTGCGTTGTTTTATTCTCAAGAGCTATAGATCAGTCTAGGATTTTGAGGCAGATGGTGAGCGCGGAGCTTGAAACCCACCAGAAAAAGGGAAAGTGGGGTTGACAGACCCGGCGTTTTGGTCTTTGTAACCCCCTTTAGGGTTTTTTTAAATCTTACTGGAGGTTTTCAATGAAAAACCTTAAAGAGTTTGTGCGCTTTAAATTCAATTTATGATAGCCCAAGTTTTTGGTTTTCTGGTAGGTTTTATATCTCAGTTCGGTTACTACGCTGTTTTTGTAGGGATGGTTCTTGAAAGCGCTTGCATTCCAATTCCCAGTGAGATAATAATGCCTCTTGCAGGCTTCCTGGCTTTTCAGGGCAAAATGGATTTTTGGATTGCGGTTGCAATTGGTACAATTGCTAGCGTTATTGGTTCTTACATAGCGTATTATGTTGGCTTGAAGGGAGGTAGGCCGTTCATTGAAAAGCATCACCTTGTTTCCCAGAAGGACTTGAAAAAGGCTGACGATTTTTTTGAAAAATATTCTATAGAAAGCGTTTTCATAGGTAGGTTTGTCCCGATAGTCCGAACTTTTATCTCACTTCCAGCCGGCGTTGCCGAGACAAACATCTCAAAATTCATTGTTTACACGTTGGTCGGTACTTTCCTTTGGAATTTAGCCCTTGCTTTTGCTGGTTTCAAGTTGGGTGAGAATTGGATTGCAATTTCAGGGTTGTTTAGCTACTTTGATTTTGTGGTGTTGGCCGCGGTTGTACTTGTTGTTGTTTATTTAATTTTCAAGAAAGTCGGTTTAAGGAAAAAACCGTTGTCATGATTTTTTATTTAGAAATTTTTCTTATGAATTTTTCTGCGTTTTTGTTTTTGAATCCTTTGAGAACTATTTCGTATGATCTTCTGTTCTCGCCTCCTTGTATTATTCTTATAGGTATGAGAAGCTCGGCCATTTTGGTTGTAAGAGGATTGTGATACATATCCACGTATCTGTTTTCTATTCCTATATTGTTTTCATCTATTTTTCTTGAAAGTTCTTCTTTCAGCAGGTCGGTTTCATCATAGATTTTAGTGAGCATCTCAAATGTTTTTTCAACTCCTTTCTTTTCCATGTATTCATTCAATTGTTTGTAGTAGTCGAATCGTTTTTCCTGCAGTTTTAATCCAAGAGGCTTTTTCATGAAAGAGTTGAAGAATTCAAGTTCACCCTCCTCGCCTTTTATTCTTTTTTTCAGTTCTTCTGTTATCTCCTTAAGTCCTTCATCGTATTTTTCTTCGAAATTAAGCTTTTTTCTGCTATCTTCGGTTTTTATTCTTTCAACCATTTCATCAGTTCCCATTGACTTATCTTTTACTGGAAAAATTTAAAAGCAATAGCGTTGTTTTAAATTGCAGTGATTCTTTTTGCTTAAAGTTGGAATTTTCTCGTTTGCCGGATGCGAGGGCTGCGTAGTAGAGTTCGTGGAGCTTTTGAACGATCATCAGGATTGGCTTAAAAAAATTGACTTCAAGTATGCTAAAATTTTGAAGAAAAGCGAGGATTTTACTGGTTTGGATGTTGCCTTCATAGAAGGGGCTATTGTAAGCGAGGCGGATGTCGAAAGAATAAAGAAAATAAGGGATAGTTGCAAAAAATTGGTCTGCATTGGAACCTGCGCTACTATGGGCCAGCCTGCAGGGCAGAGGAATTTTTTCAATGACGATTTGAAGAAAGAAGTTCAATTCTTAGTGGATAGGTTTCACCAACTTCCCAAGGTTTTAAGCGTTAAAGAAGTGGTAAAGGTTGACGCTGAGGTGCAAGGTTGTCCTATGAACGACGATGCTTTTGTAAAGGTTTTAAACGGCCTTTTGGAAGAGTTTAAATAATTTTGAAGTGATTTTAGATAAATGCACAGGGATTTGGATATTACAATTGATGGGGTAAGCAGGATTGAAGGACACGCTTCGCTTGAACTTAAAGTAAAGCAGGGGGTGGTAGAGGATTTAAAGTTGAGCGTGAGCGAGGACAAGCGATTTTATACTCAGGCTGTTAGGGGGAAAAACGCTTTAAATCTTCCTAATATAACCTCAAGGATTTGCGGGACTTGCAGTTACGCCCATCTTTTGTGTGCTATTGAAAGCGTTGAAAACGCTTTAAATGTTCAGCCTTCAGAGCAGACTGTTATTTTAAGAAAGCTGGCGGCGTATTCCATGATTATACGGGATCACGCCATGCATTTGTATTTGTTTTCTCTTCCGGACGCTTTTGGAAAGGAGAGTGTTTTGGAGTTCAGCGAGGAAGAGATGAAGTGGGTTAACGAGGGTTTCAGAGTTAAGAAGGCAGGCAACACTTTAAGCACTATGATTGGAGGGAGGGCGGTTCACCCAACTTCTTTGGCTGTCGGGGGGGTTGCGTCAATTCCTAAAAAGGAGGATTCTGCTAGAATAATTCATGATTTAAAAGAGGTTAGGCCTTTGGTTCTTAAAATAATAGAGTTTTTCTATAATTCTCAGTTTTCCCTCAAGCAGAACACCAGGTATGTTTCAAGCATGAACGACGATTTCAGCTATCTTGGCAGCAGCATAATAGATAGCGATGGGGAGGTAATTCAAAAGAGCGGTTTTATGGATCATTTTTTCAGGGTGGTTATTCCCTACTCTGAAGCAGTGGGTTACGAGCTTGAAGGAAAGGATTATGTTGTAGGAGCGTTGAGCCGGATGAATTTGAAGAAGAAATCGCTTCACAGGGACACGTTGAAGGACGCCGCCTCCTTTTTAAGCGTTTTTCCAAGCAATAATATTTTCCACAATAATTTGGCTCAAGCTATTGAACTTCTTCACGCTGTAGACTCGTCAATTGAAATACTTCAAATGGATTTTAGGCTGGAGGAGAGGGTGGAGCCGGTTTTAAAAGAAGGTGAGGGCATTGGAGTGGTTGAAGCGCCTAGGGGTTTGCTTTACTATCATGTGAAAACAGGTGCTGACGGGTTAATAAAAGACGCGAATCTCGTCATTCCTACAAGCCAAAACCAGATTAGAATGCAGATGGATATAAAGCAGTTGGTTGAAAAGCTTATAAGCGAGGACAAGGAGAAGGGTGTGGTTGAAATGGAGATAGAGAAGCTTATTAGAGCTTACGATCCGTGCATGAGCTGCGCCACGCATTTTCTAAACGTTAAGTGGATTTAAGTTCTTTTATTATTCTTTCTGCCTCGACTTTGCTTTCTTCAGTTATTTTCTTAGGTAGCACTATTATCGTGGCTGAATCTATTTGATTCATTTTTTTCATTATCTTAAGTTGGAATGCCAAGTCGTAGTCATGGGTTGAGTAGCCTTGATTTTTTTCAATCTTGCTTATATCCTTTAAAACTCTTGGCTTTTCCGTGCTTCCGACGTCCATTATTACTGGGTTTTTATCGGGAAAGTCTTCGAGCGAGTCGAACTCCTGAAATTCAACGCCAGGTATTTTTAAAATCTTGCTAAGTTTTAAAGCCGCTGAATCCTCTTCAATCAAAGGGTTGCCGTAGACAAGTATTTTCATGGTTTTAGTGTTTGACTTTAAAGCTTTTATTTCTTTACATTCTATTTATTTTCATGTCGTTCTATGTTTTTAAGAAATTGAAACAAGCTCAAACTCCAGATCAGGCGGCTGAAAAAATTCTCAAGATCGTCTCTGAAGGCAGAATAAGCGATGAGGATATTTCAAGGAAGGAGAGTAGCGAATTTTCAAATCCAAATGGTTTTTCGCAGGTTTGGTTTTATCCTTCAAGCCAGGCTGGTTGGGATCCAAGAGATAGAAAAAAAATAACGCTGGTTTTCAAAAAAAATCATTCGAGAAACAGTTTCAGTAAAATGGGAATGATTGTAGGGGACTATGTTGTTCCAATTCAAGCTTTTGACAAGAAGAAAACAAGAAATGGAAAATTCATCAGGTTCACCCACCCTTACAGCGGCACGGTTGACGAGACTTTGACCATACCTAACAGCGTTGTTGAAAAGCTAAAACCAGAAGTTTTCGAGAGAAACGGCCTTAAATACGCCTCAATTGGCGTAAGCGACGTTTTATTTAAAAGTCTTGAAAAATACAACTCTGCCGGATTGTTCTTGTCCAGGTTTAAAGCTTTGATAAAGTTTCATTCCAGTCCAAAAACTGAACACGATCGTAAAAGATTTGAATCATTCTTTAAAACAAAGGGTGTTTTCGACGATTCTAAGTACAGAGATTTTATGCAGGTTCACGGCCCGCTGGTGAAGCGCTTGCTTGAAAACAGGAAGAATTTTGAAATGATTATGTCTGATGAGTTGAACAGCAAATTTGGGATTCGATCTACAATTCACAGCATTGAATCATACTCAAGGTTAAAAGCTAAAATGAACATGATTTCTGAAGAAAATTTGAAAGCTTTAAAGAAGGAGATTTCCGAAACGACTGTTGAAAGAGGCGGTGGTTGAATGAATTATCCCGAGCATATTGCAGTTGGATTGGTTTTGGGAATTGCAATATTGTTTTTTTTCAATTCCTTAAACCTTTTCAGCGTTGTTTTCGTGGGGTTGTGTTCTATTCTGCCCGACATTGACCATCCGAAGAGCAAGGTTTCGCAGTTGCTCTACTTTCTTGTTTTCGCGCTTTCATTCATTTTTATCGAGCCGATAATTCAAAAATATTTCGCTTTTTCAATTTCAATAGTTTTAAATCTTCTTTTTTCTGCAACAATTATTATATTATGGTTGGCGGTTAAACCAAGACACAGGGGAGTAACGCATTCACTTTTGTTTGCTGTAGCATTTGCTATTTTGGCGTTCTACTTTTACGGTTTAGGCATATGCATTGCAGGATTAGCTTCATATTTAAGTCATATTGTTTTGGACAAATTTTAGGACAGTATAACTTTAAGGTTCCAGCTTGTCGAGTTTGCGTTCCAGCTTCCGTTGCTGCAGTTAACCCACCATAAGTGGTTACCGCTTCCAATTCCAATGTTGCTGAAGTTTGATTTAGTGTTGTTAGATATTGTGGAAAGCGAGGAAGTGTCAACCCCGTCTATTTGAAGGTCGCAATTGTAGGTTGAATACGGGCCTAAAGGTTGGATTGTGAAGTTGGAAGTGGTTGCGCTTGTCGAAGTGTTGTTGGCTGGGAATATCAATTCAATAAAACTTTGGTTGAAATAGCTAGCGCTTGAAACATTTGATATTATTTGACTTCCTTTGGCGTAGTTTGTGTCTATGTTTGAGTCGGTGTAATTGCACACCGCTGTGGAGTTATGCGCGCCATTAGCTATTGCCGCTCCGTTGTAATAGGTAAAAGCTGTTTGCAAAGTGTTGTTTAGAACTGAATTGTTGTAAGCGTAATAATTAGGGTATGTTTTCCCGTCTAAGTATATCCAGCAATAATAATTGCTTGCGTACGGTCCGTTTATTAAAACGCTTAGTGGTGGCTGCGGGGGGTTTGTGATGCTGTTATTAGAAGGAGTTAGATAGGTTACAAGCAGTTGCATTGCTTGTTGGAAGTTGGTGGTTGGTGTGTTGTTGTATAGTGTGTTTATTCCTTTGGAGTAGGTTGTGTCTATGTTTGAGTCTATGTAGGTGCAGTTGATTGTGTAGTTGTGTTGTCCGTTTGCTATGTCTGAGCCGTAGGGGTAGGTTAGTCCTGTGGTTGGTGTGTTGTTTAGTACGGAGTAGTTGTATGCGTGGTTGTAGTTTCCTGTGTATCCGTCTAGGTATATGTAGCATTTGTATCCTGAGGATGTGCCTCCGTTGTATGGTCCTGTTACTGTGAAGTTGAATCCTGGGTTGGGCGTGGTTGAAACGCTGTTATTTAAAGGATTATT
>JAKAOM010000022.1 GCA_021812145.1 Microcaldota archaeon
ATCTTCCTTTCAATGAGAATGCCAAGACTTCTTGAAGGATCAGTCAAAACCCCTGCAATAGAAATAAAAGACGAGGGTAAAAACATTTCTGCAAGCATTGAAATGCCAGGCGTTGACAAGAATGACATAAAATTAAAAGTAACTGGAAATACAATGATGGTAAGCGCAGAGAAGAAAGATAAAAAAGAAGAAAAGGGAAAAAACAAGTACTACAGCGAAAGAACCTATTCCAGCTTCTACAGAAGCTTCACTCTCCCAGCTGAAATAGACCCCAACAAAGTGGCCGCAAAATACGACAACGGAGTGTTGGAAGTCAAAATGGAAAAAAAGAAGCTAAAACAAGGAAATGAAGTAAAAGTAAAATAACGATTTTCAAATGAACAATTCAGTCCTAGCCAAAAGCCAGTGGAAAAACTACAAAAAATACGCTCTTCAGCTTCAGTCTGACTTCGACAATTACAGAAAAAGAACAGCAAAGGAAAGCCAAAAAGCAGAATTGAAGGAAAAAACAAGGCTTTTCAAGGAAATCCTGCCAATCCTAGACGAACTTGAAATAGGAGAGAAGCACGTCAAGGAAATAAAAATGATAAAAGAAAACATGCTGAAAACCCTGGAAAGGGAAGGCTTGAAAGAGGTGGAGGTAAAGCAATTCAATCCTGAAAAGCACGAAGTGGTTCAAGCTGAAAAAAACGGCAAAAAACTGGAATTGATAAGAAAGGGATATGAAATCAACGACGTTCTTGTCAGGCCTGCACTGGTAAAAATAATTTAAAAATAACGTTAATTAAAAAAAAGGTGGGATTAAAAATGAAAATAATCGGAATAGATCTTGGAACAAGCAACTCCGCAGCGGCAGTTATGGAAGGCGGAAAACCAATAATAATACCTGCGGCGGAAGGAGTGAGCCTAGGGGGAAAAACAGTGCCTTCCTACGTTGCCTTCACAAAAGACGGCAAAAAATTCGTTGGAGAACCGGCAAGAAGGCAGGCGGTAAGCAATCCAGAAGGAACGGTCTACGCTTCAAAAAGAAAAATAGGAACAGATTTCAAGTACAAAATTTTCGGAAAAACATACGCTCCACAAGACATAGCCGCATTCATACTACAAAAAATAAAAAGCGATTCTGAAAATTTCCTAGGAGAAAAGGTTACAAAAGCAGTAATAACCGTCCCAGCATACTTCAACGACAACCAAAGGCAGGCCACTAAAGACGCTGGAACGATAGCCGGATTGGAAGTGGTCAGAATAATAAACGAGCCAACAGCCGCTGCAATGGCCTACGGAATAGACAAGGGAGACAAGGAACAGAAAATAATAGTTTTCGACTTTGGAGGTGGAACCCTCGACGTTACCATAATGGAATTCGGCCAGGGAGTTTTTGAAGTCAAATCCACGAACGGTGACACCCAACTTGGAGGCACCGACATGGACAACGTTTTGATTGAATACATTGCAAACGAATTTAAAATGTCAAGCGGAATAGACTTGAGAAACGACGGCATGGCAATGCAGAGAGTCAGGGAAGCCGCTGAAAAAGCAAAGATAGAACTTTCAACAGTCTTGTCAACCTCGATAAACCTTCCCTTCATAACAGCAGACCAGGCTGGGCCTAAACACCTTCAACTCGAACTTACAAGAGCAAAACTTGAAGAACTCATCAACCCAATAATACAAAAATGCAAAAAACCATTGGAACAGGCGCTTAAAGATGCTAAATTGTCCAAAAACGACATAGACAAGGTAATACTCGTAGGAGGGCCTACAAGAATGCCGGCGGTTCAAAAATTCCTGGAAGAACAGGTTGGAAGCAAAATAGCAAGAGGAGTCGACCCAATGGAGTGCGTAGCAATAGGAGCCGCGATTCAAGGAGGAGTTTTGGGCGGAGAAGTAAAAGATATAGTTCTACTTGACGTCACCCCCCTATCGCTTGGAATAGAGACAATGGGAGGCGTTACCACAAAACTAATTGAAAGAAACACCACCATACCAACAAAGAAAAGCCAGGTTTTCACCACCGCGGCCGACTTCCAAACCAGCGTGGACATTCACGTGCTTCAGGGAGAAAGGCCTTTGGCAAAAGACAACGTCGAACTTGGAAGATTCATGCTTGTGGGAATCCCCCCAGCGCCAAGAGGAGTGCCTCAAATCGAAGTCACCTTCGACATAGACTCAAACGGAATAATAAATGTTCACGCCAAAGACACGGGAAGCGGAAAGGAGCAGAAAATGACCATAACCGCCCCGCACAAACTTTCCAAAGAAGAGATAGAAAAGAAAGTAAAGGAAGCAGAGCAGTTCGCTGAACAGGATAAGAAAGAAAGAGAGGACATTGAATTGAAAAACGACTCTGAAAGCCTGGTATACGTTGCAGAAAAAACGATTTCTGACCTAAAGGGAAAAATAAAACCTGAAGACGAACAGAAAATACAGGAAAAAATAAAGGAATTAAACGAGGCAATGCAGAAAGGAGGGGAAGAGTTGAAGCAGAAAAACGAGGAGGTGAGAAAACTTCTTCAGGAAGTGGGCGCTTCAGTCTACCAGCAGGGACAGCAGACCGGACCTACCGGGCAGGAAGAACAGGGAAGTCAAAACTCGGAAAGCCAGCCAGGCGACAGCGAAAACGTGAAAGACGCGGAGTTCAAGGAAAAGAAGTGATTTTGAACTTTGTCAGACTACTATGAAACGCTTGGCGTTTCAAAAAACGCCACCCAGGATGAAATAAAGAAAGCGTACCGAAAACTCGCCTTCGAATACCATCCCGACAGAAACAAAAGCAGCGACGCCGAGGAAAAATTCAAGAAAATATCCGAAGCCTACGCCGTGCTGTCAGACCAGGAAAAGAGAAAAAACTACGACAATTTCGGATCCGAACAGTTCAGCAAAATGTACAACCAGCAGGACATTTTCAGAGGCGCCAACTTCGAAGACCTAAACGACCTGCTTAAAAACTTCTTCGGGTCAAACTTCGAGGATTTCGGCTTCCGCGGATTTGAAGGGGGAGGCTTTCAAAACGACTATCAAGAGCAGGACAACAACCTTTACGCTTCAATTGAAATCCCGCTTGAATCAACCATAAACGATTCAAAACAATCAATAACAATCAACCACACAAAGCCGTGCGAAACCTGCCAGGGATCAGGAGCAGAGCCAGGCAGCAGGATAGTAACCTGCCAGACCTGCAGGGGAACCGGAAGAAAGCAAATTTCCAGAAGAATGGGCTTTATGAACATGGTTACCGTGACAACCTGCCCCACCTGCCATGGAACCGGAAGAACAACGGAAAAACCCTGCTCTGCATGCAGGGGAACCGGAATGAAAAAAGAGAAGACAAACTACGAAATTACAATACCCAAAGGAATAGAATACGGCGAAAAATTAAGGGTAAAAGGAGGGGGTAATTATTCAAACGGAAGACAGGGTGATCTTATAATAACCGTAAGCATAAGGGAAAGCGAGAAATTCCAGCGCGACGGCTTGGATTTGTATTCAAAAATAAAACTGAACGCGGTAACCGCAATTCTAGGGGGCAGCGTCGAGGTAGAGCTAATCGATGGAAAAAAGGCAGTTTTGACAATTCCGGCCGGAATTCAAAACGCTGAAGTACTGAGACTTAAGGGAAAAGGACTGCAAAGAGGCGGAAGAACGGGAGACTTATATATACAAGCTGAAATAACAATTCCAAAAGGAATAAACCAAAAACAAAGAGAAATACTGCAGGATTTCGAAAAAGAATCAAGGAAGAAATTCTTTGGCGTTTTATGATTATTTAATGTTAATTTGGCTGCGATAAAACGAATACGGCTATCCCAGCAAAAACAATCAGGGATCCGGCAAGCCCGTTAAGAGTGTACCTTCCCTGAAAAAGCAAAACAGCAAGCACGTTTAATATGACAATATCCAAATAACTTGCAACGTTTATAAGATTCCTGCTCCACAAACCCATCTTCTTGTTGTATATTTCAATTAGCGCGTAGCAGAAAACAAAAAAGCCAACCGCGCTGAGAAAACCGCTGAAAAATCCGTTGAAATTGAACGGAAAGGGCTTAGTAAAAAGCAAAAGCAACGGTATTGCCAAGCTTGGAAGCAGAAAACTTTGAATCCTGCCACCCAAATTCTTTTCATCGACTCTGTACAGCAAGACGAAGTTTGAGATAGCCGAGAAAATCATCAGCAAAACCCCCAGGGCTATAACGAAAAAATTCATCGCAAACCCGTAGTCCTGAGTAACAATAAGACCTGCGAATATAAGCAGCCCTCCAACGATCATTTTAGAATTGAAGTTCCGATCTCCTGAAACAAAGTAGTCCATTGCAAAGAAAAGTATTATCCCCGAAGCAAGAAACGGAAAAACGTTAGTTAGAAAATTGAAGGAGTAAAGAAAAAAAACAATTACTGTTGCGGCAACGTTGAACACGCCTGAAACAAAACCCTGAATTGAAAAAGAAAACTTCCTCAAATACGCGGTTAAAACAGCCAAGAATAGGATATAACCAATAAAAAACCAAAGCACGGATGATTCAAGCAGGGAAGAGGAGGAGAACATGAAAAAGTTTACAACGCTGAACATAACCGGAACGAGAAATACAAAAAACCACTGCCTAGAATTCAAGCCAACTACACCTGCAAATCATTGGCCTTCCTGAAATTAATGTTTGCGTTTATCCTTTCAATAACCTGAACTACCGCCCTTTTAATGTCGCCACGCTTGTTTTTTTTGAAGAAAACCTCCACTTCCCTCAAGCTCTTTCTGTCGCTTAAACCGCTTAAATTGTCAACATAGTGATGCAGCGAATGCGTTCCCATCTTGTTTTTTCTCTCAAGAATCTTCCAGTTTTTTCTAGTCCAACCCCAAATAAGCTTTTTTCCCTCAGGATTTCCCGAAGCGAACATTGGAATCCTGAAAGAGTCCTGCAGCCTTACCCTTTCAGTCTGTGAATAATCAAGAGCTTCAGAAAGAGCCTTTACGTCTCCAATCATTCCCATGGAGTTGAGCAGTCTTGCGCTCTCTTCTGGAAAATCCTCCTTCTCGTACTTTTCAATCATTTTGCCAAGAAGTTTTGAATTTCCCGCCCAAGATTTCAAAGCGTAGGCGGCAGCTTTCAAATCAGGATCGCATTTCCTGCCGTTGAATGCTAATTCAAAAACATCACTTGCCTTTTTCAACGCTTTTTCATTTCCAGCCAAACCCAGACTTGCAACAGCCTTACCCCTTAGTATTGTGTTTATGTTTCTCTCTCCTTTCCTTTTATCCCAACCTATTTTTTCAAGCATTCTCTCGTGAAAATCAATCACCAGGCTCTTCACACTCTCTCCGTTTCTCTCACCATAGGTCATGACGAAAAACCACGCAAGATGGTTTGAAACACTCGAGTTAAGAGGGTATTCTGAATTCATAAAAAACTTGCGCACAAAATCAAGATATTCCGTCAATTTTACCCTACCCGTCCTTGCCTGAACAAAAAGATCGTTTTCCAAACTCCAGGCATCCAGCGTTGAAATCCTGCCTTGCCTGAAGGCAGCCCCAAGCTTTTCCAAAAGCGGTTTGGAATAAAACACTCTGTAAAAACCCGCCCCGTTCAAATTCAATTTAATCCATTCCGCCTTGCTTTTTATGAAAGAACCCTCTTTTTTGACCACTATCCTTCCCTCTCCCTTGTCAGTTTTGTACTGAACAGGAATATTCCAATTCCCAGAACCATTCTTCAAAAGAGTAAACAACTCCTGCTTTAGATAAAAACCGTTTTCTGAAGGTTCCACAATTATAACCGGATGCCCTGGTTTGTCAATCCACTGAGAAATCATACCTGTATTGAACTGAATCCTACGCTTAACCGCTTCCTTCATGAATGAATTCCATAAATCCTCCTTTGAAGCGTTGCGGTAGGAATGTCTTGTGAGATAATCATGCAAGGCCAATCTGAAAGTCTCTTCTCCAAGATAACCTTCTATCATCTTCAGAATGCTTCCTCCCTTTTCATAGCTTATATCGTCAAAAAGCTCGTCAATATCCCCGGGACGCTTTACAACGCAGTTTATGGCGTGCGTTGACTTTAGGCTGTCGGCTGAAAAAGCGCCTGCCACAATTCCGTTCATGTATCTAAGCATTGTATCCCACTCCGGAAACATCTCGTCAACTATCTTGTAGGACATGAATGTGGCGAAGCTTTCATTCAGCCATAAGTCATCCCACCATTTCATAGTAACCAGATCCCCAAACCACTGATGCGCAAGCTCATGCACTATAGTATTGGCAATCCCCTGCCTTTCAGAAATAGGAGTTTTATCATTGCAAAGCAAAGCGGTTTCCCGGAAGGTTATAGCCCCCCAGTTTTCCATTGCTCCAGCCGAAAAATCAGGAATTCCAATCAAATCCAATTTTTCAAGCTGATATTTCAAACCAAAATATTTTTCATACAATTTCAACGCCTTCAAAGCGTAATCAAGCGGAAGTTTTGCGTAACCGATCTTTCCAGGAGTAACGTAAACACTCACCTTTGTGCGCCCGCTGAATCCCTCAATTTTTTCAAACTCGCCGATACCGAAGTAAAGAAGATAGGAAGACATTACCGGTGTTTTTTTGAATACAACCAGTTTTTTTCCTTTAATTTTTTCTGATTTTTCAATAACTGTGTTTGAAATAACCATCAATTCCTCTTCAACAAGAAGGGAAAGATTGAATGTCGCTTTGAATGATGGCTCGTCAAAACAGGGGAAAGCGGATCTGGCGTCTGCAGGCTCGAATTGAGTGGACAGCATATAGCGTTCCTCGCCATCCACCCGGTAGCTGCTTTTGTAAAAACCATGAATTTCGCTGTTCTTTCCGCTGAAAGCAAGCTTAACCTTGTTTATTTTTTCAAGTGGCTTTTTAAAAGTTAAAACAGCAATTTCATTTTTACCGTCCAACTTTACAGTTGCAGATTCGTTGTTAACCCACGCTTGCTCAATCTTTAGATCTTTAGAGTTAAGTCGTAATTGTTTAACCCTCTTGCCTGATTTAACTGTTATAACCTCAACGCCCTTAAATTCAAACTTTTTCAAATCTGGTTCAAAAAAAATATCGTAATTTACCGGTTTAATTTCAGGGTCCAATCTGTCAAAATCGCTCATTATAAAACGCCTTTTTTTAATTTAAGTTTTAAGAAGACACTTTAAAATACCTTTTCACTAAAATGATTTGCTAAAATCAAAATAACCTTAAAATGTGAGACTGAGAATGAAAATTTCATCCAAAATACTCGCTTATATAGTTGCGGTTGGAGCGGTGCTGCTCTTCGGAGTGGTGGGAACGCTTATTGTAAGCGCTAATGGAGGCTTCAACACGCCTGTAAAAACGCCAATAGACGCTCTTTACTACACAATAACAACAATTTCAACCGTAGGCTACGGCGATATAGTGCCAATTACAGAAACAGCAAGACTTTTTGCGATAATCTTAATAATCTCAGGGTTGACAATATTCGCGACGATAATAAGCATGGCGGGAGCTGATATTATGAAGCAGAATCTTGAGAGAATATCCGGAACTATTTCAAACGCTGAAAGAAGAATACTCAAAAACCACGTTATTCTAATAGGCTACGATTCAACCAACGCCGCTCTGGCTGAAAAACTTAAAGCATCAAAAGAGCATTTCATAATAATAACCGGAGACAAGGTTTTGGCTGACCAGCTTAAAAGAAAAAACTACAAGGTATACGTTGCAGACGCCACGCTTGAAAGCGATTTAAAGGAATTCGAACTTGAAAAAGCCAAATCAATAGTTATAGACATAAGAGACACGTCAAGAACAGTTTATGTTGTGCTTGTAGCCAAACACCTGGCTAAAACAATTCCAATTCACGTGGTAGCGCCAACTCCTGAAGTTGAAAAACACCTTAAAAATATAGGAATTGAAAACATAATAAACCCTGCTGAAATAGCAGCAAACCAGATAAGAGAAATGCTCTAAGCTTTTGAAAAACAGGCTTTTACAAACCATTTTAAACTCATTCGGCGTTTAAAATAAGCAAAGAGGTGGTGTTTAAAATGAAGAATTATGAATGGCTTGTAATAATCGGATCTATACTTGCGATAGTAGCCGGTTTGACAAGCATAGTTGCTGGAAAGCCCTTGATAACTGTTCTAACCGGAATCACGCTGATTTCAGGCGACATTCTGCCTTACCTTGGAGTGATAGGAATCATTGGAGGGTTGGTCGGATTGTATGGCTTTAAGAAGAAAGACAAGAAAACAGCCTTCGTCGGAGGAGTTTTTGGATTGTTCTCTCCATGCGGCCTTTCGATTCTAACAATAATCGGAGCGCTGATGATGCCAAAGTAAATCTTTTGATTTTTTTTCTTTTTTTTAAAAAGAAAGCGATTGGGGTTGCTGAGATTTGAACTCAGGCGTCCAGCTCCCGAAGCTGGCAGTCTACCAAGCTAGCTTACAACCCCTTTTTGCTGCTTAAATTGACTTTTAACTATTTTGATGCAATACATTTAAAATTTATACGTTTTAATCTACTATAGTTTTTGCAAAACTATTTGTAAAAAAAAGCATGCGCAAAAACTCAAGAAATCAATGCATTAAAGTGTTATTTATGAAACGCGGCCAGGGCGGTTTTGAATACATCCTTCTTTTGAGCGGAGTGCTTCTTTCGGTTATTCTAGTAGTTGTAATTCTAAAAGGAGTTATAATAACCCCCGCGTTTTCAAACGTAAACGGAACGGCGACCATCCTCAGCAACCTAACCAACACAAGTAATGTAAACTTAAGTATCTACGAAGGATCAGGCGGAACACAAAGTTCAGGCGGTGGGAGTTCAACCTGTACTTCCTATACTCAATGCTCTTCGGGTCAAATATGCGTGAGCGAAGCTTGTCAAGCATGCGGTTTAAATTCTGATTGCAGCGTTTACGGCAACAATTACGTTTGCTCCAGCGGTCAGTGTGTTCAACAAAGCAACCCCTCCACCTGGCTTTTAGTATCTCTTAATAACCCCGAGAATAATTCAATTGAAAACGTCAACAATTATGGATTTAATTTCACACCAACAGGATCTGATTCAAGCTACAATTGCTCGCTGTATTTAAACGGGCTTTTAGTTGAATTCAATTCATCAACCCTAAACAACACTCAAACGCACTTTTCCTATCCATCTATAGGAGAAAATTCAAACGATTACTGGTATGTTAACTGCTCAAACGCTTCGCTTTCCAATGTTTCACAGACTTTTTATTTTACCCAGTCTTCTACAATGAACATTTTCAACCTTTTTAACGGGAGCGTTTCCACCACGCCCAACCCAGGATTCAACTTCAGCGTGAGTGGGCCTTATTCAACCTACCAATGTTATGTTTACATGGATGGATATTCAGGAAGCTATTATCACGCATACAACTACACCGTACTAAACAACACACCAACCACAGGACTAACCTACCCCTACGGCTCAGACATAGCAAACGGACAACACAACTACACTATTGATTGCGAAAATAGCAATAATTGGATTAACAGCTCTGTGATGTATTTTACGCAAAATATGCAGTTATTGATTCAAGATAATAATCCTTTAAATAACAGCGTTTCAACCACGCCCAACCCAGGATTCAACTTCACAGTAACAGGACCATACAACGGAGGCACATCCTCAGGATACAAATGCTACATATACCTAGACGGATACACA
>JAKAOM010000001.1 GCA_021812145.1 Microcaldota archaeon
TGTTGAGTTCGGGAGTGTGACTTGCGCGTTCATTGTTGAGATGTAATTTTCAGAGTCGCTCGCTATTGCTGAAAAATTGACCGACTGGTTTTGCTGGTAGTAGCTTCCTGGTTGTGGAAGGACGTAAGTGACGTTTGGAATTGTATTTACCGTATAATTGACGTACATTGAGTACTGCGCTTGGTAGAAAGTTGGGTTTGGAAATGTAGCGGGCCACGTTCCGAAGTTCACAGTGGTGGCAGTGTATGCCAATTGATTGTAGTCGCTAGCGTCATACACTAGATTGTTTCTGTAGTGATTTGGAGTGTTGGTGTTGTAGACAATCCAGTAGTATCCGGGAGATAGCTGCGTTTTTGGTATTTGAAAAACGTTCCATCCGTTTGCCGGCGATATTGAACTTGAATTCACTATTAAATTTTGAGGGGTTCCTGCATTGTCGGAGTACAGCGCGACTTGTGATATGTATGGATTTTGAAAGTTTGTTATGTATGCGGTTATGTTGGTTACGTTGGCTGTTTCCGAAAGGTAGAACCTGCTTCCGTCTAGTTGATTATTGTCGTATGAGTCGGTAGTTCCTCCAACAGTAGGGTATCCGAAAATCCATGCGTGCGATGCTATCGCTATTAAAGCGATTGCGATAATTACGAACGTTGTTTTTTTCATTTAACAGTTCACCACGGAGAAGCTTGCGCTTCTGCTTACGCCTGCGTTTGTGTCGTTTAGATAAACGGTGTAGGAACCAGCGTTTAGGGCTACGGCAGATATTGAAGTGCTCACGTTTCCATTTGAGTCAGAGGTAACGTTTATTGGAAAGCCTGCAACCATCCCTGTTGTGTTGAATAAGCTCATTGAAAGGTTGAAATTAACTGGCCAGCCAGAGCTTGTTAGCATTATATTGTTCATTGGATTGAACGCGTATTTTGGAATTGTGTACCCACTGTCTTTGAATGTTTGTATTGAAATGCTTGTAGCGTTGCACGTTACGCCCGAAGGACAAGTTTGACAGATGTTGCAGGTGGTGTTGGATACTTCTACTATTATATTTACTGTTCTAACATCTCCATTGCTTGCGTTTGCAACTATACTTCCCGTGTATGTTCCATATGCGGAAGTTGTTAAGTTGATGTTCAGAACCACGTTTCTGCTTGTTTCAGGATTTAAGGTGAAGAGAGTATCTGAAGGGTCGTTGAAGTTTATAAGAACTCCTGAATTGTAAGGCCAGGTTAGGTTCGACTGTACTGTTATAGGGTATGCTTGGTCGAGATTGGTGTACACCACTGTTTCGGATAGTGTTGTGCTTGCGTTTACAGGCTGGCTTGTAACGTCTATCAACAAAGGTTCTACATCTAATCCGGTGCCCCCGCTTATGTAAACATAACCGTTTCTAGCTGACACTGTCAGCTGATATGTTCCGCTGGTGACTGGCAAGTTTCCAAGCAGGATTTGGTTTGCAACACCAAGCGTATCTTTGCCCCCGCTTAAATCTAGGTTTATGTTGATTAGCGTGTTGTTGAGGTAGCTTTTGTTTGAATCGTATGAGTTGGGCAGAGTTATTTGAACTTGAGTGGTTGCTCCCGGCCCTTCTGCTGCCACGAAGTTTGCCGCGTCCACTATTCTGGATACTGCTGTTTGCGCTTCTACTGTGTCGCCGTTAACCGTGATGTTTAGGTATGCGTAGTATGCGATTGGCAAAATCACTAAGAGGACTATAGCAAGTAGAGCGAGATATTCTATTCCCACCTGCGCTTTTCTATTTTGAGCGGGTTGCATTGAATTAGAATTAAAGCGAAAACGGTTTAAAAACCTTATTGATGAATAATAAGAGGTAAATGGAAATTATATTTGACAAAACTTTTGTGGTAAGAGAGCCGGAGTCAATCCAAAGCCTTCAGAAGACGTCAGTAGGTATTTTGAAAGGAGGCCAGCTTGAGCTTTCGCCTGAAGAGGCGCTTTATTTGATGGATGTTAGGAACGCTGAATGCTATAAGAACAGCAGACAGTTGAGTTTTAATGAGGTTGCGTGTTTTTTCAGCAAGAAGAAAAAGTTTCTTGCAAGGTATTTTTCTTACAGAGATTGGAAAGATAAGGGTTTGGTTATCAAGCAGATTAGGTCAAAGGAGAATTTCAAGCGTAGCCAGTTTGTTAAGTATCCCTCGCAGGATTTGACCCTTCCTAAATTTGGTTTTGAAGCGCTTTACTTTCAGGACGATTTGATGAGCGTGGTCGAAGATGAGGGTGCGATTGAGCTTTATGAGAAGTACTGGTTTGGCCAGTGGGGCACCTATAAGGCTAAGCAGCATGGGCGGCTTTTGAAGCTTGACGCTTACGAGACTGTTTTTTTGACTAGGCACGCTGGTTTGAAGCCTAGCGAGAAGCCGGATAAGATTGCAAAGGCTGCCTTGAAAAGGAGAAAGGATTTTGATGACCTGTACAATGTTTATGAAGATCTGCGGTTGAGGGGTTTTGTTTTGAAGACCGGTTTTAAGTTTGGAACCCACTTTAGGCTCTATCTTCCCGGGGCTAGCCCAAGCCTTCAAGGCGAACAGTGGATGCACTCCAGGCACGTGATTCATGTTTTTCCCAGAAGCGCTTCTCTTTTGATTTCCGAGTGGTCTAGGGCGATAAGGGTTGCTCATGGAGTTAGGAAGACCTTCATTCTTGCCATTCCAGGCAATAAAAACAAAAGAACAACCCCTCTTGACTTTCTTCTTTATCATCGCAAGAGCGATGGTGTTGAATCCCCTCTTCAGGACAAGCCTAAGTATGTTATGCTAGCTTTGAGCGAGGAGGAGAGATTGAGCGGAGAGGAGCTTGCTAAAAGCATAAACGCTTCGAAGAATCTTGGCTTGGACCTTATTTTGTCGATTTGCGATAGGGAAACTAGCATCACCTATTATAGAGTTAAGCGCATAGAGCTTCCTAAAAGCAGGTATGAATACTACGAGATCGAGTGGACCCAGCCGTAATTTTCTATTTTCAATTGCCTTTTTAATCTGATAAAAAACCTTAAATTCTTTAGCTGTAAAAAAAGTTTAGTATAAACTGATTTAATTTCAGGTTTTAAAAGGTTGATTTTTAAATGAAAAGAACGCACACCTGCGGTGAGTTGGGGGATGCTCTTGTCGGAAAGGAAGTTTTGCTTCAGGGTTGGGTTGACACTATCAGGGATCACGGCTCTTTAACCTTCATTGATTTGAGGGACAGGTATGGCGAGGTTCAGCTTGTTTTCAAGAAAGAGTCTAAATTTTTCGAAAAGGTAAGAGAGATAGGGAAGGAGTTTGTTCTTGAGGTTAAGGGCGAGGTTCAGAAAAGAAAGGCGGGTACTGAAAACAAGAATCTTCCTACAGGAAGCATTGAAATTGTTGTTGATCATCTCGAGGTTCTTTCAAAGAGTGATCCTCTTCCAATTGATATTAAATCAGATGATGCTTCTGGTGATGAGATGAGGCTTAAATATAGGTATCTGGATTTGAGAAGAAAGAGGCTTCAGCAGAATCTTATTTTAAGGCACAAACTTCTGATGGCTGCAAGGCAGTTTTTTGACGAGGTTGGTTTTGTCGAGGTTGAGACTCCTCTTCTTGCCAAGAGCACTCCAGAAGGTTCCAGGGATTTTTTGGTTCCAAGCAGGATAAACAGGGGCAAGTTTTACGCCCTTCCTCAATCCCCTCAGCTTTTCAAGCAGATGCTTATGGTTGGCGGAATGGACAAGTATTTTCAAATTGCCAGATGTATAAGAGACGAGGATTTGAGGGCGGATCGACAGTTTGAATTTACTCAAATAGATTTGGAGATGAGTTTTCCTGATCAGGAGGACGTACAAGGGGTTACTGAAAACGTTTTGAAAAGGATGCTTGAAGCTGCAGGTAAAAAACTCGATCTTCCATTGAGAAGGATGGATTACAGCGAGGCGATGGAGAAGTACGGGTCGGACAAGCCTGACTTGCGTTTTGGCTTGGAGTTTATTGACCTGACAGATATTTTCAGGCAGAGCGGTTTTGAAATTTTCAAAGGCAAGGTTGTTAAGGCGATTAAGGTTTCAAAGCCAGGCTTTTCAAAAAGGGATTTGGACGATCTTGAAGAGACTGCAAAAACCTACAAGGCAAAGGGTCTTGTTACCGCGACTATTTCTGATAAGTTTGAGTCTAACGTTTCAAAGCATTTGACAGAAGTTGAAATCAACGAAGTGGTGAAGAAGTGCGGAGCTGTCAAGGGAGACATGATTTTCATGATAAGTGGGGATCGAAATACAGTTGTTACCGCTTTAGGAAAGGTTAGGCTTAAACTGGGCGAGAAGCTTGGGTTGCAGAAGGGTGATTCTTTTCTTTGGGTGATTAACTTTCCTTTGTTTGCTTGGAGCGAAGAAGAGAAGAGGGTGGTTGCGGAGCATCATCCTTTCACAAGTCCAAGAAAGGAAGATCTAGCAATTCTCGAGTCTGATCCTTTAAAGGTCAAGGCTTTGGCCTATGATATTGTCTGGAATGGGGAAGAGATTGGAGGAGGCAGTATTAGAATTCACGATATTGAACTTCAGGCAAGAATTTTTAAAATACTTGGTCTTTCTAAGGAGCAGGCTATGGAGAAGTTTGGCTTCATGCTTACTGCTTTCAGGTTCGGTCCGCCCCCGCATGGAGGTTTGGCTTTGGGTTTTGATAGGATCATAATGAACCTTTCCGAATCAAAAGACATACGCGATGTTATAGCGTTTCCAAAGGATAAAAGCGGGGTTTCTCCAATGGATGGAGCGCCAGGATTAGTGGATGAAAAGCAGTTGAAAGAGCTTGGAGTGAAAATTGTCGAGGAACAATGAGGTATTTATTAAATATTTGTTGTTTATAACTGCAAATATTTAAAGCATGCTAGAATCTGTTCAGCAATAGCGAGTTTGACACGACTGTAACTGAACTTAGCGCCATTGCAAGAGCTGCAAGGATTGGAAGAATGTTGTAAATGCTTGTCGTGAATATCGGTATGAGCGCTCCTGCGGCAACAGGAATCAAAACTATGTTGTAGGCGAAAGCCCAGAAAAGATTCTGCCTTATTTTTGTCATTGTCTTCTTTCCAAGCTTAAGCGCGGTCACGGCGTCGAGAATGCTGTTCTTTATAAGTATCATTCCTCCAGCCTGTATCGCGACTTCTGTTCCAGCGCCTATAGCTATTCCCAGGTCGGCTTTTGTAAGGGCGGGAGCGTCGTTAACTCCGTCCCCTATCATGGCAACCACTCTTCCTGATTTTTGAAGCTCTTCTATTTTTTTCATCTTGTCTTCTGGCTTGGCGCGGGCAATAACGTTTTTTATTCCAACCATTCCTGCAACCCCTTCAGCCACTCTTTCATTGTCACCTGTAACCATCCAAACGTCTATTCCTGCATTTTGAAATTCTTCAACTGCCTTTTTGCTGTCCTCCTTCAGAACGTCTGCAACAGAAACAAGCCCTATAACCTTTCCATCCAAACCTGTTATAAGAACAGTGTTGCCTTGCTTTTCAAGATCCTCTATTTTTTTCTCAACGTCAGAAGGGATGTTGTCAAACAAATCCCTGTTTCCAACCGTTATGCTCCTGTTTTTTTTGTCAACAGCAATAATCCCCATCCCCTGCTTGTAGGTGAAATTTTTAGGAAAATCGACTTTTATGTTTTTTTTCTTTGCGCTTTCGATAATCGACCTTCCAAGAACATGCTCTGAATTAATCTCGGCGACAGAAGCGAAGCCAAGAATTTCATCCTCATCATAGCTTGAAGTTGAAACTACGCTCGTAACTTCTGGTTTTCCCTTGGTAAGCGTTCCTGTCTTGTCGAGAATAACGCTGTCCACTCTGCTTGCTTTCTGCAGGCTCTCGCCACTCTTGACAAGAATGCCTTTCTTGGCAGCCCTGCCTGAAGAAACAAGAAGCGCTGCAGGAGTTGCTATTCCAAGCGCGCAAGGGCAGGCTATTATCAAAACACTAACAAAAATCAAAACTGCTATGCTGGCGCCAACTCCTCCGAACAAAAACCATAGAATTGCTGACAAAATTCCTATACCAACAACAACAGGAACGAAGTAGGAAGCGATCTTGTCCGCAAGCCTTTGAATCGGAACCTTGCTTGAGGCCGCTTCCTGAACTATTTTTATAATCTGAGAAAGCGCTGTATCCTCTCCAACCTTAACTGCCTGAATCTTCAAGGATCCGGTCAGGTTTATAGTCCCTCCAACCACGCTGTCTCCCTTGTTTTTAGTAACAGGAATGCTCTCCCCTGTTATCATAGACTCATCAACAGAACTTGTTCCTTCAATAACAACCGAATCTGTAGGTATCTTATCACCAGGCCTTACAAGAAGCAGGTCGCCCTTCTTAACCTCTTCAATAGGAGTTTCAATTATCTTATCTCCTTTTATTAGCCGCGTTGTTTTCGGCTGAATGTTTATCAAAGAAGAAATTGCGTTTGATGCCCTTTCCTCAGCCAGCCTTTCCATGTATGTTCCGGTTAGTATCAATGAAACTATTATAGAAGAAGTGTCGAAGTAAACTGATTGGAATGCGAAAGCGGTTGGAAAAATTGTTATTGCGGCGCTGTAGAGCCAGGCGGTAGTAGTTCCTATCGCTATGAGCGTGTCCATGTTTGCTGATTTGTTTTTTACAGCGTCTATCAATCCTGCGTAAAATCTCCAGCCAGAGTAAAACTGAACAATTGTTGCAAGAAAGAGCATTATATAATTAGAATACCCTGCGTGCACTAAGTAGGTTAGAATTGCTATTAATATTGTCAAAGGCCATGAAACAAGCAGTGATGTTTTCAGTGTGTTCATTTCCTTTTCAGGTTTTTCGAACTGAATCTTGCAATTAGTGCTGCAGAAATAATACTTCTTTCCAGATCTTTCCGCAGTTAGCTTCGACTCTCCCTCATTCACGTACATTCCGCACACAGGGTCTGTTGCCATAAAAGCGCCTTTTTTCTATATTCATTAACTAATTTATGTATTTTTCAGGGTTTTTTTCAAACGCGATTTTGCAGTTTTGAGAGCAAAAATAGTATTCTTTGGTTTTGTATTTTGCTTTCAAACTTTTTTTTCCATCCACGTTCATTCCGCATACGAAGTCTTTCTCCATTTTTCAACCACCCTTATTTTAACTACTCTATTACTTCCGCGTTGTTGTTTATATTGATTTGTTTGATACTAGTTTCATGGTTTTGCAAACGTTTTTTAATTTCTCTGTTCAAATCGTTGGAAAAAGAGTGGTTTGAACGTATGGAGGAAGTTTATATTGCAGGTAAAAATTATTCAATTGAAACGGTCTTGTGCGGTAATAGGTGCGCCTCTGCTAGGTTTAAGGAAGGCAGAGTTTTGATTAAACTACCCGCAAGATGGCCTGAATCTGAACGGCTTAAGGCAAAGGTTGAATTGTTTGGAAAAATTGCTAAAAGAATAAGAAGACATCCTGAATTTTTTGAAAAACGCGAGTTGTTTTTTTCTGACGGCCAGGAGTTTTCGATTCTAGGCAGGAATTTTAGACTTTTGTTGAAGGAAGGTAGGGGTAGGAGTTCAAAGGCAGTAGTCGGTGGTGACGGAGTTATTGAGGTTGTTTTGGCAAACGGTTTGAGTGATGACTTGAGGAGCAGGCATGTTTACAAGCTTGCAAGTAAGGCGGTAGCAGATTCATTTCTTCCTTTTGTTAAGGCCAGGGTTGATTTTTTGAATCACAACTACTTCAATTTTTATCTAGGAGGGGTTTTTTTGAAGGATATGAATTCAAGGTGGGGCAGTTGTGCTGGAAACCGAATTAACCTGAGTTTTAGGTTGTTGTTTGTGCCACCAGAAGTAATGGATTATGTTATAATTCACGAGCTTGCGCATTTAAGCGAGAAGAATCACGGAAAGGGTTTTTGGACTCTTGTAGAAAAGGCTATGCCTGATTACAGAAATAAAAGAAAATTGTTAGGTGGGCTTAATACCTTTCCTTTTTCAAAGCCGGTTTAATGAGTTTTTTAAAATTCCTTATTTTGTTGTTGAATTTAGTGGGCAATGATTGCTTAAATTTAAGATAAGGCTTAGCGTCTTTTTCAGGAACGTGGTCAAGGATTATGCGCGTAGCTATTTGCTTGAATTCTTTTTCAAATTCGGCTCTTCTTTTTATCGAGGATGCGACTGCGCTTCTTATCATTTTAGGCGGTTCGAAAAATTGTTTTAGTATTGACGGTATTATGCTCCCTGATATTTTTTTAAAGCCCGGTCTTACTTGAGTCTTTATCACCTTTATCATTTGTTTGTTTCGAATGTAAGGCGGAAAAGTGTCAAAGTAGTATATCTCCCCGTTGTGCATTGCAAGGTTTTTAGGCGTTCCGTCAAATCCGAATGGAATCCAACTGTTTTTGCTGGCTTCAATGACTTTAAAATTTAGTTCAAGCATTTTTTCAAAAGCATCCAATACCTTGCTTTTATCCCCCTTACTTATTATATTGTCAAGCAACTCTTCTTCCTTGAAGGCGGGTTGAATTATTGTTGGAATTGGTTTTTTACCTTTTAAGAATATTATCTTTGTGTTTGGAAGTTTAACTCCAGCGCTTTTTAATACCTGAAGGTAGTTTTCGTTAAGTTCTTTAATTTCAGCGGTTTCTTCTGGTTTGACTGGTTTTAATTTTTTGATTACGAATTCTCTTTTTTTATCATGCTCTACTTTTGCGAAGTATCCTTCTTTCACGCTTTAGAAAAGAAACATTAATTTATAAAAATCATTCGCTGATTATCTTTGGGTTATATTTTCATTTTGGATTTATCTTTGATTTTATTTTTTGCTATTTTTCCTTTTGGGTCGTTCCAGATTAGTTTAGCTTCCCAGGCAACCAACGCTATAATTACAAGCGTTATTCCAAGCAGGGCTGCGTTCAGTGACGTGTCGAGGAACGGTTTTCCATAAACTAGGTAGTTCATTAAGTGGTCTATGAACACCATTATAGTTGCCCCCCATAAAATTATGCTTAGGAAGTCAAGCTCGTAGTCTTTTTCTTCGAAATACCATGCTGCGGTGGAGATCACAGCTGCTATTGCTAGGATTATAAGCCACATTTTAAGCCGCCTGTGTTGTTGATTTTTCGGTTTTCTCTGATATTTTAAGTGTCACGACTACTGCGATAGCCCAAGCCAGAGTTATTCCCACCGCCATAGGCACTCCTACGTAGAGCATTTCATGGAGCATTGTGCCGAAGCTTGAAGCTGTGGTCATTGCTGTCAGAAATGGCGGCCATGGAACCACTTCTCCGTGCCATACGTGTTCTATCATCAGCAGGAACGTGCCTCCCCAAAGAAGCGTGTTGAGAAGTTTGAGGTTTATTTTTTCAACCCCTTTTCTGTTTAGTTTTTTCTTGGCTATTGTTGTTATTATTGCTTCAATCCCTGGCACTATAAAACAAGCCATGTTTGCCTTTTATTTCGCCTGTCTTTAATATTTTTTTGGTTTGTGCTCTAATTTTGTCTTAATTTTCCCGGTGGCTGATTTTCAGATAACGTTTAATAATTTATTCCCTTTAAAATACTGGCAGGTGATTTTTTAAAATGAATGGAAAAGTAAAGATGTTCAACACTGCCAGAGGTTTTGGCTTTATAACCGGTGACGACGGAAAAGACGTGTATGTTCACATTTCCTCAGTTCAAGGTGGAGAGAATCTTGCGGTTGGAGACGCTGTTGAATACGATGTCGAGTCTGGAGAGAGGGGTCCGAGAGCTAAAAACGTTAGAAAAGTTTAGATTTCTTTAAATCAAATTTTAGTATGAAATTAGCTTTGTTTTTTAGCGTTAGCTTTTTTCACTTATTATTTGACTATTGGAATTCCAAACTTAAGCTTACGTGAATTTTTTATTTTTTTTTATTTTTCACTAATTATATCGGCTTGCTTTTTTATTTATATACATTTATCTTTTTATTAGAAATTAGAATAAAGTGCAGGGGGAGGGATTTGAACCCTCGGACTCGCTAAGAGACTGACCCCTGAAGCCAGCGCATTTGACCAGGCTCTGCCACCCCTGCTTTTACGCGTGTTTTAATCCTGCAGAAAGTTCTCAAAAGGTTATTAAATTTTAACGCTTTTAAAACCTCACTTAATAATCTTTAGATAGAATAAAGGTTTTTAATGTTTTGAGTTTTTTTATAGGTGTTGGTTAAGATTGGATTTTAAAAATCCTTATGAGAATAAGAATTACAAGAAATTGATTTTCATACCTTTGGTTTTGATTATCATTAGCCTTGCCCTTATTTTTTTAAATGGAATTCCTGAAGGCATTGACTTGAAGGGAGGTATGCTCATAACCTTTCAGACGAACGCTACTATAAATCCTGGCGTTTTGGAGCAGAAGCTTTCTCCTTTTTCTAAAACTGTGACTGTAACAACTTTTTCAGTTCCTTCCGGCAATGGAGTTGAGGTTGAGCTTGAGAATAATCCTGCATTGACAAAGGCAGAGAGTGATTTGGAGCAACTGCAGACTCTTGATTCTCTTTATGTTTCAGCAGAGGTTAATAACACGCTTTCAACTTCTGATTTTCAGAGTTTAAGGCAGCAGGTTTTGTCACAGGCCCAGCTTGTTTTGAGCGATGTTAATTCCACTGCAAGCGTGGGTAATTCCACTTCAACAGCTTTGAGCGTTGCTCAATCTGCTTATTCAAGCGCGCTTAACGCTTACGGCAATAATATTATAAGTGTTATTAATTCGGTTGCGCCTATTTCTAACTATTCTGTTAACACTGTGGGCGCTACTTTAAGCGCTTTGTTTTTGAGTCAGGCTAGGACTATTCTGATTTATGCTTTCATTCTTTCTGCTATTGTGATTTTCTTGATTTTCAGGGCTATAACCCCAAGCAGCATTGTTATTATTGGAGCTTTAAGCGATATTCTGATAACTCTTGGCGGGATGAGTTTGCTTTCCATTCCGTTGACTCTTGACTCTATAGCTGCCATTTTGATGCTGATTGGTTTTTCCCTTGACACGGACGTTCTTTTGACCATAAAGGTTTTGAAGAGGGAGGAGGGAAATGTTTACGATCGCGCTTTTGACGCCATGAAAACAGGTTTTATGATGAACATCACAACTATAGGAGCTTTTGCAGTTCTTTTGCTTGTTGGGTTAGTTTTTCAAATCAGCGCTTACTACGAGATAGGAGCGGTCGCTTGCATTGGAGGTTTGGTCGATTTTGTCGCGACTTGGGGTTTGAACGCGGTCTTAGTTTTGGATCATGCTGAGAAGAAGAAAAAAATTTAAATTAATGATTAAAAATGGATTTTGGAAAGATTTTTGAGAAAAGGGAGATGAAGATTCTGCTGGTAATTTTAGCTATATCTTTGTTTTTGATTTTTGTCAAGCATTTGAGTTTTGGCATTGAGTTTGTCGGAGGGGTTAGAATTCCTATAATGCTTTCGCAGCCTGTTAGCGCGAGCACAATGTCTCAGGTTATTAACACTATTCAATCGAGGATTAACGAGTATGGCTTGAGTCAGGCCAATGTTTATTCTGTTGGAGATCAGCAGGTTATGGTTGAAATTCCGCAGGCTGGGCCTGGAGCGGTTAATAATATTGAAACCATTCTTCAGGAGCAGGGAAATTTTGAGGCGGTGGTTGACGGTCAGGTCGCATTGCAGGGTAGTGATATTATAGCTGTCGGAGGACCTAATCAAGAATCAACTCCTTCAAGTTCAGGGTCTAATCAGTGGAGTTTGGGTTTCATGGTGGATAGTGCTGGAGCGCAGCAGTTTGCGAAGGCTGCTTACGGAAAGGTTAACTATCCTGTTTACTTGTTTTTGGACAGGCCTTCAAACGCGGCTATTATAGAAGATAAGAATTCTTTCATTTCCACCCCTACAATTCTTAATTCTTTGAAGCAGCAGGGTAATGATATACAGCTTTTCTATTCTCAGGATTTGCTTAACGAGACTTCCTCTTTTATATCTGGTAATTTTTCAACTGTTGTTTTGGGGAACAGCACCTCTGCAGATATTGTTAGTTTTCTTGAAGCTAATAATTATTCTACTTCAATAAACGCTTCCAGGAGGATTGTTTTTGTTAATGATTCAAGCATGATTCCGGTGGTTGACTCTCAGGGAGATTTGGAGCAGTGGCCTGCTATTGGACTGCTTTCAGCTCCTCTTTTGAGCGCTGGCGTTACCAACGGTTACCCTTCTACCTTGTATCAGATTAGCGGCACTGCAGTTGGAACTACTTCTCAGCAGCAGGAGGCTTACGCTGAAAATCAAATACAGGTTTTGAAGAGCGTTATTGGAGGTGGGAGGCTTCCTGTAAACACGCTTGTAGAAAGTAGTTATTCTATCTCCCCGTCTCTTGGAAGCCAGTTTTTGTTTTATAGTTTCGTGGCTTTGTTTATTGCTATTTTGGTTGTTTCCTTGATTATTATCGCAAGGTACAGAAAGGTTGTTTTGATAATTCCCATAATTATTACAAACCTTTTTGAGATTACCATTCTTCTTTCTATTTTAGGAACTTTCGGCACTATAAGCATCAGCGCCATGGCAGGAGTGATTGCCTTGATTGGAAGCGGGGTTGACAATCAAATAGTGATAACCGACGAGCTTTTGAGAGGCTCAAAGCAACAGGAGATTCAGTCGAAGAATTCAAAGGAGCGGCTTGCAAGGGCTTTCTTCATTGTTTTCACCACCGCGGGAGTTGCTATTGCAGGAATGCTTCCTCTTCTTTTGAGTGGCATTGTTCAGATCACTGGTTTTGCTCTTTCAACCATTTTGGGTGTGATAATAGGAGTTTTGGTCACCAGGCCGGCGTACAGTGTTCTTGTGGAGAATCTTGCTGTTGAGAACTGATTTTCTTTTTTTCTTGTGAATGAAAGCGCTTAAAAACTTTTCAGGCTTTATTAATAATCGTTAAGTTTGATTTAGGTTTTAACTAGGGGTTGTGGCGTAACCTGGCAGCGCGGCAGGCTCCAGTTTGACTGGAGCGTTGATCTTCGGATGTGATAGGAGTTACCTGTAAGTCAGGGTTCAAATCCCTGCAACCCCATTTTATTTTATTTGTTTTTATTATTGAAGAAGCATTAATGCTACTAAATTATTTTCGCTCGTGATAGGGATTTTTCCACGTATTTTCTGAGCCTTCTTCACTCTCTTGACCTCTTTGAAGTACTCAGCATGTTTTTGTTTTATTCTATTGCGAAATCTCTTTACGACAACGTTTCCTTTTCTTTCAACGTTTGCGAAGTATCCTTTTTTCACGCTTTAGAAAAGAAACGGCAATCAATAAAAATGATTTCTTTCAATGGTTTAGAATCCAAACGCTGTAGTTCAGGAAAGCTGCGAAAGTAACCCATAAAATGTAGGGAATCATTATCGCTCCAGCCTTTTTTGATATTCGGTAAAACAAGATTATTGTCGCAAGGATTGAAATCCATAAAAGTATTATTTCTATGAACGCCAGGAACGGGTTTTTAAAACCAAAAAATATTATCGACCAAGCTATATTCAGGATTAGTTGAAAAGCAAAAACGTAGGCTGCTTTTCTTACCTCCTTTTTATCCAGTCCTTTTGTCCAGACTATGTATAACGACAACCCCATTAGAAGGAATAGTACTGTCCATACTGGAAAGAATATCCAGTTAGGAGGGTTGAATGATGGTTTTTGAATTGTAGCATACCATGTTGTTATCGCGGGAGTGGTGAAAACAGCCCCTATGATTCCAGCAAACTCGCATATCAAAACAGCTATTACAATCTTTATTTTGTCCATTAAATTTGTTTGGATTTTTGTCATTAAAAACCTTTGTTTATACGGTTATTCTTACTTTTTATAAAAATATTAATTGTTATTGTATTTGTAAGTATAAGGTATAAAAGATATCTGGGCGAAAAATAGAAGAATAAAATATTTTAAGTTTTTTTAGACTGCCTATGACAATCTTTTTATTTTTTTTATAGTAGCCACCACCGCTCCTTTCAGCGGCTCTCCTTTGTTTTCAGGGATTCTCTTCACAGCTTCATAATACTTCCCTTTCTTGAAGTATTTTGCGGTTCCTCTCAATTCATAGCCCACGCAGTTCTTCTTCCAGCCTGTGTTCCAAACGCTTAAAGCAACGTTTGGGTTTCTCCTTATGTTCTTCGTTGTTTCAAACATATAATCGTCTGTTATCAGGAGTTGTTTCTTGAAACAACCTTAACATATCCCACCGCTATGCAGTGAGGATTTCCCTTATCATCTGTTGTTGAAAGAGCAAGAGCGTTTTCTTCAATAAGTTTTTTCAACTCCCAGTCTATTCTTACTGGTTTCATTCCTGGTATACCCTTCCAAGTATTTTCTTTCCCATAACCTCCATGTACTCTATCTCTTTTCCGCTTTCCACTTCGCTTCTCATATCTTCTGGGATTTCCACTTCGAATGTTTCGAACGTGTCAAGATCCATTAGCTGCGAGGTTGTTCCGGAAACGCTTACTATTTGCGCTCTTTTCTTGTTAACTATTGGTATTTCTACGTTGGCGTCGCTTGGCTTCATCAAGCTGTGTTTGGATGAGTCAGAGAGGCTTATGGCAACGATGTTTACTTTAGCTGCACCGTGTTTTCCCGGCTTGCTTTTATCCATGCTAACCACCCTGCATGGATGGTCGTCCACTATAACATATTTTCCTATTTTCAAGTCTCCAATGCTTCCGAAAATCCTGTCATCTGTCATTTTAACACCATTTTATTTTTTTTGAAATTGTTCTTCTTTCTTTTTATACAGCAATCATTATTAAGTTTTTCAGTATTTTTATTGATTGTGTTTGCGGATTGTCATTGTCATTTGAATCATCCTCCTCTTGATGCCATGCTAGGGGATATTGTTGAAAGGTGCAGGGAGCGGAATGTTTTGAAAATTTTCAATACGGCTGGCTCTTTTGAGGAGAATTTCAAGGTTTTGAAAACAGCTTCTGCTTTTAATGGAATTGTTTATCCTGTTTTGGGTCTTTCCCCTCATTCAGTTGATTTAGCAGATTTGGATTTGAAGCTGGAGGAGGTTTTGAAGCTTATCGACAAGGAGCGGCCTGCTGCTATTGGAGAGATAGGATTGGATTTTCATTTTGATTATGATAAAGAAGCTCAGTTGAAGGTTTTTGAAAGCCAGCTTCAACTGGCTCAAACTCTTGACATTCCAGTGGTTGTTCACTCGCGGGATGCTGAAAGGGAGTGTTTGCAGAAGATGGTTGATTTTAAGGTAAGGGGAGTTTTTCATTTTTTTCTTGTTCCAGACCTTGTAGATGAGGTCAAGGGCAAGTTTTTAATATCACTTCCGACAATTAAAAGCAAGAGAAGGGAGAAGATTATAAAAAAAATGGGTTTGGAGGGGGTTGTTTGCGAGACGGATTCTCCTTTCGCATGGAGCGGGGTTAACGAGCCGTGCAATGTTGTTGAGGTTTATGACAAGTTGGCGTCAACGCTTCATTTGAGCTCGGAAGTTGTTCAGGAAAAGGTTATGGCTAACGTTAAGAGTTTTTTCAGAGTGTGATTTGTTCAGATGGCAAGTTTGATTGATAAGTTGAAGGGGGTGGCGTCCAAGAAGGATAAGAGCATAGCTTGTTTTGTTGACGGGCCTAATATGATTCGAAAGGATACTGGTGTTGATTTGGGCAAGGTGAAGAAGAAGCTTCAGAAGTTTGGTTCTATAAAAGTAGCCAAGGTTTTTCTTGATCAGTTCGCTTCCGATAAGCTTATTGAAGCGGTTACCAACCAAGGTTATGAAGTTGTTATAATTCCTAGCGATGTTGACGTTGCGTTGGCGGTTGAGGCCGCCCAGTTTATTTTCAAGAGCAACATAGACATT
This sequence comes from Microcaldota archaeon, assembly GCA_021812145.1. GTDB lineage: Archaea > Micrarchaeota > Micrarchaeia > Norongarragalinales > UBA8480 > DTNV01. The sequence continues at coordinate 15,778 of JAKAOM010000001.1, forward strand.
ATCGCTATCGTTTCAAGGGATTCTGATTTCAAGCCTATTCTTACCAAGGCAAAGGAGAACGGGAAGGAGACTATTATAGTAGGTTCTGAGCCCGACTTTTCAAGCGCTTTGAAAAATACGGCTGACATTGTTGTTAACGCGAACGACTGATTTTTTTGTTTTTCAGCATTTTTTTAAGTTGGAACTTTGAGAAAGTTTTTTTAAGCATGATGCTTTAAGTTTTAAGCAATGTTTTTTCTAAGAGAGATGTTTTTTTGAATGAATTTGCCTGCCGGTAGTGTTGTCAAAACTGACGTTGATGTTGCAAGCGTGGATTTTTTAGGTTTGCTTAAGGAACTTAAAAGCAAAGTGTTCAATGGTTATTTGTGCATTGCAGTCAGAGGAAAGACTGGTTTTGAAGAGGGGGTAATTGTTTTTGACAACGGAAAGGTTGAGGCAGTAGCTTATGATTATCTTGCTTTTAACAAGAGCGTAGTAGGAAGTAAAGCTTTGGCTAGAGTGGTTAATGCTTCCAGTGCTAAGCTTGGAGTTATTGACATTTTTCAGCTTACAAACGAGCAGGTTCAGTTGATAATAGCCTTTAACGAGCAGGCGATAGTTGTTCCTAGTGACGATGAGTTGAAGAGGTTGAAGACAGAGGTTTTTTCAAATTCGTTGGAGGATGAGACTATAGGAGGAGCTGAGCAGGAGTCCGAGAATGACCTGCTTAAGAAATATAAAGTTTCAGGAGTTAAAATTGAGAAAAGCGAAGGAGGAGATGAGCTTAAGAAGCTTCTTGGTTGATGTTAAATGAGAGTTATTGCCATAGCGTCTGGGAAAGGAGGGACAGGTAAAAGTACGCTTGCGTTGAATTTGGGGATCAGCCTAAGCCAGGTTGGGAAGAAGGTTTTGATTATTGACGCTGATTTTGCCATGGCTAATTTAGGGGTTATGCTTGGTATTGAGCGCGCGCCTATAAGTCTGCATAATGTTTTGATGGATGAAGTCACGATAAACGATGCTTTTTACGATGGGCCTTCTGGCATAAAGTATGTGCCTGCCGGATTGAGCATTGAGAGGATTAAAAGGATGAATTACGACCGTTTGAGGGACGCTATCAAGCTTGTGAAGGATTTTGATTTCGTTCTTGTTGACTGCGCTCCGGGTTTAGAGAAGGATGCTGTTGCTGGTATTCTAAGCGCTTCTGAAATGATTATAATAATGGTTCCCGAACCTTCTTCTCTTGCTGATGGTTTGAAAGTTAAGAGTTTTGCCGAGATTAACAACATTAAGATTGATGGGATCGTTACAAATTTCGTTACTAGGGATAAAAGTGAGATCAAAAAACAGGATTTGGAGACGCTTATGAATGCTAAGGTTGTCGCTGAGCTTCCCTATGATATTGAAGTCAGGAGGGCGGCTGGAGAGCAGAAACCGGTTATTTTGAAAAGTCCTGACAGCGCTTTCAGCCACGCCCTTTTGGATTTGACTGCGTTTTTGTCTGGCGTTCAGATCGCCAAAACTCAGGTGAAGGTTAAAAAGGGTTTACTGCAGAATCTTATCTACACTTTGACGCATTTGTTTGGCAAGTGATTTTTTATAGGTGATTTTGTTTTATGGCGGAGAAGAGACCTTTTGATGTTTTGAACGGTGCTTTGAACAAGAATGTTCTTGTTAAGCTTAAGGGCGATGTTGAAGTTAGAGGAGTTTTGATGAGTTTTGACGTTCACATGAATCTTGTTTTGGATGACAGTGAGGAGTTGAAGAGCGGAGAGTTGAAGCGCAAACTCGGCACAGTCCTCTTGAGAGGAGACACGGTAGTATTTGTTTCTCCAGCGTGATTTTTCCGTTTTTGTTTTTGGGCCAGTGGTGAAACGGTATCACACCTCTTTGGCGTAGAGGAGGCTCCGGGTTCGAATCCCGGCTGGTCCATGCTTTTATATTTTCATACTTTTTTGTTTTTCTTCAAGTTCTCTTATTTTTCTATGAATTCTGATTTCATCTTCAAACATTCTATTTTTGCCGTATGCTTCTGCGGTTATTATTAGCAGTTCTTTTTGAGTTAATTTTTCGTTTTGCTGTTCACTTGCTTTTTCGAACTCTCTGGCGGCTTCAATTCTGCTCTCTGGTTTGTTTAAACTCCATAATATTTTTCCTTTTTCCAGCGGTGTGTTCTCTTTTTTTATTAATTTTAATTTTTTGTTTTCTTTTATTTCATCGAAGAAATTGTTTATTTTCTGCATTGTTTCGCCATGCTGTTCTTCAGATGCTTTCCTGGCCAGATCGTTGTTTATTTTTATCCAGTCCAACTCGCTGAATTTTTGAAGGTAGTCGTTCTGCATTTCCTTTAGTTTTTTTAAAGTGTTTGATTTTTTACCCTGTTTTTTAATACTTCTTAGCGTTTCGTTCCATGCTTCGTTTGTAAGCATTTTAGCGTATTCCACAAGCCTTAGTTTTGCGGAGTATGTTGCTAGCTTTTGGAGTTTTTCCTCCACTTCTTCTGGCGAGTAGTAATTTATTTCGTCAAGGTTGTATTCTTCCATTGTTTTGTTTTTGAATACTTGTTTTTTTAAATGCCTTCTTTTTTTATATAATTTTGATTTTTTGCAATTTAGCTATTTTTTAATTGTTTTTTTTAAAATTTTGCAAACTTTTTTAATGGTTTGTTGCTTTAGTTTTATTGGTGATATTTTTTTGAGAGTTGCTTTTTTTTCGGACACTTACCTTCCAAATATTGACGGGGTTGTTTCAAGCATTGTTTCGTTCAAGAAAGAGCTTGAGCTTGAAGATAATTTCGTAGGCGTTTTTGCCCCTGGTGCTAGAACTTTGAAGACCAGCGATGTTTTTCTTTACCGCTCTTTTCCATTCCCGCCTTACCCTCAATACAGGATTGCGCTAGGATTTGACCCTCTGGTTGATTTTGGCAGGGTTGGTTTTGACGTTGTTCATTGTCATGGTGTTGCGTCCATGGGTTTTAACGCGGTTTTATCTTCTAGGATTTTCAGAAAACCTTCGGTGGCCACTTTCCATACGATGCTTCCCCTTGCTACTTCTTACCTTTCTGAAAATTCTGTGGTTCAGGGTTTTTTTACTGATTTTTCTTGGAAAGCTATAAAGCTTTTTTACAATTCTTTTCTCATTACTCTTGCTCCTTCGTTGGTTATAAAAAAGAGTCTTGAGGAGCATGGGGTGGAGCGTGTTGAAGTGTTGAGTAACGGTGTTGATTTAAATATTTTCAGACCTGCCCGTAGTAGCTTAAGAAGACGTCTTGGGTTAAAAGGAAAGGTGGTGATGTTCTCTGGAAGAATGACAAAGGAGAAAAATGTTGATGTTTTGATTAAGGCGATTCCTATTATTTCAAGGAATTTGGATGCTAGTTTCCTTTTTGTAGGTGGTGGTCCGGAGCTGGAGGCGCTTAAGGCTAAAGCAAAGGGTTTGAAGAATGTTTTTTTCACTGGCTCGGTTCCTCATGATCGAATTGTTGATTATATCAATGCTTGTGATGTTAGCGTTAGCGCTTCGACTTTTGAGACTTTTGGGCTTTCGCTTTTGGAGAGTATGGCTTGCGGCAAGCCTGTGATTGGAGCGGATAGTTTGGCAATTCCAGAATTTGTCTCAGGCAAGAATGGAGGTTTGTTTGACCCGTTTGACGTTGAGGGTTTGGCAGAGGGGGTGATTAACGTTCTAAGCGATGAGAAGAAATACCTGCTTAAAAGCAAGGGGGCGCTTAAGACTGCTGAAACTTTTTCTATAAAGAAGGAGGCGGCGCGTTTGGAGAGTGTTTATGAACGGATTGTTTAAGCCGTTTGGTTTTCAGAAGAATTGTAATACTGATCTAACTGCTGGGCTGTTTGAAGCCCGGTTAGTATTTGGTTTGGGCTTACTATTGTCGGAGTTGAATTAACATTGTAAAGTGAGGAAAGGAGCTCTATTTCAGGGCTTTGGTTTTTAAGGTCCATGTCAAAAGAGTAAACCATCACGTTGGAGTGGGATTGTCTGAACGAGGTTAGGTAATTACCTTGTTGTTCGCAGGATGGACAGTTGTTGTTTGAATAGAAATAGGCTATGGTAAAGTAAGGGTTTTGGCATTCCTGATTTATTTTTTGCAGCAGCAGGTAGTCTCTTGCCTCAAGTGTGGAGTAGTCTGTTTTAAGAGATACTACCGAGGGGTCATTAGACCCGTATTTACTTTCAAGGAATTGTAGATTGGAACCCATCTGAAATGTTTGTTGTTGGAAGTTGCTAACCTCGTTTTCCAGTGTTGTGCACAACACTGTTTGGTTGTATGACGAGCTGTTGATTAGCGTTAAAAGTTGCAGATTGTAGTTGGTATTCTCCATTTGACTTATCTGTTGCTGCAGTTGGCTTGTAGTTTGACTTGCTATCTGAACTCCGATGAAAACTCCTACTGCAAACACGAGAATGGTTATTACCAGTGTGGTTAGGTGAATATTTGTTGAAAATTTTCTACTTATTTTTTTAACGTCCATTTTTTACCATCTTTGCTTTTTAAGTGTCAGCTCTTCTCCTATTGTTATTATCCAAAAAATGGTTATAAGAAATGAATACAACACTAAATATAATGCTATTGTTATTGGGTTCATCTTCTCTTTTAAATGTTTTGAAGCGACCCAAATCCATAGCACGCTGAGGGCGAATATTATTATGCTTATTACCTGAAGCGCGTTGAAGCCATAGTAGAATACTTCAAAACCATACTGAAAGAACTGCATTGCCGAGCCGTTGAGCAGAGAGACTATAGAAATGAAGAAAACGGCAAGAACTGCTATTGAACCTATAAGCCCTAATGGGAATATCATTATGCCGAAATCGCCGTAGTTTGGATTTAGTATTTTTTTGTATTTCCAGTAGTTCCTTAGCCCTCCCCTGTTCCATCGCACCCTCTGGCGTATTAGTGATTTCAGGGTTTGCGGGACTTCTGTCCATACGCTAGCGTTCATTGAGCTTACTATTTTGTAGTTATGCGCTTGAATCCGGTAGGCTATTTCCTGGTCTTCTAGAAGGCTTGTCTCGTCGAAAAGCCCAACCTCTTTGAAAACGCTTGTTCTGAAAACGCTTAGCGGTCCTGGGGTTACGGTAACGCTGTCAAGAAAAGACAGAAGTCTTCTTGAAACTATTGTTAACAGATATTCGACGTGCTGTACCTTTTCAATTATTTTTTTGGGTTTGTATACTTTTATTGCCGATGTGGCTGCCATTACCTCTTGATCGTTGAAAAAGCTAGTCATTTTTCTGAGGGATTTGGAATGCACGTACGAGTCAGAGTCAAGAGTTGCTACTAATTCGGTGGTTGTTTTTTTGATTCCGTAGTTTACCGCGCTGCTTTTACCTCCGTTTTTCTTTGTGAACGCTTTTACGGTTTGTCCGTATTTTTTTTCGAGTTTTTTCATTTCACTGTACGTTCCGTCTTTGCTCCCGTCATCCACCAGCAGTATTTTAAGGTTTTTTTTCGGATAGTCGCTTTTCATGAGAGTGTCAACCGTTCTTGTTATAACCTTTTCTTCGTTGTAGCAGGGAATTATTACTGTTATTGAAGGGGTATAATTTGTTCTGTTTTTTTCGTTTATTTCGTCTTTCTTTTCAATCGTAAGCAAAAGGTAGAATATTGTTATGTACAGTGTCAGGAATGCTATCACGTACATGAGAATTGTTATTGCTTGCTCTAGCATTTTTTACCGCTTCACTTTTCTCTTTTTTTAAGACTTTCTACAAACTCGGTTTTTTTCTTTATTGATTCGTTGTATTTTTTCTTTTCTTCCTCGCTCATAGAATGTTGAATGATGAAATTAGTGTAGTTCTGCATTGTTTGGGATATGTCCAGCAGGGTGGCGTGCACTTCTTCCAGTGTTAGTGTTATCTTTCCAGGTTTTTCTATTTCAATGCTTGTAGGGGCGTATTTCAGGGTTATGTTGACAAGTGCGTTGAAATTTTCAGCGAGCAATCTGACTTCACTGTATGTTGAGAACTCTCCATTTTTTTCAATAGGTTCTTTAACCACTCCCTTACAGTACAACGCTCCTTTCTCTTTGGTTATTTTCTGCGTCACGTCAACCAGCACGTTTTGGACTGCCGTTTTTTCTGTTCCGTAAGCGTCGAAATATAGAACTGCTAGCACCGCTCCCTTTTGCGTTGCCTGGTTTATTAGGTTTTCAACGTCGCTTTCGCTGTAATTTGCGCTATCCACTTTTTTCACCGTTTTAATGTTTCTGCTATTTCGTTTTTTGTTATTTTCCCCTGTTAATCTTAAAAACCTGTTTGTTTTTAACTCTTTTCAGGAATTATTCTTCTGGGGTTTGTTTTAATGGATTTTGCTTACTGGCTTGGATTTATTGTTTTTATTCTGCCCGCATATTTTGCCAATGCTTCGCCAGTTGTTTTTGGCGGAGGTAATGATGCAATTGATTTTGGTTTTGTTTTTGGCGGGGAGAGGCTTTTCGGAAAGGGAAAAACTGTAAAGGGTTTTTTAAGCGGATTGCTGATTGGCTCTTTAGTTGGCTTGATAGTGGCTTTCTCTCCCTTTTATCCTTTCACCGCTTCTGTTTTGATTAAATTTAAGATCGGTTTTCTTTTATCTTTAGGCGCTCTTATAGGGGATTTGTTCGGTAGTTTCGTTAAGAGGAGATTTCATTTGAAGTCAGGTTCTCCAAGCTTTCTTTTGGACCAGCTTCCATTCGTTGTTTTCGCATTGTTTTTCGTTTACCCTTATTCTTTGTCCTTCACTGTTTTCGCATGGGCTTTTCTAATTATTTTATCCCTTCTTCTTCATGTTTTTTTCAACTGGCTTGCGAACAGAGTTGGCTTGAAAAGAGTTCCTTGGTGATTTTCATTTGGAGTCAGGATACGCTGAGGATTTTGTAAAGTTTTTGGTTGTTTTTTTCGCTTTATTCGCTTTTATCCATTTACTTGACGTTTCGCTTCTAACTTCCTTCCTCGCCGGATTGGAGGGATTCCTTCTTTCATCCCTTGGATTCGCGACTGTTGTTTCTAACTCGCTTTTGACTGTTAATTCAATTTCCTTTCTTGTAAGCGTTGACTGTTCCGGATTGGTTTTGATTGTTTTGCTTTTCTCTCTGTTTGTTTCAACCGGCGTTGGCAGCGTGAGGAATTTTGTTTTTTTCTCTGCTCTACTATTCCTTTTCAACATTGCCAGGCTTCTTTTGACCATTGAAGTGGGTGGTGTTTTCGGCTTTGGAGTTATGGAGGCAACGCATATCTTTTTGTGGTTTGTTGATTCAGGAGTGGTTTTTGCAATCTGGCTGTGCGTCGGAGGGTTTATTTGATCTTTTGGCTATTACCACAAACTAAATGCTTTAATTAGAATTCTACCCAATTTTTAAATAGAAATAAGTGTTTTTTATGGGAATGTTTTAATTTCTTTGAGCGACGCTGACGAGTCATTGTTAAGGCGCATTGCAAGGGAAAAATTTCAGGGCAAAAAGGGATCTTTAAGCGGAGTGGTAAGCGAGGCTATAAAAAATTTAAATGAAAATAAGAACGTTTCAAAGGAAGCTTTCTTAATTTTGCTTGACAAGGGAATTAAAGGCGATTATAAGATGTACAAGAAAAGAAGTGAGTTGTATGACTAAAATTCTTGTTGACACGAATATTTTGATTTATTCTGTTTTAGAAAGTGATGAGAAAAAGCACAGGATTGCTAATGATATTGTCAAAGACCTTGTTCGGTCGGAAGAGTTTGTTTTAAGTTCTCAGAATCTGGCTGAGTTTTGCCGGGTTTTATTGGAAAAAAACAAGCCTCGTGTTGAAAGTTTCGAACTCAGGAATTTGGTGCTTGGTTTTTTGCGTTTTTCTTCTTTTATTTCTTATTCTGAAATGACCGTTTTGGAAGCATTGTCTAGTTGTGACGAGTACAAAGTTAATTTTTTTGATGCTTTGCTAATAGCTTCTATGAAGGAGAATGGAATTGTTAATATAATGACAGAGAATGTTTCTGATTTTTCCAGGGTTCCTTGGCTGAAAGTTATAAACCCTTTTGAAAACTAATTGGAAATGTTTTTATTAGCTTTCTTCTTACTTTTTAAGCATGCCTCAGCCTAGCGTAAGGAAAGACTGGTTTTTCAGATTCACTGCCTTTTCGTACAAGAATTTCAAGTCTATGGCTAAGAACGCTGTTTTAACTCCTGAGCAGAAGGAGCTTTTTGAGTTCATGGATTACCGTTTCACTGCCGAGCAGTTCAGGGCGGGCGAGATTGGGGCGATGTTCGTTGGCTTGATTTTAATGTTTCTAGTGGCAATGGTTGCCATCATATTATTTCAGGGGGATTTAACTAACCCCCTTCTTTTGATTTCAATTCTTATTTCAGTTATGTTTCCTTTCGTGTTGTTTCTTTTTTATTCAGCCTATCCTGGAATGCAGGCTAAGAAAGAGCAGACTCTTGCAATCGGTTACGCTCCCAGTATTGTTAACTATCTTGTTATGAGCATGAGGTTGACTCCTAACCTTGAGAAGGCGGTTGAGTTTGCGGCAGAGCACGGTAAGGGAAAGATTGCCGAGGATTTGAAGAAGGTTATTTGGAACGTTCAAATTGGGGTTTACAATAGTGTGGAGGAGGGTTTGGACAAACTTGCCTATGACTGGGGAAAGTACAACGAGGATTTCAAGCAGGCTTTGATGCTTATTAGAGCCAGCGTTATTGAAACTGACACTGCTAAGAGAGAGGCGATGCTTGAGAAGGCGGTCAGCGATGTTTTGGAGGGAAGCAAGGAGAAGATGGACCTGTACGCCAGGGCTTTGCACCAGCCTACAGTCTACCTTTACTATTTTGGAGTGCTGCTTCCCTTGATGCTTGCGATTATAATTCCTATAGCTGCGTCTATGGGAGGAGGAGGTTTGATGTCTAACCCACTTGTTATTGCTTTGATCTACACTGTCTTCATTCCTGCTGGCTTGCTTATCTACGGTTCAAATATTATAGGAACAAGGCCTCCCACTTACATACCTCCGAACATTCCTAAAAACTTTCCAGGGCTTCCTAAAAAGGGCTATGTTAAAATTTCAAAGTTTAGCGTTCCCTACTTTATTTTGGCGGCAGTGGTTTTCGTGGGCGTGATTTTAGCTGGCTTCACTTTTGACTATCAAATCAGCGTTGCAAGCATAAACCCTAACATTCAAAATGTAACCGCCGCCATTGCTGCTACTCCCCATGTTCAGGTGTTTAACCTTCCCCCTCAGCAGTTTTTCCTAGGGGTTATTTCAATTCTTTCCATTTTGGTTGCCATTTCCCTTTCAACATCCATAATTCTTTTCGGTATGTTTTATAACCGGAAAAAGATTCAGGACCAGATTAGAAGCATGGAGTTCGAGTTCAAGGACGCTATGTATGTGATTGCTTCAAGGCTAGGGGAGAATAGGCCTATCGAGGAGGCGGTCAACAGCAGCATTCAATTTCTTCCCAAGAGTCTTATTGCGAAAAATGTTTTTCAGAAGATTCTCGACAACATTACCAGCATGGGTTTGACTTTGGATGAGGCTATTTTCAACCCGAATTTTGGGGCTTTGAAGAGTCTGCCTTCAGATGTTTTGCAGAGTGGTTTGAAGATCATGGTTGACTCTGTAAGTCTTGGGACTAACGTGGCTTCTAAGAGTTTGATTGGGCTTGCAGTTCAGTTGAGGAACAGCGAGAAGATTGACACTATGTTAAGGCAATTGCTGGAGGATGTGACGAGCATGCTTGGAACTGTAAGCACTTACATAGCTCCAGTGGTTATCGGAGTGGTGGCTTCTCTTCAGCAGGTGGTTTCTTCAAGTTTTGCCAACAGCTGCTCTTCTTCAACGTTGAATTCTTCAGCCACTCAAACCACAACCACTTCTAATTTAGGGCCGCTTAGCTCAATGGGTTCAAGCAATTTTGGCAATTTTCTATGCCCTTCAGGAAAGGCTGCTCCTTCTCTAAGTCCTGCTTTTTTCATTTTGATTATGGGAGTTTATGTTATTGAAGCCGCGGTTATTCTAACTTACTTCAACTCCCAGATTGAAGATTCAAATAATCCTCTGCATTCCTGGATGAGCATTGCTAGAGCTCTTCCCATAGCCACGCTAATTTTTGCTGCTGTAGCCTACTTCTCAATAGCTGCGGTGGCTCACTGAATTTTTGACTGTTTCTTCTGCATTTTTTTAAGAGAGGTATTTTTAATTTGTTTGTTTATTTTTTAATTATGCGAGGTAGTTCCTTGATTTTTGAGGTTGTCAAAATAGTTATAGGTTTGATTGTGGCTATGGCTATTTTATATGTTTTAATGCAGGTTTTGGGGGTGGCTGGAGGTTATTTTAAGTTGTTTGGGTTGCCGGTTTGATTTTGTTATTTTTTTAATTTTGGTTATAAGAAAGGTTTAAAAAATCTTTTGTCGTAAGGTTAAATTGGTGATTTTTATGCAGAGGGGTCAGGCTTTTGAAACTATCATGATGGTTATCGCGGTTATAGTTGCTCTTGCAATTCTTGGGTTTTTGACTGGAATTTTAGGCAATCTTAGCAGTATGTTCAACCCTTCTGACCCTGGCAAGACCATGACTAGCGCGTTACAGGGAATTGCTGGAAGTTATAGTTCTGGAACCGCCCCTCAAGTTTTGAGTTTCAATGTTGCTGGCCAGAGTTTCGACACCGCTGGTTTGACTCAAAGCACGTCGCTTTCATCTTATAACGTTTACTTTGTTTGTTCTAGCACTGTTCCAAAAGGGGCTATTTCAATCAGTTCCTTAGGTAGTGGTTCAACCGCTTTGCAAAAAATGACGATAAATCAAAAAGTAAGTCTTGAAATGGTTGCTTGTGGTAACCCTTCACTTAATGGTAAAGGACCTTACTACGTAATTGCGTTGGGAGGCAATGGTGATACTGCAGGTACTTCTAACGCTTGTTATAATGCGTTTACTAACAACCCTACTTTTGGTACTGCGCCAACAAGTAACTGTCAGTGATATTTTGTGAAAGGAAGCGAGTGGACTCCAATATACCTGATGATTGTTTTAATCATAGCAGCGATTCTTTTGGTTGAAGTGGTGAAGCCTGTTATGAAGCAGGCCGCTTCAAGCGCTTCCTCCAACCTGCAGCAGTCAAGCAATCTTATTGGAGGGTTTTCGCTTTTTTCCGTTGATTTTAAAAAACTGAAGCGTTTTTTAAGCGGTAAGCTTTCTGTTTTTCATTTAAGGATTTTGTCTGTTTGGGCGAAAGCAATTAAACCTTTTTCAATTTAAATGGTTGATTGGTGTTTTTGTTGCTTTGAGGAAATCTCAGGAGAGCGCTCCTATTGAGCTTGTAATCGCGGTTATTATCATGGTAATGAGCATCACGCTCGCGTTTACTGTTTGGAACAGCATTCAGACCAACCAATGTCTGAATCAGATTCAGAGCGAAATGATGACTGTTGAGAATGCGGTTGTTGACGTTTCTCTTGGATCGCCTCCCACCCAGAGGGTTTTGTCTTTGAGTTTTCCTGTCTGCGGGAGCTATAATATTCAGGCTATACGTTTTGCTTACTACGGTAGTCCTAGCTATTGTGGAGGGTGCCCTTCATCAAGTTCGGGTTGCTGGAAGATAGAGCCTTTAAGCTTTAATCCAAGCGCTTCCATGCCTTTCACTACTGTTAGCCAGGCTTCTGTTTGCATCAACGTTCCCGCATCTATTGATTTTGTTTCTGAATCAAGTTCTTCTTGTAATTATAATTCTAATATTGATAGTAATTCAACTAATGGCTGCCCTTCATCTTCCACCTTTTCTCAATTGAGCAGACTTACTTTCAGTAGTCCTTTGGGTTGCGAAGAACCTTCATCTGGAACTAACGGGTTGAATTTTTATTACGCCACCATTAGCAAGGGAGGTCAAAGTCAGTACAATTTGATTTTGTCGAAGGGTTACGCCACTGCCGGTGGCAGCGTTGAAATCAGCATGTGCCTTGAGGGAAAGTAGCTCTTGTTTTTTTCAAATAGTTTTTTTAATCATTGCGTTTAATTTTATTGGCGTGAGGAAATCTCAGATTGAATTGTGGATGCTTAGCAAGTTCGCCATTCTTTTTTTTATTCTAGCGCTTGCGATTTTTCTTTTCACTGTGAGCCAGAGCGAAAAGTCGGGTTTATGCTCTGTCGAGGCGGGTTCTCAAGCACAGATCATTTCAAATTCTATAAGCAACGTTTTGAATAATCCTATTGAGGACCAGCAGTTGGTGGTGAAACTTCCCTCAGCCATAACCCTTGGCAGTGGTCTGAGCGCTTACCTAGTTAACATAACTTACACTAACCAGTCGGCGGGCCCTTCTCTGATTGCAGTTCAAGCCTTTTCAAATACCGGCAATTGTGTTTCTAACCCTCAGACTGTTTCGTTTTCTTCTAACGTTAATGTTAATTTTATCGACGTTAATGGAGATAATTTACCTCTTTCGCCTGTTAAAAATACTAATATTAATCAAATGGTTTTGTCTGCAAACCCGTCTTTTGTTTCTCTTCCAAACCAGTTTTTCTTGCTTGTGATTAAATGCACTTCTAAGTCAAAACCTACCTTGCCGCCTTATCTTTTTGTAATTACTTGTGTTCAAACTAAGCTTTCTCTTTGCTCTGGGTATGGTATTTATAATACTAATAATCTTTTAATAAATAAGGCTTGCGGTTTTAGTTGAAAGAGGTTGATTTGTTTTTTTTGAAAGGTTTTATTGGCCCCTTGGGTGACGACATCCCTGGTGTTTTTCCTATTGTTTTGGGTATTGTTTTGTTTGTTTCAAGCCTGCTTTACGCTAACGGTCAAGTGCAGAACGCTAATAATCAGATGAATTTGAGGAGTGCGGGTTTGAGTTTGGCTTATGTTGTCAGTCAAAACCCTTACCTTACTGCCGGAAGTTTTAATTTGGATTGCGCGAACGCGTGGCAGCCTTTAGGCAAAAACTTAAATTTGAAGTTTATCATTGTTGTTAAATCCTATTGTCAGTATGGATTGAATTTTTCGCTTAACCCTTTCATCTCCTGCCAAGACCCTACATTGTTGGCTTCAAATTCTCCTTCTTCCCCTGCTAACTATATAGGCGGTTCTTTAAATCATAATTATCTTAACTATTATACTTGCTGGTCAAATGATACTGCAACTTCAAGTATCCTGGATAACGTAACTAGCTATACTTATTCAAATCTAATTAACAGTTTGCCTTCGAACGCGGTTATTCTAAGTTTTCCAATAGCTGTTAACTGCCCTACCACTTCTTCCCTAACAACAAACTACGCCTCCTCCAATTCGAATAATATGTGCGATTATTCTTACGGGGGGTCAATGACTTACGGTGTTGGAACTTTGAATATAATGGTGTGGCAGTAGAAATGAAAGGACAGGCTGTTTTGTTTGACGCTATAATGTTTATGCTGTTATCCAGCGTTTCGGTTGCGATTATATTCTCTTTTCTTTCAACTTACGGCCAACAGGAGACCGCTGTTTTGCAGAGCGCGAATATCCTGAATTACATCCAGAGCATTGTAAAAGTTTCTTATTTTATTGACGCTTCCACCCTGTATAATGTTACTGGCCATTATGGAAGTTCTGGTGTTTCTTTAAATTGCAGTTATCTTCAGAATTTTTACGGTGTTAGCGTGGCTCAGCTTTTGAAGAAGGATTTGAGTGACGGGCAGTTTAATAACATGTTTGGCAATTCCTCTCCTGCCCCGGGTAAGGAAGCGCTTAGGTGTTTGATGTTTCAGGTTATGCAGCCTTTTGTTTCCGCAGGGTATGATTATCATATGGATATCATAAATTATTCGCTGGTTCAGTCTGGCTCGCTCAACAATATTTACCCCTCCCTAAACCCGAGTAATGGAAATACTATCGATTACCCCTTTTTTACTACTTTTAGCGTGGGTTACGCTCCTGATTTGACTCAGTTTGATTGTGGGCAGGCCACTGATTTTAATTGTTATAACGTTACCCAGACTTTAAACTCAACCAGCATTATGACTGTAGGCACTCCTTTTTTTGTCACTTCATCTAATGGCAATACTAGTGAGTTTGTTATAAATCTTTGTGTTTGGAAGCAGCAGTATCGTTCAAGCAGTACTTGTGATTGGGTTCCAATGCATTGATTTTTTATTTTTTCTTTTTCACTGTTACTTCTTCCCCGCAGTGCGGGCAGGTGAATATGAAGTGGTCTCCCTCTATCTTGATTTGAGGCGAGCAGTTTGTGCACATGGCCCCTCCGCAGTATGGGCAGAATACTATCCTGGTGTTTTTTGCGTGGCAGTTGGGGCAACCCATTCCGCTTTCGCTTTCTATTTTTACGAACTCGCTGCTTTTCTGCTCTTTTTGCGCTTCTGTTGGCGTTGTGCTTTCTGTTATTCCGCTTAATTGAGCGAAAAGCCCGGTTGGTTGCTGCTCTTGTTTTTTAGTTTCCAGTCCCCCCTCTCCTCCTAACACGTCATTTATGCTTAAAGTTTGTACTGGCTTTTCCTCTTTTACTTCTTTGTCCCTTCTTCTCTCTCGTTTTTCTTCTTTTTTCTCCTCTGGTTTTGGTTTTTCTTCTTTTTTCTCCTCTTTTTTGGCCGGTTCTGACGGAACGTTAGGTGTTATCTTTTGTACGTTTCCTTCTGTTTTAGTTTTTCTCAGTTCCTCGTAAACATCCTGAACAAGGGATTGAAATTCTTCTTTTCCAGCCATGTCGCTGCTCGCTATAACCTTAACCTTCTCTTTTTGTTCAGGAGTAAGCAGGTAGCGCCTGTGCTTTGGTATTTCCTTGCCTTGGGCTTCTTCCACCGTTTCTTTGACAACGTCTTTTATTATCCCCTCTATTTCAGTTTCTTCAATAGTTTTTGGTTTTTCTTGTTTTTTCTGGAATTTGAAACCGCCCTCTTGTTTTTGTTCTTGTGGTTTTTCAGTTTTTTGGAATTTGAATTCGCTTTCTGGTTTCTCCTCTTTTTTGGCCGGAATTTCTTTTTGTGTTGTTGTTTGCGGTTTTGGCTTTTCTATCCCCTTGACCTGTTTTGCTTCTTCTGTTTTTGCAGGGGCGGGTTGTGTTTTTTGTATCGCGGCTGGTTTTGGTTTTTCCGGTTGTTTTACCGGTTGAGATTGTTCCTGCTTTAACGGTACTTCTATGCTTTGTTTCAGCGGGACTTGGATGTTTTGAAAAGATTCTCCTAAAATCTCTCTTTTTACCCCTTCTATCCCTTCTTGTTGAATTTCATTTGTTTTAAGAGGTATGTTTATTTCTATATCCCTTCCAGTTATCTCTTCTTTAAGCTCTTGAAGGGTCGGAGTTTTCTGAATTTTTGTCGGCGTTACTGTTTTTTTCTTTTCTTCCTGTTTTTGCGGTTTTGGTTTTTCTTCTTTTATTGGAACTGCTATTGTCATGTATTTTGGCGTGTAGGAGTAGTAGTATTTGAAAACTATAAAGAAAAGAGTCGCGTATATTATTGTGAATATTTCAATGTAGGAGTCTATGTTTAGGAATCTGTCGACTCCGAAGAAGAAGATGTTTGTTATGTATGAAAGGAACACTATAATCAAGCCCAGCATTCCTGAAACAACGAGTTTTTTCTGCTGGTCGTACGTTCTAACTTCGGAATAGGACACTCTGAGAACGAAGTAGCCTATTGTAATTGAGCCTACTAGAAAGAACAGGTAGTAAAATGCTATTCCTATATAGGCTGTAACGTCCATTTTTTTCAAATCTCTTTTGTTTGGTTTTGAGTTTATTGTTTGTTCAGGTAGGTTTTTAATTTTTCTCCTCCTTTAAGTTTTGTATGGATTTTCTTGTTCAGTTGTGGTTTACGTTCATTTTGTCTTTAGCCGTTAGCATTATTTTCTTTCCTTTTGTTTTTGTTTTCTCTTTTGTCTATGATATTGCCAGCAGGAACTCGAAAATTCCTAAAATCGTTTGGATGTTTTTGTGCGTTTTCGTGGCTGTTTTGATTGGAGTGGTTATTCTAAACGCTTATCTTAATTACACTCTTCCCGCCGCGCTTACAGGTTGATTTTTTTCCGCTTGTTTTTTTTTGCTTGTTTTACCTTCGGATAAGGTTTAAATATACTTACACTCCTATTCTTATTTTGATGAACTTGTTTAAGCTGCTTGTTTCGCTGGCGTTATTGTTTTCATTGGTTCAAGCTCAATGCCAGGTTAACGTGATGAATTCAAGCCAAGCTGAACAGTTTTTAATGCTTCCAATGCTTATGCAGGCTAATCAAATCTCCTCTTCTTCAACTCCCGCGGCTTCTTCCCAGCAGGTTGTTAACGTTTTTTCTCAGAATTCAGGAGTTGTTAATTCAAGCACTGTAGCCGCTGTTTTGGGGATGACCCCGCAGCAGGTAGCCCAGCAGGCTGGCGTGCCAGTTGGTGCGGATATAACTCTAACCCAAGCCGAGCAAATAGCCTCTACTGCTGGAAAAAGCAACTTGATTTCTCAGATTTTAGGTTTGGTTTCCAGCCAAACGCCTGTTTCACCTGCCGATGGTTTGAGCGTCACTCTGCCCAATGGTTTGAAAATGCCTTTGTCAGTTCTTAATAATTTGACTTCTATTAACTCTTCTAATTGCATGGTTAACGGAATGTATATTAACGGTCAGGTGGAGTATCAGGGTTTGCTTACAAGCGGGGATGTTTATTACGGTTTGACTTCAAGCCCTTCAACTTCAACCGAGCAGCACCTTTCATCTTCCTCATTCACTGCAGGGGTTAATCTAGGCACTGGCGGCAGCAACATGGTTCTTCCCTACACTTATACGCGCTGGTTGATATCTTCAGGGTGGATTAATGGAGCGGATACTTTGATTAATTCTGTTGCCAGTATGGGAATGTATTCAACACTTGGGACTGCCACTCCTAAAGTAACTGCTTCAGATCTGGAGTCTTTGGCTAAGGCGAATAGCGTGCTTGAAACTACTGCAAAGTCTGCAGCGTCTGATTTGGCTTCAACATTAACTTCAATTGAAAACCCAGCTGATAAACAAGCTTTGGATTCAATAATATATAAACTTTCAAGTGGTGCAACGCCTCTTTCTAGTGATGAACTTGCAACTCTTAATAAACTTGCAGCAAGTGATCCTGTTTTGCAGACTTCTTTATCAGATTATAATACTAAATTAAGCAGTGCGCAGCAGGTTGCCCAGCAGATGAGTGGTTCGATAAGCAAGCCCAGCACACAAGATATTGCCGATTACACTGCTTTAACTAAAGCCACTCTTGCAAAGGCAACATCAAGTTTTATTCTTGGCATGACTTGGCTTGGACCTGCCAGGTTCGCTTTTCAGATTAATAGCGCTTTGCTTTTTTCAAATCCTTCTAATAATGGCGATTTTTATGTTTTGCTTAAGGTTAACAGGAATACTTTAACCTCTTTGATGACGGTCAGCGATATTCTAGGTTTAGGCTATTTTGACGACACCTTATCTAAACTTTTTGGTATTGGCGTGCCCAACGCTGCCTTGACTGCTGGCGAAATGTATATCATAAACCAGCCTTCCACCACTTCTCAAACTTCTGGATCCACCACTACTTTTAATAATAATGGTTTGGCGTGGCAGGTTCAGACTAACTGGCCTGGATCATCCACTGTTACCAATTTTCAAAAGCTTAACCCGAGCAGTAATTTGACCACTATAGAGCTTACCACAAATTCTATCCCGCCAGGAGCGGTTATAAGCAGGCTGGATGTTTTGAAATATCAGGCTTTGGCGGTTTTGTTTGCAGTTCCATTTGTTTCTACATTGACTTTGCCTGGCGCTTTAAAGGCTGGTTTGGGCAGTACTTTCGCTGGTTTGTTGCCTGACGTGGTTATGAAAGTTATACCTTTTATTGGAATTAGCGATATTGTTTACGCTATTAACAATAATGTCTACAATAGCGTTGAACCGTGCAGTCAATCTACAATGACTGACTGGATTGTTGCTTATGGCTCTGCAACCGCTTTTTCCGACGTTTGGGCGGCAGTTCCTATTTTAAGCAGTTGGAGCAGTGTTTTTGGCAGCACTCTTAAGGGTTTTTCAACGGCTTTTACTGGATCTGGAATTTTTGGTTCCCTTGGAAGTAGCTATTTGACTTTCAGCAAGTTTCAAGGGCCTCAGTTAATGCAGATGATTGTTGGAGGTTTGGCTGCGAAGTATGCCAGCACTTGCATTGATTCCGAGTATTACGTTGCAGCGTTTCAACCCACTCCAACTCCGAACTCGGCCGCTTTAGCTTCTGCCAACAGCGTTAACAATCTTGCCAATAATTCTGTTGTTAAGAACCTGGGTTTGGGGGGTTTGCTTCAAGGGGCGGGTCAGAATATTCAGAACGCGGCTCTAGCCAGCGAAAACACGCTGATAGTTTCCTTGACTAATCAGAATGGTTTGGTAATGCCTACGCAGCTTTACTACATCCACATGACTAACGCTGACATTCAGTGGTGGGGCAAGTTCAGCAATAAATGTTTCCATACATGCTTGTCTGATAGTGTCAGCAATATTACTGCTTGTATCAACGGTCAGACGGGAGTGCAGGTTAAAACTCCTGCCGGGACTATCCAACTTGCAGGTTCTACAAGGGCCAAAGGGCAGCAGGAGATTGATAAGTTTGGGTTGGATTTGATTCCCAACGCGTATATCACGACAGAGCTGACTTGCAGCGGTGTTTTCGCAACTGTTTCAAATCAGGATTTGATTTTAAGCGGCGGTTGCCCTGGAGGGGCTTGCATTCTTTCAAGCGTTAGTCAAATTGTTGGCTATCAGGTTGGGGATTTAGGCCCGGTTATGGGCAAGGTTGATACTATTTTAACTGATAACGGAAGCATTTCATTTCCCAGCGGCTCCCCTGTCTTCAACAACGCTTCTAACGGAAGCTCAGTTTCTTTTACCACCCTTCAGATTAACGGGAATGGAGAGGTTGTAGGAGATAACGCTAATTTAGGAACGCTTGAATCAATTAAGTTTGATAATGGAGCAATGTGGTACGATTCCAGCAACGGAGAGTTGATTATCTTCATTTACCAGCTTGCTTCAGCTTTGGCTTCTTCTTTCTCAGCCTTGAACGCTCAGGTCAGCAATTGCACTGTGGGGAATCAAACAACCCCCGCGATTGACTTGAGTGTTGGCGCCAATGCTGCAAACGCTCCTGCAGCTCAGCAGTTCAACACTGCCCTGAACCAGATTCAGCAGGGTTGCGGTGTGGAGCAGTGGCAAACAAATTCAACTATCTACACTCTTCACAACGTTAACGGAACTCCTACACTGACTGTAACTGACGCGCTTACAAAGACTAGCACAGACTATCCTCTTTCAAGTCTGCAGCAGGATGGGAATAAGGTGGTTGCCACCACTGCTGATGGAAAGCAGTTTTCTTTCACTTTTGCTAACGGTCCTGCAGGACCTCAGGTTACTGTGAACACCCCTACTGGCGGCACCTCTTCTGATATTCTGACAAAGGCTACTGGTTTGGGCGGCATTCTTGCCTACGATCCTGCGACAGGCACGTGGGAGGTTTTGAACGGGCAGGGCATTCCTATGTCTACTGGTTTCGCTGCTGGAAACACTATAACCGGAGGTGCGGGAGGCTCTGCGGTCAGCACTCCTTCCGGCGATTTACTTGGAGTAACTCCTGGCGGTTCAGCGTCCACCTTCAATGTTTTAGCAGCTCTTCCCAGCTTTGATGGGGTTTTGGTTTTTGTTTTCGCTGGAATCGCTTTCGCTTCAGGGGTTTTGATTTTCACTTTCTACTCTTCCAAACGCTCCACTTCTAAAAGTTCAGCTAAGAGGCGTCGAAGAAAGGTTTAAATTCATTCATAATCTTAATTTTTAATTTATGGACGGGTTTATGTCAAGGCTTCTTGTTTTCGGTTTTTTCGTGGTTATGGCCGGCGCTTTGGCTTCATCACCTTCTGTTCAGCAGCAATGCCCTTCAAATCAATGGTTTTCGACTCTTTCTAACCCTCCTTCATGCCAGCCTTTAACTACAATCATTGTTTCTGATAATCTTCCAGCTCCTGTAAACACTCAGCTTTCCACTCCTCCATCAAGCGAGGTTTCCAACGGCTATTCTTCAAATACGGCTATCGGCGGTTCTTCCACTCAGTATGATAGTATAATACAGGACTGCGCTTCCCAGTTTAACGTGGACCCTAACCTTGTGAAGGCGGTTGTAAGGGTGGAGAGCGATTTCAACCCGAACGCGGTAAGCTCTGTTGGGGCTGAGGGTTTGATGCAGCTCATGCCTTCGACGTTTAACTCTCTTACTTCCGGCGATATTTTCGACCCTCGAACCAACGTGTGCGCTGGAACTGAATATTTGGCTCAGCAGCTTTCCACTTTCGGCGGCAACGTGGAGCTGGCTTTGGCAGCCTACAATGCTGGCCCTGGAGCGGTTATTAAATACAACAATCAAATTCCAAATTACCCTGAAACGGTGAATTATGTAAGCAGCGTTGATTCCTACTACCACTCCTACAGCGCTTGAATTTCTTTTTTTTTTTAAGAGCCTCAGAAGGGAATTGAACCCTTGACCTCCTGTTTACAAGACAGGCGCTCTACCGACTGAGCTACTGAGGCTTTACCCTTGCTTGTTTTTTTGTTTTTAAAATGTTTTAAATCTTTGTCTTTTTTTGTTTCGCGTTTCTTTTTAAATAATTTTAATAGCTTGATTTTTGTAACTATTTTACAGTAA
Organism: Microcaldota archaeon; assembly: GCA_021812145.1. Taxonomy (GTDB): domain Archaea; phylum Micrarchaeota; class Micrarchaeia; order Norongarragalinales; family UBA8480; genus DTNV01. Next base: position 36,385 of record JAKAOM010000001.1, read on the forward strand.
TAAGGCAACGCTTTTATACTCGCCTTGTAATGTTTTTTAACAATTGGGTTGAATTTTAAAAAGGTGGTTTTAGAGTGTTAAGTGACTGCAATTATGACAAGGTTAAGCTTATTCATCATTTAAGCAAGATAGTTGGTTTTATCGACAGGCACGCTGTCGGCGACGCGGAGCGGGGAGGGCATCCTTTATGCGCTGAAGAGTACAAAGAGTTGAGGGAGGATTTGGAGAAGCATATTGGCAAGCTTAGCGCTGCTGTCAAGGGCTTGTCAAAAGAGGATAAATTTTAACCTTCTATTTTTTTCAAGCGCTTGTTGCGTTCTGTTGTTTGAAAAAGGGTTGATTCAGTATTCTCTAAAATAGTTTTAGTTCCTTGAATTTTTTGAAGTGTTTTGTGTTTAGAGTGTACAGCTTGGCGTTATTGTTTATTGTTATAGCTGCTATCATGCTGTCCATTCTGAGTGTCCCTTCTATTTCTGATTTTACTTCAAGTTTTGCCGATAGTTCTGCGTCTTGTTTTGTGTAGTTAAGAATAGGTATCTGGCTTATTTTCGCAGTTTGTTTGGCGTATTTTATTGCTCCGTAAATAAATTCATGCAAGTTTAGCGTTGTGGTGCAGAATTGCTCGTTGCTGGCTATGATTTTATTTAACGCTTGCTCTCCAATCTCAGAGTTTTTATCGAATATTTCTATGAGAACGTCCGTGTCTAAAACTATCATCTTTTCTCGCTTCTTTTTAGGTATATTTCTGAGAGCATTTTATCCTTGTTTTTGAATTCGACGCTGCCTCTTATTTCTTTTAATATGTCTGCTGGATTTTTGGGTTTTATCAGTCTTTCAAAGAGGTTGCTGAAGCTTTCGTTTTTTCTTTTTACGTCCAGTAGGTCTAGGTAGACGTTTGTTTTTATTGTTATTGTTTTTGACATTTTTAAATGTATGTTTAAACATATATTTAAACATTATGTTTTGTTGGCAGTGTGATTTTATTCAATTTTATAATATTCTTGCCTAGACTTTTCATATTTTGTGTTTATTGTTGTTAAAATGCAGTGTTGTAAAACATCGTTACAGACACCTTTAAAAGCAAAGCTGATTTAAAATATGCTTTATGTTCACTATAGATTCTTTCAGGAAGTTAAAGCGCGGCCCTCAGGTTGTTTTGTTTAAGGATGCATCATTTGTCAGCTGTTTTTCTGGATTGCAAAGCGGCGACGTGGTGGTTGACGTTGGTAGCGGCAGCGGGTTTTTAGCCTCTTATCTTGGTTTTATCGTTTCTCCCGGAGGCAAGGTTTACACTTTTGAAAGGAGAGAGGAGTTTGCCAGGATTGCAAGGCAGAATTTTGAAAAGCTTGGTCTGCAGAACGTGGTTTCATTGATTGAGGGCGATGCGGTCAGGAGAAAATGGCCTGAATGTGATTTGGTAACAATTGACGCTGGAGGAGGGGATGTTTTGCTAAAGAAGGCATTCAATGCTTTAAAGCCGGGCGGTGTCGCGGTTGGTTTTCTTCCCAACGTGGAGCAGTTGAAGGTTTTTCAGGAAAAGGGAGTTAAATTGGGTTTTAAGCCTTTCAAGAGCACTGAGGTGTTCGACAGGAACTGGCTTGTCAGGGAGCAGGGCTGCAGGCCTGAGAATACTGGTTTGATTCACAGTGTTTTCCTTTGTTTTTTAAGAAAATAGTTAAAGCCTCGAATGGGAATTGAACCCATGACCTCTTGCTTACCATGCAAGCGCTCTACCGGCTGAGCTATCGAGGCGTTTAATTTTTCAGCTTCGTTTAATTTTGTTTTTAGCTTAGTTTTTTTCTCTTAAAAAGCTTATTAAAGTTTTCTTGCGTAATTTAGGTTGAATAAACATTTTGTTTAATTCGATTTTTTAAATTTTTCAAGTAGGTGTTTTTGTTAAAATGGGAAAATTTCCAATTGCCGATCATGCTTTGACTGAGATTTGGATTTGCCTTAAATGCAAGTCTAGGAACGCCAAGGGCGCAAATGTCTGCAGGAAGTGCGGCAGCAAGTATTTAAGGCCTAAGAGAGCAAGAAAGAAAGAAACCAAAAAGTAAGAAGCCTTTTTTTTTGGCTTTTTCTTTTGTTTTTTTTCACAAAGCTTTCAAAGCATTTAAAAATTATTGTTTTTTAATTACTTCTAGTTTTGACCTTGCTAGCCTTTTTTTTGCAGGGGTGGCTGAGCCTGGTCAAAAGCGCAGGTTGATTTCTGTGCGACACTTAAGATCCTGTCTCTTAGCGAGTTCGAGGGTTCAAATCCCTCCCCCTGCATTAACATTAAATTACCCCCGGATTTTTTTATAATAAAAGCCACTTATACAAAGGAATAAACTTGATTTTTTTGCCGTCATACTCTTCTGTTTTTTCATAATCCCAGGTTAATATAACAAGATCATTGCAGCGCAGGTTATCTGATGCCTTTAAAATCGCTTTGACCTCCCTTTTTTTTGTTTTTTCGTTTTCAACGCTGTAAGTTACCTGAATCAGTTGTTTGATTTTAATTCCTTCTTTTATTACAAAATCAACTTCTGCGGTTGAGTCTTTCCAGTAAAAAACTTTAAACTTTGTAAAATCGTTGGATCTTCTCATTAATTCTATTGCCACACTGTTTTCCATTAACCTTCTCTGCTCAAGCATTGGTTCAAGTGCAAAAGCATCTATTATCCCATTGTCTATGACGTAAAGCTTTTTTGGCGATTTGATTTGCTCTTTTGCTTTGAATGAGAATCTGTCCAGCGCGAACACCAAAAACGCCTCTTGGATATACGCCACGTATTTTTCAGCTGTGTGAACGCTGGCTAATCCTGACGCTTTCGCTACGCTGTTGTAAGAGAATTCGCTTGCAAACGCGCTTATCAAGTACCTTATGATATTGTATATTGCGTTTGAATACCTTATCCTGTGCCGTCTTACAATGTCTTTGATGATTATGCTGTCCACGAGTGTTGTGATGTAATTGTTTCGATCTATGCTTTCATTTACAGTTATTTCAGGGTACCCTCCTTTTTTTATGTACTCGCTGGTTAAATTCAAAATCTCGCCCTGCACGCTTTTCAGCTGCGTTTTGTTTGTGTCAAATAGATAGTTTTTTGCTTTCATGAATTCGCTTAATGAAAATGTGAAGACGCTTATCTGCAGGTGCCTTCCCGTTAGGTGAGTCGCCAGTTCTGTGCTCAGTAGATTTGAGTTCGAGCCTGTTACAATAAGATTGTATCCTTCTCTTTGAAGCCTGTTCACGAAAAGCTCCCACCTGCTGAGGTTTTGCACCTCGTCAAGCAGCAGAAGTTCAAATTTTCCATATACTTCCTTCAGGTTTTTGATATATTCTTCATAATCGCTTGTTTTTAACAGTTTTTCATCATCGAAGTTTACGTATGCGAATCTTTTATCATTGATGCTTTGAAGCGAGAAGTAAGATTTGCCGGCTCTTCTCGGCCCGATTATTACCTTTACCAAGTTGTTTTCAAGCGATTTTCCTAAAGATATTTCTCTTTTCACTGTTTTGCTTGACAGTATTTTCACTGCCTCGTCTTTTTCCTTGACTAAGACTTCCCTTATACCTTCACTCATGCATTATTATTGCAACGCGAAGATTTTAATATTTTTGCATTATAATGCACAAAAATCAAATATTTTGTGCACTGCAAAAAAACTAAATATTTTTGTAAAGGCAGGGGTGGCTGAGACTGGTCAAAAGCGCAGGTTGATTTCTGTGCGACACTTAAGATCCTGTCTCTTAGCGAGTTCGAGGGTTCAAATCCCTCCCCCTGCATTTACGCCTTTTTTTGTGAATGAAAATCGTTAAAAATGCCTTTGATTTTAATAATTGCTTAAATTCAAGTTTTTAGTGATTGCCTGGAATGAAGTTTTCTTTTGGTTTTAGACATTTTTTGCAGTTGGCTTCGTTTGGACTGCAGAAGTTTTACGATTTAAAGAATAAGTTGGGTTTTAATCATTCTGTTTTCAAAAGAGTAGTTGTTTTTTCAAATATAGAAATTGGAAATTTTATTGTAAACCTTCCTGTCTTGGAGTCGGTCTGCGCTAAATCTCAAGAAACTCTGATTATTGCGCCATCTTATATGCGCGAGTTTTCTCCTGACAAAGCTTCTGTTATAACAATCCCAAACGGCTTAGGCGATAAATTAAGGCTTTTGTTTAAAATTATTTTTTTCAACCCCGATCACCTGATTCTCTTTGAAGCTAATTCTTTAGGGGTGGCTTCTTCAATTCCCTTGATTTTTTCAAGCGATAGAATTGATTTTGATTCGATTTTTCTTAAGGAAATGTGGTTTAATGGAAAAATTAAGCCAGTTCATCTCACTGAATACAATTTGAATGCGATTATCCAATTTGGTTTTAATTCAGTTAATCCTGTTCCAGAGGTTAAAGTTGGAAGGGAAGATTTTCTGAAGGCTGAAAAAATCCTCGCTTCTTTTGGTGTGAAGGGACGTTTTTTTGTTTTGTTTCCAGGTTCTTCTGACGAGAAGACGCGCTGGAGAGTTGAGAATTTTGCAAAGACCGGCGATTCTTTGGCGCGCAAGTTTAGCTGGACTCCGGTTATAGTTCAAGGTCCTGATGATGCCGCTTCAGCCTCGTTGGTTGCGGGTCTTATGAAATTCAAGCCAGTTATACTTCCACTGATTCCTTTAAACATTTTGGCCGGCGTTTTCAAAAAGGCTGGTTTTTACATAGGTATGGACACAGGCCCTGCTCATTTGGCTGCGGCTGTTGGCTGTCCAACAGTTTCTGTCTTTACCAGAGGCTGCCCTTACTGGTATTATCCTTACACTTGGAAGGGCGCTGCAGTTTACGTAAAAGCGTATGTAAGCGAGAACAGCCGCAGGGTAAACAGCGAAGCGCTCAGAGGAGCTCCAGCGTCTTTTGACGTTATCACCCCTTCCTGTGTTGTCAAGGCGGTGGCGAGGGCGGTTTCAGGCAGAAAGAAAGCGGGAAGAGTTCCCTTCAATGGCTTTGAGTGCAATTCAAAACAGTGACTGCTTGAATATTCAGCTTATTTTTTTGCAGAAGGTTTAAATAGTTTAATGAATATATATTCATAATTATTTTAGGGTTTTGAATTAAGGGGTGAATTAAAAAAATGCCATGCAAAGATGGAACAGGTCCTCTTGGACAAGGGCCTATGACGGGCAGAGGTTTCGGGCGTTGCGGGCGAGGCATGCGCAGGAGCGCGGGCTACTGCAGGGGCTTTGGTTATGGAGCTGCTTCGCTCACTCAAGAAGAAAGAGAAAAACTTCTTGAAGCGGAGCTTGAAGACTTGGAAGCCGAAAAAAAGGCTGTCGAGTCACAGCTTGAAAGATTGAAAGCGAAAAACTAAAAGTGAAGCTTTCAGGAAAAACGCTGAGAGGTAAATCAAGGCTTTAAAAATAAGCCTTGAACCTCACTTTTTTTTATTTTTAATTCAATAATTATTGAATATTTTTGATAAAAAACGTTTTAAACATTAAAAGACAAGATTCACCTATGCCTAGGCCGAGATTGTGCAGGAGGGTCGCCTTCCAACCGGAGGTTAACTATTTCAAACCGGCAGGGGTTAGAATAGGCTATCTTGAAGAGTCCACTCTAACTGTTGAAGAGTTTGAGGCGGTAAGACTCAAAGACTTGGATGGTTTTGAACAGAATGATTGCGCTAAGAAGATGCGCGTTTCACAACCTACTTTTCACAGGGTTTTGCTTTCAGCAAGAAGAAAGATTGCTGACGCCTTAGTTAACGGCAAGGGCCTGCGCATAGAAGGCGGAAATTTCAAGATTTACGGCAAAGGTTTTTCAAGAAGGGGTAGTGGTTTTGGAAGGAATGGCTTATGCTAACCTGCCTTTCTTTTGGCTAAGCTTGCTTCTGGCTTTTACCTTTAAGATTTTTGAAGTGGTTTGAATTTTGAAGAAGACTCGCAGTGGTTTTAAAAAGATTTGGGATTTGAAAATCTCCAGTTTGGTTAACGCGAGCTTTGACAAGTTTGAGAGCGAGTTGAAAGAGCATGGAAAGTTGATGAAGTGGACTTTGAAGCATGTTTTGCTTCCCGTAGCCGTTCTGTATTTGATTGTGGGCTTGATTATACAGAAGAGGGTGGTTGACTCGCTTTTCATTGGCTTTCTGCTTTTTATTTACAGCGGTTTCGTCCCTGACTTGGACTCGCTCATGGTTGTAAAAAAAGATTTGAAGAGAGAGGGTTGGGTGGAAAAAATTGCTCTTTTGTTTTTAGGCCCTTTGCTGGTTTATTATTTGATTTCCGGCGAGTCAAAGCCGATCTACGTTAAAAAAGCAAAGGAGTTTCACAGCGTTGCTTATCTAGCCGCGTACTGCACTTTTCTTTTGGCTGTAGGCTTGATTTTTTACGGGAATGCGCTTGAAACTTTGTCCCTTCCCTTATTCGGAGGTTTGGGCTACGCCACGCATCTTTTCATGGACGGGTATTTGAAGTTTTAGCATTTTAGTACGCAAGGTTTTTTAAGGATTCATTGAGTTGTTTTTCTATATGGTTGATTTGATTTCTCATGCGTTGTGGGCTTTCGCTTTTTTCCACAATTTGTCCAACGCGTGGCTTTACGTTCTTTTCACTCTTCTTCCCGATTTGCTGTGGGGCGTTCCATCCTTTGCCTTTCTTATTTCAACAGGAAGATTAGGAGAGTTGAGAAAAGCCAGATGGAGGAGAAGTCAAAATAAGGATGGCGTTAAAGACTTTAGGTCTGATTTGGGCGGCAAGTTGTATCATTTATCGCATTCTTGGATTGCTATGGGTTTTGTTGGAGCGTTGCTTTTCATTTTCATCCCTTCCATAGCTCTTCCCTTTATAGGCGGGGTTTTTCTTCACTTGGCTTTTGACCTTTTTCTTCACAAGGACAGTGTTTTCGGTCAAATGCCTTTATACCCCCTGTCGTCTTTTCGGGTGGAAGGCTTCATTCACTGGAGCGACAGGCGTTTAATTATCCTGAATTACGCTCTTTTGACTCTAGCGTATTTCATAATCATCGCAGGTCGCCTTTGATATTTTTCAAAAACAAAAATGAATTTTGGGCTAGTCAAAAACTTTAAAAATCAACATGTTGAACGTATTAATTGTGGCAAGCAAAACTTTTATACTTGGCATCTTAGCAGTTCTGGTAATTATCGCGGTCGTATATTTTTATTCTCAAAATTCAAGTCAATCCGTTCAGCCGGTAACACCTGTAAAAAGCGCTTCAACCACTGAAGTTTTATTGAATAATACAAACTCCAACTTAACAATTTATGATAATCAGACTATTTTATTGAATTATGCTGTAACCCCTCCAGAATTAAATACTATCCTGTATGTAGACGGAACGGTTGAAGGAGGTAATTTCAACACTACGAATCTGCAAGATGGGTTTTATAACATAACCGCTATAACATACAGTTCGGATAATTACACCGGCTCGAGTGATACTCAATATTTAACTATACTACCTGCAAACGCTATAAACACTCAAAACCATTATCTAAACTTGAGCGTTGGTGAAGCAGGACAAGTTGAGCTACCTGTTAATCCTTCCACTGGAACTTCCTGGTGGGTTCAATCAGCGCCTTCTAATATCGAAGTAAATTCTTCAAGTTCTGTAAACACAAGCATTACCTGCCCTTCTGGAATTGCTGGTTGCAGTAATCAATTAACTGTTTACTCTTTTATGTCAAACGAGTCTGGAAATTATACTGTTGAATTGCGCTTAGGCCATGCTTGGGCGCATGAAGAGTATTATGAAGTTGACTTGGTTTATTTGACTGTGCAAAACTCGTCAATAGCAAACCAATCTGGCTAAACTTCAATTAAAATCAGGGAAGAATAATCAAATCTAGCTCAAGCCCTTGCTGGTGGTTGCTTCTCTCAAAAGGTTTTGAGTAACCCACTCCTGCCATTCTTGAAGAAGGGTTTTGTAGTCTATCCCTCCATGCTCTTCTCTTTGCTTTTCCTGCATTAGTAGGTATTTTGAGTGCGCTCTTATGCTGTAGTTTGCCTCCAAGATTTGAGGCACGTTATTTTTTCTTTTCAAATCAACCAGAAACTGCTTTGTAGCCGCTCTCGCGCTTATTTCGTTCCATATGTCTTCGTAGCTTAACCCTCTGTTTCTCATCACCTTGGCAATCCACTCGCTTTGCTTTATTTTTTCTTGGTATAGTTCAAGCCCGTCTATGTTAGCGTTGAAGTTCTCCCAGTTTAGGAACCCGTCTTCCTTCAACGGGTCAACGTTCCATTCTTTTTTAACTTCTGTTATTTCAATTATCCTTCTCTGCCTTTTCAAGGACCCTTTGAATCTTATAGGCGCTCCCACGATTGCGAAGTCCGTTGCTTTGAACGAGGTTGTAGGCACTCCCAAATCATTAACCACCCTATCCCATATAGAGTACGCGCTTTCCCCGTGGATGGTTCCCATGACCACGTTTCCCACAGCTCCGACTCTCATGGCTTCATACAATGCTCTTGCTTCTGTGTTGTGAAGCAGGATCCCTCCAAAACCACCTATGAAATTCTGGCATGGGCTTACTGATAGGTCGTAAACCGGTTCGGGTTTTTTAAGATTGATTTCTTTGATTGAAACGATCTCGTCCAGGTAAAAATCCCCGTTTGCGAATGTTTTCATTTCTTCCGAGCACTCGCACTCTGGATCTGAAATTACTTTTTTAAGATAATTCTTGCTGCACCTTCCAAACCTGAATAAGTGTCTGTATCTGCGAGGATATTTTTTCAGGTGTTCTTTAAGGCTTTCTTTTTCAAAGTATACTGTGTTGGTTTTGTTGTGCGCCCATGCCTTTATCAGAGGGGTTGGTTTTTTTTGGACAAACCCTATCTCGTTAAGGAACGTTTTAACTGCTTCGCGCTCCTTGAACTCAACAATCCACAACTCGTTTGATTTTTCATTTTGATGTTTTCTTGAATAAACGCGCGCAACGATTCCGAAAACCAACAAAAGATAGGAAACATCCTCTGCCAGCTTTTTGGATGTCGAATAATATCTCACACTGTTTCCCGAGTTTTTAGAAGCGGTGAATGAGCCATCGCCACTGTAGAGTGCACGCAGGAAATTAGCTATCTTTTTCTTTGAAAGACCGTAAATCATTGAAGGGATTCTTTTTTCAGTGCAGGTTCTACCACCTCCTAACTTTTCAATAAGCCTTGCAAGCGGCGAGCTTGAAAGCCTGAGTTGAATCGACCTGCCAGCTCCATGCACCTCTCTTTCGGATGGCTGTATTCCAAAAAGGGATTGTGAGACGAATTTCATGTCGCTTAGTAACACTTCATTTGAATTAGTCAGAACCACGTTTCCTCCTTTTCCTTTTTTCAAATCATAGTATCCTTCGGAAACGTAATAACCTAAAAAGCGGCAGAACTCTTCATTCACTTGAATAACTGCAGGAATGCTCGTGCTAGTTCCTGTTTTTACTTTCAGCTTTTTCTCATCAAAAGCTGTTTCTGTTTTCTCCATAAGTTTTTTGAACGATTCTATTGGAATGTTTACCTGCTGGCTTGAAGAGGTCCTGAAATAATTGTATATATCTCCTGAAGTTACCTCTGCGATTAGCGTTGCTTCCCTCCACCCTATTTTTGATATAGCGGTTCTCACAGGGCTTTCGAAGTTTTCAACCCTTAACTCAGGAAGTATTTTCATTAAGTGAATTTCAGTTAAATCGTTGAAACCGCACGGGATTCTTGAAGGTATTACTATCTGGTCTCCTTCGCAAAGCTTTTCACATTCGATCGCAGCGATTTTAAAATCTCTTGTAGCAGTGAACAGACTGTGGTCAGGAGTTACGGTTACTTTTCTTCCTGTTTTTGTGGTTATTTCAATCATTCTCTTCCTTTCAGGGTGCTTCACAAAACCAGAGAGCGGCTTGAGCGTTGTTTTAAGGTCAAACTCAATGGCAGGAACTTGAATACTACTCGTATTTTTTCCTTCAATATCTTTGATTTGAATTCTTTTTGTAACACCATTCTCTATTATAAAAACCTCTTCATTACCCCTGATAGAGCTTCTAACTTCTCCAACCACCAAAACAGAATCTCCTAATCTTAAAGCAGTTCTGAGCGCGTCTTCAGCTGAAACTTCAGCCTCGCTTTGAGCTCCTAAAGGCGGCCTTGTTTTAAGTCTTTCAATGTTGAAGGCAAGATTTTTCAATTGAGGGACAGGAAGCTCCTGAGTGTCTTCTTGCACAATAATCCTTAAATTTTGAGGGATTTCCTGCATTAAAGCTTGAAGAAGGGATGTTTTTCCAGCACCTCTGCTTCCCACTATAAGCATGGAAGCTTGAGCGTCCACAAAGAATGAGAGTATTCCCGCTGTTATTGGGTTGAACATTTTAAAATCAAGAAATTGCGGAAGCGTCCAAGGAGTTTCCTTGTGCAGCCTTAACGCGAAGGCGGTTCCATCTAACGCCAACGGCTTTCCTATCACCGCCACTCTTGTCTGCAGGTCCGGCAGGTCGAAGTCAAGAATGGGGTGGGCTTCGTCGAACGGCCTTCCGCTTAAAGCTCTGAATCTTGACACCAACGCTTTAGCCTCCTCCTCGCTGAATATGACGTTTGTTTGGCACTGCCCGTATTTTGAGTGGACCAGATAGACTGGCTTTATTCCCAACGGAGAGTCAATATAAACGTCTGTAAGCTGCCTGTCGTTAAGTATTATTTCCAGAATTCCGTAACCTATAGTATATCTTGCGACTATTGTTGCCAATTCTTCTTTTTCCTCCATTGAAAGACTTATCTTGTTTCTGACCGCTATATCCGATATCGTATTAATGTATATTTTGGAAAAGTATTTTCTCGCCTGATCCATGTCCATAAAACCAACATCTGAAGGCCTGCGCTCCGACACTATCTCTTTCGTTTTTTCAAGCAGGAAGTATTTTTCAGGCGACAAAGTGTATTCCGGCGGGTTTATGTAGTATAAGTATTCTATTTTTTCCGGGTGCTTGTATACGTAAACTTTGGATTTTTCAACTTCGTACTCGTCAACCAATTCCAATGTTTCAGTTCCTGTGAATAGTATCCTGCTTCCTATAAAACTCGGCTTTATCCCGCTTTCGAATATTCCCCTGTAAACTAACCTTCCTTCAGGTATGCTTCCCAATTGCGAGATGTAATCCTTCATCTTTTTAACAAGGGTTAGCGTGTCAAGATTGTTTTTTATGAACACAACCGTTGCCAGGAATACTTTCTCATCTTCAGGGTTCATGCTTGTTTGGGCTGCTTGGGTTTGGTCTTTTAACAGCTGCAGGGTTTTGAAGTACGCTGCGGCAGGGTCGGTGTGAAGTAAATTCATTATTTCAAGTATTTTGTCATGCCTTTCGCTTATAATCCTCGCTTCCTTGGTTGTTCCAAGCCTTGACGGGGCCCAAACGTTCTCGTTTTCGAATTTAGTTATGACGTCCGCCACTCCCTTGAGCATTTTAGTCTGCTCTTCGTTGTATATTCTTTCATAATATTCGACTAAAACAACCTCGTCCACCTCGTTGCTCTGCAGGTTTTCAAGCACGTCCCTCATGCATACCGCGTGCTCAGCTATGTCCGGCGTGATGTTTGCCCCCTTATAATCAATAACAAGCAGCCTCTTGTCCCCTTCTTTTCTTACTATTGCTTCCCTTGCCATTTTACTCCAATTGTTTTTTTCTGAAGAGTTTTTTAACTCTTTCGCCGGGCGCGTGATTGTTTAGAAAATCAAGTTCGTTTGATAAATCTGTCTTGTTTTAACGAATGAAATTTTATTAATTTAGTGATAATAAAAATCTTGCAATGGAGATATTATACTTTAAGCGTTTTATCAGCAAATTTGAAAAGATTAAAAAGTTAATGTGTTTAAACAAGATTACAAATAATAATTTAAGAAGTAAGATATAATTCAAATAAAGGATGGTTATGATATGAGTTTAAAGAGTTTTATAAAGTTTGCTATAATACAGCCTAAAACAGCTTTTCAAAACATAGTTATGACTGTGATTGGAGTTTATGGTAGGTATAGCGAGTTGAGTGTTTTTAAAGAAACTTTTTTGGAAGGAGAATATGCCTGGCTTTATAACCAAATCAATCAGCAGTCTGTAGTTGTTGATATAGGTAGTAATGTTGGCGACACGGCTTTCTTTTTCTTGACGAATAATAAAGTGAAAAAACTTATCGGTTTTGAAGTGGATGGTAAAGCGTTCGGAAGGTGCAAGCAGATTTTCACTCGTTTGAATCAAGATCGCGCTTTGTTTTTAAACAAGAAGGCGGATTTAAGTGTTATGAATAAGATTTTAAAAGATCAAAACTTCCCAATTGCGATTAAGTGCGATATTGAGGGTGGCGAGTACGATATTTTCAGGGAGGGTTTGGATTTGAAGAAGGTTTACGCTATAGAGATGGAGTATCATTACGACGTTCAAAAAATTAAGAGTTTTTTGGAAAGTGAAGGCTTCACGGTAGAGTTTTCAAGAAAGAATAATAATCCAATTGGTTGGAATATAGGCTTGCTTAAAGCAAAAAGGCCTTTGTTGCATAAATAACCCCCCCTAATGCTCTGTTTTTATGCTATTGTTTTAAATTCTTTTTCAGCGTTATTTTTTATTGTTTTAAACGCTTTAAAAGCGTTTTTGGAAAAGGTTTTTTTTGTAATGGTTTTTCTTTCTGTGGTTATTCCCGCTTTCAACAAGGAAGATTCTATTTCTAAAACTCTTGCTGAAGTTAAGCGTTCTTGCGATTCTTTTAAGGTTTCTTATGAAGTTGTTATAGTTGATGATCACTCAACAGATAATACTTATCCTGAGATTGTTAAGACAGTTAAAAATTGGCTTAATTTCAGGGTTTTTAAAAAGGTTAAGAATGGTGGAAAGGGAGGTGCTTTGAAGGAGGGTTTTTTTAAAGCTAAGGGGGATTTGGTTGCTTTTATCGATGCTGACTTGGATTTACCTCCAAAGCAGTTGAAAGTTTTCATCGATTTGATGAATGTCTACAATGCCGACGCTATTATTGGAAGCAAGAGGAACAGTCTTTCAAAGGTTGAGTATTCAAGCGTTAGGAATTTCCTTTCCTGGGGTTACTACAAGCTGGTCAGGGGTTTGTTCAACCTGCGTGTTTCCGACACTCAAGTGGGAATGAAGCTTTTCAAAAGGAAGAAAATAGAAAAAATAATAAGCAAGGTAAACAGCAGCGGTTTTGCCTTCGATCTTGAGCTTTTGGCCAGAATGAGAAAGGAAAACATGAATATTGGCGAGTCACCCATCATTATGAAACATTCTAATTTTGGAAGCAGCGTTAGCGTTTTTGCTATTGCTAAAATGCTGAAGGAGACTTTACTAGTTTACTTCACTGTTTTGAGAGGTTGATTTGATTTTTTTGAAGTTCTCCATTATAATTCCAGTTAAGCGGTTCAATCCAATGCTTGAACAATGTTTGAACGATTGTTTGAAGCAGAAGAACGCAGAAGTTATAGTAATTCCTGACGTTGCTTTTAAGTTTGAAGGAGTTAGAGTTTTAACTTTGAAGGGAAGCCCTTCTGACAAGAGGGATTTCGCTGCTAAAAAAGCTAAAGGTGAGTTCCTTGCTTTCATTGATGATGATGCTTTTCCTGATAATGATTGGCTTAAGAACAGTTTGAAGTATTTCAAAGAAGGAGTGGTTGCGGTAGCTGGCCCCGCAGTAACACCTGAAGGGGAGGAGTTGAAGAGGAATGCTAGTGGTTTGATTTTTTCATCTTTTATAGGAGGTGGGGGTTTGGGCTATAGATATGTTAAGGGTTTTTCAAAGGAGGTTGATGATTATCCTAGTGTTAATTTTATAGTTAAGAAGAGCGATTTTGAAGAGGTTGGGGGTTTTGACACGAAGTACTGGCCTGGTGAGGATACTATTTTGTGTTTGAAGCTGAAAAAGTTGGGTAGAAAAATTATTTATACCGGCGATGTGGTTGTTTTTCATCACAGGAGGCGCTTGTTTGGTGAGCATTTGAAGCAGGTTTTTTCCTACGCTTTGCACAGGGGTTTTTTTGCTAAAAAATATCCTGAAAACTCGCTTAAGGCAAAGTATTTCATCCCTTCTGTTTTTGTTTTAAGCGTTGTTGCAGGCTTGATTCTTTCTTTATTCTACAGTTGGGCTTTCCTTGCTCTTGCTTTAGTTCTTTTTGTTTACTTTTTGGTTGTTTTGCTTGAAAGTTTGAAAACCGCTTTTAAAGAAGGAAGTGTTGAATTGTTTTTCTTGTTTTTCGCAGGCGTTATTTTAACCCATTTTTTTTACGGGGTTGGTTTTATTAAGGGTTTGCTGTCTAAAGATTTAACTCGTTGAATGTTTTAAATTGCAGTGTGATTTGAATTTTGAAAAGTTTGAAAGTTTGCATTACCTACCCCCCTATTGATGAAAGTAAGGGTGTGCCGTTGTTGTCTCAGAACCGTCAGTTTCAGTACTTTAATTCTCCTACTTTTATCTATCCTATGATTCCTGCTTCAGCCGCTACTCTTTTAAAAAAGAATGGTTTTGAAGTGGTTTGGCTTGACGGCATCGCTGAGCGTTTGAAGCCTGAAGCGTATTTGAAAATTCTTGAGAAGGAGAAGCCTGACTTGGTTTTTATTGAAACCAAAACTCCTGTGGTGAAAAAGCATTGGTTGTGGATTGAAAAGATTAAGAATGCGGTTCCTAAAGTCAAGGTGGTTTTGGCAGGCGATCATGTTACTGCTTTGCCTGAAGAGTCTTTCAGCAATTCAAGCGTTGATTTTATTCTAGCCGGGGGGGATTTTGATTTTCTTTTGCTTAATTTAGCGAGTTTTTTGACTGGAAAAACAAAAAAATTGGAAGGTGGGATTTGGTTTAGAAAAGGCAAGGTTTTGAAAAGCAGTGGAATACCGGTTCAGAATCACGATTTGAATTCAATTCCTTTTATCGACCGTGTTTTGACTAAGTGGAGGCTTTACGCTTATGATAATGGTAATTTCAAGAAAACTCCTGGAACTTACACAATGGTTGCAAGGGATTGTTGGTGGAGGAAGAACGGTGGCTGCACTTTTTGCAGTTGGACTACTCTCTACAAGAGTTTTAAATCCAGGACTCCTGAAAGTCTTTTTGAGGAAGTTAAATATCTAGTTGATACTTTTCATTTCAAGGAGATTTTTGACGATTCAGGAAGTTTCCCTGCTGGGGTGTGGATTGAAAAATTCTGCAATCTTATGATAGAAAGCGGCTACAATAAAAAAGTAACTTTAGGCTGTAATATGCGAGTTAATGCTTTGAATCAAAAACAATACAATTTGATGAAGAAAGCTGGGTTTAGGTTCCTGCTTTACGGGGTCGAAAGCGCTAGCCAGAAAACGCTTGACAGAATAAACAAAGGCACAAAAGTTGAAGATACGGCTAAAGCTTGCATGATGGCTAAAAAAGCTGGTTTGGAACCTCATTTGACAGTTATGTTTGGATATCCATGGGAGACTAAAACAGACATGTATAATACTGTAAAAGAAGTAAGGGAGATTTTCAGGGAGGGTTGGGCGGACACTCTTCAAGCCACTATAGTCATTCCTTACCCCGGAACAAGGCTTTTTGACGAGTGCAAAAAGAACAAGTGGCTCAAGACAACAAACTGGGATGAATATGATATGAGAGCGCCTGTAATGAAAAGCAAGGCAGGAGATGAAGAAATAAAAAAATCCGTTCAGGATTGCTATAAAGTTTTCATGACTCCAAGATATGTTTTAAGAAAGATTGTTGGAATTAGGAGCAAGGAGGATTTGAAGTTTATCAAGAAAGGGGTTAAATCAGTTTTAGGTCATTTGAAAGACTTTTCAGGTTGATTTGAGGTAGTTTTATATGAAAAAAGCTTTGATTACTGGAATAAACAAATCAATTGATAAAATTTATTCAAAAAAATGGCTGGATAATGCATTGAAAGAGGATGAATTTATAAATAAACCCTATTTAGAATTTACAAACTATAATTCATATTCTGAATTAAATAAATTAGTCAAAATTGTTGAATTAGTTGAGCTCATGCAAATCAAGAAAGGGGTGAAACCAATTAAAATTAATATTCTTGAAATAGGTTGTGGAACTGGAAATATTTGTATCCCTTTAGCGTCCAAGGGGTATAATGTTATTGGCATAGACCTGAACAAAAACGCAATTACTAAAGCAAATCAAATAAAGAAATCTAAAAAGTTAAATAATGTAAATTTTTTCGTTAAAAATACTTCTGAATATTTTTGTAGCGATTCTATTAAAAAATTTGATATTATTATTGCAAGTGATATTTTAGAGCATTTACAAAATCCAATTAATATTTGTACATCCATCTTTGATAATTTAGAAGGTGGTGGTTTTTTCATTGTGACAATTCCAAATGGATTAGGCTTATCTGAATTATTAATAAATAATTTTTCAAAAAACGTAAGAAAGATTTTAGGCGAAGTTGTTGATGACGGTTATAATCATATTCAGAGATTTACTATAAATAAAATAAACCTATTACTAACTAAGAGTGGTTTTAAACAAATTAAGTTTATTTGTAATATTGATTTTATTACCTTTTTTCCGTTTATAAATAGATCTATTCTTGCAAGGATTGATTTTAAGATTAGTAAATTAATACCTACTTTTTTAGCTAATAGGTGGATTTTTTTAGCAATAAAAACTGATGATTAAAAAGTGGCAATATCTAAAAAATTGACTGTTGGTTTCGTTTCTACTTTCACCCCTGAAAGTAATTATTCTCAATTTTTATCAGAGTCTATCTATAAATCAAAACAAAATGACCTTAAACTTATAGCCTACGCACCTTTACATGAAAATGTTTCAAATCTTAGGGTTGGTTTAAAAAAGAAAATTTGGAATTATTTTTGGTATCCACTTCAAATAGCATTTCATTCCTTTAGAGATAATATTGATATAATACACTTCCAGTATGAGTTTAATATGTATGGTTCTATGATTTTTTCTTCTTTTTTTCCACTTGCGTTACTACTTCAAAAATTAATCAGAAAAAAAGTAGTAACAACAGTTCATGTTGTAGTGTCTCAAAATGAAATTGATGAAGATTTTAAATCTACATTCAACGCAAGTTTGTTACCTAGTGCGCTAATAAAGACGTGGTTTTACATTAATTATTTTTTTATAGGGTATATATCGGATACAATTATAGTACATTCAGAATGTTTTAAGGAAACACTTGAAAGAGAGTATAAAATTGATAAAAACAAAATAATAGTTTTGAATCACGGAATTCCATCTTATAATAATAAAGATAAAAAGTTAAATTTGTTTAAAAAACTTATACATAATTACAAAAATAAAAAGGTAATATTATCTTTTGGATACATTACAAAAAGAAAGGGCCTGGATTATTTAATAAAAGCCTTTGAAAAAATAAACAAAAAATACAATGAGGTTATTTTAATAATTGCAGGTAATGTATTAATACATGAAAAGAAATATATTGAAACACTTAAAAAAAAAATTGTTGATATTCCAAATATCTTAATAATAGATAGATTTCTAACACTTGATGAAATAAAGGCACTATATTCTAATAGTTACATTTCTGTTTTTCCATATACTTATTCAATCTCTGCAAGTGGAACAACCGCGTTATCATTTGCTTTTTCAGTTCCATTAATTGTTACAAATTTGGGAAGTTTTAAAGAGGATATTGAAGAGACTGATTGCGGCATACTAGTCAACAAAAAAAACGCCCATGATTTAGAAAAAGCAATTGAGAAATTATTGACAAACAAAAAAGTTTATAAAAAAATAAAATATAAAATGAATATTGTCAAAAAAGAAAGATCTTGGAGCAATATCGCAATTCAAACAATAAATTTATATAAGAATAATTTGGATATTAATTAGGCAATAATACCTATTTTACTTAATTTAAAGATGTTTAAAAATGAATTTAAATAAAATATTTATGAATATATATTTGAGAATTAGAAATTTAGACAACAATATGTTTAGAGATTTAATTTTTAAAATTTATTCAGATTTGATATATTTACACCACTTTATACTCAATTCTAAATACTTTTATATTGATGGGAAAAAATATACTTATTTCTCATCACCGTACTATCAAACATTGGCAACGGAAAGATGTATTGAAATACCGTTTGTACTCTCTTTTATAAATAATAATTCAAAAACAAATACTCTAGAAATTGGTAACGTCCTATCTAACCATATCTCATTTAAACATGACGTATTAGACAAATATGAAATTGCTAAGGGAGTTATTAATGAGGATGTAGCATATTATAATTTCAAAAAAAAGTATGATTTGATATTATCAATTTCTACTTTGGAGCATGTGGGTTTTGATGAACCTGAACATGATGCTGAAAAGGTTATAATTGCAATCAAAAATTTAATTAATTCATTGGATAAAAAAGGGATTTTAATAATTAGTGTTCCTCTAGGCTATAATCCGGTTATAGATAAACTTATATTAAGAAATACTTTTAAATTTAAAAAATATTTTATGATTAAAACTTCATTTATGAATACTTGGAAACAAGCAAATATTAGCGAAGCTATGAATAAAAAATACGGCAGTAAATATCCATTTGCTAATTCTATTGCTTTTTTATTGTACTATAAATAAGTATATACAAAATACAAAAAATAAATGTTAGTCCAGATATAATATTTCCAATATAAAATAACGATTGTGGAACAAAATAAAGAGTAATTGTAAAACTATTTTTATTAATCATATTTGGATTAATATACCATCCGTTTGCATATCCATTTGCAATAAAATGATTATCACTGAGCGGTGAATAAAATAAATATTTAATATCCGTTAAGTCAAAATTTGCAGTTGAACTTACCTCTTTAATTTTTCCATTATTATACTCTTGCTCAGTTCCAGATTCAATCATGTTATTTTCGATATAAGCGTTCCATTGTGGGTTATATGCTTGGTTTAAAATTAAGAAAAATGGATGAGTTGCATTTTCAATTGAGACAATATACTTGGTTGGATTCACTTCTTGAAAAATTATTTTTGGAATGAAACTTTCATTTGTAGAATTTATCATAGGAATTTTATCTAAAACCGTTTGATTTTGTAATATAAACACTTGATAATTATCTTCATTATTTTTTAAAGAATTAAAATAATTACTTATATTATAAGTTATACTTAATTTATTAGATACATAAATCCTAGGCACAAATGCTTTATTTTCCCATAAGGATATGTTTTCAAATTTTTTTATCAATTGTATATTAGATGCATTATTTAAGTAATCCTCAACTTTCGTATAATTCCATTCATTTGAATTTGGACTAAATATTGGCATTACGTCCTTTCTAAGTAGAATATATTTAACATTATAAAATGCTAGAATATTAGCGATTATATTACTGTCATTTCCTGAATATACTATTTTTTCAATTGTTGAGACTTCAGTATTCGATATTGATTCAAATGAAATTGCATTAATTCCTGCGCTTAGAGTTGGATCTCCTCCTTGATCTTCATTTTGATATTGTGTTTTTAAATAAAGTGGAGAGCTGGTCATAGGAAGAGGTAATACTCTAAATTGTGAACTATCGTTAAGTATATATTTAATTATGTTACTATAACCTGGTGAAATATTGAAAGAGTCAAGTAAAAAAACATTATCTTTAATTTGTGTTTGCGTACTAAGATTACCTGTCAACCATGGCGAAACCCAGATTAACAAACCAATCATTAGTACTATTTCTACAAGAATTATTTTAGATTTTCTTTTAGTCTCTATAATTTTTGAAATTATAAAAAAAGTTCCAAGTCCAATTATAATAGATATTGTAAAAGCAAGTAATACTAAAATGTGTTGTGGGCTTCTAAATAAAACCATTAATGGAATATTTTCATAAATCCAAATCCTTAGATTGCCAATTAGAGTTATAGAAGTTGACATGAATAATGAAATAAGGAATAAAAAAATCCAAAATAAACTTTTGGTTTTTTTGTTGGTATATAAAAAAAATATTGAAATTATTATTATACTGTATGCGCTAATAAACCATATTAATTGAAAATTTGGATTAATAAGATATTTAAAAAAATCTGTAAAGTAACCTAAACCAGCAAAAGCGTCTTGAATTGAAGGAATATTATTTGTTATTGTTGAAATTAATAGCGTATTATCTAATGAAATACTTTGTTGTAGTGTTTGTGGTATAAGTATAATCCAGTACATATTTAAAAGAAAAAATATAATTATACTTTTTACAATATTTTTGTAAATCGTTTTTATTTTTTTTGTGAATAAAACATAAAGAACAAATACTAATGTTATTAAAAATAAATTCTGAAGTGAAGAACTTATTATCGTCATAGTAATTGCAAATAAGAGAACGTCAATAAAGTTAGGTTTGTCTGAACATACTTTTATTAGAAAATAAAAAGCCAGTGGAAAAAATGCATACGTAATAAACTGCGTAGTTGCACCTCCTATTATTTCATTGAAAAGGAAGGGAGATAATGAATAAAAAACAGCACCAAAAAATTGAGCAAAGAGTTTATAAGAATTGTTTTTAACTTCAAAGTCTTCACTAATAATTTTTCCAATTAGATAAAACATGGTAATGCCTGACAATAGTATTGTAATAAATACTAACAGTTTTGATATGATTTCTCCATTAAATCCTAAATAACCCGTACTAGTATATACCATTATAAG
This sequence comes from Microcaldota archaeon, assembly GCA_021812145.1. Lineage (GTDB taxonomy): Archaea > Micrarchaeota > Micrarchaeia > Norongarragalinales > UBA8480 > DTNV01. Next base: position 57,029 of record JAKAOM010000001.1, read on the forward strand.
TGGAATAAAACTCGCTCCCAGTGGATTAAAATAACCAAGACCAGAATCAACCCATAAATAAGGTGTTTGAATAAATATTGCCCGTATTTCTTCATTTAGCGGTGGAATTGACCAATCCCAATGATGCCCTAATGTTCCATTATTTAAAACTATACCTCGCAGTACAAAAAAAGATATAAAAATAAAAAATACAATTGGAAAAATTAATTTTAAAAATTGTTTAAATTTTTTTATATTAGCTATTTCCAATCAATTTTCACCTATTTTAATTATCCTTATTTGTTTTTAATTTACAAAGAAAGATAATCCCTCTTGAAAATAATGATGGCATTGAATAAGTCAGTTCATCCCACACCCTTTTTGGAATCAATGATAATCCTTTTTCAATTTTATCACTAACTCCAAGATGGATCCAATACCTTCTACTTATTATTTTAAAATGTTTTTCTATAAACTCATTATCTTGTTTTATTGTTGGAAAGTGAAGGTGATAATCCGCAGCAAAACCTGTTGCGTCTACGCTATTTCCAAACACCATTTTTATCCTATGATATATGGTGCTCTCATTAGGTAAAGATATAAGAACCACTCCCTTTTTGTTTAATAATTTTTTTGTTTGCAATATCAACTTTTCAGGATCTTTTAAATGTTCTAAAATTTCAGCTAAAATTATAATATCAAATTTTTCATTAAGCTTAATTTTTTCATTTTCTAAATTTACCTTAAAAACTTTAAAAGCACCTCTTTTCTTTGCAATTTTAAGCGCCTTTTTATCAAAATCCACTCCATAATACTTAATGTTTTTATGACCAAAAATTTTTATTGTATCTCCCATATAGCAACCAATATCTAAAACTTTTACATCTTTTTTTATAAATGGGTTTAAAAGAGACTTGAAAATTTTAAATCTCTCTTTTGCGTATTTATCATTCAATATATTTTTATATACCATTTTATTGTAATTCATTATTTTATCTCTTTATTTGATTTTTAAATAAATTTTCTGTTAATCCAACAATTGTGCCTCTTATCCCTTTCAGATAGCTTATTTGTTTTGTACTTATAAATTTATATACTAAAAATAAATTTAAAAATATAAGGTATGAAAAAAATCTTATTGATTTATCAATTGTATTCAGTTTAATGTTAATAAAATAAAAATTAATAAAATTTAATGTTCTTTCATATGAATTTGACCTATTTGCAAACACTCCGTTTTGATCTACAAGGTGTTTAACTACTGCTTTTGGATTAAAAATTATCTTATATCCTTCCCTTATTATTTTAAACGAAACGTCTGCTTCTGAGTAGTCACCAATCCCTAGATATTTTCTGTCAAAATAACCTATCTTTATTAAAATATGTCTTCTTATAGCCATGTTGCAGGCTTCATGATGATCTACGTTAATTGACTTTTTAAATTTACAATTTTCTTTATAGTTAGATCCGACAGAAAAAGCTCCGCTCCTAAAAAATTTTCCAATGCTTTTTTCTTTACCCTCAAGAAAATAATTAAAATATATTTTGCCTAAAATATGCCAAAAAATATTTCCATTTTGCAGTTTTTTTTGAAAATAAAACAAATCTCTTTTATTTTTTAAATTTTCGGGTATTATTGTTGGACCCGTTACTCCCCCTATCTTTTTCGATTCATTAAATGTTTTTACAATTTCATTAATCCATTCTTTGTCTGCGACTATATCATCATCCGTTCTTACTATAATTTCTCCTTTTGAAACTAATATTCCTTCGTTTATTGCATTTACTAATCCTTTTTCCTTCTGTTTTATTATTTTAATTTTTAATTCTTTATGATTCTTTATTACTTTTTTTGTGTTATTTGTATCTCCTCCTTCTACTATAACGATTTCAAAATTTTTAAACGTTTCTTTATTCAATGATATAAGGCATCTTTCTAAACTTTGTTCTCTATTCATAGTGGGTATTATTATTGAAACTTTAGGTATATTTTTATTCATCTTTAACCCAACCTCTAGCATTGCCTATTTTTTTTGTTCCTTTAAGTTTGTTTAAAAAATACGATATTTCTCTTTTTTTAATTATCTTTGGTAAAATTTCACTATCGCTTACTACTCTATTTTTTTGTATTCTTCTTCTTTTTTCTAGTATCCTTTTTAAATTAGTTAGATTCCAAACCAATCCTAAAATTATCCATTTTGAACTTTTGAATTTTCTTTTTGAAAAAAGAAAAGTTGCAATTCCAAACCATAAAAAAATATGAATTGTTAAAATTTTAATTAGGTTTTTAAATTCTAAATTTTTAATCAAAGTTTGTACATAATTTTTTGCACCATGAAATTTAACAAAATAATTTATGTCATTTTTTAGAATAATTGAGCTAGTTCCAAATCTATGATAAATTATTGAGTTTGGTATCAGCATAACTTTAGATCCTTTAAGCCAAATTCTCCAACATAGGTCGCTCTCTTCAACATATATAAAATAATCATCATCAAACCCGTTTATTTCATCTAACGCGTCTTTTCTTGCGATCATACCTGCAGATTTTGCAGCAAAAATCTCCTTAATTTCATCATATTGCCCATTATCATTTTCCTTTCCAGCTTCAACAATATTAACTAAAAATCCATTTTGACCTATATATTCTCCTACAGAATCTATTTTGTTTGTTTTACTTATAATAAGTTTTAACTGTCCAGCTCCTACATTAGGATTATTTTCAAGAAATTTTACCGCGTTTTTTAACCACATTGAAGTTACAGTTGTGTCATTATCTAAAAAAACTACGTACTTTCCTTTTGCTTCTTTGATTCCTTCATTTCTTGCGGATGAGGGGCCAATATTTTTGTCATTTTGAATAATTTTTAATTTTAATTTTTTAATTGATTTTTTAATATACTCAACGCTTCCGTCAGTTGAACCATTATCTATAACAATAACCTCAAAATTAGTGTATTTTGTAGTATATAATGATTCTAAGCATTCTTTTAAATAAATTTTACCATTATAATTTACTATTACAACAGAAACAAGTGGTTCTTTATTCATTTATATCTCTCACATACTTTTTTTAATAAAGTTGTTTTTTAAAAGTTTATCCTGTTTTTATCTGATGATATTGCTTTATATTTTTGTAATGAAAAGCTTTTTAAAACTCTTTTTAGGATATGTTTTGTTAAAATGGTTGAGCTTTCAATTTCAAGCTTTAAGCTTTTTGCTGGAAGGCATTGGAAGTGGTTTTTGGTTTAGTTTTGTATTGTAGTATTTGTTGTATTGCCATGCCTGCTAGAGCGCTTACTGAGATGAATACTAGAACTGCTGAGCGTATGTAGGTTCTGAGTGTGGGGCTTATTTGGTATAGGTAGTAGGTGATGTTGTTGAATTGGACTCCAAGGACTTTTGGTTGGGGGCCTATTGACATTATTACCCCTAGGATTGCGAGGAGGATGAAAAAGATGATTGCTTGGTTGTTGAGGTTGGTTTTTTGTTTTTGGGTTTTTTTGTAAATCCAATAAATTATAAGAAGGGTTGCGAGGATTAGGCTGGTGTAGCTTATGTATATTTCTTGTTCCACTTCGCTTGCAGTTCCGTTAATGTAGCTTCCTAGGTTGTTGATTATTGTGTTTTTAAATAATGGGTTTTGATAGTATGGAATTAAATAGTAAGCTAGGCTTGTGGTGCTTCCTGTTTGTACGTTGGCGTAGCTTCTGGTTATTGGTGGTCCTTGTGTTAGGTAATTTGTGATTAAGGGGTAGTTGAATATTGTGAATAGTATTAGGAAGGTGGTTATTGCTATTAGCGTTTTTTTGATTTTTTCTTTGTTTATTTGGAGATCTTTTTTGAGTACTTGGTAAATTATTTTTGCTATTATATATGTTACGGTTGCTGCGAGCATGAAGGCTGCGTAGTAGTAGTCTGTGAAGAAGTTGAGAGCTAATAAGGCTCCGCAGAGGATGGCGTTGGCGGTGTTTGGTTTTTCGTCTAGTTTGAATAGAAATAGAATATAGAGGGGCATCCATTGCATTTGTGCTAGAGTAGTGTCTAGTTGGATTCTTATGAAATGATATGGTGCGAACGCATATATTATTCCTGAGATAAAACTTGATGTGTTATTTTTTGTGAAGTGTTTGGTTAATATAAACATTGTTATTGCAGATAGAGGTATACTGGAGAGCATTATGAGATTGTATACTAAAATTTGGTTGCCTAATATACTGAAAAGAAATGACATAGCTGGAATGTATGGAGACCATAATACTGTTGAAATTCCTCCTTGTGATAGGGCTATCATTGTGTTGTTTATAATATTTAAGCCGTGGGTTATAGCGTAGTTGTCCCACCACATGAGGTATAATCCGCCTATTGGGTCGCTGTATTGATAGAAGTATTTCCCATAGACTTCTGTAGTTAGGTTTAATATTAATGGCCAAGTTGTTATTATTGCTATTAGGCAGTAAGTGATTAATGCACTTATTTCAGTTTGATATTGTAATGTTTTTTCTGTTATTTTTTTTATTATTGTTTGTCTAGTCTGTTGTGTTTTTTTTTGGATATTTATACCTACTTTGTTTTTTTTTTCCATTTTGTTGGTTTATTTTTGTTTTTGGTAATGGTTTTAAATGCTTTCTTTGTTTATTTACCTAGCATGGATTGGTTTTCCCGATGGTTTGAACGTTTTCCTGCTTCTAATTTTGTTTTGTTTTGTGGTTTGTTGCTGATTTTTTCCCTTCCTTTTTTGATTGTTTCTGGTTTGAATGCGGAGAGGGTGGCGGTTTTTGCTTATTTGTTCTTGTTTTTGGGCGTTTTGATGCGTTTGGTGGAGTTGAAGGCGGGTTGGTTTAATCGTTTTTTTACTGGTATTTGGATTTTTTTAGTTGGCTTTTTTAGTTTTTTCTCAGGAGTTTGGAGTGTGTTTAAGTCTGAGTTGGACGCGTGGTGGAAGTGGGGTTTTGTTTTCGTATTGCTATTCATGCTGTTGGTCGAGTATGCTGTTCCTTTGGGTTTTGTTTCCAGCGTTGGAAGTGTGCCTGATGTTTATCAGTGGCTTGCAAATCAAACAGGACTTTTTACAGTTGCGGAGTATCCGATGATTCCTGAGGTTTATTTCTATCCTTTTAATGTTAGCGATCCTTATTATGTTTTTTATAGTCAGTTCACTGGTAAGCGCTTGTTTAACGGCGCTACGGGGGGTGTGGGTAAGTTTGTGGAGCAGGACGTTCAGAATCTTTCCAGTCCTGAAACCCCTTCAATTTTGGCTTGGTACAACGTTTCTTATGTTATTGTTCACTATCCTGTGAATTCTTACGCAGTTTATTCTGGATTGCACTTGGTGAAGGTTTTTCCTGACGCTAGCGTTTACAGTGTTACAGCTTCCCCTTCGCTGGTTTGGGGTAGCGAGTTGGCACAATTGAAGGAGAGTTTAAGTGCTAATCAGAGCAATATTGTTTCTTGAAAGACTAGCATTCTATTCCGTTGAAGGGTATTTTTTGTTGTTTGTTGTCTTTTTTTTTAGCTAGTACCTTTAGTATTGCCTTCATAACGCATTCTGGTGTTATTTGGTCGAAGTCTTCTATGCTTTGTAGTTTTTCTATATCTTTTCTTTGAGTGGTGATGGTTAAGTTGGCGTATTTTTTTATGTATATTGCCGCTCCTCTTTCCGTGTAGGGGTAGAAGTTGTATATTTTTCCGCTTGTGAATATTGATACTGCTGGGCAGCCTGTTGCGGCAGCTATGTGGGTTATTCCTGTATCCATCCCTACGTATATTTTTGCTAGGCTTGCGATAGCTGCTAGAGTTTCCAGGTTTGTTTTTGGCAGTATGATCGGCTTGTTTTCAGTTTGTTGTGTTATTTCCTGTATTGTTTTTTCGTTTTCTGGGCTTGTAGGTATTATTATCTCCAGTTTGGTTTTTTCGTGAATTTGGTCAATTAGGCTTGCGAAGTTTTCCACTGGCCATGTCTTTCTGGTTTTAGATGTTGGGAACAGTATTGCAAAGTTTTTTTTCACGCCTGCCTTTTTGAGTATTTGCTTTGCGTTTTTTATGTCTGTTTTGCTGCTTTTTATTTTTGGCTTTGTTATTGGCGCTTTTATTCCTTCTTTTTGTAGTGTTTGGCTTGCGTATTCATTGAAGTGGGTTGGCTTCCAGTTCTTTTTTATTAATTTGTCTTCTCTCAGACTTGAGCTTAAGTCCACCCGTTTTTGACAGGTGGGCAGCAATAGCAGTGAGAGGATTATTGAAGGGTAGTCTGGCTCGTAGAAGTTTACTATTAGTTGGGGTTTGAATTTTATTATTTTTAGGACTGTTTCGATTTTTTCTATGTTTGTTTTTGGCAGGGGCATTGTTTCCATTTTTTTTGGGGCTAGGGGGATTAAATCTTTGGGTGCTATCAGAAGTATTCTTGATTTTGGGTAGTTCTTCTTTATTGACTCCATGGCAGGCATTGTTACTATAAAGTCGCCTATGGCCGGGTCTGAAATTATTGCTATTTTTTTTGGAGTTTGTGGTTTTATTATTTTAGCGCGGGCGTCGTATATCTTTTGAGTTGCGTATGACAGTATAAGCGCTCCAGCGTGTTCTATGTTGAATGCCATTGTTTTTTTTTATTTTAGTTTTGATTTTTAATTGTTTTTGTGGTTTTGATCGTTGCCGCTATCCCTAGTACTAGCGTAATTATTAATAGAGGGGCTAATGTGAACGCAGTTATTATATTCAGTGTTTGTAGTAGGAGCAGTAGTGTGGTTAGGGTTGCAAATATTTTTAGTGCGTTATCGGTTATTTTGATTTTTTTTATGTCTTGCTTGAATGATTTAACCGTGTTTTTGAATTTTTGGCTTATTTTTGTGAATTCGAGCAGTATAATGACTGCGGTTATTATTGTTATTAAAATTGCTATCCATTCTGCAAAGATTTGTTGAAATGTTTGAAAGGGGGTTTTTTGTTGGGTTGCCGGCAGGGCTAAGCCTGAAATTGTTAAAACTCCTCTTGAAACTATTTTTTTGTTAGTTAAATCGTACGTTGTTATTACCACTTGGTTGTTTTGAGTGAGAGAGGGTTGATTGTTTGTTTGCAGGGTGAGGGTGGTTTGAGCGTGTTGCAGGTATTTTAGGGTTTTGTTGATTGTTTGGGTTTGGAACGCGTTTGAGTTTTGAACGTTTGTTGCGGTTATTGTGTAATTGTCTGTTTGTTGGTAGGGGTTGTAGAAGTCTACGTACACTTCAAGAGTGTTTTGGTTGTTTATTATTACCGGCGTGTAGTTGGTGTCGAGGTAGTTGCCTGGCGTTGGGTTTTGAAATAGGTAATAGTTCAGTATTGTGTTGTTTTGGGTTTGGTTTCCATTTTTTGTTATTGTCAGGTAGTACGCTTCGCTGTTTAATGGGTTTTTTGGCGTTAAAGTGGTGTTTATTCGGTAGTGCTGGAATGGCTGGAGGGTTATGCTTTGGGTGTAGTTGAAGTTTTTTGAGGGGTTTTGGTTGTCTCCGGTTATTTGGATGGTGAAAGTGGCGTTTTGAGTGTAGGGGTTGTAGAAGTCTAGGTAGTAGCTGGCTGTGTTATTCATAGGGTTTGGAATGATTATAGGTGAGTATTGAGTGTTTACGTAGTTTTGGCTTGCGTAGAAGTTTATTAGGTTGAAAGCGTTTGTTGTTGCTATTATTAATAGTATTATTGAAATAGCGGTGTTTTTCATTTTTTAACCCTTTATAGTATGACTCCAAGTATTTTTAGCAATATGAGAAGGCCTACTCCCAGCAAGCCTAGGACTGCGGTTATGATTATGTTGATTAAATCTAATGGGATAGTGAAGCCTAGAAAGTTAAGTATTAGAAGTGCTGCAATGCCTAGAATAGTGTTTACTATGTATTTTTTGAGTTTGATTATGATTAATATTGCTATTATTATAAGGATAAGGGCTACCAGGATAGCGGTTAGGTTGGCTGCAGCTAGCTGGGTTATTGTTTGATTTGCGGTTTGCGCTAGCGTGGTGTTTTGCAGGGTGGCTGTCAGGTTTGTTATGTTAGCGTTCATCTGTTGCTTGTTTTTGTGTGTTTTGGGTTTTTTAATTCTTTTCATTTTTTATTTGCCAAAGCTTTTTTTTCGTTGTTTGTCGTTTTCTTTGTTTTGTGTGTTTTTGGGGTTTGAGGGTAAGGTTTTTTATTTGGTTTGCCTTAAATATTACAAGAGGGTTGTTTCGTTGTTTGTCGTTGTCGGGTTTGTTTTTAGTCGTATAAGGAAAGGTTTAAATATGTTTGAGTTTGTAATGATTACCAAATTTTTACCTTTCCAGGTTGGGTTTTCATTTCCCAGCGGGTTTGGTGAAGGTTTTGTTGTTTTGATATAAAACAAGGCTCGTCCTTGTTTAGAGGTGTGTGAGAAAATGAAAAGTTTGAATGTAAAGAAAATCGCGGTTGCCGCTGTCGGCGCTGCGATGATTGGAGCGGCTTTCGCTGGAGCTGTTTCAGTTCCTTCGAGTTTGTCCAGCTATCAGTTTTTCAGCAACGGTTCACCTCAGGTGAAGATCGTGGTTGGAAGTGCTGCGGCTGCTAGCGACGCTGTCGCTGCTGCTAACATTGCGGCTATGGTTGGAAACCTTGCCTACACCAGCACTCCTGTTACAATTAACGGAGAGAGCGGTTTGGCTTGTAGTGGAAGCGCTGGTACTGCTTCATGCAGTGGCGGTTCTGCAACAGTTCAGGTTACCACTCCTGGTATAAACCCTGCGAGTGCCTACCAGATGACTACTTTGATTAACAGCGCTTTGAACGCCAACTACACTGGCGGTTTGACAAGTCAGAGTAGGAGCAGTTCAACTAGTTTCACTACTGGATTGAACAACATGATCAGCTCTAGTTATTCTGATTCTTTGAACGCGAAGATAACTCCTTCCAACACCCCTGTGTTGCAGACTACTAGTTTGAACATTGGAGGAAACTCTATCTCAGAAGAAGAGGACATGTATGCTGCGTCAACTAACCAGTTCTCCAGTATAACTAACTCTATTCAGTCTAACAGTATGGGAGCTTACTACGTTGCTTCATTCACTCCTTCTCTTCCAATCTGTACTGACAATGCATACAATGCAAACACTTCAAGCAGCAGTTATTGTGACGCTAGCGGGAATTTGAACTTAATCGGTGACTCTAGGAACGTTATTCAGTTCTTGGGACAGCCTTGGGTTGTTGAATCTCCTTCTAACTCTACTGCGCCTGTTTTAAGCTCTGACGGAAAAGGAGTTACCCAGCTTGTTTTGGGTCAGGAGAGTGCTTACTCACCTACCTTGGATATCGGCCAGGTCGTTACTGCTTCAAACGGTGTTAAAGTTACTTTGAATTCCATTACAGGAGCTTCTGGAGGAAGTGGAGGATTCTACGCTTCTTTCAACGTTACTGCAACTGATGGAACTACCCAGATAATTACTTTGAACGAGCAGGCTTCTCAGACTGTTGACGGATTGACTGTCCATGTTGGCAAGATCTTCCCTGGTTTGACTAGCGGAGTTCAGTATGCTGAAGTTTCGATTTACAGCAACCAGATTACCTTGCAGAACGCGGGTCAGACTATCAGCGGAACCTTGAATTATGGAAACTGGCAGTCTACTTTCCAGGGTGCTATGAATTCCAACACTCAGGGAATTTCCAAGATAATCGTCTACAATTACAACACTATGAATAGCGTTGTTCCTGGCAGCTCTTACAGTTTGATTACAAACTCACCTTTGTACAATTTGAATTACATTGGCGTGACTAACGTGTCTTACTCCCAGTTGACTTTCTCAATAGTTCCTTCAATGAGCTTGAGATTGAACACTACTGGATGCAGTGAGACTGCGACTTTTAACGCAATTCAGATTACAGCGCCTTCGAACACTTTGTACGACTCTGCGACTGGAGACTCTTTCAGCACTGGTTATTTGGACTACGCGAACGTTGGATCAACTATTGACAACTCTACTTGCGGAAGCGCTTACAACGCGACTGTTGGTGATATCTACTACCAGAATCCTTCGAACACTGCGTTCAACATCAACAACACAGCTTCAGGAATTCAGTTCAGGTACAGCTCTTCTTTGAGCAACTTCCCGACTTTCTCTTACAGTGCGCCTTACGTTGGGATTAACGAGACCACTAGCAGAACTGACGGAAGCAGTTTTACTGGACAGATTCAGGCTTACTTGAATGTTAGCCAGAACCAGTTCACTGATGGAATTGGATCTACGACTTCTGACTCTGTTTTCTACACCGACCCTTCAGGAGGACCGGTTAACTACTCAAACACTGCTGAAAAGCAGGGTTTCATAACCAACAGAGGAAGCGTTATTTCTGGAATTTCAAGCAACGCTGTCACCATCAACTACGCGAACACTCTTGCTGGAGTGGTTTACACTTTGACTCCTAGCGGAGTTAACGCTTCAAGCGCTAACACTGCTAACTACACTTTGACTCCTGGCCAAAGCCAGAATTTAGGTGATGGTTACAGTATCACTCTTGCTAGTGTTGGAAGTGCAAGCTCCACTACAACTGGAGGAAACGCTTCAATTTCAGGCCTTAGTGGTTTGAGTGCTTCACCTGCCAATGCAGAGACTGTTGTTCCTTTGAACACTGCGTCAACGCCTTTGGTTGAGTTCGACAGTCAAGCTTCGACCACCCAGCCTTTGATTGTGGTTGGAGGGCCTGCGGTTAACACTGTTGCGGCTAGTTTGGCTAGTCAGGGAAGCGTGAGTTTGAACGCTCCTGGCGATGCTGTCGTGCAGGAAATCGGCAATGACATTCTTGTTGCTGGATACACTGCTGCCGACACCCAGAGTGCTGCGAACGCGTTGATTGCGTGGATGGCTCAGAACGCTGCGAGCATTGCTCACTGAGTTTTCTGAAAAGTTTTTTTTTAAACTAGGGAGGGGGTTTTTTTTCTCCCCTCCTTTTTTTCTATTTTTTTTCTTTCTATTAGAAATTGATGTTTAGTATGGTGGATTGGAAGGGTTTTGTTTGGAAGTTTATTGCTTTTATTCTAATTGTTGCTTTCGTCGTTCAGTTTTTTCCATTGTCGAATAATTCAAACAGCGGGAGCGTGGTTAATTCTACTGTTGGCAATTTTTCAGGTTCTGTTTCTCTTAACGCCAGCATTAGTTTTTTTGACGGGAATAACTACGTTTTTTGCAATTCTTCTGATCAAGCAGGAGTTTCCAGCGCTTTGAGTGGTTTTTTCGGCAATAGAAGTTTGTTTGAGGGCAGCGTTCCTCAGGTTGGTTTGGAGTTTCTTGTGCAAGCCTCCAACTATTCTACTGTGGTGAATAGGGTGCGTTTCGCTTTGAGCGGTTTATGCAATCCTGTTGTTTTTAGGGAGGCTGGCGTGCAGGTTTCTGACTCCAGCGTTTCTGTTAATTCTTCAAGTGGATTGTTCTCCCTGAATGGGTACCTGTTTGGGCAGTTTGCTGTTCAGAACGGGGTTGTTGGCAGTGTTAATAATTTGACCATTTTTGGGGTTCCTGCTTTGATTGCGGATAGTTCTGCTTTGCCCGAGGGTAATGTTTCTTTAAGTGGAGTTGTTGGTTTTGCCAATAATTCTATTCAGAGTGTGAGGCTGGTTCAGTTTGATTACACTCCTTCTTTTGGCTTTGTCAGCGGGGTTTTGAATGGTTCTGTAGTTAATTTTACTGGTTTTAAGGCTGTTTTGCAGGTTCCTTGGAGTGTTAGAAGCGCTAATTTCTCTGTTTTTAACTCTTCACCGTCTGTTGTCTTGAATGATTCGGTGGTTGTTCCTGGAAACGTGTCTAGCGTTTTTGCTTTGAATCGCTCTTTTGACGGTAATTTCACTGTTTTGACTTTCCCTTCCAATTTCACCAACAAGAGTTTGCTGAATTTTTCAAACGCTGTTTTTTCAAACTCTACTTTTACTTTTGTTTTTAACTCTTCTGACTCTTTTGGCAATGTTTCTTCTTATTTGAAGGGTTTGGGTTTTGGCTTTAACCTATACCGCGAGGCTTTATTTTCTTTCAATGAAAGTGATTTTCTTGATCGCTTTGGCTTTTACAATTCCTCTCTTTTGAGCGGTTTGGCTGGCGACGTGGCGGTTGGTGATAATTTGTCTCTTAACGTTTCAGGGGTTGCTGAGGATGGAGTTCTTGTGGGGGTTAGTGCAGTCCAGGCTAATCTTTCCTGACTTTTTATTCCACTCTTGTTTTTATTAGCATTTTTAGCGCTTTTACTCCGTCTTTCCAGTTTATTTTTTTTCCTTCGCTGAAGCTTCTTGGATTGAAAGTTATTGGGATTTCAGTTATTTTTAGTCCTTTCTTAAGTATTTTTCCGGTTATTTCAGGTTCGAATTCGAAGCCTTTTGCTTTTAAGTTCATTTTTTTAACCGCGTTTTTTCTGAATATTTTATATCCTGTTTCCATGTCGGATATTTTACTTAGGTAGATTGCGCTTGTGAGCGCGTTTAGGATTAGGTTGCCTATGGTGTGCACTATTATTTTCGTAGGGATGTTTTTGTTGAATCTTACTCCGTATACTACCTGAATTTTTTTGTCGTTGAATGGTTTAAGCAGTTTTTCGTAGTTTTCTGGGTCGTACTCTAAGTCGGCGTCCTGTATTAGTATTATGTTTCCTGTTGATTTTTTTATTCCGTTTATAACCGCGGCTCCCTTTCCTTTGTTTTTTTTATGAAATATTTTTTTAACCCCTTTTATTTTTTGTATTATGCTTTTGCTTTTGTCCGTGCTGCCGTCGTCTATTATTATTATTTCTTTTTTGAGTTTGAGCGTGTTTGATTTTTTTACCTTTTCAACCACTTTTTTTATTTTTTTTTCTTCGTTGTAGACTGGTATTATTATGGATATTTTCATTTTTATGAGTTTCACTTTTTTTGGTATTATGTTTGTTTTAAATTTTGGAGTTAATGTTTTTAAACTATTGCGTCTTATTCTATTTTTTAATGTCTGTTGCAGCTTGGTTTGAAAGGGTTGTTAATAATTTGAGCTTTAGGGACAAGCTTGCTTTAGTTTTGGCTTTTTGCGTTTTTTTGTTTTTGGTTTATTTTAACCAGAATACCGGCGTGTGGTGGGATGGAGCTTCTTTCATTCAGGTGGCTCAGAAGTTCTTGGGTCAGTCGTTTTGCGTTCCAGCGGATAACAGACTTCCGGGTTTTCCCCTTCTTATGCTTCCTGTGATAGCGTTTTTTTCTGTTAATTTTACTTTGCTTCATTTGGAGGTTTTTGTTTTTGCTTTTCTAAGTCTTATCGCCACCTATCTTTTAGGCCGTCAGCTTTATGATGACCGTTTGGGTTTGGCTGCTGAGTTTCTTGTTGGTTTTTCGTGGTTGTTTTTCTTTTATTCCGAGCGTATTTTGGCGCATGTTCCGGGATTGTTTTTCAGCACTTTAGGATTGTATTTGCTGTTGAGCGGTTGGGATAAGAGTTTGAAGAGGGTTTTTCTTGGCGGTTTGATGCTTGGTGTTTATCTTACTATAAGAATTGACTCCCTGTTTTTGCTTTTGCCGGTTGCTTTGTTCTTTCTTATTGAGAAGAGGGAGCGTTTGTTTGTTGAATTGCAGTCTTATTACTCTGTTGCCGGGTTTTTGGTTCCGGTTATTCTTTTCATGATTTGGCAATTCGCTGTCTTTGGATCTCCGATTGCTATGTTATCCAATAATCTTTTGATTAATGGCAATTCTAACGTTGGTCTGCTGGCTGGTTTGACGCATAGTTTCAGTTGGGATTATTTTACTTTTTCAATGCTTTCGCATTCTTTTGGTTTGTTTGTTTTGGTTTTTCTTGTTTTGGGCTTGGTTTATCTCTTTTACAAGCATGATAGAAGCGCTAGGTTCCTTCTTTTGATTTTTGTTTTGTTTTTATTTCTTCTTTCTTTAAGCCCTCAGAAGGAGGATAGATTTTTGATTCCCCTACTTCCCATAGTAATGGTTATAACCGCTGTTTTTGCTTTGAAGGTAGCAGAATTTTTGAAGAGCCTTTTGAGTTTGGGTTTTGACGTGAATTTTGTGTTCGTGCCTATTGTCTTTGTTTTGGCGGTTCAATCCATGTTTTATGGTTTTCCTATTTTTCAGTCGAAGGTTACCACTTATACCGTTCCAGTTCAGATGAGCTCTGTTATAGGCTCTAATCTTAATAACGCTACGATAGTTGCTCCGTTTGCGGATAGCGCTCCCGACCCCCAGCTTTGCCTGTTCGCTTCTGATGAGAATTATGTCAATTATCCTTCAACTCTTGCGGGTTTGGAGGCTATGCCGCTTAACACGTATGTCTACTATTCATTTCCTTACGATGGTAATGTTAATTATCTGTCTATTCAGCAGTTTTTTGTGCAGAATAATCTAGGGCAGACTGTTCTTGATAATGCTGCGTGCAGGGATTTTCTTAACTCGACCGGTCTTCAGGTTGTAAGCGTTTTGGTGGAAAATCAGACTAGTGCGGTTAGCATTCTTTACCGAAAGGTTGAGCCTGGAAGCGTTACAAGTTTCGGCGTTTGCTGAACCTATGAATTCTGTGCGTTGTGGTTGTTGGGGTTATGTTTTTTTAAGCTTAATTGTTTTAATTAACACACATATCTTACGTTTGGTGTTTTTAAGAAATGCGTTTTTTGGAGGTTGAGCTCGGTTTTAAGAAGCGGGAAGCTAGCGATTTTAGCAAGAGCGTCGTTTGCGTGGTTACTGGAGAGGGGGCTCTTCCACGGGCTTTGGATGAAACTCTTGAGAAAACAAAGGTCGGAGGCAACGGTGTTTTGAGTTTGACTCCTGAAAATAGTTTTGGTTTTAGGAGCTCTGAATTGATAAAAGTTGTTAATTTGAATTTTTTCAGGAGGGAGGGTTTGAATCCTGTTCCTGGAATGGTCTTGCTTTTTGACGGAGTGCCTGGAAGGATTAAAAGCGTTAGCGGTGGAAGGGCAGTTGTGGATTTGAATCCAGAGCTTGCCGGCGAGTTTTTGGATTGTTCTTTCAATGTTTTGAAGGAGTTCAAGAGTGATGAAGAAATTGTAACCGGCTTTGGGGGTAAGTTGGGTTCTGTTTCTTTTAGGGACGGTTCGGTTGTTGTAAAGCTTAATTCAGATGTTAGTGAAGGGGAGAAGGAGAAATTCAAAATTTTAGTTGGAAAGCGCTCTTCTTTTAAGGGTGTTGTCTTCGAGTAGATTTCGTTAGAGTGTTTTTGCATGTTTGTTTTTGTGAAGAGTGGCGAGAGGAGGAAGCGGGTGGTGGTGAAGGCTGGAGCGTTGGCGGGCAGCGTGGTCAAGTTGAGTGAGGTTGGCGTGCTGAAGGTGAATGGGAAGGTAGCTCACCCTAAAAAAGTGTTGAAGGAAGGGGACGTGGTGGAGTTCGTTCGCGTTGTTTACGGCGGATAGTTTTTCTTTTAATTTTTGTTTTTCAACGATAGGCGTTTTTTTTATGGTCGAGTGCAGTTTGTGCGGCAGGGAAGCGGTTGTAGAGTTGAATTACAACGGTTTTTCTCTGTGCGAGGGTTGTTTTGTAAGGCAGTTTGAACGCAGGGTTAGGAAGGCTTTGAGACTGGCTGGTTTTTTCAAGCGAGGTGCGCGTGTGTTGGTTGGGGTTAGTGGAGGCAAGGATAGCGCTGCTTTGTTGAGTGTGTTGGCTAAGTTTAACTCGCGCGTTGGAGCGGTTTTGCTACCTGTTCTTGTTGACGAGGGTATTGACGGTTATAGAAATAAGGCGAGGGTGACTGCTGAGAAACTTTGCGCTTCTCTTGATTTGGAACTTAATGTTTATAGTTTTAGGGATTTGTTTGGTTTTGGTTTGGACGAAGTGGAGGGTTTGGATTCTGCCAGGGATGCCTGCGCTTTTTGCGGAGTTTGGAGAAGGTGGGTTTTGAATAAGGCTGCTGTTGACTTGCATGCTGACGCGGTGGTGGTTGGGCATAACGCTGACGATGTTGGCCAGAGTTTTCTTATGAATTTGCTGAGGAATAGCTCAAGCGTTTTGAGTAGGAGTGGGTTGGAGAGTGGGGGGGTTAAGGGTTTGTTTGTCCCGCGTTTCAAGCCTTTGGCTTTTAATTTGGAAAGGGAGAGTGCGATTTATTGTTTTTTGAGAGATATTCCCTTCTATCTTGGAGGCTGCCCTTACTATGCTGGTTTCAGGGTTGGAATTAAGGACTTTCTGAACGAGGTTGAGGGGGTTTATCCTGGCAGCAAGTTTGCTTTGAGCAAGGCTTCTTTTGAGGTTCAGAAGGCTCTTCCGTCGGATAAACGCCGCGTTTTTAAGTGTTCAAAGTGTGGGTTTAGTTCTTCCAGCGATGTTTGCATGGCCTGTTCGCTGCGCGATGAAGTGGGTGTTTTGTTTAAGAAGGGCTAGAGTTTTTCTTGATTCTTTTTTCTATAGCTCCCGCAAGCTTGTTTACCTGCACGTTGTTTTTAAGATTGTATTTTTCTTTTATTTTTCTTTTTACTTCATTGAAGTTTTCACTTGAATTTTTGAAGTCTTGCTCATATATTTTTTCAGCAGTCTTGTGTATTTCAAAGCTTTTTGTTCTTCCCATTTTTTCCAACCAACCTCTTTTTTTTGAATTTTATTTTTCTCCGCGTTGCGCGTGATTAGCCCCGAGCGGATTCGAACCGCTGTCAACAGGTCCAAAGCCTGCTATCCTTAGCTTTTTTTTTAAATTTAGCCGCTAGACGACGGGGCTTTTTTTGAACCTCTTTGTTTTTTTGGTTGCTTTTAGTTTTTTAATTTTTTGCCGCGTGTTTTTTACGGTCTTCCTGTTGGTTTTTTATACTTGTTTGTTTTTTATTTGTGTTATATGGTCGGAGTCAAGCTTTTCAGGTTTACCCTGTTCTTGTTGGATAATATATTTGCCTTTTCAGCGGTTATACTGCTTATTTCTTTAGGGGTTAGCGTTTATCTTTTTTTGATGCGTTTTTTTCCAAGTGTCAGGCCAGTTTGGTTTGAGTGGGTTAGCGTGGCGCTTTTGGGTTTATTGCCTTTGATTGTTTTTTTTGGATTGATTGTTTTTATGCTTTTGATTTTCGATGTTTTGGTGTCTGTTTTTCCAGAACAAAGTTTGACTGTGCCTTTCACTGTCGAGGTTGTAAAAGCTAGAATCACCAGGGTTTTTGCTGAAAAGGAAGTGCCGTGGTTTTTGTTCAGCGCTGTTTTTGGTTTTGAGGGTTTTTTAATGGTTTTTTTCAGGAAGATTTTCAGGTTGCGACCGCCTATTTCTTATTTTTCCAGAAAGCCTTTCGTGTTGATTAGGCTTTATGATAGGGGTGCTTCAACCAGCGTTTCTATTGTTTCAGATTCAAATATTAGAGCAAGGACTTTGGCTAAGTATGTTGAGACTTCTATTAAGTACCTGTGATTCTTTAATTCGTTTTATAAGTAATAGGGTTATAAACCGTTTTTTTTGTTGTGTTTCAAAGTCAGTGGAAAGGTTTAAATTACATTTTCGCTTTTTAATTTGAAGGGAGAGCCTTTCCAGTTTTAAGGGTTGATTGCACTTTGTTTGTTGAGGAATTGGTTTTGAAAAATTTTAAGTCTTTTAAAAGCGTCACGTTGAGGTTTGACCGGGGTTTTAATCTGGTTTTGGGGCCTAATGGGAGTGGGAAGAGCAATGTGATGGATGCTTTGCGTTTCGTTTTCGGAGAGAAAAGCTTGAGAAGTATGAGAGCTAGGAACGTTTCGCAACTTATTTTCAACGGAGCTGGTTTGGCTGAGATTGAAGTTAAGTTGAGGGGAGGGGAGGGGGAGCTGCATATTCTGAAGCGTTTTATCAGGAAGGATGGGAAGACAAAGTACAAGCTTGACGGGAAGGTGGTTAAGCGTTATGACGTGGTTGAGTTTTTGACTATTAACCGGTTGTATATGAGTAACTTTATCATTCAAGGGGAAATTGAAAGGATTGTTCAGATGAGCACTAGAGAGAGAAGGGGATTAGTTGATGATGTTTCTAATGTTGGCGAGTATGAGCTGAAGAAGCAGGAGGCGATGAGAGAGCTTGGAGTAGTTCAGAGCAATCTTGGAGAAGCTAGCGTTTCTCTGGGTGAGAGAAAGGGTTATTTGGAGGAGTTGAAAAGGGATAAGGAGGCTGCTGAGAAGTTTTTGCGTTTGAAGAGGGAGCGCGACGAGTTGGAAGCGAGCCTTGTTTACATTGATGTAAGCGTTTTGGAGAAGGAGTTGGAGGGTTTGGTTTCCAATCTTGTAGAAGCTAAAAGAAGCGTTGAATCTTTGGATGGCGAGATATCTGTTTTGAAGGGCAGGGTTGAAGAGAAGACTGCTGAGTTGGCTGATTTGAATGCAAAGATTCTTGCAGGCAGCGAGGGTGAGAAGGCCTCTTTGGAAAGGGAGTCTGCTCAGCTTGAAGCCAAAGTGGGAGAGTTGAAGAACAGGATTGTTGAATTTAACGGAAAGATTGAAACTGGTTTGAAGGAAGAGCGTGAGTTGAAGGGTTTGGTTTTGCGTTCGTCTGACGAGCTGGATGGTTTGAAGAGACAGTTGAAGGAGAAGACTGCTGAGTTTGAAAGGCAGGAGAAGCTAGTTTCTGATTTGACCGTAAAAGTAGAGGAGAAGGAGAAGAGTTCAACCAGTTTCGGAAAGGATTATTTTAAGAACAAGGCTTTTATTCAGAAAACCGAGGAGGAGATTGCAGGTTTGAATGTAGAACTGCAGAAATTGCAGGGTTTGAATGCAGAGTTGGAGGGTTTTAGGAAGGCTAAACTTTCAGAGCTTGACTTGTTCAAGAAGGGAGGGGCGGATTCTGAAGGAGGTTTGGAGGATATAGCTGATAGAAAGGTTTCGCTTGGAAAACGTCTGGATGGTTTGAATTCGGAACTGAAAAGTTTTGGCGAAAAGATCGCGAAGTCAGAGGAGAAGAAAGCTTTTTTGGAGGGTGAAATTCTGAAGGCCAGGGAGAAGGTTGGTGTTTTAGCTTCTCAGCAGTCGGGGGTTTCTGCTGTGAGCGAGGGTTTGAAGGGTTTTAAGGGGGTTTATGGAGTGGTGGGAGAGTTGTGTGGTTATGAGGGTTTGAGCGTTCCTGTTGAAGTCTCTTTGGGGGGGCGTTTTAATTTTTTTGTTGTAGACAGTGTAGATGTTGCTGTTAAAGCAGTTAGTTTTTTGAAGACGAACAAGTTGGGAAGGGCTTCTTTTATTCCTTTGGATAAAGTTAAGTCTGACGTTAGGAGTGCCGGCGCTGAAAAAGTTTGCGACGCGCTTGGCAATGATTGCGAGGGTTTTCTAGTTGACTTGGTGCGCTTTGATAAGAAGTTTGACAAGGTCTTCAGGTTTGTTTTCGGGGACACGCTTTTGGTTAAGAGTGTGGACGCGTGCAAGTCTTTTATTGGGAGGGCGAGAATGGTGACTCGTGAAGGCGAGCTTTTTGAAACATCTGGTCTGGTAAGTGGAGGGGTTTGGAAGAGTAGTGGTTTGGCCTTAAGAAGGGAGGGTTTGGAGTTGGAAGCGAGGTTGAAGCGTTTGGAGGGGGAGAGGAAGGATTTGCTTGCAGAGTTGAGCGATTTAACCCTTTCTGTGGACAAACTTCGCGGGGAGAAAGGCAGGGTTGAAGTGGATTTGCAGGTGGTTGTTTTTGAGGAGAAGAGCGCTTTGGAGAGAAAGGGAAAGTTTGAGTTGGCTGAAAAGGAGAAGAAGGAGAAGCTTAGAATTTTAAATGATGAGTTGAAGATTTTTGAGAAGCGTTTGGAGGAGAATTCGGTGGATAGGAAGCGTGTTATTTCAAAAATTTCTGAGTTGAATGTTGAGCTTGTTGATGCCAGAAGCAGGGTTGACGTGGATAGGGAGAAGGATTTGAATCTAGAGTTGAAGTCGCTTGAGAAGAGTTTGGGTGAGTTGAAGGATTCAAGGAATAAATTGAGTGTGGAGGTGCAGGTTTTGAAGGGCAGGGTCGGCCTTTCAGAGAAGGAGTTGAATTCGCTTAACGACAGGGAGGGTAAGTTTAAGGACGAAGAGACTGGTTTTGGGAAGAGTGTTAAAACTTTTGAGGCTGAGTTGAAGGGTTTTGAAGCAAGGTTGGTGGTTGTAAAAAAGAGTTTGGGTGAGCTTTCATCAACTACAAGCGTTTTGGAAAAGAAGCGCGGCGAGGTGGGAGCTGAGATTAGCGTTCTTTCAAATAAGAAGGGTTCTCTTGAGTTTAAGAGAGGTGAATTGCTTTCAAAGATTGGAGTTTTTGAAACCAAGAAGGCGGTTTGCGAGGCTAATCTTGTTAACAAGAAGGAATTGTTTTCTGCCTTTGAGGGTTTGAATTTGACTTTTAGCGTTACTGTTGAGGACAAGCCGCGTTTGCTTGCCCGTTTGAAGGAGGTTCAGTCTGATCTTCCAGACGAGACCAAAGTTAATTTGAAGGCTATTGAGGAGTTTGGCTTGAAGGTTGGAGAGGTTGAGGAGTTGAGCGGCAGGGTTAAAGTGCTGGAGGGCGAGCGTGCTTCGATTCTTGGATTGATTGAAGAAACGGAGGAGAGGAAGATTTCGACTTTCATGAACGTTTTTAATTTTATCAACTCGAATTTTCAGAAGTTGTTCTCGCAGATTTTTGAAGGGGAGGGCAAGCTTGTTCTGGATGACGAGAAGAATCCTTTCAATGGTGGTTTGTCTATAAAGGTTAGTTTGAAGAGCAAGGGGGTTAGTTTTCTTGATTTGATGAGCGGAGGTGAGAAGAGTCTGATAGCGCTTATTTTCCTTTTCTCAATTCAGTCCTACAACCCTTCGAGCGTTTATGTTTTGGATGAGGCTGACGCGGCTTTGGATCACGAGAATGCCCAGCGTTTGTCTGTTTTGGTTAAAAAGTTAAGCGCTGACTCTCAGTTTTTCATTATTTCGCACAATCAAAGCGTTTTCAGGGAGGCGGATTGCTTGATAGGGGTTTCGATGGTCGGCGGCGAGAGCAGGTTGGTGGAGGTAAGCGTTAGCGAGTCTTAACCTGTTTTTATATATTAGAAATCAGGCATAGGACCATTAAGTCTTGAATTTGTTCAGGCGAAAGGTATTTATTTTTTGCGAGTTTAAATTCTCTGCATTGTAGAAACTTTTTCTGTAAGTTTTGTAAATTAATTGTGATTTTAAAATGGCTTTAAGACCGGCTAGAACTATTACCACTCCAAAGGGTCAGGTTTGGGCGCGTATTTCGCAGAAGGTTCCTAGGAAGTCTTATGTCAAGGGGGCTCCAAGGCCTAAAATTAGGCAGTATGACATGGGGGTTGACAAGCGTTTTGATGTAGAAGTAACTCTTGTTTGTCTTGAGGATACTAATATCAGGGACAATGCTGTTGAAGCGGCTAGGCAAACTGCGGTTAAGTTTTTGGAGAAGAACTTGCTTGGAGGTTTCTTCTTCAAGATTTTGAAGTACCCTCATTTGGTCATTAGAGAGCACGCCAGTCTTGGGGTTGCGGGCGCCGACAGAATTTCCAAGGGCATGAAGCTTGCTTTCGGTAAGCCTAAGGGAAGGATGGTTTTTGTTAAGAAGGGGGAGGCTTTGCTTAGGGTTAATTGTTACAATTCCGGCGTTAAGTTTGCCATGAAGGGTTTGACTAAAGCCAGGTTGAAACTTTCCGGCTTGTGGATTATTAAAACTAGGGATATTACTGCTGATAGGGTTAATCTTTCAAAGAGCGTTGAAGGAGTGCAGATGAAGAAGATAGAGGAGAAGAAGGAGGAGAAGCCTGTTGAGAAGGCAGCCGAGGTTAAGACTGAAACCCCTGCCGCTGAAGGTAGTTAAATTTTATCTTTTTTTACAATCTTGTGTATTTTTAATTCTTTTTCTTTTTAATTAATGGTTTATGGATGTTTACATTTACGCCCCTTGGATTTATCAGCGGGGCGGGGCCGAGCGGGTTGTGATTGATCTTGCCAAGAGTTTGAATGCTAAAAAGATTTTCACAAGCCATTTTGAACCTGAAAACACCTTTGATGATTTTAAGAGTTTGAATGTAGTTCAGGTAGGGTACATTCCTGTTGTTAAGAATTTTGTAAGTTTAACTGTAGTTTCGCTGAAGTTGATTTTTCAAAAACTTCCTATTGAGAAAGACTCTGTTTTGGTTGTTTCAACCGGTGGTTTTGGAGAGTTTATAACTTTCAGGAATAGGGTTTCAAGGGTTGCTTGTTTTTGCCACACTCCCTTGAGGGCGATTCATGATGAGGTTTTTCAAAAGGATTATTTTAGAAGAAGAGGATTATTCTTCAGGTTTTTATTTGAATTTTTCAGGATTCCTTATGTTTTTTTCGAAAGGTTGGCTTTCTCTAATTTTGACGTTGTGATTGCTAACAGTTTGAACACTAGAAGCAGGCTTGCCAGCGCGGGGTTAGGTGACAGCGTGGTGGTTTACCCTGGTGTTGAAAGCGTAAATGCTAAGCCTGTTTTTAAGAATTTTTTTCTTGCCGCAGGCCGGTTTATATCCTATAAAAATTTTGAGTTGGCTATCCGTTCCTTCATAATTTTTAAAGAGCGGGGTGGAAATAAGAATTTTAAGCTTGTGCTTGCCGGTGGTTTAAGCGACATCAATAATAATTATTTTTCGCTTCTTAAGCGTTTGGCGAGGGGGAGGGGCGACATTATCTTTGTGGTTAACCCTTCAGAATCACGTTTGAAGAAGCTTTATTCAGAGTGCTTCGCTTTTTTGTTTCCTGCCTTGAATGAGGATTTTGGGATTGTTCCGGTTGAGGCTATGAGTTTTGGAAAACAGGTTATTGCATTGAACGAAGGAGGAGTAAAGGAAACAGTTGTTAACGGAGTTACTGGCAGGCTTTGCGCTGGCGATGAAAGTTTTGCTGACGCGATGATTAATTTGAGAAATTCAACAAAGACTTTCAACGAGTGTGTTAAAAGGGCGGGGGCTTTCTCAAAGACTTCTTTTAGTGAAAAAATTAGAAAGGCGGTTTTAACCTAAATTTTAAAGCGTTTTACCCTGTTTTTTTGTCAATCGCGTTTTTTGAACGAAACTATTTTAAACTTCCTTTGCATAGCTTTTTTGCATGAAAAACGTTTATTGGTTTAGCGAGATTTCTAAAACAGATATTGGAATTGCAGGAGGCAAGGGTGCTAATTTGGGAGAGATGTTTCAGGCTGGTTTGCCTGTTCCTGATGGCTTTATTGTGGGGAGCGAGTCTTATTTTGATTTTATCCGGAGTACGGGCGTTGACAAGATAATCAAGAGTTCTGAGGAGGGTTTGAATGTGGAGGATGAGTTGGCTTTGAATAAGGTCAGCGATTATATTAAGAGCGTTATTGTTGGAACTGCTGTTTCGAATGATTTGAGGGTTGATATTGTTAAAGCTTACAACAAGCTTTGCGGGGTGGATTTGATACCTTCTTCTTCTCAGGAGGTTTTGGTTGCAGTGAGAAGCAGTGCTACTGCAGAAGATCTTCCCGAAGCCAGTTTTGCAGGACAGCAGGCTACTTTTGTTAACGTTAAGGGCGCTGACGCTCTTGTGGAAGCGGTTAGGAAGTGCTGGGCTAGCTTGTTTGAGGCTAGAGCAATTTATTACAGGAAATTGAATAATTTTGACGATTTGAGGGTTGGTATTGCGGTTGTTGTTCAGAGAATGGTGGAGAGTGAGAAGAGCGGGGTTATGTTCAGCGTTAATCCTGTGTCAGGAGAAAACGTTATTATGATTGAGGCTGGTTTTGGTTTGGGGGAGGCAGTGGTTAGCGGTGCCATTAATCCGGATAGGTATATAGTGGATAAGAATTCTTTCAAGGTTTTGAATGTTAACATTGCAAGGCAGGAGGTTATGCTTGTTAAGGGAAAGGTTAAAGACGAGTGGCTGGAGGTGCCAGAGGAGTTGCAGGAGAAGCAGAAGCTTTCTACTTCTGAAATTGCCGAGCTTGCGGGTTTGGGGGTTAAGATAGAGCAGCATTATGGTTTTCCGCAGGATATGGAGTGGGCGGTTGAAGGAGGAAAAGTTTTCATTGTTCAGAGTCGTGCTATTACAACTCTTAAAAAGATAGGTGTTGATGTTTCGAAAAGCAGTGCTTCGGCAGGTGGTGAAAGTGTGGCTGAGAATGTTTTGATTCAGGGTTTTGGCGCTTCTCCTGGAGTTGGTTCCGGAGTTGCTAGGGTTATTCTTGATGTTAAGGAGTTGTACAAATTGAAGAATGGAGAGGTTTTGGTTACCAAGATGACCACTCCTGATTTTGTTCCTGCGATGAAGAGGGCCAGCGCTATAGTTACTGACGAGGGAGGAATTACCTGCCATGCTGCCATTGTTTCAAGAGAGCTGGGAGTTCCGTGCATTGTTGGAACTGAGAAGGCCACCAAGATTTTGAAGGATGGGGAGATGATTACTGTTGATGCCGGCAGTGGAGTGGTTTTGGAGGGTGAAGTTAAGAGGGAGGGTCCGGTTAAGGAGGCTGTTGCCGTGGGAGGGGGCAGGGTTTCTACTGGAACCAAGATTTACGTTAATCTTGCAGAGCCTGAGAGCGCTGAGAAGATTGCTGCCATGAATGTTGACGGGGTTGGCTTGTTGAGGGCTGAGTTTATGATCGCTGGTTTCGGCAAGCACCCTAAAATGTTGTTAAAAGAAGGAAGGGGGCAAGAGTTTGTTGACATGCTTGTTAAGGGTTTGAGGAAGTTCTGCGCTGCTTTCAGCCCCAGGCCTATTATCTACCGAGCTACTGATTTTAAGACGAATGAGTACCGCAATCTTGAAGGCGGCGCCGAGTTTGAGCCTCAGGAGGATAATCCTATGATTGGTTTTAGAGGTTGTTTTCGTTATGTTAAGGATCCCGAGGTTTTTAACTTGGAGTTGGAGGCGGTTAGAAAAGTGAGGGAGCAGGGTTTCAAGAATTTGTGGCTGATGATTCCTGTTGTTAGAACCGTTCATGAGTTCAAGTTGGTTAAAGGTTTGGTGGAGAAGGGAGGTTTGTTTCAATCGCATGATTTTAAGTTAGGTATTATGTGCGAGGTTCCGTCAACCGTGATTTTAGCTGAGGAGTTCTGCAAGGCTGGAGCTGATTTTTTCAGTATTGGCTCCAATGATTTGACCCAGCTTACTTTGGGTGTTGATAGGGATAATCCTATTGTGGCTGAGGATTTTGACGAGCGGGATGAAAGCGTTTTGCGTTCTATAGAGCACGTTATTAAGACTTGCCACCGTTTCAACGTTAAGGTTGGTATTTGCGGTCAGGCGCCTTCTGAGTACCGAGAGTTTGCTGAGAAGCTTGTTGGTTTCGGAATTGACAGCATTTCTGTTAATCCTGATGTTATCGACGTTACCAGAAACGTGGTTGCCAGCGCTGAGTTGAGAGTTTTGCTTGACAAGGCGGTTGGCAAGGATTGATTTTTTTTACGTTTTGTTTTTCTAGTCTAGTTTTATCTGTATTTCAGTAGGGCGTTTTCTTTAAGGCCCTGTATTGCGTTTGTTGTTGTTACCGTTCTTGAGAGGCTTGGCGAGTGTTTTTGTGGTTTTTTAGCCAGTATTAGCGTTACCTCGTCGTTGTTTTTGAGGGTGGTTTCTTTTCCAGCGTTTTTGTTGTTTATTATCCCGCCTTGTACGTAATGTCCTAGGTGGATGCTTTGGTTTTTTTGTTTTGGCGTGTTGTATGCCGCGTCTAGAATTGTTGAGTTTTTTGGCAGGTTGAGCTCGTGGATTTTTCCTTCGGCGTTTACTTTTATGTTTATCAGGTCGTACTTGTTTGACTCGTCTATTAACTGCATTGCCTCTTTTTCCTTGTTTTGGTCATACAGCACTATTGCCTTTTTTGCCACTTCTATTTTTGGGTCTAGCTGGCGGTTTAGCCCGCTTTTGTAGAACGCGTGTTTTATGTTTTCGTTTTCTTGTATTTCTTCATGCATTTTTTTTGTTCTAATCTGCACTTCGAATGGCGTTCCGTCTTTCTTTTTCATTGTCAAGTGCAGTGATTGATATCCGTTTGGTTTTTGGTTTTTTATGTAGTCCTTTTCTTCAATCGTTTCACCGATTTGTTTCACTATTTTTTTTGCTTTTTCTATTTCTTCGTTTTTTTCAACTATTATTCTCATTCCTATATAGTCCTTTACTTCTCTTTTTTTGTAGAATATGCTTGCCGGGCTTTTTACCCTTGACTCTATTTGAAAGTTAATTCCATCGCTTGTTAGTTTTTCGTTGATTTCGTTTCTTATTACGTGCATTTTTTCCTCAAAGTTTTGTTTTTGTATGAATTTTTTTATTTTATCGTATTGTTTTGGTTCTTTTATTTGGAATGCCTTGTTTATCATTTCGTTTGCCATTTGATGCATTCCTAGAAGCTCTGCTATTGGCGCGTATATTTTCAGCGTTCTTTCTGCTGCATTGTTTTTTTGTTGGGTGTTTGTTTTTGGGTTTGTTATTCTTTCCCTTTGGTCGATCAATCGTAGTAGGAATATTTTAGGATTTAGTGTAACGTCTTCTAGGTTTGATTTAAACTCGTTGTTTTCTTGTTTTATGAAATGTTGCTGGAAGTGGTGGACGAGTTCTCTAGCTTCCTGGTCTACTTTGTAGTTTGATTGCTGTGGAATTTCATAGAATTTAACTCCGTGAAATAGTGCGGCGGTTATCAGAGCCGCGTCGGCTTTTTTTTCATATAGCGTTTTGGCAGTGTTTATATAATGAGTGTAGTCGTCTCCGTATGCTTGCTTGGCTTGGTTTATTTGTTTTTTGTATTCTTCTTCAAATGTCACTAGGTTTTTTTGGTTTTAAAAGCTTTTTATTTTTTCCCCTGCGTTTTTGCTTTCCCGTTTGAGCCGCAGACCTTTATTCTGTCTATACAGGTTTTTTTCATGGCTTCCCTTGCTTTTGTCAGGTGAGTCCTTGGGTTTATGTCCGGATTTTCGTTTAGCGATTTTTTAAGCGCAAGTGTGAATGATTTTCTTAGTTGCGTGTCCATGTTTATCTTCCTTATTCCTAGCTTAACTGCCTTTTTGATTTGTTCGTCTGAAACTCCCGAGCTTCCATGCAGCACAAGCGGGGCCGGAATTTCCTCATTTATCTCTTTAAGCAGTTGGAAGTTAAGCTTGAGTTTTTTTTCACTCCACCCATGGCTGTTTCCTATGCTTACTGCGAGTGCGTCGGGTTTGGTGAGTTTGTAGAAGCGCAGCGCGTCTTCCGGACTGGTGTATTTTGCCTCTTTTTCTTCAACGTAGTCTTCTTTTCCTGCCAGCGCGCCTATTTCAAGTTCTATTGGAAGGCCTGGCGCTGCTTTTTTTGCTTGCAGCGATATTTTCACGTTTTCTTCAAATGGTTTGGATGATCCATCGAGCATTATGGAAGAGAATCCGTTTTTAAAGCATTTTTTTACCGTTTCAAGGTTTTTACCATGGTCTAGGTGCAGACCTACTGGTATTTTGGTTTTGCTTATTGCTTTTAGCGCGTAGGCTGCGAATTCTTCCAATCCAGCGTATTCAAGAGCGCTTTCTGAAGCTTGGATTATTAATGGTGATTGTGTTTCTTCGCCTGCCTGTATTATTGCTTGTATTGTTTCTGAGTTGTAGGCGTTGAACGCTGGCACTGCGTAGTCGTTTTTAAGTAGTGTTCTAAGGTTTGCCAGCGTCATTTCAACTTACTATCCTATTTTTAGAGAAAGTCAATTTCTCCTACGTCGAAGTCGTTTCTTTTTTGTTTGTCCTGCTTTACCTGTTTTCCAAGCATGTACGGACTTTTGATTCCTGTGAAGATTGCTATTGCTTCCAGTTTTCCTTCGAATGCCGGGTCTACTCTAGCGCCCCATATTACGCTTGCGTTAGGGTCTACTCTTTCTGTAAGCATTTCTCCCACTTGGTTGCATTCTCCAAGAGTCATGTCGCTTCCTCCGGTTATGTGTATAAGCACTCCGGTTGCTCCGGTGTAGTCTACGTCTAGTAGGGCGTGGTTGAGTGTGTTTTCCACTACTTCCTTTACTCTGTTTGTTCCTTTTGACTCGCCTACTGCTATCATTGAAACTCCCCCGTTGCTCATAACCGCTTTGACGTCTGCGAAGTCAAGGTTTATGAGGCTTGGTGTGGTGATTGTTTCTGTTATTCCTCTCACCGCTCTTGCTATGACCTCGTCTGCCACATTGAACGCCTGGTCTATTGGCAGGTTTGGAACTAACTGCACTAGCCTGTTGTTGTCTATTACGATTATCGTGTCCGACTGGTTTTTGAGGTTTTCTAGTGCCGCGTCTGCTTTTTCCAATCTAGCTCTTTCAAGTGCGAACGGGTAGGTTACTATTGATATTACGATAGCTCCTTGCTTTTTAGCTATTTCAGCTATTACTGGCGCGCTTCCGCTTCCAGTTCCTCCTCCCATTCCTGCTGTAAGGAATATCAAGTCGGCGTTTGACAGTATTTTTTCCAGCGCGTCTCTTGAAACGTCTGCTGCTTTCATTCCGATTTCAGGGTAGCCTCCTGCTCCGAGTCCTCTGGTAATGCTAGCTCCTATTAGAACTTTTTTAACGCTTTCAGATATTGTTGTTAAGTGCAGTCTGTCGGTGTTTATAGCAACCATGTCTGCTCCTTTAATTCCCATTCTAGCTAGTCTGTTGACTGAGTTGCACCCTCCACCTCCTGTTCCTATAACCATTATTTTAGGGGTTTCAAAAAAATCCTCCCTTTCTTTTTTGTTGGGAGTGCTTCTGCTTCTAAGGGCTTCTCCTACTATATCCTCCATTTTTTCATTTCACCTTGAAAATTTAACTATTTTGCTTATTCCTTTGCTTGTTTTGTTTTTAATTCTTTCGCTTTGCCTGTTTTTTAGTTGGTTTTGTTTGAATCCATTTTGAATGTTTGTTTTTGAATTTCTTTGATTGTTATTGCAGTAGAATTTTAATTTCAATGTTGTTTTTTTATGCTTCGAATGTTCTTTTAAAAGTTTTTTTTTTAAAAGACATGCGTTGTCAAATGCCTTTTATGCTTCTTGAATAAATCCTCTGATAGAAAAGGTTAAAATTAAGTGAATTCATTTTTAATGCTTGGTTTTCAGGATAGTCGGGGGGTTAAGGGTCCCTTGGAAGCCGCAATCCCTTTGAGCGGGGCGATGAGTTGAATAGAGGTTGTTCGTCATCAGTTTTTCAGCTCCCGTTGAACCGTAGACGTTTTGCCTTGCGTTACGGACGTGGTTATGAACCGGGCCAGGTCGGAAGAAGCAACTCTAAGTAATCGCTTTCGTGCTCGCAAGTCTACAAAGCTGAGGCGAGGCGGGTTTGCTGTCGCTGGTGGCGGCATTCGACTTTCAACCTCCTGAGAACCGTTAGATTATGTTTTGGTGATTTGGTTTTTGGACAAGACTGTTTTTGCTTTGCTTGCAGTGGTTGTTTTTCTTTCTTTTATTTTAGGGTATGATTCAACCACTTCGGGAGTTCAAGTGCCTTCGGTTCAAGCAGTTTCAAATCAAACTTGTTCCTTCAATTCTTCAGCGGTTAAGGTTGTTTTAAATTCTTCGTGCAATTCTAATGATTTTTCTAATTCCCTGGTTGTTCCTCTAGTAGCTGTTTCAAGTTCAGGTGGTGGCGAGGTTGTTAATTTGACAATAGTGGAAAAGCCTGGTTTTGGCAGGAGTTTTTTCCAGTTTGGTCTTTCCTCTCCTATGATTGCTAATGAGACTCAGGTTTCATTTTCTGACGCGGTGGAAGTGGCGAGAAATTTTGACGCTCAAACTCTGGCTGCTTCAAATAATGTTGATCTTTACTATTTTTTTGATTCTAATGTTAGCGGGGTGGATGGGGATAGCGCAGGCCTTGGAGCGGCGGTTGGAACCGTTCTTTTGCTTAAGAATGAGTCTTTTAGAAGTGGGGTTGGCGTTACCGGTGGAGTTTTTTTGAACGGGAGTGTTATTCAGGTCGGCGGTGTTTTGGACAAGGCTGAAGCGTTGAAGAGCGCTGGGTTCTCCGAGTTTGTTGTTCCTGTTGGGGAGAGTGTGGTTAACGTTACTGAAAACTCGTCTGTTCAGAATTGCAGTCAGACTATTATTAACGGCCAGGTTTTTAACGAGTGCAGTCCAGTTGTTTCTTACAACGTGGTTCCTGAAAGCGTGGAGAGCGTTGTCGGCATTAATGTTGTTGAGGTTAGTGATGTTAGGCAGGCTTACGCTCAGCTTGTTGGTTCTTGAATTTGGGTGTTTTTATGAATTGGAAGGTTTTTTTGGTTTTGGTTTTTGCTTTGGCGGTTTTGAGCTTTTGGGAGGGGTACTTTTCTTCTCCTTCCGGATCGGTTACTTTTTTCGCTCCTGCTATAACTTCAGGCAATGCTGGAGAGTTGGTGCCTTTCTCTCTTGCGGTTAAACCTGGTTTTGGCAGGGTTTTTGTTAATGTTGAAAATTCAGAATTTGCTTCAAGCGTTCAGCAGTCTTTTCTTTTAGCAAGGGAGGAGGCTGAAACCATTCTTGGAGTTGATTTCCATAATTATGATTTTTATCTAACTGTTGACGCTTCAGGGGGTAGTGTGAGCGGGGAGAGCGCGGGAGCTTTGTTTACAAGCGCGATTGTTAGCGTTTTCACTGGAAAGCCATTGAATTCAAGCGTTGAAGTGAGTGCTATGCTTGCAGACAATGGTTCGTTGTTGCCTGTTGATGGAATTGACGAGAAGATTCTTGCTGCTTATACTGCCGGAAAAAATGTTTTCGTGGTTTCGTCCCAGCAGGTCATTCCTTATGAAAGTTCGCTTCCCTCAGGGGTTAGGATAGTTCGCGTTGATAATGTAAGCTCAGCGGTTGGAATGATGCTTTCTTAATTCATTATCTGCATATTACTGATTTTTAGTTAGTTTAGTGGTGTTGGAGTAGCGCGGAGGGCGGGATTCGAACCCGCGCGGCGCGAACGCACCAATAGCTTTCGGCATATTCCTAGTTTAGCAGGCTTGCGGATTTTTATAGTTTACCGCCATGGCCACTAGGCGACCTCCGCATTGAAGTGGTTTTTGGTTGTGAAAAGTTTTTAACCTCTTCCCTTGTTTTGACTTGCTCGTTTACTTGGTTTGAGGTGTTTTAAAACAGTGGTGGCGTAGCTTCCTGGTGGCAGTGAGAAGGTTATCTTGTCGCCTTCTTTTTTTATTTTGACGAATATGGTTAGAGGTCTAGTGCTACCCCTGCTTGAAAGCTCCGGCATTGATTTGAGGTTGAATTTTTCTTTTTCTATGGCTTCATTTTTTAGTATCTCTTTTTCAGTTTTGTTGAGCAGAGTGTTGCTTCCTATTATATTTCCTACAACGAACGCTTCTCCCTTTTTAGCTTTTTTTTCAGACGCTCTGATTTTTTGCATGTTTGGAAACCCCTGCTCGTCGGCTCCGCAATAGTATTCGTTTTTGTTTTTTTTGAAGTTGTTTCTTTTTTCTATTTCTTCGTTGAATAATTTAGCCTGGTACGCGTGTATGAATAGAAGCTGCAGTGTTCTGGGGAGTTTTCTTATTGCTCCCACGTAGTCGTTAGGATGTTGCGAGAGGTGTTCTATCATAAGCCGCTCGTATCTTAAGAATTTTGGAAAGTATTCTAGCGCTTTTTTATAGTTTTTGTCTTTTTTTAGTTTTTGTCTTTGTTTTTTTGACTCGTCGCTTCCTTCGCACAGATAACTTTCAACCGCTTTTTTGAACTCGCCCTTTATCATAAATTTTCCTATTTTCGCGGTGTTTTTTCTCATGGAACCGAACCTTTGTGGTCCGAACTCGTTTGGAATTACTACCTCTTTTGGCGGATTTTTTTTGAATTTTATTGTGAACCTGTTTCCTTTCAGTTTTCCCATTGCTATTTTATCTTTTGAATTCCACGCTCCGTTTATTTGAATGTCTTTTATCTTCAGATTCATGAGTTCTTCTGGCTTAACGTTGTACACGCTGCATAGTTGAGTGGTTATTGCATTCCTGTCTTTGTTTCCAGCGCTTGAGAGACTTTTTTTTGATTTGCCTAGCGCTTTTGCAACCGCGTTTAGCGCTTGTATGGTGTTCCAGTTTTTTTTTTGAAGCACGAATTGCGTGAATTCCCCTTCTTTATTTTCTCTTTTCTCCTTTTCATCGATTTTCAAAACCCTGCCGGTGTAGTCTATCTCTTCGACTATGAAGTCCTCTGGTTTTGTTCTTTCTCTTTTCATTTTAAAACTTCCCAATTTTGCTTTAATTGTTTACGGTTTGCGTTAATTCCATATTTTGTCCGCAAGCATTCTTCCGTATATTGAATAGTTTATAATATCCTCTAGAGTGTCTTTTATCGTCTCATTAAATTCGTCTATTTTCGTTTTGTTTTTTTCATTTTCAAGCAGGTTTTTTATTCTGGCGTACTTGTCGCTTAGTCTTACTATAAGCCCTTTTTCCTTGAAGCGAAGTATGTTGTCCGCGCCGTATGCTTCGTTTTTTTTCAATCCTATTTCACAGCATTTTTTCAGTATTTCTGACGGCTGCATAAAGTATTTATTTATCATTATTGATAGTGCGAGAGCCTCGCTTTCTTCAAATATTTTAGCTGCCGGGTTTTTGTCGAATGCTTTTTTGAGTTTTTCCATCATTTTTTCTATTTTTGTATTTACTTCGTTTTCATGGATTTTTTCTGTTTTAGTTTTTTTAAAAGCGTATTCTATGAAGTTTTCTTTCCACATGTTTTTCTATTTAAGTGTTATTATTTTAAAAAGCGTTCGATTTATTGGTATATTATTCTTCTTGTCATTGCGCCAATGCCGTGGAACATTTCGCTGAATTGAGCGCCTTCCTGCGTTTCGGTTGATATGGGTATTACCTCGCCGCCTTGCTCCTCTGTTTTTTTGATCATTTCCTCAAGAATGTCTTCTTCTTTTTCTATTTTAGTTTCTCCCCCGCACTCGCATTTGTAGTTTGGATTGTATTTTTCGTATTTTTTTCCGCAGTTTGGACAGTATATGGTGTATTTTTTGAGTTTAAATCCTTCGGTGACCAGAAGTTTTGAAACATTCTTCTGTTCTAGGTTTTTGATTATCTCGTTTACCCCGTATGCAGCGGTTCCGTTTTTTACTATCTCTTTCATGAATTCGTCTACTATTTTTTTTTCCTGAACCATTTCCTGCCCTGAGATAAGATCCGCGCTTTTGTCTATTAACTCTTTTAATCCTGACTCGTCCGCGTAGCCTATGTCCACAGTCCCAATTATTTTCAACTGGTAGTTGTAGTATTTTCCCTTTACGAAGTCTTCTTTGGTTGGTCCTGGCCCTCCTACTATAACCCCTTTGAAGTTTTTAATGCCTAGCAGAGCGTTCATCGCTTCGCCTATTCTTTGGTAGTATTTTTCGACTGTTTCCTCATGTATTCTTTGGAATCTTCCAGCGCTCTGCCCTCCTTTGTGGAATTTTTGATGCGCGGTGCTGTGTAGTTTTTTTAGTATTTTTATTGTTTTACCTTTGAGTAATCCTACTGTTGCGTCTCTGCCGTCCATGGCCACTATCCCGTAAGAGTCGGTGTTGTCAGTTATTTCAAGAAGTGGGTCTAGCACGAATTTGCTTTCGCATCGGTAAAATTGGACCTGGAGAGGTTGTGGGGGGATCACCGTGAATAGCTGTATGTCCGGCTTTCCCTCTGTTTCTGATATGTTGCCGCAGAATATTGCAACCCCATTTTCTGGTGGGGTGGGCATTTTTTTTAGAAAACTCATTATTTTTTCTATTGCAGCCTGGACGTTTTTTTGAGTTGTTTTGCTTTTTATGTTTGATGCTTGCCCGTATTCGTCCCTCAATTTTCCAGTTATCTCACTCACTGGATAGTTCGGGGTTATGTATACGCTTATCAGTTCTGTTCCCCTTCCTGAATATTGGGACATTTCTTCCAGTTTTTTCTTGAATTCGTAGTTGCTTTCCATTTTAATCTCTCAATTCCTTTTATTTAAGAAGCTCGCTTCTGGCTTGTTCCAGTTGTATTCGGATCACGTCTTGTTTTTTCCTGAGCATTCCTGTTAGGGATGATGAGTATTTTATTGTTGAAATGTTTTCGTATATTTCTTCCATTTTTTTGAATGTTTCTTCGGCTTTTTTAGTCTCTTTGTTTTTAAGGTGTATTTGTATCTCCCTTCTTAGCTCTCCAACACAGTCGGCGAGCCCTTGCGCGTAGCTGAGTGGATCGCAGTGTATTTCTGAAGGGTATGGGATTTCCTTTTTTTCCATTATCGCCCTTAGGCTTGTCAGTTCTGCATATTCTTGCATGGCAATGCTCTTTATTTGATCGAAGCCTTTTATTTTTTCTATTTCCTCGACCTTGTCTCCAGTCTGCTTTATTTCATCTTCAGTTATTTTCTCGTTTTGATGTATTTTTTTTATCATTTTTGAGCATTCTCTCACTATCTCCCTTGAGAGTTTAAGCGATTTGTCCTGCTCTTTTTCTTTCTCGCTTAGTTCCGCGTCGAGTTTTTTTATTATCTCTTCTATTCTGGATTCTTGTTTTTTCATGTAGTGTTTATTGTACGCTCTTATTTTTAACGTTTTCACTCGGGTTGTTTTTCAGCGGTCGCGTTGGCTGAGTTTTGTGTTTTTTTATTGTTTGTTTTTAAGCGTTTTTACTATTTCGTTTATTTTTTCTTCCAGTTTTTCCTTTGTCGAGTCGTTTATTATTTTTGTTTTAGCCAGGCTCATGGCGCCTTTGATGTTTTGGTTGCTGCTTTCCCATTCTTTTTGCTCTGATTTTCTGAATTCCTCAAACGTTTGCTTTTCTTCGTTTGCTCTTTTCCTTTTCATTGTTCTTTCATATCTTGTTTCTATTGTAGAGTCTATTGATATTAGCGTGAAGTTTTTCATCTTTTCAAGTTCCCACACCTCTTCAGGCGATCTTATCCCATCTATAACCGCGTTTTTAGGTTTTTCTTTTTCTATTTTTTTCCTCACTCTCTCAGCCAGAACTTGTGGCCCGTAGTTTTCCCTTAGCTCGTTTGCAATGTTGTATAAGTTTTTTCTTTCTGGCGTCATTCCTCTTTTTTCGCATTCATCCCTGACTTCCTCGCTTAGACTGTAATAAATAAATCCGCTTTTCTGAAGTATTTGCGCCACAAGACTCTTTCCTGAGGCGAATGTTCCGGTTAATCCTATCTTCATGTTTTTTAATTAGCGCTTTTCTTTAAAAAATGTTTCTATTTTTTTAATAACATTTGTTTAAATCTTTTGTTGTGCGAGTAGCTCTGCACTAATTTTGCTTTTATTTGAAAAGCATTTATATTTTTTCGCTGTTAATTCTAACACAGGCGGCTGTAGTCTAGTGGTATGATACGAGCTTCCCAAGCTCGAGGTTCGGGTCCGATTCCCGGCAGCCGCATTATCCGTGTCACATTTTTTCAAGCGCATCGATTCCAAGGGTTTCAAGGCATTCCTTTAGCGTTTCCTCTGTTTTTTTGACTAGCTGAAGCCTGAATTCGCTACCTGTTTTTATTACCGGGCTGGTGGCGTAGAACGTGTTGAAGAGGTGAGCGGTTTTGAGAGCGTATTCTGCGATTATGTGCGGACTGAGCTCTTTTTCTGCTTGTTTAAGAGTTGGGAGGTAGAATGCTATCTGGCAGGCTAGTCTTTTCTCGTCTTCGTTTAATTCAAAGGTTTGCTCTGTTGGCGTTTGTTTTGATTCCGCCGCTTTTTTTATTATGCTTGTTATTCTGGCATGGGTGTATTGAAGATATGCGCCTGTGTCCCCTTCAAAATTGACGCTTTGTTTAGGGTTGAATGAAATGTTTTTTTCGTTCCTTACTCTTAGAACGGTAAATTTAAGCGCTGCAACGCCTACTTTCTGTGATATTTCGTTTTTTTCCTTTTCTCCATATCTTTTTCCGTTTTTTTCAATTTCTTTTAAAGCTTCCTCTTTGCTTTCATTCAGCATGTCTTCAAGTAAAAGGGTGTTTCCGCTTCTTGTGGCTAGTGTTTTGCCCTGAAATGTCATGAAACCGTAGCTTACGTGGTTTAGCGTTTTCACGTAGTTCCTTCCAAGCAATTCTATTATTTTGAAGAGCTGCTGGAAGTGGGTGTTTTGCCTTGAGTCTGTAACATACACGCTGACGTCGGGGTGGTATTTTTCGTTTTTGTAGTCCGCCCATGCAAGGTCTCTTGTTATATACACTGTTGTTCCATTGGATCTCATTAGAATTGTGTTTGGCAGTCCTTCCTTTTCAAGTTTTACTACCACCGCCCCGTCTTCCAGATTGGTTATTCCTTTTTTTTCGCATTCTTTTGCTATTTTGACTCCGCTTTCTATGAATTGGCTTTCTCCTCTGACGTCATCGAATTTAACGTTCAGGAGCGAGTACGCTTTTTCGAATATTTTCATTGAGTGATCTGTTATTTTTTTTATTGTTTCCAGGGTTTCAACGTCCCCCTTTTCTATTTTTTCAGTTATTTCCTCCACTTTTTTTTTAAGTTCCTCACTTTCCTCCACTTCCTTATTTATTTGAACGTAGGTCTCAAGCAGTTGCCTTTCGTTTTCTATTTCATTCATTTTGAGTTTTTTCATTGCTAGTATCATTAGCGCCACTTGCCTTCCACTGTCTCCCGGATAGTTGACGCTGTACGCTTTCCAGCCTGTTTTTTCCATTATCCTTCTTATGCTATCCCCAAGTATGGTTGATCGAATGTGGCCTACGTGCAGAGGTTTTCCTATGTTTGGCGACGAGAATTCCACTACTGCCGTTTTGCCATTCCACTCCCCTTTTTGCTTTTTTTGTGACAGGTTTTTTTCGTGGAATTTCCTTGTAAATTCAAGGTTTAGATAGTTGTTTTCAGCGCTTTTTATTTTGATTGATTCGGCTAGCTTTTTGTCTTCAGATAGTTTTTTCACTATCTCGTCTTTTTTTCCCTTTTGAATTGCTTCAAACAGGTGTATTGCCAGATCGCCGCGTCCTTCTTCCGCTCTTGCCGGCTTGGTTTTCAACCCTTCTTTTTCAAGGATTTGGGTTATTTCTTCAATTGTTTTTTCAGCTTCTGATTGCTGCATTTTCTTCACTTTTAGTTTTTGATGATTTAAACTATCACTTGCTCTCTTGGGTATATTTCTACTCCTTTGTTTGTTATTTTGAAGGGGTGCATTGAAGTGTCGTGGCTTGTCTGTCTCATTTTAAGTATTTCTATTGCCCTTTGCCTTCCCTGCTTTATGAGTATGTTGTGTAGTAGAATAACTCCATCTACTACGAATTCTTCAACGCCGTACCTTCCTACCAGATTTATTGATTCTGGAGTTTCAGATATGAAGAAGGTGGTTATTCCCATTGTTTTTAGCCTCTTGTTTAGGTCATTCATTAATCTTCTTAACTCGTAGGGGTTTTCAAGGGAACCTCCTAGGTAGGTTATGCTGTCCATAGCTAGTCTTTTTGCGTTCATGTCCTTTATCTTGTAATATAATTCTCCTGAAAGACTGGTGGCGAAGTTTTTTACTTCGTATGGGTCTTTTGATATTATCGCCAGCTTGTTTTCTTTTTCGTATTTTTCTATGTCCATTCCGAAGCTTTTTGCAGTGTTTCTTATGCTTTCGGAGTTTTCTTCGAATGAAATGTATATTCCAGGCTCGTTGAATTTGACCACGCCTTCGTAGAGAATTTGGAGGGAAAGGTTTGTTTTTCCAGAACCGCTTGAACCGTTTATTAGTATTGAAGAGCCTCTTGGAATGCCTTCAGGCATAAGCTCGTCCAGGCCTTCAACCCCTGTTTTCATTCTTCCAAAGTCTAGTTTCTTCTGGTTTTTTTCTTCTATTCCCGCTATTGGAGCGAATACTGCGTCTTTTTCCCCTTTGTTTTCAGCAGCGCTTTTTTTGGCCATGATTGTTTTTTTAACCGCTCTGGTTTAAATTCCTTGCTTTTGATTGTTTGCCTTTTTTTACCTTTGGAAGCGAGCTGGCTTTGGTTCTTTTCGGTGGTTAGGCTTTGCAATTTTTAATTTTTTGTTTTTTTGGTTTTTATAGCAAGTTTTTTAACTGTTTGTTTCAGAATATTAATAAGCTTTAAAATGTGTTTAAGGTAGTTAGATAATGATTGCGAAAACAATTACAAAAGAGATTAAGACTCTTAAACAGCCTTTTTCAACTATCATTATAACTAACTCTTCTGATTTTAATGATGTGGTTGTTGATTTGATGAAGTCTGTGGGTAGCGATGCGACCGCGGTTATGGTTTCCTTCAACAAGCCGTCAAGCTCTTTTGAGGCTATTTTCAAGGGCAAGTTGAAGTGCGATGTTTTTTATATTGATTTGGTAACGCAGGTGGCCACTGGAGAGCCTCAGAAAAAAGACAACGTGGTTTTTCTGGCAAGCCAGCGCAACCTTACTGATTTGAGCATAACTTTAAGCGAGGTTTTAAACAGGCTTGAAGGAAAGAAGTTTGTTATTCTTGACTCTCTAACCACAATGCTTTTGTACAATGATTCAGGCACAACAACACAGTTTCTTCAGTTTTTAGCAAACCGGTTGAGGTTGTGGAACACAAGCAGCTACATTCTTACTATGGAAGGGAAGAACGAGGACGAGGTTATACGGGTTGTTAGCCAAGTGGTTGACAAGACTATTAAAACTTGATTTTTTCTCTTTTTATTTTATGAATCCCTGTATTAGTATTTGAAGCGTTTGCTGGGTTACCAGGAATATTGTAACTGATATTATAAGCAGTATTGGAACATATCCCACCCCTCTTGATGCTTTACCGTATCTTATCTGCCCTATTATAAATCCTGCCAGAAAGTTTGTTGCTATTATGCTTTCAAGTGCGAAGTCGAATATGTCGTTTGGGTTTATTGAGTTTGCCTGCCCCCCGCCTACGAAAGGTATGTTTTGAAGCAGGGTTCCGGTGTTTCCGTTTGCGGTGGTGGTCATTAAACTTTGACTTATCTTTGAGTAGGTGGTTGAGATTGAAAACAGCAGTGGTGCCATGATGGTTGCCGCGAATATTATGAAAAGGGTGTAGGTTACGGTGGAGGTGGATATTTGATTTTTAAGGGTTTGTGTGTTTCTGGTGTCCTCGGCTACTTCCTCCAGCAGTTTTGACATTTCTCCCCCCAACCTTATTCCTTCCTGTATGAGTTGAACCGCTCTTTTTATCACCTCTGACCTTACTCTTTTTGACATTTTTTCAAGGTTTTCTTCTATCGGCTTTCCTCCAAAGGTGTCTGCGCTTATTTTTTTGATTTCGTCTCTTAGCGGTCCGAATTCAGGCCTTGCGGAAAGCCATATGGCGTTCTCAAGTGTCATTCCCGCCCTGATGTTAGCCGCTATTATGTCAAGGGCGTCTGGCAGCAGCTCTTCTATTTTCCTAGCCCTGTTGTCTGCAGTCATCATTATTAACATGTAAAGCAGCCCGGGTATTGCTATCAAAACGATAGCCGGTATTATAATGCGAAGATTTGGGTTTGGGAATATTATCTGCGTAAGGAATACTGCCGCCAGGGTTGCGAAGAAGGTTAGGTACATTGTGAATCCGATGAATATCCTGGGCTGAAGGGTGAACCCGCCCTGTTCCATAAGCGTGGATATTGATTCAACAGTCTTTTTAGGCGCGAACATTGATATTTTCAAGTAAAGTTTGTTGAAGTCCATTTTTGTTTACACTCTCGGCCTTCTGGTTTTAATAAGATTCAGGAAAACCAGTTGGAAAACTATTAAGAATATTATTATTAGCGGGAATATAATTGACGTTATTGGAACGTTTATTATTGATATTATAACTATAAGTATGGTTATTCCAAGGCTTGGAACTATAACTGCCATCATCATGTATATCATCGTCCATGGTGAGAGTTCATGCGCGTATTTTTCTATGTCGTCCATTTTGTCTTTTGTTAGCCCGTCTATTGTTGTTTCAAGAGCGGTTCCAACGTCGCTTCCTACTTTTAGCGCGTTGGATATTTGCCATAGAATTCTTCTTAGCTTGAATGACGGGCTTTGCTTGCTGGCTTCGGATATTGCGTCAAGTTCTGAAACTCCTCCGTTTATTCTGCTTACTATTTTTTTGAATTCCTCGCTAACCTCCCCGTAGCTTGTTGAAATGCTTATCATGGCGTTGAATAGTGGAACGCCGCTTTTAACTTCAATGTAAAGCTGTCGTGATGCGGGTATTAGATTATCCTCTATCAACCTCATTTTTTTGGTGGCCACAAGTTGAGGGTAGTATATTATTGTTGCAAAAGTGGATAGGAATATTATGATTGCGATGAGGGATGCTAGAAACAGCATGTTTGTTTCTGAAAGATAGCCTATTCCGACTATAAGCGCGAATAGGAATAAAGCGTTTAGAATTGATGCCGTTCCTGCTATGGCGGCGTATTCTCTGGCGTCGTACTCGTAATCGGATTGCGCTAACTCATCTTCGAGGCCCGGGAAGAATTCCGAGATGAAGTTTCCAACTCCTTTTATTCTTTTTGCTATTGCAGCGGTTAGAGGGTAGGGTACTAGAGAGAATGGTATTGTTTTCACTTCAACCACTCGGGCACTTTATTTTTTGATATTTCATCCATAAGCTCGCTTCTGTTTTTGTAGTACTCCGCTATCAGCGAGCCTATACTGTTTACTTTGTCTATTTTATGTTCCAGGGCGAAGTCAAGAATTTGCTTTTTCTCGCTTATGTCTGTTTCTATTTCATTTATCGTCATTCCAGTGTGCATTGTCAGCTCGTCTACGAGTCTTACGAAGTTACCGACTCTTTCAAGTTTGTCATCTCTGGCGTTCCACTTGTATATCACGTTAAGATTCATTTTATTTTCTTCCGGAGTTATTTCAGCTACCTCGTACGTTCTTCTTATTCCTGTTCTTCTTTGCCTGTACTGGACTATTATCAGTTGAAGAGCGCCCAGCACTTCTTCCGGCAGGCTGATTGGAGGGTTTGTCAATCTGTTTTTGACTTGCAGTACCTCGTCTGCGTGGACTGTTGAGTATACCGAGTGCCCGGTGTGCATTGCCTCAAACAGCACTTCAGCTTCTTCTTTTCTCCTTACTTCTCCTAGAACTATCCTGTCCGGTCTCATCCTGAGAGAGTTGACCACTAAATCCAGCATGGTTATCTCCCCCTTGCCTTCTGGGTTGGGCTCTCTTGTCACTAGTGGTATCCAGTGCATGAAATCCGGAAGTACCAACTCTCTTGTATTGTGCACTACTGTGTTTTCGCATACGAAGTTTTCGTACATTGGAACTGTAAGGTCGTAGACGCTTCCATCGTAAAAGGTTTTGTTTATTTCCGTTATCTTTGCGGTTTCGGCTTGTGTTTCCCCCTGAATTTTCATCTGTATAGCGCCGTTCATGGAAAGGTTTTCGCTTGTGAGTACTGCAATGCATATCTCGTCGCCCTTTTCAAGCTCGCCTGCCCTTACAGGGATTAGCGTTCCATCCATTTTGAATACCGAGTGGTCTTCAGTCACGTTTATAGTTGTTTTTTCTGTTTTTATTTCCACCATGTTTTTTGATATCTTGTGCTTGATGAAGGCGGTTGGCTGGGCTATGACTATCTTTCCGTCTTTGGTGGAGGAAAATATTTTTATCTCGTCTGTGTTTAGTGCTACCTCTGTTCCGTCTTCAAGAATTGTTTTGTCTTTAGCAAGCTGGCTTTCTACAAGATCGCTTATCTTTTTCTCGTAGAAAACGTCTTTTTTCTGGAATATTATTTTTTCACTTCCTTTCACGCTGTCCTCTATTGAGACGACTCTGTTGTTTGCTGGCACGAACGGCAGTATGGCGTTTAGGAAGCTTGTTTTTCCGGATGCGGTTCCCCCTCCCACGAGGATGCTCATTTCGTATTGCATTGATGTCCAAAGCAGCGCGGCCACCTCGCTGGTTATTGTTTTGTATTCCGGGTTTATGAGGTTGATTATGGTCCAGGGATCTTTGGAAAACTTTCTTATTGTAAGTGAGTTTCCCTTGTTGCTTATGGGGAAGAGTATTGCGTTGACCCTGCTTCCGTTTAGCAGGTGCGCGTCCATCATTGGCTGCAGGTTTGTCACTTGCTTCCCTATTTTTCTGGCTATTATTGACGAGTAGTTGTATATCTGTTCTTCGGAGCTTATTGTTATGTTGGTGGTAAGCCATCCTTGTTTTTTGTGGTATACTTTGACTGGCTCGTGCGAAGAGTTTATAACCACCTCTTCAAGATTGTCGTCGTTAAGTATTAACTCCAAGTCTCCGAGCCCGGTCATGTCGTTTATTATTTTTCCAACCAGTATTTTTTTCTCTTCTTCGGAAACTCCAGGTAGTTGCTGTTCTATAAGGGTTGAAGCTCTATCTGCCAGTTTTATTTTTACTTTTTCGTTTTCTCTTGGGTCTAGTATTTCCGAGGTTTTTATGTCTATGCTTTCTATTATTTTTTCCTTTAGGTGTTCAAGGACTGCTTCTGTTGCTGGTTTTATTTTAACATGCTTCAGGTAGTATTTGTTTGTGAATTCTTTCTCTTCTTGTGTGATTTCTATTTCAGCCATTACCCCCTCGCTTTCAACCACGTATTTTTCAAGTGTTTTCATTTTACAGCGCCTTTTTTCCTGTTTATTTCTTTCAGCTTGAAGAACCTCCCGTTTTTAATCCAGGCTTCAATCCAAACCCCGTTCCTTTTGAACTTGATTGTTTTTGTTTTTACTTTTGTTTTTTCCCTTTTTTTCATTGCGATTACTGTTCGAACGACCTGTTTTGTCGCCTTCTTGCCCGCGTGTGTTTTTCTTTCTTTCTTTTTCTTTATTTTCCTCTCTTCCTTAGTTTTTTCCTTAACTGCCTTTTCTTTCTTTTCTTTTTTGATTTGTTTTGTTTTTTCTACTTCCTTTTCGATTTTTTTTATTTTTTCTTTTTCAGGGTTTTCTTTGTTTTTGGTTTTTTCTAGTTTTTTCTTTTCGGCTCTGATTTGAGCTATCTTTTCAAATTTTTCTCTAGGTATTTCTATTTTTGCATTGTTTTTTCCTTGTTCGACTGGTTTCGTTTCTAGGGGTTGTATTTTTCTTTCTTCGAGCTTTCTCTCCATAATTTTGGCTTTCTCCTTCATTTCGTTTGCTTCTTCAACCTCACTTTCGGGTATTATTTCAGTTTTTCTTTTCATTCTAAATAGATTTTTTATCCGGTCAATCAAAGATGGTTTTCTAACCTCCAATTTTTTGATGTTTTCCCTGAATGTTTGAAGTTGCTGGTCGAAAAGGTATACTTTCTTGTAGAGTTCGTTGACTCTGTTTTCCATTATGTGAACTTCCTCTATTATTTTTTGCATTTCTTTTTCTGTTTTTTCCACTTC
This sequence comes from Microcaldota archaeon, assembly GCA_021812145.1. Taxonomy (GTDB): domain Archaea; phylum Micrarchaeota; class Micrarchaeia; order Norongarragalinales; family UBA8480; genus DTNV01. Next base: position 100,034 of record JAKAOM010000001.1, read on the forward strand.
CTCTTTCGGAACGTTGGCCTGCTGCGATAGTTTTTTGAGGTTATTTTGGGCTATGTTTATTCTTTTGTTTAAGTCGGTTTCTATGAATTCGAATATGCTTTCAGTATCGTAGACCTGTTTTTCTATTTTTTTGCCTTCTTCCGCAGTCAGCGGTTTGGATTGCGGGGCCAGGGTTGCTTTTTGAACTATTTTCTTTTTTGCGGTGAGTATTGTGTTTGTAAGTTCGTATCTTATTGAAATCAGGCCGCTTTCAGCGAGCATTTCACCTAACTTTTCCACCTCGTCGGGGTTCATTGCGAGGACTTTGGCCGCGTTTGTTACGCTCACGCTTTCATTGGCGTTTATGTATTCAACCAGCCGGTCTATGGAAGTGTCGAGGTTTTCCTTTATCATCGAAAAATACTTTTCCGTGTTTTTGTTTTTAACGTTTTCGCCCTTTTGTTTTTTCCCTTATCTTTTATATTCTCTTTGTGACTAGGTATGCTATTATGACTGCTGATATGGATATTAGAAGATTGTCGTCCAGGTCTAAATCTATTGTTTCTATCATTCCGAGTGCGAAAGCGTACGCGATTCCTTCAAAACCTAGAAACGAGAAGGCGGGAATTGAGCTGAAGACTACAAATGAAACGAAGCCGTACCATGTTTTGTTGTCGTTCCACGGTAGTTTTACTTCCGCGTTTCTTCCTATCAGCGTTGAAAATCCGTCCCCTACCGCAAGTATTGAGATAAGCGTTATAGCGTATAAAGGAGTTGTTAACGTTAGGATTAGTATCATACCCGCGAACATTGTTATCGCTCCTTTGCCAGGTATTTTTGCTCCTCTTTCTATTTTTTCAAGTATCCCGTCTATTAACGGGTTTTCGAATCCCAGCGCTTTTGCGTTTGAAATCATCACTCCTGCCATTAGAATTAAAACAAGCAATCCTACCGTGCTTGGAACTCCTATTAGATAAACTAAGCTTATTGTCACTAAACCTATTGCGATGTGTATCGTCTGTCTTAATTCTTCATTCATCTATAATCCATCCTAACTCTTCTATTTTGTTTATTATCGTCTCTCCTATGAAAGGGGTTATTATTCCTATTGAAACCCCTGCTCCCAGCATGGTTATTGATGGAGCGGATAGCATGATTATTATTGATATTATGATAAGCGGGTAGAACGCTTGGCTGGCGAAGAAGGTCATTGTTATAGTTAAAGGTATTGCAATTTCTATTGCAGCAAGCCCGTTTGTGTTTGTCGCTATTGTTGCCGCTAAAATTGCGACAAGTATGATCAGTGATGCTATGAGCGTTTTTCTTCTTTTTGAGAATAAAATTGAGATTATTATCAAAAATGCTATTATGATTAAGCTGTTTTGGCTTACAATGTTTGAAAAGGATGTTATTGTTTGAGCTAGGTTTTCTGCAGCCATGTTTATTTTCTCTTGCGTTGGGTTTATTAAATTTTTTGAGAATAATTTTCAGCGTGCCGCAGTAGCTCAGCTGGTTAGAGCGCCAGTTTTTCTTGGATTTGCCTTGAAATAGGGCGTGACTCATAAATTCTAACTCAGGATTTGACTGGATTGGGCTATCTGGAGGTGGGGGGTTCAACTCCCCCCTGCGGCATTTATTTTAGGGTTGCTTTTATTCTCCTTACTCCTGCGCTTACTGCTTCTTCCTTTATTATTTTGAACTCTCCTAGCTCGGAAGTGTTTTTGACGTGCGGTCCGGTGCATACTTCCAGGCTGTAATTTCCTATTTTGTACACGCTTACTCTGTCTCCGTATTTTTCCGTGAACAGCGCTTGCGCACCCAGTTTTTTGGCTTCGTCCACGTTCATTTCGCTTCTTTCGACGTTCAATCCTTTTTTGATTTGGTTGTTGACTTCGTCTTCCACTTTTTTTATTTCTTCAGGTGTTAGTTTTCTTTCGAGGTTGAAGTCGAACCTGAGCCTTTCCGGCGTTATGTTGCTTCCTTTTTGTTTTATGTTTTTGTCTATTATTTTTCTAAGCGCTTCGTTCAGCAGGTGGGTGGCGGTGTGCAGTTTTGTTGTTTGTTCTGAAGTGTCTGCAAGCCCTGATTTGAATTTTTTTTCAGCTCCTACTCTTGAAGTTTCCTGGTGTTTTTCAAGTTCTTTTGCGTATTCTGCCCTGTGGAACAGCAGGTTTTTTTCTGTTGCTATTTCTATTATAAGCTCTTCTGGAAAGCCGTATGATTGGTAGAGCAGGAATCCTTCTTTGCCTGTGATTGTGGCTTTGTCTATTTCGCTTTCGGTTATTTCAGCTTCTTTTATTTCGTAGGCCTTCCCTTGGCTTTTTCTAGTCCATATTTCCTCAATTGTCTGCTCGTGGTTTGGTGCTTGCATTAGCTTGGCGTATTTTTCTGCGGGTATTGGTGTTTTTTCCTTGAACACTGTTTCAGCTGCTTTTATACCGTCGCTTATGACTTTTTTGAACCTATCCTCCTCTTCTTCAAATTGAGAGAGTATGAATTTTTTGTTTTTGCTCAGTTCTTCATAGTCCTTTTCGTATATTTCTATTATTTTTTCGGATATTTCTGCTGTGAAGTTTTCTTTTATTCCCATCTCCCTTCCGTGTCTTATAGCTCTTCTTATGAGCCTTCTTAGAATATAGCCTTGCTCAACGTTGCTTGGAATTATTCTTTTGTCGTCTCCCAGGATGAACGTGGCTGCTTTAAGGTGGTCTGCTATTATCCTAGCGCTTCTATCTTCGTATTTTTCTGAAATGTTTTTTATTTTTTCCAGTATTGGTTTGAATAGTTCCGTGTCGTAGATTGATTTTTTACCCTGAAGCATGGCGGTGGTTCTTTCCAACCCCATTCCCGTGTCCACGTTTTTCTGTTTTAGCATTTCGTATTTTCCTTCTTTGGTTTTGTTGTACGCCATGAAAACGTCGTTCCAGATTTCAACCCATCTTTTGTCTTTTGTGTCGAATTCCTTCGGGGTGTTTTCGCCTTTCCAGTAGAACATTTCGCTGCATGGCCCGCACGGGCCTGTTTGTCCCGCTGGACCCCAGAAGTTGTCTTCTTTCGGGAGGAACCTTATCCTTTCAGAAGGTATTCCCAGCTTCATCCATATTTCAGCCGACTCTTCATCTCTTGGCGCGTCGCTGTTTCCTTCAAAGCAGGTTACGGCCAATTTTTCTATTGGAATTCCCAGCCATTTTTCGCTTGTAAGGAATTCGAAGCTCCATTCTATAGCTTCTTTTTTGAAGTAGTCTCCCAGCGACCAGTTGCCTAGCATTTCGAAAAAGGTTAGGTGAGTGTCGTCTCCCACGCTGTCGATGTCTCCTGTTCTAACGCATTTTTGAGCGTCTGCTATTCTTTTTCCCATGGGGTGCGGCTGGCCCAGTATGAAGGGAACCAAGGGGTGCATTCCGGCGGTTGTGAAGAGAACTGTTGGGTCGTGCTCTGGAATTAGAGATTCTGATTTTATTATTTTGTGTCCTTTTTCCCTGAAGAATTCAAAGTATTTTTTTTTAATTTCGCCCGCGGTTATATTCTCTGGTTTCATGTTTTAATCTTATAGAGCGATTGTTTTTTAAACATTTTTCCTGCTTTGCTTTTTAACGAATGGTTTGTTGAGTGTGAGGGCGGTACCCCGCCTTTTGTTGTACGAAAAACACCGCGTGTTTTTCTTTTGGCAGCATTAATCTAAGCGGCTTTAAAAAAGCCTTGCGCCATACGGTGGGGCTCGTTTCACTTCGCTCGCGCGTTAAAGCATCGTTTTTGTCATTTGCTGAAAAACGCCGATCGAATGTCGTTTCTGCTCCCCACCCCTGCCTTAAGCAGGGAAGGTTTTGCCTTCTGTTTGATTTTTGGTGGGCGGAAGTTCCTCCCTATGAAGGGTAAGCTGCCCGCCTTCACGCTCTATTCTTTTTGAGTTGTTTTCACTTTTAAGCGTTTTGTTTATCTTTTAAAATGTTGTTGCTATTTAGCATTCTTTAAGCAGTTTCTGCATTATTTTAGGGTGTTTTTCAATTGGTATTGTCTTGAATTGTTTTTTTATGTCGCCTAAAGCGTAGGCGTCGTTTTTCTTGTAGTATTCTGACATTTTTTTCCAGAAGTTTTTTTTGTCCTTTTTGTAAATTTCTATTGCAACCTCTCTGGTTTTTGAAAGGTTCAGGCTCACTTTGTGTTTGCTTCCTAAAAATTCTTTGATTTTATTTTGACTTTCAAGTTTTGAATTAACCGAAGCATTCCAGAACAGGCCGTGCCCTTCAAGTTTTTTAATCATGGCTTCAGGCGTTAATGATGAGTATCTATATATTGGGTTTTCAAGATTTATGAATTGAACTCGGTATGTATCTGTGAATCCTATTTTAACTAATGTCATAACAATCATTGAAAAGAGTTTTTTTAATTCACTTGGTTTGTTAAAATTAGATATGATTTGTTTTATAAAAAATGCCATTGTGATGTTGAATCGATTCATATAATTTTTGTATGAGTACCCTAGCGTCCAAGCGTCTTGAATAACGTTTACGTATCTTATGTTTTTTGCAAACCTTGTGCGGTATTCTGTATGGTCTAGCATATTTATGCCGAAAATTATATAGAATGGTAAGTTGAAGAGTTCAGTTGTCGGATAGATTTCAGGAAGTTTTTTTATTTCTTGTATTGATTTTTCATGGATTATTTCATTTGCTTGTACATAGAGAATATAATCACCTTTACATTTTTTTTTCACTTTGTTTGCTGAGTCAGCTAATGAGAGTTGAGGTGTTTTTTTGTCTAAAATCCATTTTTCGCGGTATATTTTTATTTTTGTGTGTTTTTTTTGTAGTTTCAACAGTTCTTCCCAAGTCCCGTCTGTTGAAAACCCGTCTGAAATCAAAAATTCATCACATGCAGGCAACGCAGATTCTATTGCTTCAATGAAAGGGTATCCTTGTGATTTTACGTTCCAAACATTCATAAATCCAGATATGCTGTATGTCATTTCTAATCTCTTTAAATGTTTGCGGCGAAAGTATTAAAAGTATTGAGCTTTAACATTTTTACACTTTTAGTTGTATTGATTATTGGTGGTTGAATTTGATTCTGGAGTTGCTTGCAATTGTAATAATCGCTTTGCTCGTTTCAGTTCCAGGAGTTATTTTCACATTCGCTTTGCTTAAAGGGGTTGATTTGAATCGCTTTGAAAAAACTCTTATTGGCATTTTGCTTGGCTTGTTCATTCCTCCTTTGATGAGTTTTTTCGAATTCGTACTGTTTGGCTGGCTTTTCAACGCTTGGATTTTCATTTTAAACACAATTGTTTTTCTTGCTTTTTCTATCATTCTTTTTTACACTCAAAAAATAGGTTTCAGTTTTAATTTTGATTTAGGTTCTTTGAATTCCGAAGGCTTTGCTGATTTCCTTAAGAAGAACAAGGTTTGGGTTATTCTTGCTATTTTGATGATTGTAGGGTTTTACGCACGCTCTGCTTCTCCTTCAACTAATTTTTTCGAGTTTGACCCTTACTATTACATGAGGGTTACTGAACAGCTTGTTAATTTCGGGGTTCCATTGCTTCATAGTATGGACGTTTACTATCCTTTAGGTTCTAACTATAGAGAGTTTCCTTTGGTTTCATACATGACTGGAGGCTGGTTTTCGCTTTATTCTCTTTTCACCAACGCTGCTTTTAATCCAAATGTTTTTAACTTCAATTTTGGATCTATTAATTTGAATAATTTGATTTTGATTTCCAATGTTTACCCTCCTTTGTTTGGAGCTTTGATGGCTTTCTTTGCTTTTCTTTTAGTGAAAGAGGAGTATGGAAGCAGGGCGGGTTTGTTTGCGGCTGGAATAACCGCTTTCATGCCTCAGCTTATTGAAAAATTTGCTTTTGGCGAGGCTTTGCTTGAACCTATGGGAATTTTTATAGCGATAGCTCTTTTCGCCTTGTACGCGCTGGCTGTCAAACGCAAGAGTTTAAGGTTGGGTTTGATTGCGGCTTTTATGTTTTCAGCTACCCTTCTGGCTTCTGCAGAGTATGTTTGGCCTTTCATGGTTATTGCGGTTTACATGCTTATTCAGTCTTTTATTGATTTTTGGAACGGGGATTTGGATGACAGGATGGCTGCGATTAACATTTTGATGGGAGTTGGAGCTTTGATTGCCTACGCTGCAAGTTTTATTTATGGCATTCTAAGAGCGCCTTCTAATTCTATGGTCTTAACTTTTTTTGCAATCGCGCCTTCCCTGCTGTTTTTTGTAATTAATAAGTTGAAGCTTGCTGAAAACAAGGAGAGGAAGAAAATTGTTTTCGGCGCCATAGCTGTTTTCGTTGTTTTGGTTATGTTTGTAACACCTATCGGATACAAGCTTTATGAGTATACTAATGGTCTTGCTGGTTTTGCTTCTAATTCTAATTTTGTCAGCAAGACTGTTGCTGAGCAGGCGCCGACAACTGCTGGTGTTTTTCCGTCTTCTATGGGCGTTATTGATCCTAATGTTGTTTTGCTTTTAGCTACTATTGTTATGATTGTTTCGGCTTCTTTTGTGATTTACAAGAAAAACAAAAGAGAGGGTTTGGCTGCCGGAGTCATTGCTTTTGTTCTGCTTATTTTCCATGATTATCTCGACCCAGTCGCTTCTTGGCTTTTCGCTAGCGGAACTTCCTCAAGCAGTCTCGTGCATTTCATGATTGAGAGTTCTATTTTCTGGTATATGGCCATATTGATTGTGTTGTTCATTCTTGTTCAGTTTTACGAGCCCAGCAAGCATAGGCTTCAACTGCTTTTTGTTGTTTCAATATTTCCAGTTGCGTATATTGGTTTAAGTATTATGAAGTATTTGGTTCATTTGGGGGCTGTTTTGGCCGTTGCTGGAGGGGTTTTGTTCGGCGAGGTGGTGCAGACTATTGATGGTTTTGTTGATTATTTCAAGTGGGGGGTTGATTACAAAAAAATTGTTTTAAGTTTGATGACGGTTATTTCCGCTATTTTGGTTCTTTTGCTTGTAACCGGCGTTCCTTTGTCCTTTTATCCAGCTCCTTCTGTTGGATTTTTTGATTCTTGTGCTGGAGGCGCTACGAGCGTGATGTGTCAGCTTCAGGTTTCCCGCATTTCTCAGGATTGGCTTGACGCTATGAGTTGGATGAGCAATAATACAAACATGTTTAACGCTTCAATTCAGCAGAATTGCATTTCTACTTACGGTTACACTTGCAGGGTGATAAGTTGGTGGGATTATGGTCATTGGACTACTTTCTTAGGAAATACTCAGAGTGTGCTTGATCCTTTTAACCGTTATGAGTTCATGGATCAGGAGGTTGCTAACGATTTTGTTGGAAGCAATGAGAGCAATCTTGTTAATTCCATGCTTTATTTCCATGCTTCTCAAGTTGAGGTTGATTTTGAACTTATTCAAAAATGGGGTGCGCTAGCATATCTTGCTGGGACTTGCACTTACAACAACACTGCTGCTGGAGGGGTGTCGTTGGGTTGTCCGGATCAGTTGAGGATAACTAACTGGCAGGTTGGACCTGGGCAGAGTATTTGGGAGTTTCTTCATTATCCTGAATACTTGCAGGTGGTTGGCCAGTGTCCTTTATCCTCTTCAATGTATGCGGTTAAAAGCAATTTTGACAGTTCTTCCACTCCTTACGATTACTGCATGAGCCAGACTGAGTTGGTTCCTGTTGTTAACAATAATCTTAATCTTGCTGGGGCGAAGCCGCTTGTTCTTGTTAATTTGATGAGTCCTGTGACTAGTTTAAACAACAATACAGTCTATCTTCTTCCTGTTCAGCAGGGTGTTTTTGTTAACGCAAATCCTCAAATTCAGTCAAGTTACGGTTCGAACGAGTTTTTTAACTCTGTGTTTGCCAGGCTTTACTTTTTCTCCAATCTTCCAGGCTTTACTTTGTCCTACGTTTCTCCTAATGGCGAGGTTAAAATTTTCTCGCTTAACTACACTGCCTATCTTAATTACCTTAATTCTGCTTCTTCGAATTCTTCTGTTGTAAATGCGCCTATGATCCCTGCTAACCTTTCGATTAATTCTTCTTTGAATTCGTCAGTTAATCCAGCTATAAATTCAACTTCCTCTAACTCGTCAAACTCCTGATTTTACGGTTTTATTTCCACCAAATTTTGTCCCCTTTTTTAATCCCGTATTTTTTTACGCTTCCCTGCGGTGCTTCTATTAGGTACAGGCTTGGTGGGGGAGTAACATTAAGCGTGAATGGTTTTACAGTTATTGCTTGAACAACCTTTTTTCCTTCGTCCAAAAATATTGCGTCGAATGTAACAAAGCAGAATAAAGAGTGGATTGAATTTTCAAGGCTGGCTTTTTTGGAGAAAAAGAACAGCATGGGGTTTTCAAGTTTTTTCTTGAACATTATTCCCTTAAGCTTTTCATTGAAGCTTCTAGCTTCATCATGCTTCTTCCACAGTGTTTTTTTTCCAATTCCGATCATTTAAAATCATTTTTTTTAGTGTTTAGCAGAATATTTTAAAACATTTAGCTTTTTAATATTATTCGTTTTAAATTGTATTGGTGTTTGTGACTTGCTTAATAGTGTTGGGATTATTCCAGATGGGAACAGGAGGTTCGCAAAAAAAGTCGGCATTGACTTCAGCCGGGCTTATCTGAAGGGCTTTGAGAAGGTTCGCGACGTTGTGGAATGGGCTTCTGAGAAGAAGGTAAGGGAAGTTTACTTTTGGGCGTTGTCTTTTGAGAATTTTTCAAAGAGGTCCAAGGCTGAACTTTCTGTTTTGTTTGGGCTTATGAGAAAATACGTGGATACTGCTTTGAGCGAGAATACTTTTGTTGATTTGGATTGCAAGGTAAACTTCTTTGGAAATAGAAGTGTTTTGCCTCAATCTGTTTTGTCGAGAATACACGAAATCGAGGTTCAAACCGAAAATTGTTCTTCCTATAAAATAGGTGTTGGGATTGCTTACAGCGGACGCGAGGAGATTCTGACCGCTTCAAAAAGAGTGGCGGAGGATGTTCTTGAAGGCAAGTTTAAAGTTGATGATATTGACGAGGGTTTGTTGTCGAAGTATTTGTACACCTCCTCTTCTCCCGATCTTGTTATTAGAACAGGAGGCGTTTCAAGGCTTAGCGGTTTCATGCCTTGGCAGGCGGTTTACAGCGAGCTTTACTTTTCAAGAAAGCTTTGGCCAGAATTTGAGAAGAGGGATTTTTTCAAGGCGGTTGATTTTTTCAATTCTACCGAGCGAAGGTTTGGCAAGTGATTTTTTTATTTAAAAATAAAATCCATGTCCCCTATTTTTTCAAGTATTTTGTTGAATCCTAAGTTTGAGCTAAGAATTGCCGCGTCTGTGAAATTGTTGTCCATTTTGTCAAGTATTTTTCTTACAAGCAGGTGCTTTTTTAGGGTTTTTTCTTTCATCCATTCCTTTTCATAATTTTCCAGCTTTTCAATAGCAGTTATAGCCCCCAGGCTTCCGAACACTATTCCTCCCCCAGTTGTTGGTTTGGTCTGCCCCGCCGCATCTCCAATTAGTAGAATGTTGTTTTTTTGTATTCTTTCCCTTTCTTGCATCGGTATGAACGCGTGGAATTGTTTTTTGAGATTTTTGAATTTTTTGATTTCGCTTCTTTGCAGGAATTTTCCTTGAAGCTCTCTTATTTTTTTGATTTCGGTGGTTCCGAACCCTGTTTTTGTTTCACTTCCGGCAGGAACGATCCATCCAAAGAATCCAGGGTAAGCTTCGCTGTCCAAGTAAACGTGCACCATTTTTTCATCGTTTCTGCCTTTAAATTCTGCTTCATAGCAGAGCACTTTTTCTTTTATCTCAGGAAATCCCGCTGTTTTTGCGGTGGTGGATGAAAATCCATCCGCTCCAACAAGCCAGTTGAATTCTATGGTTTGCCTGTTTGTTTGTATATTGGCTTCATTTATTTTTTCAAGTTTTGTTCTAAGCTTTATTTTAGCCCCCTCCGCTTCAGCCTCTGCTATAGCCTCCTCATCAAGTTTTTGTCTGTCTAGAACCACCGCAACAGGGGTTTTTTTTACAACGCTGAAGTTGAAATGTTTTGAGTGTATCACCGCCCCGTAGATTTCGTTCATCACCGCATTTTCGTATTTCAAGCCTATTTTTTTCAATCCGCTTGTTGACACGAGCGCTGTGCATTTTCCTTGTTTTCCAACGTAGCTGTGTTCTTCTATTAGCGTTGTTTTGAAGCCTTTTTTTGCGCTTTCCCTGGCGGCAACTCCGCCTGTTATGCTTCCTCCTACTATAAGAATTTCACTTGATTTTGATTCCATATTCTGCTAGTTTTTGGTTGAATATTTTCACTATTTTTTGTTTTTCGCCTTCTGTTTTCCCTTCAACTCTTACAACTATCATTGGCTGCGTGTTTGACGCTCTTATCAGCCCCCAACCGTTCTTGAATTCGACCCTTCCTCCGTCCAGCGTGATTACTTTGTATTTTTTCTTTAGTTCATTGACTGTTTTTTTGACTATTTCGAATTTTTGTTTTTCATTGCATTCTATTCTTAATTCTGGAGTTGAGTGGTATTTTGGAAGTTCCTGTGTTAGTTGAGAAAGTTTTTTGTTTGTTTTGCTCAGGATTTCAGCCAGCCTGCACGCTGCGTAGATTCCGTCGTCGAATCCGTAATACTTATCGTAGAAATAATAATGACCGCTTACCTCCCCTGCTATTACCGCATGCAGCTCCCTGCTTTTCTCTTCTGTAAGAGAATGCCCTGTTTTCCACATGAATGGTTTTCCCTTGCTTTTCTTCACAACTTCTCCCACCATTCTAGACGTTTTAACGTCAAAAACCACATATCCTTTTTTTTGTTTGAGCGCGTCTTCAGCGAACAAGGCCAGCAGTTCGTCTCCTCTCAGCAGTTTTCCCTTTTCGTCTACGCAGCCCATCCTGTCCGCGTCCACGTCAAATCCAACGCCAGCGTCTGCCTTTGTTTCTATTACTTTTTTTGATAGGTCTTTCATGTTTTCTTCAACGCTTGGGTCTGGATGATGGTGCGGGTAGCGCCCGTCCGGATTGCAATACAGTTTAATAACGTTGCAGCCTATTTTTTCAAGTATTTTTGCAGCCACCCCCCCGACTCCGTTGCCAGCGTCAACTACTATTTTTATTTTTTTTTCGGTTTTTTCGGTTTTTTCAATTCTTTGAACGTATTTTTCTAATATATTTTTCTTGGTTGTTTTTCCCTTTCCTTTTTTGAATTTCCCGTTTTCTATTATTTTTCTTATTTCCTGAACTTTCTTACCGTAGAGAGAGCTTGTTCCAACGCACATTTTGAATCCGTTGTTGTCCGCTGGATTGTGACTCGCGGTTACCATCACCCCTGCCGTCTTTTGCAGATGAAGGGAGAAGTAGAATGCAGGGGTAGGGAGCGTGCCTATATCATCGACTTTGCAGCCGGTTGATACTATCCCTTTAATGAGCGCTTTTGAGAGCTTTGGAGTTGAGAGCCGGTTGTCTTTTCCGACGGTTATTTTTGAGTATCCTTTTTTTTGCGCGTAGGTTCCGAAAGCCTTCCCTACAAACTCGCTAATCTTTTCTGTTACTTCGCTTTCAGCCACTCCCCTTATATCGTATTCTTTGAATATGTCCTTGAATTCTTCAGATCCTATTTTTGGTTCAGCGTCTTCCGCGGCCTCTTCTTTGATTCTTGCTTTCATTTTTCATCTTTTTTTTGAATTTTTTTCTCATTCTCCTCCAATTGAATCTTTTTCCCTTGCTTCGGGGGTTTTTCTTTTCCGCCATTTTTTTCACAACACCTTTTTTTGAATTTTTTTTTAATTATTTGAGTTTCTTTAATCTTTTCGTGTTTTTATCGTTTTTGCCTTGGTTTTCTAGTCTTTAAGCGCCTCCCATAGTATTTCCTCCTTGTAGTTTACGCTTAAACCATTGTCGTTTATTGTTACCGGATGGATTGTTGTTGAATTGTTTGTGCCTCTCATCTTTCTTACGTATATAAAGTGGTGGGGAGGTATGAAGTACAGGTCTATAACCCCGTCCACTAGAAATTCCTCCACCCCGTATCTGGAAAGGTCGTTTTTTCTCCCGGTGGTCTCGCTTGTTAAAATAGTTGTGCAGTTTAATTTTCTCAATTCTTCAATCAGAACGTATATTGCGTATCTTATTTTTGCCGTGCTGTCAAGCCAGAATGAAAGGGCTGTGACCGAGTCTATAACCATTCTTTTAGCCCCCATTTCTCTGGCTTTTTCCACTATTCTTTTTGTTTCGGATTCCAGATTTTCTGAAAAGTCGGCGCTTGGCTCGAATTTTAGTATTTTCATTAGATTGTCCTTTTCCAGAGAAAGCAAATCCCATTTGAATCGTTGCATGTTCCACCATATGTTTTGCGGTCCTTCTTCAAGCGTTATGTAAATTCCCGGCTCGTTGTATATTTTTGCCCCGTTGTATAAGTATTCAAGCGATAGAATGCTTTTTCCTACTCCCGGCCCCCCGCTTGCAAGTATGCTTGACCCTTCAGGAAATCCTCCTTCTATAAGTTCGTCTAAGCCTGGAACTCCTGTTTTTACTCGGTTCATCCTATTTTTTTTGTCGGCTATGTTTTTTAAGCTTTGTTGATTCTTTTTTTATTCTGCCTTTCTTTTTTCAGTTCTTTTTTTACCCTATTAACCTTAATTTTTTTAAGAAAGATTTATTAATAATGTTAATTTAAAATGTTGCAAGTGGTGTTTTTATGATAATTGAAATTAAGGAAACGAAGAAGTTGGATTTTAAGAAGCCTGTTTTGATAGAAGGCTTTCCAGGGGTTGGAATGATTGGGACTATTTCAACGTTTTACCTTGTTGAAAAGCTGGGTTTGGAGTTGATAGGCGAGATTGTCAGCAGCCATTTTCCTCCCGTAACTTCCATTCATAATTTCAAGCCGTTGTCGCCTGCGAGAATATATGGAAGCGCGGACAAGGATGTTATTGTTTTGTTTTCCGAGTTTGTCATACCTGCGGAGATAGTTTACTCATTGACAAACGCTATAATCGATTACGCGGATTCAAAGAAAGTCAGGACCATCTACTCCTTTGCAGGCATTGGAGTTGAAAACCCACCTGATACGATATACGGGATTGCAAGCACTGACTCTATTGGAGAGGAGTTGAAGAAGAGCGGTGTTTCTTTGATAAAGGAAGGCGCGACTCAGGGAGTCAGTGGTGTGTTGATTTCCCAGTGCGCTTTAAGGAATTTTCCTGCGGCAAACCTGCTGATTCCAACGGACAAGCTTTTGGACCCGCGTTCCAGCGCTAGACTTTTGGATTCTGTAAAGAAAATGCTTGGTTTTGATCTTAACACTGACGATCTTGTAAAGGAAGCTGATGAAGTTGAGAAGAAAATAAAGGGAACTTTCGACAAGATGAAAAGCATGAATCAGGATTACAAGAATTTTCAGGAGCAGCAGGCGATTTACGATTGATTTTTCAGTGCAGGGGTGGCAGAGTCTGGTCAAATGCGCAAGGCTTAGGCCTTTTTGGTGTTTTCAAAAAGTAGGAAACCTTGTACCTTAGCGGTTGCCTGGGTTCAAAACAATATGTGAAAATCCCAGCCCCTGCATTTTTTATGCTTTATAAAAAGTTTTTTAAACCTCGACGCCTTTTATTTTTCAATGAACCTTTCAACAGATTTTATTGACGTGGTTGAAGACCTGCTTATTGTCATTCTTTCAATCGTTTTTCTTTATCTATTGTATTTTAACTTAAAGGGAAAAAATCCTGCGCCCAAGGCTGCTGAGGAGGGAGGCCAGCGGCTTTTTGAGGTTGACATGGAAGAGGAAGGTTTGAAGGAAAGGAAGAAGGAAATAGAGAAAAGCATTGAGATGAAGAAGAGGGATTACTTGCAGGGAAAAGTGGACAAAGACGAGTACAATCGTTTTTTGAGAAGGCAGCATGCTATTCTTGTTTCGGTTAATTCCAAGCTTAGAAAAAGCTGATTTTTCTATACTTTGTAGGCAACTGCCGCAAATTGAGTTTGCTTGAGCTTTGATAGGTAGTTTAAGATTGAATATTGTTTTGTGAATAGTTTTTTAAATAAGATTAGCTTTAATTTTTAGTGATGAAAAAACTGTTTTTTGAGTTTTTTTTTGTTATTGTCTTAGCTGGCTTTTTGAGAGCTGCTTCTTGCGGTAATATAGGTTCATCCACTACTTTTACCGGTAATGTGGTCGCTTCTGGAAACTGTTTTAACTTGACTGCAAGCAACGTGGTTATAAACTGCAATGGTTATTCACTCACTGGAAGCGGAAGCGGCGACGGTTTTGACGTAAACAATGTTAGCAATGTTTCGATTTTGAATTGTCTTGTAACCGGCTTCACAGCTGGAGTTAACGCCTCTGAGTTTAACAACCTCACCATAGCTTATTCTAATTTTACGGGAAATGTTTATTCCATAAACACCTGGACTCCCTCTTATAGATATTCGAATGGGGTCAGCTGGGTTTACACTGCACCGCCGGTTGGCTTTATTTATTCCTATGGCTTGAATCTTTTCAATAATAATTTTTCAGATCAATTTACTTTAAACAACAACCCTTACTCCTGCAACGTGATTTACAATGCTACAATAGAGAATAATTTGATAAGCGGCAATTTTGCAGGTCATCATCTGAGCAATTCAACGATTTCTTTCAATAATTTTACGGGCAATGGCAATACGCTTGGATGGAATTCGTCCACCGCTTTCTATAACGGAACTTCGGTTTCATCACCTTCGTGGGCTATCAATTATTTTTATCAGTATGGAAGTAACCTTAATTTAGGCAGTTATGATAATGTGACAAGTAACAATTTTTCCAATGGAAACTCAACTCTTTTTTTCATTTCCCCCTGCAGTTATAACCATTTTTTAAGCAACAATCTTTCGGGATCGGCGTTCACTGGCCAGTTTTGGTGCGATAATAATGTTCAAGCGTGTGTTTCAAATGGCGCGTGGTCGATTGATGCCAGTACTGGGAACAATACTTTTGACTATAATAATTTTACAAGAAACAGTACTGAATCCCCGTTCATTGGCTTTTTCAATTATCGCAACAACGTGAATTACCTTTTTGAGAATGTTACTGTTAATAATTGGATTGATGGTAAGTCTGTTTTGTATTATTCTCCTTGGTCTAATAGTGTTTGTCCTAGTAATACGGTTATGCATTTTGGTGTTAATCAGTATGGTTTTGTAGGACTGGTTAATTGTTCTAGTGTAACTGTTGATGGTGTTTTTTATACTGGTTTGGGGGTTGGTTTGACAAACAACTCACTTTTCAGCAGCTCAAACGTTAGCGGCACTTCAAGCATGGGTTTGGCTTTTTTAAGCTCTAACAATGACGTTGTCCAAAACAGCAATCTAACCGGAAACGCGGTTATGCTCGCCACCACCAGTTTGAAAAATTGGTTTAACAGTTACAACGATTATTATGGAGTAGGTCTTGCTGCTGGAATGGGGAATGCTTTTAGCATTAATAACGTTTCTAATTTTTCAATAAATAATGTTTATGCTAGCAATTTTACTGTGGGGGTTGAGTTTTCGCAGTTTACCAATCTTACAGTAAATAATTCAAATTTCATTGGAAACAACGTTTCCATGCTCCAATGGAACTCCCCAATAGGATTTAATGATCCTCTAGAAAATACTCACTCTTTCGTTCTTTCAACCGGATTGAGCGTTTTCAATAATACTTTTGCTGATCCAACCACCTTAAAATTCAATCCATACCAGTGTGAAGCTATCCGGTATGGCAATTTCGTAAACAACACGATTTCAGGCACTTTTTTTGGGCATCACGTATATAATTCGAGTTTTTCAAACAACAGCATAATAAATAACAATTATGGCTTAATCACTTTGGGAGGAGACTTTAATGTTGGCAGTTTCAACAATTTAATAAACAATTATTTCGGCAATTCTAGTTATGAGGGAAGCATTACCGTGTCTTTTTGCAGTAACAACTATTTTTACAACAACACTTTTTTGGGAGGAATTTTTGCTGGAATGCCTTGGTGCAGCTATAACGTATCAACCTGCATAGGTATGGGCGGGTGGGGTGGTGGTCCAACTGGAAACAATACTTTTGACTATAACAATTTCACAAGGACCAACGTTGGCAGCCCTTTTCTAAACCTGCTGACCTACGCAGGTAATGGGGGGAATTATTTTTTTGAAAATGCCACTGTCAATAATTGGATTGATGGTAAGTCTGTTTTGTATTATTCTCCTTGGTCTAATAGTGTTTGTCCTAGTAATACGGTTATGCATTTTGGTGTTAATCAGTATGGTTTTGTAGCGCTTGTTAACTGCTCTAATATAACCGTTGATGGTGTTTTTTACACTGGTTTGGGAGTCTATTTAACGAATAACTCTTTGTTTAACAATTGCAATGTTAGCAGAACTGACACTCTAGGGCTGTTTTTAGATAATTCAAACAACAACACACTTCAAAGCAGCAATATTACAACTGTTGGCGCTCCAGCATTGTGGTTTTACAATGCAAATTACAATAATATACTAAACGATTTGATTTTACAAACTGCTTCCGCCTCGTACTCGCTTGGCGTAGGAAACAGTGACTACAACCTTTTTGCAAACTCGTATGTTTACGGTCTTAATTCAGTTTATCTTTATTCTGGCAGTAACGGGAATGTTTTCAACAATTTTACAATAAATACCACTTCGAGCTACAGCATAGGAGAGGGAGGTTTTTATTCCGGAATAGCTTATAATAATACTTTTGAAAACTCGTTTTTGAATTTAAATGTTCCAACCCGCCCTTTCACTCTTTTCAATTCTACTTTGATTCTTTTTAACACTGCCTTGAATGCGTCAACCACTGGTCTTTTGAACGTTTCATCTTTTTACGAATCTACCAACAGCACCGTGCCTTTCTTTAACATTGTTGATTCCAACAGCAGCGTTTTGATTCAGTGGTTTTTGAACGCCTTGGTTGAGGATGCTGACGGTAATGCTGTGTACAATGTAAGCGTTAACGTTACTAACAGTTCTGGTATTATCGTGCAGAATCTAACCAACAGTTATGGATATACTGGCTGGAATGTTTTAAGTCAGGAGTTTTTGACTAATCTAAGCAGCGTTTTTTTCACTCCCTACACTGCTGCAGCGAGCGTTTCTGGGTGCGTTAACGGAGTTTACTCCGCTTCCACCACCCTAACCTCATCTCAAATTGTTATTATAAAATTCCGGAAATTGTTTAGGACTCTCCAGCTTTTGAGCGTAAGCCCTTCAACTTATACCCTATACAACCCTAACCAGAATCTTTCTTTGGTTTTCGAAGTTTTTAATCCAGGTTGCCTTTCAACAGATTTTAACGTTACTGTTTACGCTCCTCAGGGTTCTTTTAATTGCAACTCAAACACCGGCGGTTTTGCTACTGTTTACGTCCCGTGTGGTTTTGTTAACCTGACTTCTTATGCAAACAGCGTTAACGTGAGTTTGATTCCGCTTTCAGCTGGTTGGAGTTCCACGCCAATGCAGCAATTCATGTTCTACACTTCTATTTCAAACAACGTGGTGGTTTCTGATTCCAACGTTTGGCTGATTCTGGGTTTGGTCTTACTTGCCTTCTTTGCTTTAAGAAATAAACTTGGCAATGGTTTAAAGAGAAAGAACTCCTAATTTGGATTTTATCTTATCATTGAGCACGCGTTTGTCATAGTGTTTATGAAATCGTCAAACGTTAGCTCGTTCCAACTGTAGGTAGTGAAATTGTAGTAATTCATGTTGCTGAAGCTTGACTGCACAATATAATTCACTCCAAGCGAAGAGTTGGAATAACATGGAAAACTTATTTGATAAGCCGGTGATGCCGAGTTAGCATTTTGAACTGCATAGGTTATTGCGTACCCGTTTGCGTTTTTTGTTTTAGGGTATACCGTTTGGTTTTCCCCGCCAGGCATTGACGGAAAAACTTCAAGATAAAAATTGTTTGTGAAGTGGTTTGTAACCGCTCCAATATTCGGGTCGTAAGGATTGTACGCTTTAAGAGAGTCTGGCGTTTGATAATCTGTTTGTTCTCCGGGGTTTTTCTGAATCGTAACATTGAATGGGTTTAGCGTAACTGTGTTTCCCATTGACATTGTAGGGGCTAGAAAGGCATTCATTGCCCCCTGGATAACCGAAGCCACTGTTTCGGTTTCTGCAAGCAAGGCGTTTGTAGAAGTGGGCTGTGGGTTTGCGTTGGATAGGTTTGCCGGTGGTAGGGTGGAGTTCGTCTGGATTGGTGGTGTGTTGTTTTGGGATGGTTGAACTTGACTTTGAGTGTGGTTTACCGCGCTGGCCGATGAGGTGTTGTTTAAAGATGAAAAGAGCAGAAATAACCCTAATACTATTATCATAAATCCGATTACTAAAACAATCAGACCGTCTGTGGCGTCCATTTCTCTTTTTTTATTGTAATCGTTTTTTTTAATACTTTCGTTTAATCTCTTTTTCCCCTCTTGTTTTTTTTGATCAAGAGTTATGCTCTATTTTTGTTTTATCCGTCCCCTTTATTTGTGCGAAAGTTTTATTAAAATAGAATGGCAGAACTAATTGAATTGTGTGAGCAGTATGGTGGTTCAAGGTGAATGATAGTTTTTTCGATTCCGGCAAAAGCTTTGAAGAATGCAGGGTTGCGGTTGTTCCAGTTCCTTACGACGGCACTGTTTTCTTTGGAAAAGGTTGCCGGGATGGGCCTGAGGCTATTTTGAAGGCTTCAAAATTTTTGGAAAGTTTTGATTTGGAGTGCGGTTTTGACATTAGCGAGAAAGTTGGATTTTTCACGCTTCCTGAAGTGGAGCCTGTTGTCAGCGGGCCTGAGAAAATGATTGAAAGCGTTGAAAATGCGGTTAAGGAAGTTGTGAATAAAGGAAAGTTTCCTCTTGTTTTCGGAGGAGAGCATTCCATTTCACTTGGTGCGGTAAGGTGTTTCGACAAAAAGGTTTCAGTTCTTGTCTTTGACGCTCATTTAGATTTCAGGGATGATTTTGAGGGAAGCAAGTTCAGCCACGCGTGCGTTGTGAAGAGGTTGAAGGACGAGGGTTTCAACGTTGTAGTTGTAGGTGTAAGAAGTTGTTTTGATAATATAAGTCAGGAAGAGCTTCGCTTTTTCAGGAATTTAAGCGACGTGGAGGGTGTGCTGAATTCCCTTGGAAATGAAGTCTACGTTAGTTTTGATTTTGACGCTTTGGACCCTTCTATAATGCCGAGCACTGGCGCTCCAGAGCCTGACGGCCTTTTATGGAGAGAGGTTGTTTCTTTTTTGAGAGTTTTGTCTTCAAGGAAAAAAATTGTTGGAATGGACTTTGTTGAGCTAGCGCCTATTCCTGGTTTTGAAGCTCCCAACGTTTTGGCTGCAAAGCTGGTTTATGAATCAGTTGGTTTTGCTTTCAGAAATAAGGTTTATCCTGATTTTTAGGTATTATTTATAATATTACTTATTAGTATACTTTATAGTAAACTTTAAAAGCTTAGATGTTGTAATATTGTGTATGGGTTATGTAACAATTTCTTTAAAGATTCCTGAGGATTTAAGAGGTAGAATGCAGCAGCTTAATTTCAAGCCTTCTGATGTAAGGTTTTTGATAGAAAGAGAAACGAGGGCTAAAGAGCTTGAGTCTCTAGGTAAACGAGTCGATAAGTTGAAAAGTGCTTTTGACAAGATATCTGAAACGGAGGTAGTTAAATTATTAAGAGAGGACAGGGATTCAAGATGAAATACGTTTTTGACTCTTCTAGTATTTTCATACTTGCTGAAAAAAAGCAGTTTAAATACTTCACAGATGGTTTTACGCTTTCTCTTGCCAAGTACGAGATTGGAAATATCCTGTGGAAAGAGCATCATTTGTTTCATCGTATAACAGCAAAAGAGCTTGAGGAAATGATATCAATATATGAAGATGTTTTTAGGAATATGAACGTTTTTGATGTCGGAGGTCATTTAGGTTACATATCTAAAATGGCGTCAAGACTTGGAATAAGTTTCTATGACGCGTCTTACGTCTATTTTGCTTCTAAAGAAGGGTGTTTTTTGATAACAGCGGATATAGGCTTAGCTAAAAGAGCGCATCAGGAGATAAAAGTTTTGCGTCCAGATGATTTGATTAATGGAGTTTGAGTTGGTTGCGCAAAGTCTTTTTAAGATTGCTGTTTAAAGTAATTTTGGTGTTTTTAATTGAAGAAGGATTTGTACGAGGCTTTTGAGGTTTTGGACTCAAAAACCGATGATTTGGAGAAGAAGTTCCAGGATCTGAAGGGTGCGGACGAAAGAGTGGATCGGATTGTGGAGAAAAGGCTTTCCGAATTGAAGATGGTTTTGTACTTCAACCTGATAATCTCCGTTGTTTTGCTGTTTTTCGTTATAGGGTGGCTTGCAAGGGCTTTCGGTTTTTGATTTTGTTTACTTTTTGTAATTTTAAGTATACAAAAAGTTTATAAATTTGAATGTTTAAACTTGTTAGCATGAATCAAAACAATTCTATTGTTATAAGCTTTAGGCTTGACAGGAGAGTAAGGAATATTCTTGAAAAAGAGAATCTGGAGCCAGCAAAAGAGGCTAGAATTGCTCTCGAGGATTTGGCCAAAAGGGTGGAGTTCAAGAAGGCTATGACTGAGCTGACTTCTTTTATTGAAAGAAGAGTGAAGCCATCCAAGAAAGGTTTTGCGGTCAGTGTTGTTAGAAGTGACAGAAATGAAATGCATTGATTCTTCAGCGATCGTAAAATACCTTTCAAGGGAGGAAGGTTGGGAGGCTTTAAGAGACGACCTTCTGGATTCGACGACGATTGAACTTGCTGTCAAGGAGTTGAGCAATGCATTTTGGGTTAAGGTTAGAAAAAAAGATGTGGAGTTTAAGGACGCGCTGCATATAATAAGCGAGTTTAATAATAACGCCGTGCTTGTCAGTCAGAGTGAGTTTCTGCCAACGGCTTTTAAAATATCCGTAGAACATGGCATTACAGTTTATGATTCATTGTTTATAGCAGTGGCTGTTGTAAAGGAGTGCGAGCTAGTGACCTGCGACGCGAAGCAGGCTGAGGTAGCAAAAAAGGTTGGAGTAGCAGTTAAATTTTATAAATGATGTTAAATTTTTTATTGTGATTCGATTAAAAAGGCTGTTTTTTTTAAAAGAAAGTTTTTTATTCTTATTCATGACAATTATAAAGAAAAGCTTTGCCAATCTATGGTGTTTTCATGCCGGGATGGCAGAGTGGTAATGCGCACGCCTGGAATTTTTTCTTCAGCTTTCAGTTGAAGTTATTGCTCGTGAGCGTGTGGCCGAAAGGCCTCCTGAGTTCGAAATTCGATTGTTCGAAAATCTCAGTCCCGGCGTTTTTGTTTTAAAGAAAAAAGGTTGTTATTTAAAATTGGAAAAAGTTAAGAAAGATAATAAGAAGTTTGAAAAACCGGCAAGGCCGGAAGTCAAGAGCGAGAACAGAAAGGGAGTAGTCAGACTATGCGGTGTTGACGTAGTAGGAAGCGTTCCTGTTAAAACCGCTCTCATGAAGGTTAAGGGTGTTGGATTCAGTCTGGGCGGTGCTATCTGCAACGAGCTTAAGAAGCTCGGAGTCGACGGAGATTTGCTTGTGGAGAATCTAAACGAAAGCCAGATTGACTTGATTGAAAAGGCGGTTGCCAACCCGGCAAGCATTGGCGTTAAGAGTTTTCTTTTAAACAGACGCGGCAGGGAGGGAAGCTTGTACGGAAGCGAGTTGTTTATAACTGTCAGGCAGGATATTTCAAGAGAAAAAGAGTTGAAAACCTACAGGGGCTGGAGGCACATGCTGAACCAGAAAGTAAGAGGGCAGCACACCAGAAGCACTGGAAGAAGCGGTGCTACAGTGGGAGTTTCAAAGAAGGCTTTGAAGCCTACTCAGAAGAAAGAAGAGGAGAAGAAGTAAAATGGGAGACCCTAAAAAACTAAGAAAACAGTACGAGACCCCAAGGAAAGTTTGGGACAAGGCTAGAATCGCAGAAGAGAGAAAGCTTTTGGTCGACTACGGTTTGAAGAACATGAGAGAGTTATGGGTTGCTAAAACCGTTTTGAGAAAGATTAGAAGAGAAGCGAGAATGCTTTTGGCCGAGGAAGGAAAGGGAGTGGCGTTAAGAAAGGAAAATTTAATGAAAAGGGCTGAAAAATATTTCTTAAACAAGGGATCGGGTTTTGATGACCTGCTCAACCTGGACGTTTCAAGCGTTTTAGACAGAAGGTTGGAAAGCGTTGCGTTTAGAAAAGGTTTGGGCAGAACCATGCTCGAGGCCAGGCAGGGCATTGTGCACGGCCGTGTTTTTGTAGGAGGGAGAAAATGCAGTTCACCTTCAATGCTTGTCAGTTTTGAAGAGGAAGGTTCGGTGGAGAAAATATGAGCGATGTAGTAGAAGCTAAAAGCGAAGTTAAAGAGAATAAACCTGAAGTGAAAACAGAGCAGGGAACCGGTTTTTCTTCACAGGGAAAGCGCGAGTTCAGACCTAGAAGAGAGGTTGTAATTCACGAGGGAAAGTGGGGGGTTGCCCATATATTTTCATCAAAAAACGACACTATTATAACCATAACCGATTTAAGCGGTGCTGAAACAATTGCAGTGGCGAGCGGTGGAATGATAGTTAAGGCAGACAGGGAGGAAGGCGGTGCCTACGCTTCAATGCAGGCCACCTTCAAGGCTGCTGAAAAGGCAAAGCTTAGAGGGGTTGAAGGTGTTCATGTTAGAATTAGAGCTCCAGGCGGGCACGGCAACAGAAATCCTGGTGTTGGAGCTCAGTCAGCCATCAGAGCTTTAGTTAGAAGTGGTTTAAGAGTTGGAAAGATTGAAGACGTTACCCCAATTCCAACCGACACTACCAAAAGACCTGGAGGAAAAAGAGGGAGGAGAGTTTGAAGTCTGATCTAATTGAAAAGAACGGGAACAGGGCTTTCTTTCACGTTAAGGATTCTAGCTTCGCAGAGGTAAACTCTCTGAGGAGGTTTATCTTAACAGGACTTCCAAGCTTTGCCATAGACGAGGTTACCTTTCACGAGAATTCAAGCAGTTTATTCAACGAGTTCATTGCAGCTAGACTTGGATTGGTTCCATTGACTTTTGATGACGTTGATTACGAGGTTGGGTTTTCACTTGACTTCAAAGGGCCTGGAGTTGTCTACAGTAGGGATTTGAAAAGTTCGGACAAGAAAATAAAGGTTTTCAGCGAGGATATTCCATTGATTGAGTTGGATGCAGGGCAGAGTTTAAGGTTTGACGCGGTTGCCAGAAAGGGTTTTGGAAAGGACCACGCCAAGTTTCAGAATGCTTTTGCAGGCTACAATTCATACCCTGAAGTGAAGGGAAAGGTCAAAAACAAGGAGGAGGCTGCAAAGCTTTGCGTTAAAGGAGCCTTGAATTCAGACCTTGATTTGGTAAAACCTCAATTGTGCGATTTCTGCGGTGCTTGCGAAGCTGCGGGCCTTAAGGTTTCCACAATAGAAGGCGAGTTTGCGTTTTTCGTCGAAAGCTTCAACAATGTTTCTCCCGAGGATATTTTTGAGCTTGCGGTTAAAAGTTTAAAAAAGAAAAAGGGCGGTGATTGAAATAATGGTTACGCAGGGGTGGCAGAGTCTGGTCAAATGCGCATGGCTAAGGACCATGTACCGTAGAGGTTGCCTGGGTTCAAAACCACTGGTGGAAATCCCAGCCCCTGCATTTTTTGCTTTCAAAGGTGTTTTTTAAATGATTATTGGTAGCGACAATCCTGAATTCCTTAGGCTTTTGGCTTTTCTTGAAAGAAAAGGAAGAAAGGAAAAAAGCGGTTTTTGGCTTCGAGTGGTGGAGCTTTTGAAAAAACCCAGAAGAAGGAGGGTGGAAGTTAATCTTTACAAGATCGGAAAATTCGACTCAGACTTTATAGTGGTGCCTGGAAAAGTTTTGGGAGTAGGCAATGTTGGAAAGAAAACAATCGGCGCCTTGAGCTTTTCTGCAACCGCAAAAAAAAGGATAGAGGAGAGCGGCGGAAAGGCTTTGAGCTTGATGGATTTCGCCGAGAAGGTAAAACAGGAAGGAGTTATGATTGTTGTTTAATTTGGTGATTTGAATTACTATGGATTTGGATGCGGATGGAATGATTGTTGGACGACTTGCGGCTTTCTGCGCAAAACAGGCGTTGAAAGGAGAGGTTGTAAATGTATTTAACGTTGAGAAGAGCGTTTTCAGCGCTACAAGCGAGAAGGTTTTATTCACAAAATATTTGAAAAGAAGGGGAATACAGAACAAGGCCGACCCTGAGAAAAGCGCGAAGTGGCCAAGAAGACCTGATTTTTTCTTCAAAAAAATCGTAAGCGGAATGCTTCCGGATGGAAGAAGAGGCAAGGACGCGCTTAAGAGAATTAAAGTTTTTCTTACTAGCGGAGGGGTAAAACCTGAATTGAAGAATTCCAATTCCCTGAAAGTCAAGACTGTTACATTGAAGGAGTTGTGCGCAAAGTTGGGGTGGAATGAATGAGCAAGAAAACAGATAAAACTGCTAAAAATGATAAAGCCAAGTCAAAGGCAAAAAAAACCGACGTTCTATACGCAAGAGGTAAGAGGAAGGAAAGCATTGCAAGGGTTACCGCGAAGCCGGGCGAAGGCTTGGTTTGGGTGAACGGAGGCCTTTTGGTAGGCAATGATTCAAGGCTTATCAGTTTGCAGGAGGTTTTTTCACTTGTTCCTGAAGTAAAGCTAAACTTTTTCGCGATTGTTTCAGGCGGCGGAGTGGAAGGTCAGGGCCAGGCTTTGAAAACAGGTGTGGCGAGAATACTAGCAAAAGTCGGGGGGGAAGAGATAAAGAAAAAATTTATGGATTTCGACAGGTCTCTTTTAGTTGAAGACGTTAGAAGAGTGGAGCCTAAAAAGTTCAAGGGGCCAAAAGCCAGGGCGAGATTCACCAAGAGTTACAGGTGATTTGAGTTATGAAAACAATATTAGGTGTTTTTTCATGCTGATTCCAGTAAGATGCTTCAGTTGCAACAACCCTGTTTCAGAGAAGTGGGGCGAGTTTCAGGAGCGTGTTTCCAAGGGAGAGGACGCCGGCAGGGTTTTGAACGAGCTCGGAGTTGACAGAATCTGCTGCAGGAGAATGTTCTTGGGCAACGTCGACTTGATTGAGGAAGTCAAAAGCTACAGACGCTACTAGATTTTTTCATTTATAAATTTTATTCTTTTACTGAGTAGATTTTGTTGATGAAGCCGCGTTTGCTTCCTTTATCTTCTCTTTGCTTTTTTATCAATCCGTCTTTAAGCATTTCCTTCAGCAGGTTGTAGGCTTTTGTTTCGTTCAAACCTATTTCTTCTTCAATTTCTTTTTTAGGCGCGCTTCCATCTCTAAGCATTTCCATTATTCTATTTTTTATCAATTCATTCTTTGCTTTTTTGGCTTGGATTTTCAGTTTTTTTCTTTCCAGTGACTTGGTCTTTTTTTGAAGTTCGTAACCCCCATTTTCTATTTCGCTTGTTTTTTCCATTATTTTATTTATTATTTTACCCTTGTTTTTGAGTTTTTTCGTTTGTTTTTCCATTTCCCAGAATAGGGCGGGCAGTCCTTTTTCTTCTTGGAGTGCTTTCTCTTTTTTTTGGCTGCTTTTGATTTCGAATTTTTTCTGCATTTCTAGAAGTTTTTCGCCAACCTCGCTTACTTCGCTTGTTTTTATTCTTCGTTTTTTTATCAGCTCTTTTAGTATTTTGAAGGTGTATGCCGGATCGGTTTGCATTGCTTTTGCTTTGCTGTTTGTCGCTTCTATTTGATTTTTAAGTTCGGGGAGCTCTTCTACAGCGTAAGGGCTTATTCTTATGAACTGGGTTGGGTTGACTCCTTTTTCTGAAATTGTTTTTGCGTGGATTATCATTTCGTTGAGTTGGCTTTCATTCAAAATTAACCTCTTCTTGCTTTTGTAGTATTTCGAGTTGTTTTCGATCTTGCTATTTTCAAGAATAGCGTCAAGTGCGAAGAAGGGGTCTGAGTGTTTTTTGATTGAGTTTGCGAGTTCAACAGCATTTTTGAGTGTTTGAGGGCTTGTTTTTTTAGCAATTTCTTTTATTATTCTAACCTGCATTTCAATGTTGTGGTCCTGGTTTCTGTGAATTTCAGCTATTTGCGATATTAAGTTTGGTTCAAGCATTTCTTCACGGTATTTGCCCTCCCTTCCGACAGTTATTTTTTTGATGTTGTTTATTATTTTTTTATCATTGTTTAAACCAAGGTCCGCTAGTGTTTTTTTGATTTTATACTCCGCTTCGCTTTCACTAAACCTTTTACTGTTTTCCTCTTTTCTTTCCATTGTTTTTTTTAGTTGCAGTTCATTTTAATTAATCTTTTGGATTGTTTGGTTGGTTTTTTCTAGATTTTTTGTTTTGGGTTTTTCATATCTGGTTTTTTTCGTGGAAAGTGTTTTTAACTTTCTTTTCCTTTTTTCTGCTCAGGGGTTGTGGGACAACTTGGTCAGCCTATCAGCTTAGGGAGCTGAAGATCCGAGTTCAAATCTCGGCAACCCCATCTCAAATTGTTAATAGAAATATGTAAGTTATGTTTTCTTTGTGTTGTATATTCAAATGGTTTGAATAAAAGGTTTTTAAATATTGCCTTTCTTATTTTAATGTCAATGAGCTTGCAGGATTCATATTATAGTTTTATTTCTAATACTCCTTTGAAGGGTGTGGCGATGGCTATTGAGAATGCGGGAATTCCAAGCTTTCCTGTTTTTATTATATTAGCTCTTTTGATTGTCGGAGGGTTGGGCTTTATTGTTTTTTCCAGTTTTTCAGGAGTTCAGCAGGGTTATTCTGTCAATGTTTTAAGTTCTTCCGGCCCTGTAAGCGGGGCTATGGTCACTGTCTCTTATCAGGGAAAGGTTTTGACAAATTATACTGACGACAGTGGGAACGCTGTTTTTTCAGGAGTTCCTTCAAACGCTCTTCCCAGCGTTTCTGTAAACGCCAGCGGGTTTTCTTTTGTTTCCAAGCAGGGTCTTTCTTCAGGAAGTCCTATTAATCTTCAAACCGTCCCTGCCAGCGTGACTTTAAGCGTTCAAAGCACTGGCAGCGCGCCTATCAGCAATGCAAACGTTCTGTATCAGGTTGGCGGCGGTGCAATTCAGTCAACTGTGACTGACGGTAACGGTAACGCTGTTTTGACTGTTGCTTTAAACTCTCAGGTTTCAGGAACAGTTTCAGCCAGCGGTTATCAAACTGGCAATTTTTCATTCACTGTTTCGCAGCAGTCTATAAGCGAGAGCGTGGTTTTGAATGCAATTACAACAACCACAAATAATCAGGCTTTGATGATGACTGCTCAGGATCAAAATGTTATTTCAAGTCCTGACACCAACACTTCTGCTTATAATATAGACTCTAACAATAATTTCGCAAGCAACGCTAGCGTTTACGTGACTGTATCTGATTTGAACGGCAATCCTCTCAACGCAACTGTTGATCTTTTCTTGAACGGCTCTTCAAACTCTTTCGCTTCCATTCTTGCAAGCAACGGAACAGCTGTTTTTTCTGTTGGCGTTGGAAGCAGCGTTTACGCCACAGCTTCTCTTGACGGGTACGCTTCTTCATCCTCAGCAGCGGATGTTGTTTCAGCCAGCGGTTTGAACTTGGCTGTTTCTTTAACGCCAGTTAATTATCAGAACACTACAAACGTTACTGTTAGCGTTTTCGCTAACTCTTCCAATGGAACGATTCCTGTTTCTGGAAGTATTTATTTATGGACCTATCCATTACAAAACGTGGTTTACGAGAGTTCTTCTTATGAAAGCGGAGCTGTGATAAACGTTCCGGTTGGAGTTGGTTTTAGAGTAGGTGTTTTTTCAGCTGGTTATTTAGCCCAAATTTCTCCTCTTGAGTTCGCTTTAAACTCTTCTCCTCTTGAAGTTAATTTTTCAATGGTCAACGCCACTCTTCAAAACTCTTTCACTTTGAATGTTTCAACTGTTGATTTCTACAACAACCCTGTTTCCGGAGCCTATGTAAGCGTTTATGATAAGGGAGTTGTTTTCCCTCTTGATATTCAGAATTTTCAAACTGATTTTAACGGGAATATTTCAATTCCAGGCCTTCCTCTTCCGATAAACGGTTTCAGCGTTTCTGCTGTTTCAAGCGCTTACTCTGGAAAAACTTTGCTTAACGCAAATTCTTCAATTAACGGGACTGTTTCAGCAACTGTTGTTCTCCTTCCACCTATAACCACCGTCAGTGTTGAAGCTTATGGTTTCGACGGAACTCCTTTGAACGCTACTTTTTCAAGCTATTTTGTTGATTCTAACAATCAGCCTCAACTGATAGATTCTTGCTCTTCTCAAGCTCCCTCCACCTGTAGCCTTAAAGTTTTTACTGGCGTTTCTCTTGTATTGCAGGCTTCAAGCAATCAAACTCCCGGCTATCTTCCAGCGGTTTACTCAAGCCAGTTCAATCCTAAAGATTCTTATTTTGAGAATTTCACTCTTTACCCTACCAACTCTCCTTTGCTTGGAAGCTTCAATGTTTTCGGTCCCTGCAATTGGAATGACTCCTACTCTTCATGCTCTAACGACACTTCTCTTTCTCCTTCTTTGTTTAACGCAAGCAACGGCAGTCTTACTGTTGGAATGAAGTATTACGCTGTTTTCAAAATCAACGTTAACACCACTGCCGATCATTACGGCGTTTATTTCTTGACTGGCAATTCAAGCGGTGATGTTTTAAGCGACAACGCTGCTTTGATGAAATTCCCTGTTGACATGCTTACCTATAGTTCAAGCGATGTTTTCAATCCTGCCTATTTCAACGATAGCGGTGACACTGGGTTTAACAGCGGTTGCGGTTCAACTATTTTAAACACTTCATTAGGTTTTTACAAGTGGGTTGAATCAGTATCTCAAATTCCTTCAAGCGCTTCTTCTTCAAGTGTTGCAACTTATACTGTTCAAATTCCTTTCATGATAACCGCTTCTTCTCCAGAAGGTTTGAATGTTTTCTACAGGGTTTTTGAAACTTCCAACAATTCTTACATTCGCGATCCTTTCGACTCGAGGCTTAACGTTTCGGCTTCAGCGCCTGGAGTTCAGGAGTGCAACGCGGCGGTTTATACTCAGCGCTTCCATGTTTTTCAGGATAATAATAGTGAAACGCTTTGCAGCGATCAGGCTTGCTTGAAGGTTTATTGCGAAGTGCCTGGAGTTTCAAGCCAAGCTCGCTGCTACAATGTTAACGTTCCTGCCTTCAGCTATCAAGGCAATGTTTTGAATGTTTTCTACAATATTTTAGACATGAATCCCGACAGTTTTGCCGGAACTCCTCTTTCAATAGGCTCTTCCGCCATCTCTCCTTTTGACAGCAATTATCTAACCTTGGCTTACGCCAACCTAACTCCTGCCGGGAGTTACTTTAATAACATTGTAAACCAGACTATTTTCAACTCTACTGGGAGCGGGGTTTTGAATTTAACCAATAATGGGAACGCTTCTGTTCAAAACATTGTTTTCACTTATGGTTCAAAGCTTTCCTTCACCACCAGCGTGAATTTAAGCAGCGCTCCGCAGCCAGTCTCTCTTCTTCCAGCCCTTCCGAGTGGCTATATAGTTAACTATAATCAAAGCGCGGGTAATTTAAGCCTTGACTTTTTGAATGGTTCTTCTTCTTCAGGCATTCAGTTTTATTCAGACCCTATAATGCCTGCCGACGCTGTCTTTCTTGTTTTGAATCAATCTTCTGTCAGCTGTGGTCAGGGAATGCAGGTTCACTTAACCAACCTAACTGACCAGTGCGTTACAATCAACAGCATTCAGAACGATCCTGTTCTTTCTGGCTTGTCTTCTTACTTGAAGGCTTGGGGTGGCAGTGTTTACGTTTTAAGGTACGATCCAACCAACCCTCAATGCAGCGCTTTCTCAATAAACCCTAACGTGGTGAATAACTTCAACTCGAATGGTTTAAGCGTGGGAAATATATGCAATGGGGTTTACGCTAACTTTTCAATACAAGCTAACTCTACTAAACCCACTTCCTGCTCTCAAACCGGTTCAAGCAGCAACGGCTACTGCGCTGTAACTGAAAAGCAAGCGTGGAGCGAGTCTGCAATGTCCACTTCCGTAAACCCGGCAGGCAAAACAAACACTGTTGGCGTTTTGATTAACAACAGGGTTTACTCGCAGAGCGGAACGGTTCCGTTGAACAACACCAACGGCGGGGCTTTCAACAACCCTCAAATCAGCGTTCAGCAGCAGATAACCCTTCAAGACCAGGGCGGTTTTTTCACTATTTCAAGCATGAACAATTCAATTCCAACTCCTTTGATTAACGTTTCCGGTTCAACAACAATCCCTGCTCCTGCTTTTGACCCTATGGGTTATGGCGGCACTTCTCAAATTCCTGCCGACAGTTCAAGCGATTTCGCAGACTTGGTGGAGCTTTCAAATTCTTCATTCTACGGCAGCGCTTTGGCTGTTTTGAACAACACTGCTTTTAGAAGAAGTTTGCCGAACAGTTTCGGAACTCCTATTCAGCTTTCATCTTTCCCTTACAGCGCTTTCGCTTCTGTCAATAATACTAACATTTCATTTGCTTTCGGCGCTGACTGGCTTGGAAAGAGCGGTTCTGGAAGCGTTGACTTCAGTTTTGCAGGCGTCAACACTCCAAGCAATTGTACAACGCAGAATCAGAGAGGGGTTTACGGCTTGACTTTGACTTACTCTCCTTCCAACGGAACGGTGAGCATTCAGGCGAACCCGTTGAGTTTTGGAATGCAGAACGACTTCGCGCACCTTCAAAACTTGAACGTTCAAATGTGCGGTACGATGAGCTTCAACCCTGCAACTCAGAACTTCCAGAACACCGGCGACGGGTGGTATTATTCTGCTTATCCAGGGACAGGAGGCACTTTAAGCGACGGTCATTCTTTCAACGTGAACATGGTTCACCCTGCTTACAATGCTGTAGCTTTCGTAGGTCAGTCGGTTGTAAACGCCGGCAAGGCTTTCGCTTCTTGTGGAGTTTCAGATCTTGCCGCTTACGGCGCTTGCACGGTAGCATTCAACATTGCTTTGGCTGCATCCTGTTCAACTTATTGTTCACCATCGGCTAGCGTGCCTTATGCTGGTTTTGCAACTTATGCTGCTTGTGATTCTTCTTGTATAGGTGCTGGCGGTAATGGTCCTGGAGGTGCTACTGCTAATCTTGCAGGAATAGCTGCTTTTCAAGGCAGTTTTTCAGCCGCGACGGCTGCTTTCGATGCTGCTCTCAAAAACATTCATATTGACGTAACTCCAGGTGATGTTTATGATGCTTCAAGCTTTTTAGGCACTCTTAACACCATTTGTCAGGTTGCAAGTCCTGTTGCAAATACTGTCAACAGCATTGTAACTAGTTACAAGGCAACAGAGCTTGTTTCTAAGGAGGCGTCTACAGATCAGGGAAGTTTGTGTGGAGAATATGCAAGTCAGACTTTTGATTCTAGCTGCGCTTGTGGTACTGCTGTTTTTGGTTCCACATCCTCAAGTGCATTGTCAGTTTCAGGCTGTTGGATTGAGAAGGGACTGCTTGCTGCGTACTCTAGTAATTCTATTCAAACTGCTAGCTATAATACTAAAACTGCTATTGATGATACTAAAACTGCTTCTGAAAAGGCTGATGCTACTCTACAAACTGCTGGAGCTGCATCTCCATTCAGTCAGAGTGCATATGACAAGGCATTAGTTGCAGATGAAGAAGCTGCAGGAAAACTTGAAAGCGCAAATGCCTTAGATAACGTATTGAATAAACCAGATAGCAAGGTTGGCTGGCTTGACGAGTCTACTAGTGTGATTAATGGATTATGCACCTACCCCTACATGGTTTTGGGAGCTATTCAAACACTAGGAGCGTTCGGAGGAAACAAGCCGGCATATGTTGGAATTGGAATCAGTGGAAGCGGTTCAAGCTCCTGGCTTACGGCTTTTGAAACGGTTTTCGGAAGCACTGTTCAGAAGGGAAATGTGGATTGCTCAAACGCTTTTAACTTCGACCCATCACAGAAAACTTTTGCCTGGAATAATTTCGACCTTGTAAGCCTTAGGGCGTTTGAAGGAATGAATGGGCAGTGTTATTCTGCAAATAATATAAAGACCTACGTTCCTTCTGGAGACTTAAACCCTGGAAGTCAGACTGCAACATTCTACATTTCAAGCAAGATTCAATAATCTTTTTTCAAGTCTTGTTAAGGAAGATTAATCAATAGTTTTTTATTTGTTTAGTATTTTATTTTAGTTTTGATGAGCTTGCAGGATTCATATTATAGTTTTATTTCTAATACTCCTTTGAAGGGTGTGGCGATTGCAATTGAAAAAAAGGGGATTCCCAGCTTTCCTGTTTTCATTGTGGTAGTGCTTCTGATTGTGGCTGGTTTGGGCTTTCTGGTTTTTTCTTTTGTTCAAAAGCCTGTTTCAAGCCAGAGTTTTGTGGTTTCTGTTCTTAGCGGGGGCGTTCCCGTAGCTAATGCAAGCGTAAGATTTTTAGGAGCTAATGGAGTTTTTTTAGGCAGCGGTTTAACTGACGCGAGCGGAACAGCTGTTTTTAACGGCAGTGGTGTTTTGACTGTTTATGTTGAGAAGAATGGTTTTCAGAGCGTTCAAG